>NZ_JBIDBN010000013.1:0-146036 GCF_043203115.1 Streptomyces sp. NPDC048001
CAAGACGCTCGACTGGGATACCCCAGCCGAGCGTCTACGTGATCTACTCACCACCTGAAACCAAGTGGTGTTGCGACGACCCCTTGAACCCAAGCTCACGCGAGGGGCCTTGCCGTGCTGTGCGCCGCCAGGGACTCGAACCCCGGACCCGCTGATTAAGAGTCAGCTGCTCTAACCAACTGAGCTAGCGGCGCCCGACTCGTCCGCCGCTCGGCGGCCGACGGCATCCACCATACCGGTTCCCGGAGGGTGGTCCCGACCACGGGCGTCCCGGCCGGGGCCCGGTCCGGATCCGAGGGGACGCCCGCCCGCCGGCCGTGGGGTGGTATCACCCGTTCCGTGGCGGTACGGCCGGGTGGACGGTGTCAGATCGCCAGGGAGAGCACCACCGGTGCCGCCCTGCGGTTGAGGGTGTCCGCGGCCTGCCGCAGCCGGTGGGCGTGCTCGATCGGCAGGGACAGGGCCAGGCAGCCCACCGCGGACCCGGCGGTCAGCGGGACCGCCGCGCACACGGTGCCCACCGCGTACTCCTGGAGGTCCAGCACGGGCACGGTCGGGGGCTGTGCGTCGAGCTTGGAGAACAGCAGCCGCTCGCTGGTGATCGTCCGGGAGGTCAGCCTGGCGATCTTGTGGCGGGAGAGGTGGTCACGGCGGCCGTCGACGTCGAGCTGGGTGAGCAGGCACTTGCCGACCGCGCTGGCGTGGGCCGCCGAGCGGAAGTCGACCCATTCGTTGACCTTGGGGGTGCCCGGGCCGTCCGCGAACTGGGTGATCTTCACCTCGCCGTCGATGTACCGGCTGATGTAGACGGCCGCCCCCACCGAGTCCCGCAGCTCGGCCAGGGTGTCCTGGAGTTTGGCCGCGAGGGCCTCCTTGCGGGTCGACCCCGAACCCAGCAGGACGAGCGACTCGCCGGTCACGTACGCCCCCTCGGCCGTCTGCTCCGCGTAGCCCTCGCGGCGGAGCATGGCGAGCATCGGGGCGAGGTGGCCCGGCGGCAGTCCGGTCTCGCGCGCGATCTGGGCGTCGCTCACGCCGCCGCCGTGGCGTGAGATGGTCTCCAGGACGCGCAGGACGTAGTGCACCGAATGGAACGGCGCGGTCGGCTCGGGCTTCAGCGCCACGGTTTCCCCCTACCAGGTTGTTACCGCAACTTCCCCTCCACGATAGCGGCCAAGGACCCCTCGGCGGCGGGGTGTTGGCGCAAAAGGAGCGGCGCCCCAGCGGCCTGCGCTGGGGCGCATCTCCTTGGCATATGCCAAAGGCATACGTCTTCGGCGGGTCGGGTGGTCAGAGCACCGCGCCGAGGAACTCGCGCGTCCGTGCCTGCTCCGGATCCGAGAAGATCTTCTCCGGCGGGCCCGACTCGATGACCTTGCCGCCGTCGAACATCAGGACCTCGTCGGAGATGTCGCGGGCGAAGCCCATCTCGTGCGTCACGCACACCATGGTGATGTCCGTGGTCCGGGCGATGTCCCGCAGCAGGTCCAGGACCCCGGCGACCAGCTCGGGGTCGAGCGCGGAGGTCACCTCGTCCAGCAGCAGCACCTGCGGGCGCATCGCCAGGGCGCGGGCGATCGCCACCCGCTGCTGCTGGCCCCCGGAGAGCTGGCCGGGCTTCGCGTCCGCCTTCTCGCTCAGCCCCACCAGCTCCAGGAGCTCCCGGGCGCGTGCCTCGGCCTCCTCCTTGGAGAGCCCCAGCACCCGCACCGGCGCCTCGGTGATGTTGCGCAGCACCGTCATGTTGGGGAACAGGTTGAACTGCTGGAAGACCATGCCGATCTTCTTGCGCGCCTCGCGGCGCTCCTTCTCGGCGGCCGGGAACAGCTTCCTTCCGGCCACCGTGATGGTGCCCTCCTCCGGCGACTCCAGGGTCATCAGCAGCCGCAGGATGGTCGTCTTCCCGGAGCCGGACGGGCCGATCAGGGTCACGTGCTTGCCCGGCTTCACCGAGAAGCAGAGGTCGTCGAGGACCGTGTTGTCCCCGAACCGCTTGGTGACGTTGTCGAAGCGGATCAGCTCGCCGTTCGGCGTGCCGCCGGTCTCGGGGGCCGTGTCGGTGGCGGTGTCAGCGGGCAAGGCGGCGCTCCAGGGCTCGTACCAGCAGGGAAGCCGGATAGGCGATCAGGATGAAGGCGATGCCGATCACGGTGAGCGGCTCGGTGTACTGGAAGGTCGAGGCGCTCTCCAGCCGGGACTGCTGGAGCAGCTCCAGCACGCCGATCGCGGCCAGCAGCGGGGTGTCCTTCAGCATGGCGATGACGTAGTTGCCGAGCGCCGGGGTGATGCGCCGGACGGCCTGCGGCAGGATCACCGCCGACCAGGTCCGGTGGGCCGGCAGGCTCAGGGCCGTCGCCGCCTCCCACTGGCCCTTCGGCACGGCGTCGATACCGGCGCGGTAGACCTGCGCGGTGTACGTCGAGTAGTGCAGTCCGATCGCGATCGTGCCCGTCACCAGGGCGGAGAAGCGGATGCCCCACTCCGGCAGGACGAAGTACAGGAAGAACAGCTGCACCAGCAGCGGCGTGCTGCGGACGAACTCGGTGAAGGCGTTCACCGGCCAGCGCACCAGCCGGCTCGGGGCCCGGAAGGCCAGGGCCCAGACCAGGCCCAGGGAGAAGGAGAGCAGGGAGCCGAGCACCAGCACCTGAAGGGTGACCAGCAGCCCTTCCCAGAAGCGCGGCATGAAGTCCCAGACGGCGGACCAGTCCCACGTCACTTCGACGCACCCCCCGCCGCCTCGGTACCGCGGACCGGTTGGGCGCCGCGGCGCGCCAGCAGGCCGCCCAGCAGGCCGGGCTCCTGCTCGATGCCGATGTTCCGCTTCGACCGGCGCTCCAGCGCCTTCATCGACCGGGTCACCAGCAGGGCCAGCACGAAGTAGATCACCAGGCTGACCGTGTAGATCTGCGCGCTCTCCTGGGTCGCCAGGCGCACCAGGTAGGCGGCGAAGGAGACGTCCCCCACGCCGAGCAGCGACACCAGCGCGGTGCCCTTGAGCAGCTCGACCAGCAGATTGCAGAAGGACGGCATCATCTCGGGCACCGCCTGCGGGAGCAGGATCAGCCGCATCCGCTGCCAGGGGGTGAAGCTGAGGGCGACACCCGCCTCACGCTGGGCGGTGGCCACCGAGTTCAGTGCCCCGCGCACGATCTCCGCGCCGTAGGCGCCGTACGACAGGCCCAGCGCGAGGACCGCGGCCCACATGGGGACCAGCTGCCAGCCCATCAGCGGGGGCACCACGAAGAAGAGCCAGAACATCAGCACCAGGGCCGACGTCCCGCGGAAGACCTCGGTGTAGAAGCCCGCCAGGAAGCGCACGGACGTCGAGCGATGGGTTCGCGCCATGCCCACGGCGAAGGCGACGAACGCGGCCAGCGCGGCGCTGTAGACCAGCAGCTGCACGGTGATCCAGATACCGGGGAGCACCCAGTTCTGCCAGAGTCCGGCTGTCATTTCCGGCACAGCTCCTCGGCGGTCAGGGTGGTCATCTCGGACTCGGTGAAGCCGAAGGGCTTCAGGATCCGGAACAGCTCACCGCTCTTCTTCATCGCGAGGATCTCGTCGTTGAAGGCGTCGCGCAGCTCGGTGTCGGTGGGACGGAAGGCGAAGCCGCCCCCGTCGATCTGCTCCTTGCCGTCGACGACCGCGGCGAAGGCCTCGGTGGCCTCGGCGCGCGAGCTCCTGCGCACCACCTCGCGGGCCGTCAGGGCCGTTCCGGCGAAGACGTCGACGCGGCCGGACTCCACCGCGTTGAGCCCGGCCACCTGGTCCTGGAGGATGACGATGTCCTTCTCGGGTATCCCCGCGGCGACGGCGTAGCCGATCTCCGCGTAGCCCGTCCCGGTGGCGAACCGGGCCTTGGTCCGCACCACGTCCTCGTAGTCGTGCAGGTTCTTCGGGTTGCCCTTGCGCACGATGAACGCGTCGAGCATCTGGTACTCGGGGTCGGAGAAGATGACCTGCGCGCACCGGTCCTTGTTGATGTACATCCCGGCCGACACCACGTCGAACTGCTGGGAGTTCAGACCGGGGATGAGGGAGGCGAAGTCCGTGGCGACCGGCTGGATGGTGTCGATCCCCAGGCGCCTGAAGACGACCCGGGCCAGCTCCGGGGCCTCGCCCGTGAACTCGCCCCGGTCGTCCACGTAGCCGTACGGCACCTCCCCGGCGATCCCCAGGCGTACCGTTCCCTGGGACTTCAGCCTGGCCAGCGCGTCACCGGAGGGAACCCGGCCGCACCCCGCGGCCCCGAGCGCCCCGAGGGTGCCGACGGCCGCGGTGCCGAGGAGCACCGAGCGTCTGCTCATTGGTCGTGCGTGTCTAGTACGAGCCATGGCCGCGCGGCTACCCGGGTCCGCGTGGGGTATGCGTAGAAGATGGCCGACCGATATCTGACCGTGTCCCTTGACCGGCGCGGTGCCCGCTGCACCGCCCGGCTGCTCGACGACCGGGCCCCGGCCGCCTGCGCCGCCGTGTGGGGGGCGCTGCCGCTGAGCGGCGAGGTCTACCACGCCAAGTACGCCCGCAACGAGGTCTACGCCCTCTTCCCGCCCTTCGCCGACGCCGAGCCCCCGCTGGAGAACCCGACGGTCACCCCGATCCCCGGCGACCTGTGCTACTTCACCTTCAGCGGGGAGCAGCTCGGCACGGCCTCGCACGGCTACGGTGCCGCCCGGCCGGGGCCGGTGACGGTGGATCTGGCGCTGTTCTACGAGCGCAACAACCTGCTGCTGAACGGGGACACCGGCTGGGTGCCGGGCATCGTCTGGGGCGAGGTGGTGCAGGGGCTCGGGGAGATGGCCGCGGCCTGCCAGGACCTGTGGCGCACCGGCGCGGCGGGGGAGACGCTCTCCTTCCGCCGCGCCTGAGGCGCCGCCGGGCCCCGGGCGTCAGCGCGGCCCGCCCGGGGCGGGCGCCACCGCGGCCCCCGCCCCGTGCAGCGCGTGCGCCGCGCGCAGCACCAGCGCGTCCCGGTGGCGTGCCGCCACCAGCTGCGCGCCCACCGGGAGGCCGTCCCCGTCGGTCCCGCAGGGCACGGTGGCGGCGGGCTGCTGGGTCAGGTTGAACGGGTAGGTGAACGGCGTCCACCCCGTCCAGCGGTGGAGGCCCGAGCCCGCGGGCACCTCCGCGCCCGCCTCGAAGGCGGTGATCGGCAGGGTGGGCGTCACCAGCAGGTCGAAGCGGGTGTGGAAGCGGCCCATCCGCCGCCCGAGCGCGGCCCGCGCGTCCACCGCCGCCAGGTAGTCCAGGGCGCTGCGCCCCGCCCCCTCGGCGCAGATCTCCGCGAGGCCCGGATCCAGCAGCGCCCGCTGCCGCGGCCCCAGGTGCTGCACCACCCGGGCCGCGCCCGTGAACCACAGGGTGTGGAAGGCGTCGACGGGGTCGGCGATGTCGGGGTCGGCCTCCTCCACATAGGCGCCGAGGTCGGCGAGGGCGGCAGCCGTCCGCCGCACGGCGGCCGCCACCGCGGGCCGTACGGGCACCTGCCCGCCGAGGGTCGCGGAGTAGGCGACCCGCAGCCCCTCGACCCCCTCGGCCAGGTGACCGCGCAGCTCGCCCTCCGCCGGGGACTGGGTCCAGTCGCGCCAGTCGGGTGCGCTCATCGCGTCGAGCATCAGCGCCGCGTCGGCGGCGTCCCGCGCCATCGGGCCCACATGCGCCAGCGTCCCGAAGGGACTGGCCGGGTACAGGGGCACCCGGCCGTAGGTCGGCTTCAGCCCGAAGACCCCGCAGAACGAGGCCGGGATGCGCACGGAGCCGCCCCCGTCCGTCCCGACCGACAGCGGCCCGGCACCCAGGGCCACGGCCGCCGCACCGCCGCCGCTCGACCCGCCGCTGGTCCGCGAGGGGTCGTGGGGGTTGCGGGTGACCCCCTGGAGGGGGGAGTCGGTCACGCCCTTCCAGCCGAACTCGGGGGTCGTGGTCCGGCCCAGGAAGACCGCCCCGTGGCGGCGCAGGGCGGCGACCGAGGGGGCGTCCTCCGTCCAGGGGCCCTTCGGGTCCACGGTCCGCGAGCCGCGCAGGGTGGGCACCCCGCGCTGGAGCAGCAGGTCCTTGACGGTCACGGGTACGCCGTCCAGCAGGCCCCGCGGCTCCCCCCGCAGCCAGCGTGCCGCCGACTCCCCCGCCCGGGCGAGGGCGTCCTCGGCATCGATACGGACGAAGGCATTGACGGCCGGCTGGACGGCCTCGGCCCGTTCCAGGCACTCCCGGACGGCGTCCACGGGGGAGAAGTCCCCCCGTGCGTAGCCGGCCAGCAGCCGGTGTGCGGTCAGGTCAGTCAGGCGCGTGGTCATGCATGGGCACGTACCCACGTTCCTTGTCGACCACGTTCGGCAGGGGTTCTCCCGCGGCCCACAGCTCGAACAGGGAGACGAACTGCTCGCTCAGGCGGTCGCGCCAGCCGACCGTGTCGCCGCTCATGTGCGGGGAGACGATCAGGCCGGGGGCCTCCCAGACGGGGCTGTCCGGCGGAAGGGGCTCCTGCTCGAAGACGTCCAGCGCGGCGCCGCTGATCGTCCGGTCGCGCAGGGCGGCGACCAGGTCGGCCTCGACCACCAGGGGGCCGCGCCCGACGTTGAGGAAGCGTGCGGAGGGCTGCATCAGGGCGAAGCGCCGGGCGTCGAACATCCCCCGGGTGGCCTCGGTCAGCGGGGCGGCGCACACCACCCAGTCGGCCCGGGTCAGCAGCAGGTCGAGGTCCTGCCCGCCGTGGATGCCGGGCCGGGCGGTACGGCCGACCACGGCCGTGCGGACCCCCAGGGCGCGCAGTGCCCCGGCCACCGCGCGGCCGATCGGCCCGGCCCCGGCGACGACCGCGCGGCTGCCCTGGACCGGAAGGGTCTCGCGGTGCTGCCAGCGCCGCTCGCGCTGCCGCTCCAGGGTGGCGGGGAGGTCCTTGGCCATGGCGAGGACCAGGGCCGCCACGTACTCCGCGATGGGCTGCTCGAAGACGCCCCGGGCGTTGGTGACCACGGTGTCGGAGGCGGCGAGCTCCGGGCAGAGCAGGCGGTCCACCCCCGCGCTGGGCGTGTGCACCCAGCGCGGTCTGGACCCCTCGCCGGGCCAGGCCCGGCGGACCGCCTCGGAGGTGAAGTCCCACACCAGCAGCGCGTCCGCGCGGGGGAGTTCGCCGGCCAGGCGCGCCTCGTCGGTGAAGCGGACGTCCGCCTTCCCGGTGAGGGCGCCGAGGCGCGGAGGGGGGTCGGCCGCGAGGACCAGGAGTGAGGGTCGGGACATCGACCGGAAACCGCCTCGAAAAGTCTGGGATGTATGGATTGACCCACGCTTGCACTCGAATCTACCGTCGTCAACAAGGCGTCTGAAGGGCACGGTCATGGACGTCGCCTTCCTCGGTGGGCCCCTGCCGCAGCACGGTGTCGGCGTGGTCGCCCCCTTCGATTTCGCACTGGACCGCGAGCTGTGGCGCTGGGTCCCGGACGAGGTCTCGCTGCGCCTGACGCGCACCCCCTTCGTGCCGGCCGGTGTCTCGCTCGACCTGGCCCGGCTCGTCAGCGAGCACCACACGCTGCGCGAGGCCGTCCGGGCGCTGAGCGCCTCCCAGCCGAGCGTGGTCGCCTACGCGTGCGCCTCCGGCAGTTTTGTGGGCGGCGTCCTCGGGGAACGCGCCATGTGCGAGGTGATGAGCGCGGCCGGCGAGGTACCGTCGCTGACCACGTCCGGCGCACTGATCGAGGCCCTGCAGGAGCTGGGGGCACGCCGGATAGCCGTGCTCACGCCCTACACGGAGTCGGTGACCCGGGCGCTGGAGGACTTTCTCGCCCAGGCGGACGTGGCGGTCACGGGCCGGGCCTTCCTCGGTCTGACCCGCCACATCTGGAAGGTGCCGTACCGCGAGGTGGCGGACATGGCCCGCCGGGTGGTGTCGGCGGACGCGGACGCGCTCTTCGTCAGCTGCACCAACCTGCCCACCTACGACGTCATCCCGCAGCTGGAGGCCGAGCTGAGGATGCCGGTGGTCTCCGCCAACCAGGTCACGATGTGGTCGGCCCTGCGCGCCATCGGGGTGCGCGCGGTCGGCCCCTACCAGGCTCTGCTGATGGACGCTGCTGCGAGACCGGCCGAGCCGGAAGGACAGGAGGGCGTGACATGACCACCGTGGGGCTGCTGTACCCCGGGCATTCCGCAGAGGACGACTACCCGCGCATCGAGGCCCTGCTCACCGGGGTCAACGTGCCCGTGGTCCACACCGACATCGGCGAGGACGCCCACCGGGTGGACGCCCTGCTGCGGATGGGGGAGGAGGACCGCCTCGCCGCCGGGGTGGAGGAGCTGCGGCTGTCCGGGGCCGAGTCGGTGGTCTGGGCGTGCACCAGCGGATCCTTCGTGTACGGGTGGGCGGGCGCGCGCGAGCAGGTGCGCTCCCTGGCGCTGGCGGCGGGCCTTCCGGCGTCCAGCACCTCCTTCGCCTTCGTCCGTGCGGCCCAGGCCGTCGGGGCGGCTCGGGTGGCGGTCGCGGCCAGCTACCCGGAGGACGTGGCCGAGCTGTTCGCGCAGTTCCTCGGGGAGGCCGGGGTGGAGGTCGTGGCGACGGTGACCGGCGGGGTGGCGACCGCGGCCGAGGCGGCGCGCTGGGGGCCGGGGCAGCTGCTCGCCCTGGTGCGGGCGGCGGACCGCCCGGAGGCGGAGGCGGTCCTGGTGCCGGACACCGCGCTGCGCACGGTGGCGCTGCTGCCGGAGCTGGAGGAGGCGGTGGGCAAGCCGGTCCTCACGGCCAACCAGGTGACGGTCTGGGAGGGGCTGCGGCTGGCCGAGCGGCACGGTGTGCGCGCCGACGAGCTCGGCGCCCTCTTCGCGGGCCGGGACTGACGCCCGGTCCGGGTCGCCCGCCCCGCCCCGGTCCCGGTCCGGTCCGCCCCGGGGAATAAGCGGAGACTGCCTCCTGTTTCCTCGCGGAGTACCCGCGACACGCAACAGGAGGCTCCCCGGTGAACGCAGTGGACGAGATCCGAGGCACGGCGGCCGGCTCCGCCCCGGTACCGCTGTCCGTGCTGGACCTGGTCACCGTCGGCAGCGGACGCACGGCGGGGCAGGCGCTGCGGACCAGCGTGGAGCTCGCCCGGCTGGCCGAGCGCCGCGGCTTCCACCGCCACTGGGTCGCCGAGCACCACTCCATGCCGGGCGTCGCCTCCTCGTCCCCGGCGGTGATCCTCGCCCATCTCGCCGCGCACACCGGGCGCATCCGCCTCGGGTCGGGAGGGGTGATGCTGCCCAACCACGCCCCGCTGGTCGTCGCCGAGCAGTTCGGCACCCTGGAGGCCCTGGCGCCGGGACGGGTGGACCTGGGGCTGGGGCGCGCCCCGGGGACGGACGGGGCGACCGCCGCGGCGCTGCGCCGCACCGGTACCGCCGAAGAGGGGGCGGACGACTTCCCCCGGCACCTCGGCGAGCTGCTCCGCTTCCTCGACGACGACTTCCCCGACGGCCATCCCCACGCCCGGATCCACGCGGTGCCCGGCCCGGTGCAGAGCACCGTGCCGGGCGGGGTGCAGTCCCCGCACCGGCCGCCGGTCTGGCTGCTCGGCTCCTCCGGTTTCAGCGCCCGGCTGGCGGGGGAGCTGGGGCTGCCCTTCGCCTTCGCCCACCACTTCTCCGCGCGCCACACCGTCCCGGCCCTGGAGCTGTACCGGGACAGCTTCCGCCCCTCCGCCGTGCTGGACGCCCCCTACGCCCTGATCGGCGTCGCGGCGCTGGCGGCGGAGGACGAGCGCGAGGCCCGGCGGCAGGTCCTGACCGGTGCGCTGGCGATGCTCCGGCTGCGCACCGGGCGGCCGGGTCTCGTCCCCACCCCCGAGGAGGCGGCGGCGTACCCGTTCACGGCCGCGGAGCGCGAGTTCACCGAGGCGTGGCTCGCCGACGTCGTCCACGGCACCCCCGACGCGGTCCGCGAGGGCCTCGACGCACTGGTGGCGCGCACCGGCGCCGACGAGCTGATGCTGACGGCGAACGTCCACGGGGCCGAGGCCCGGCTGCGCAGCCACGACCTCCTCGCGGACGCGTACGGGCTGCCCGCCGGGGTCCCCGGGGACGTTGCCGCCGGGTAAAACCTGGGGGCCTCGCCGGCGGGTGGTCCAGTGGTCAACATCCGGCCCCGCCGCCGCTTAAGAGATCCTTAAGCCGCTCGTCACCCCGGTGACGAGCGGCTGATTTCTGTCAGCTCACCGCTCTGACAAGGGGTTTCGCCGCGGGAAAGGTCTAGTTCCCGGTTTGGTTCAGACCATTGACGGGGGCGTCCGCGGATCGCTATCACTGCTCCAGTCCCCCTGCTCCACCGTCCGATCCGCACCCCCCGGAGGCTGCACATGCGCTCCCGCAGACCGATGCTCGCGGCACTCACCACCGCCGCGCTCGCCGCAGGCGCCCTGGCCGGCTTCGCCGGCCTCGGCACCGCCCAGGCGTCCGACACCGCCTCCGCGGCCGCCTCCGACGGCGGGGTCAGGATCGCCTACTACGACCAGTGGAGCATCTACGGCAACGCCTTCTACCCCAAGCACCTGGACACCCGGGGTATCGCGGGCAAGCTCGACGTCATCAACTACTCGTTCGGGAACATCCACCCGACCGATCTGACGTGCTTCATGGCCAACAAGGCCGCGGGTGACGACAACAACCCCAGCGCCGGTGACGGCGCGGGCGACTCCTACGCGGACTACCAGCGCTCCTTCAGCGCCGCCGACAGCGTCGACGGCGTGGCCGACAGGTGGGACCAGCCCATCGTGGGCGTCTTCAACCAGTTCAAGGAGCTGAAGGCGAAGTACCCCCACCTGAAGATCAACATCTCGCTGGGCGGCTGGACGTACTCCAAGTACTTCCACGACGCGGCCAAGACCGACGCGAGCCGCAAGAAGCTGGTCTCCTCCTGCATCAAGCAGTACATCCAGGGCGACCTGCCGGTCGAGGGCGGCTTCGGCGGCCCGGGCACCGCCGCGGGCATCTTCGACGGCATCGACATCGACTGGGAGTACCCGGGCTCCTCCGGCGGCCACCTCGGCAACCACCACGGTCCCGAGGACAAGCAGAACTTCACGCTGCTGCTCGCCGAGTTCCGCAAGCAGCTCGACGCGTACGGCGCGGCCCACGGCGGCAAGCAGTACCTGCTGACCGCGGCCCTCCCGGCCGGCCAGGACAAGATCAGGTACCTGGAGACCGACAAGATCGGCGCGTACCTGGACTACGCGAACATCATGACGTACGACATGCACGGCGCCTGGGACGGCGACGGGCCCGCGTACCACCAGTCGCCGCTGTACTCCCCGGCCTCCGACCCGACCGACCCGATCGCGCCGGGGACCGCGAAGTACTCCGTCGACAACGCCATCGACGCCTACATCGACGGCGACGCGGCCTACGGGATCACCGGCGGCTTCCCCGCGGGCAAGCTGACCCTCGGCTACGAGTTCTACTACCGCGGCTGGAAGGGCGTGCCCGCCGCGAACAACGGCCTCGCCGGCACCGCGACCGGCGCCTCGGCGGCCCGCCCGCTGAGCCGCCAGGCCGGCATCGCGCACTACAAGGAGCTGGGCGGCATCGTCGACAACCCGGCGACCACCTTCTGGGACGACGAGGCCAAGGCCGCGTACTTCTACAAGGACGGCGAGTTCTTCACCGGCCTCGACAAGCGGGCGATCCAGGCCCGTGCCGACTACGCCCGCCAGCGGGGCCTCGGCGGCGCGATGATGTACTCCCTGCTCGGCCTGGACGAGAACACCACGCTGCTGAACGAGATCGTGGCCGCGACCGGCGGCACCACCCAGCCCCCGGTGACCACCCCGCCCACGACCACGCCGCCGACCACCACGCCGCCCACCACGACCCCGCCGACCAGCCCGCCCCCGTCCGGCGGCTGCACGGCCGAGGCGTGGGCGCAGGCCACCGCCTACAGCGGCAACGCCCAGGTCTCCCACAACGGCCGTACCTGGAAGGCCAAGTGGTGGACGCAGGGCGAGGAGCCGGGGACCACGGGTGAGTGGGGCGTCTGGCAGGACCTGGGAGCCTGCTGACCCGCCACCCCTCCGCCCCCCACAGGCCGCCGCCCCCGCTCGGTATCCAACCCGGACGGGGGCGGCCGGCGTCCTCACGGGTGCCCACCCGTCCGGGCCGGTGCCCACCCGTTCCGGCCGGTGCCCGCGCGGGTGCCGACTCGTGTCAGCCCGCGGCCGCGGTGTGCCGGGGGAGCGCGGTGAGCATCTCGTGGATCCGCTCCGGCGCCACGGCCCGCGAGTACAGCCACCCCTGGCCGGTGTCGCAGCCGATCCGGCGCAGCCGGGAGGCCTGGCCCGAGGTCTCCACGCACTCCGCGGTGACCGTCAGGCCCAGCCGGTGGGCCAGCTCCACCAGTGCCTCGACGATGGTCTCGTCGGCGGGGTTGGCATGGGCCTCGTCCTGGAAGCCGCGGACGAAGGACCCGTCGAGCTTCAGGGCGGAGACCGGCAGGCGGCTCAGATAGGCCAGGTTCGAGTAGCCGGTGCCGAAGTCGTCGATCGCGATGCGCACGCCCATGGCGCTCAGTGCCTGGAGCGCCTGGAGGGGGCGGCCGGCTGACCCCATCACGGCGGACTCGGTCAGCTCCAGCTGGAGCAGCCGGGGCGGCAGGCCGGTCTCCGCCAGGATCTCCGCGACGTCCGCCACCAGGTCCGAGTCCCAGACCTGCCGCACGGCCACGTTCACCGAGACGAACAGCGGCTCCACCTCCGGGTGGTCGAGCTGCCAGCGGCGCGCCTGGCGGCAGGCCGTGTGCAGGACCCACCGCCCGAGCTGCACGATCGAGCCGTCCTCCTCGGCGATCGCGACGAACCGATTCGGCGTCAGCGTGCCGAAACGGGGGTGGTTCCAGCGCACCAGCGCCTCCACCCCGCGGGTCACGCCGTCCGCGAGACCGACCAGCGGCTGGTACTCCAGGGTGAACTCCCCGCGCTCCACCGCGGGGCGCAGGGTGGAGGCCAGCGCCTGCCGGGTCATCCGGGTGGCGTTGCGCTCCGGGTCGAACAGGGTCCAGCGCGACCTGCCGTCCTCCTTGGCCCAGTAGAGCGTGGTGTCCGCCGCCTGCATCAGCCCCGTGGCGCTCGTCCCGGCGGCCGCGCGCTCCACGACGCCGATCGACGCCGACACGGACAGCCGCTGGCCCGCCAGGTCGAAGGGGCGCTGGAGTGCGGCGAGCACGGAGCGGGCCAGGTCGGCGAGCTGCTCGGTGCCGGTGGAGTCCTCGACCAGCAGGGCGAACTCGTCCCCGCCCAGGCGCGCCACGAGATGGCCGCCGCGTTCGGCGCAGGCGTTCAGCCGGGCCCCGACGGCCGCCAGCAGCCGGTCGCCGACCCGGTGGCCGAGGGTGTCGTTGACCGCCTTGAACCCGTCCAGGTCCAGATAGCACAGGCCGATCCGCCCGGTGGCGCCGTGGTCGTAGGGGGTCGATTCCAGGGCCGCGGTCAGCCGCTCGAAGAACAGGGCGCGGTTGGGCAGCCGGGTCACGGGGTCGTGCAGCTGGAGGTGGCGCAGCCGGGCGTGGAGCTCCCGGCGGTCGCTGATGTCGGCGACGGAGAGCAGCACGTCGCCGGTGTCGGGCACCGGGGCGACGGTGACCTCGGCCCACAGGGTCCGCCCGTCGGCGTGCTTCAGCCGCCGTGTGCAGCGGAAGCGGGAGCGGCTGCCGCGCAGCACCTCCCGGTAGGCGTGCCAGGTGCGGGCGTCGGACGCGAGGTCGACGAGGTCGGCCGCGCAGCGTCCGCGCAGTTCGCCGGGGCGGCCGCCGAGCAGGGTGGCGAGGGCGTCGTTGGCGCGGATGACCAGGCCCTCGGGGTCGACGACGGCCATGGCGAGCTGGGCCGCGTTGAAGGCGGCGCGGTAGTCGCACAGCTCGGCGAAGCTCTGGCCCGGATCGTAACCGTGGGTGATGACATGACGGCCGCCCTGCGGAACTCCGATGCCCGGGGGCTCCTGTCCTTCGGGGATACCGCTCACCGCTCACTCCCGCATGCAGCGCGTCGTCCAGGGTCGTACGCATCCGGTCGGCGGCGGGCCGGCCGGGGCGTTCGGTGCAGAAATCCCGGTGGATGTCGGGGAAAGTGTGCCGATCATAGAGGCTGCCGAGCGGGCCGTTCCAGCGTCGCCCAGGGGGGCGAAGGCGCCACGTGATCATGGTCGATCGTTTCTGCGCGGGTCATGACCGGGGTCGGATGCGGTCCGACCGAATGTGACGTTGCGTGAGTCGTCGGAGTGTCGCGGCGATCCGACGGCCCCTCCGGCGCCCGGGCGCACCGCTCACCCGTGTGGTGCACTGGAACAGGCCAAGTCCGTACGAACCGGCACAGGGTGGGTGAGGCATCCCGCAATCCCGAGCCGGAGGTCCACGTGGAGGGTCAGCAGCCGCCCCGGGGAACACCCGGGAGAGTGGAACGGGTGCGCCCCCGCAGCGCCGCCGCGGCTCTCACCTCCCTGATGGCGTTCACGGCGACCTCCCTCGTGGCGGGCCCGGCGGTGGCCGCGACGCCCGCCGGACCCTGCGCCCTGCCCCGCACCGCCGCCCACCACTCGCTCGGGCTGGACACCTGGAACGCCGCCTACCCCAGGCCCGCCTCCTCGCTGGAGGCGGTCATGGTCTTCCTCTCCTTCCCCGACTCCGCGCCCCTGACCACCCCCGCCGACCTGGTGGCGGACCACTTCCCGGCCACCGCCGACTTCTTCCACCGCGCCTCCTACGGGGCCTTCGAACTGCGCACCAGCGCGCTCACCGAATGGATCCCGATGCCCCGGGCCTCGGTGTTCTACGACATACGGCGCGACTGGGCCCCGGACCGGCGCAGCGCCTATCTGAAGGACGCCCTCGCGGCCGTCGACCCGGCCGTCGACTTCTCCCGCTACGACGTCGTCTACCTGGTCGCCGACCCCGACGCCCCCGGCGTCGACTCCGACGCCACCAAGGTCGTCAACTTCGACCGCCCCCTCACCGTCGACGGCACCGAGATCCGGCGGGTGGTCACCGTCTTCGAGCGGCACCCCCCGGACCGCAACGTCCTCGCCCACGAGACCGGCCACGTCTTCGACCTGCCCGACCTCTACCACCGGCCCGTGGACGGCAACGGGGACTGGGACACCCATGTGGGCGACTGGGACGTCATGGGCAGCCAGTTCGGACTCGCCCCCGACCTCTTCGGCTGGCACAAGTGGAAGCTCGGCTGGCTCGGCCCCGCGGAGGTGCGCTGCGTCAACGGCGGCGGCGCGGCCCGCGTGGCGGCCGGGCCGCCGGGCCGCCGGGGGAGGATCGTCACCCTGGAGCCGCTCGCCGCCGCGCCCGTGCCCGGCGGCAGCGTCGGAGGGCGGCTCGCGGTGGTCCGCACCGGTCCGGACAGCGTGCTCGCCGTCGAGGCGCGCGCCGCGGTCGGCAACGACGCGGACACCTGCACCGAGGGCGTGCTGCTCTACCGGGTGCGCGGCGACGAGGCGTCCGGCGGGGGGCCCGTCGAGGTGATCGACACCCACCCCGAGACCGAGGCGTGCACGGACCGGTCGGTCTACCCGCCGCTCGCGGACGCGCCCCTGCGGGAGGGGGAGACCTTCACCACCCGCGACCCGGACGGCGGGCGCACCCGCGTGGAGGTGATGGACCGCACCGCCACGGGGGCCTGGACGATCAGGATCACGACCGATTGACCGGCCGGAGCCCTGCGGGAACGCCGGAAGGCCCCCCGCTCTCGCGAAGGGCCTTCCGGTGTCTGTGCGCCGCCAGGGACTCGAACCCCGGACCCGCTGATTAAGAGTCAGCTGCTCTAACCAACTGAGCTAGCGGCGCCTGCTGACGTCGTAGACCTTAGCACCCGGATCGGCGGGAGGAGAAATCGATACCCGCACGTCGTGCCGGGCGTCCGCGCGGGCCGCGCGGACGCACGCCCACAGCAGGACCTCGGGGCCGGGGAGCCACGGGGTGCGGGTGTCCGGCGCGACCAGCCAGCGGGGCGCCCCCGGGGTCTCGGCGGGCGCCGGCGGCGGCACCGTCACCGCGTCGCCCGGGCCGTGGCAGATCAGGGGCGGCACGCTCCGCCCCCAGGTGCCGCCCGACCGCGTCGGGGGCTCGCCGGTCCAGCGCAGCAGGGCCCGCAGCCGCTGGGCGGTGCCGGGAGCGGCGAAGAGCATCGTCCGGCCCCGGTGCAGGGCCACCGGCCCCGACCCCGGCCCCTCCTCCCACAGGCGGTCGAGCATCCGCCGCCCGAAGGTGCCGGGGGCGTTCACCACGTCGAACACCGTGCCGCAGGGGAGGACCGCCGGTGCCGAGGGGCGGCTCTCCCAGAACGCCAGCACCGTGCGGGGGAACGCCTCGGCGGAGGCGAGCCAGGCCGCGCCCGGGGGAGTGACCTCGGCGGCCGCACCGGCGTCGGCCCCGTGCGGCGGGGCGACGGTACCGGTGGCGCAGGTTCCGGTCCCCGTGCCGGCGGTGGCGGTGCCCGGGTCTCGCAGCCATGTCGTCATGTCCACCAGATGTACCCCGGGTAACCGGAGGATTCCGGAGAGTTCCCGGAAAAGGGGGCGCGGCCCCCCGGAAAGGGGTACAGTGCCGCGCCACGTGTGGCTGGCATATGCGGGAGCGCGGCCCGCGGGCCGCTCAGCCCGGCTGGGCGAGCAGCTCCCGGCCGAACTCGATCATCTTCCGGGCGTAGTCCTCGGTCCAGCCCGCCCGCGCACCGATGTCGCCCGGCGTCAACCGGTCGAACCGGCGCGGGTCGGCGAGCTGGGCCGCGGCCATCGCCTGGTACTCCACCGCCCGGTCCGAGGCCGCGCGGAAGGCCAGCGTCAGCTCGGTGGAGCGGGCCAGCAGCTCGTGCGGGTCCTCCATGGACTCCAGGTCGAAGAAGTGCTCCGGATCGGCGGCCGCCTCCGACGGCTCGAAGAGCAGCGGGGCCGGCCGCAGCCTGCGCTCGGTCGTCCGCTCCGGTTCCGCCATGTCCGTACTCCTCCTCGTCCCCGGCCCGGAGGCCCGGACCGTCCTCCATTGTCCCGCGCCGTGCAAGGGTGCCTCAGGGCCGCCAGGACACCCGGTGCTCCGCCAGGTGCGCCAGGACCGCGTGGTTGGCCTCCCAGCCGTCCGGGAACTTGAGGGAGACCCCCAGCTGCACCGGCTCCGTCGACGGGTGCTCGTCGAGGAGCCCGGACACCCCCGCCCGGCACACCACGACGCAGGCATGCCGGTGCCGGGAGGCCAGCACGCACAAGCGGCCCGTCTCCAGGTGGAACGCCGTCGCGTCCGGCCGCCCGGAGAGCGGGTGGAGCACCACCGTCACGTCGTACTCGCGGCCCTGGAGGCGGTTGGCCGTGTCCACCGTGACACCGGCGGCCCCCAGACCCGCCAGCGCCGCGCGCACCGCCGCCGCCTGGTCCCGGTGGGCCGTGCCCACCGCGATCCGGTCGGCCGTCAGCGGCACCGGGTCCCCGGAGCGCTCCGACACGGTGGACCCGCCCCGGTCCAGCAGCCGCCGCACCACCATGGCGACCGCCGCGACCGCCTCGGGGTCGGTGCGCGGCGTGAGCCGCGCCGGCAGTTCCAGCAGCCCCCACCCCGACCGCGCCGCCTCGTCCAGCACCCGGTCGGGCCCCGATGAGTCGGAGGGCACCCCGAAGGCCAGCCGCCGCTCGCCCGGCCCCGTGCCGCTGCGGAAGGGCGTGTAGGGGTAGAAGGCCTCGGACACCAGCGGCGCCGCCGAGGCGGGCAGCCGCCAGGACACGGGCAGCCGGTGCTGCGGCAGCTCGGGGTTGTGCGCGAGCAGCGTGGAGACCGCACTGGCCGAGGGGTCGTACGCCAGCCCCGCCCACTGGTCCGCCCCGACGACGGAGAACGGGTCCAGCTGGCCCGGGTCGCCGACGAACAGCGCCCGGTCGAACAGGCCCGCCACGGCCAGCAGCGCATCCGAGCGCATCTGGTACGCCTCGTCGACGATCGCGTGCCCCCACGGCTCGACCCCCTGCACATGCGCCCACTTGGCCGCGGTCGACACGACCACGTCCACCCCGGCCAGGTCGCCCGCCCTGGCCGAGGTGCGGACGTTGTCCAGGGCGTCCAGCGCCCGGTCGTAGGGATCGGAGTCGTTGGAGTGCAGCCGGCCCAAAGGCAGCGCCGGCTCCTTCTCCGCGAGCCGCAGCACCAGGTCGTCCACCTGCGCGTTGGTCTGCGCCACCACCATCAGCGGCCGCCCGGCCGCGGCCAGTTCGAGCGCGGCGCGCACGACCAGGGTCGACTTGCCCGCGCCGGGCGGAGAGTCCACGACCACCCCGCGCGCCCGGCCGCCGAGGGTGTCGTCGAGGATCTCCGCGGTGGCCCGGGCCGCCGCCGCGGCCGGGTCGAAGGGCTCCGCCGCCCCGGCACGGCGGGACACGGCGTACTCGGCGGTCACAGCAGGTCCTCCGGGGTCACGGCATCGGGGCTCTCGGGGTCGGTCCGCGGCGGTCCGCCGTGGGTCCACGGCGTCTCCTCGGGGTCGGGGAGCTTCGGCCCGCCGCGCTGGTCGTGCGCGAACAGCGTCCAGGAGATCCGGTCCCCCTTCTCCGGTACGCTCCCCGCCGCGGGCTCCCGGCCCCGGCCCATCCGGTCCAGCACGCGCAGCACCAGCGTCCCGTCCTCCTCGACGCCGGCCACCTCGGCGGTCTGCGGCCTGCCGTCCAGCGAGCGGTAGGCCCTGGTCCGCTCCTCCAGGTGGGGCCGGTCGTCGGTGCGCAGCCGGACCAGCGGCCGGGGGCTCGGGCGCTTCGACTCCGACCAGGCCATCTCCACATCCAGCACCTCGCCGGCGAACGCCTCGCCCGACAGCCTGAACCCGGCCATCACCAGCGGGTCGTCCAGCGCCTCCTGGGCGTCGAGCCGGGCCTGCGCCGTCTCCCGCGCGGCCAGCTTCCGCGCGGCGGTGACCGCGTCGTCGTGCCGCGGCTGCGGGGGCTCGCCCGCCCGCACCCGGTCCCGGTGGGTGGTGAAGGACCAGCGGTCCCGCGTCCAGCGGTCGGCCACCCGGGAGCCCTCGGGCAGCGCCCGCAGCAGCTCCAGCGCCCGCCACACCGCTCTCCAGGTGGGCAGCAGCTGCCCGGCCACCAGCCGGCGCACCTCCCGTTCGGCGCGGTGCAGTTCACCGAGGAGGTCGTCGGCGCTGGCCCCGTCCTCCGCGGCCTGAAGCATCCGGCGGGCCCGGTCGAAACGCTCCATCGCGGGCGCGAGGAGACGGTTGTCGAAGGCCGGATCGGTCGCCGGACCGGCCGGAGGGCACAGCAGCTGCCCCTCCTCGTCCCGGGCGGTCCCGGCCCGCAGCGCGGCCTCGGCGCCCGGAACGCCGCCGGCCGGGTCGATCCAGGCCAGCAGGGCACCGAGGTGCTGGTCCTCCAGCGAGGACTGGCCGGTCGCCCAGTGCCGGTTCAGCAGGTCGGTCGCGGCCGCCAGCAGCGAGGAGCCGGGGACCCGGGCACGCTCCCCGTAGTGGGTGAACCAGCGGCCCAGCAGCGGGACCCGGGGCGGGGCCGGGTAGGGGTTCTCCGGGTCCTCGTCGGCCGTGCGGCGGAAGCGCATCGAGCGCCCCAGCAGCCTCAGGTACTCGACACCGGCCCGGCTCGGCACGATCACCTGCGGGGCGTCCGCGCACAGCTCGGCCTCGACCTTCACACGCTTCCCGGACTCCGGGTCCGTCTCGGAGCGCTCGGCGGGTTCGACCCGCTCCGCGTAGCGCTCCAGGTGCGGCAGGAACACCTCGGCCAGCTCGGCGAGGAACTGCGCCCGCAGGTCGCGGTCGCGGGGCTGGGCCACCACCAGCAGCACCGGCTCCCCGGGATCGGTGCCGACCAGGGCCCCCAGCGGCGCGCCCGCCTCGCCCGCGGTGGTCAGCGGGACGAACACCAGCGGCCGGTCGGACAGATGGCGGTGGCGCACCGTGGCCGTCGGCTGCGCCCGGCCCGACTCGACCGCCTCCAACCGGGCGAGGGTGGAGATCAGCGACATGCCGCCCCCTCCGCCTCCCGGGCCCCCCGCGCGGCGGGGACCCCGGCCGGGGCCAGGGCCTCGGAGCGCAGCGCGGCCGCGCGGCGCAGCGCGGCGACCGCCGGGTCGTCCGGCTCGCCGGCCTCGCCGCGGGCGGCGGCCAGCACCTCCCCGACGGTGCTCAGCCCGCCCAGCTCGCCGCGCACCGAGCGCCCCAGCGCCTCCACCGCCCCGGCCAGCCGGGCCCGGTCGCGGCAGTGGAACGCCAGCTCGCAGGCGGCCAGGCACTCGGGGGCGTAGGCGTGCGGAACCTGCTCCACGGCCTCGCACAGCTGCTCCGCGGAGCGGCCGTCGAGGTCGAAGGTCAGGCCCTCGGGCAGCGCCGCGGCGATGTCCTCGACGCGGGTGAGCCGGGCCAGCTGCCGCCGGGTGACGGACAGCTGCTTGCGCACGTCCACGGCGGAGGCGGTGGGCAGGTTGGTGAAGTCCTTCGGGCACACCAGCAGCACGCGGTGGGCGACCGAGGCCCCCGGCACCGCCCCGGCGACCCGCTCCAGGGCCAGTACGTAGACCGCCGCCTGCCGGGCGGCGGCCCCCACCTTGGCGGCGTCCGCCGAGGCGTCGATCATCGGGAAGGACTTGATCTCCACCACCGTCCACCGGCCGTCGGGGTGCACCACCACGGCGTCGGGCTCCAGGTAGGCGGGGGAGCCCGCCACCTCGAGCGCCAGCATCGGGTGGTCGAGCAGGCTGACGGCCCCCGCCCCGGTGGCCTCCCGCAGCGCCAGCGCCGTACGGGCCGCGCGGCCCTCCGGGCCCGAGGCGCCGAGTTCCGGGAGGCGGACCTCGCCCGCCTCCTGAAGCCCCAGCAGGCGCAGCAGCTCCCGGCCGCCGTCGGCCTTGACCCGGGCCTCGAAGGCGTTCCCCCGCATGAACGCGAACTGCGACTGGCCGTAGCCGGAGGGAGAGCCGAGCGCAGCGGCGAGCGCCGACTTGTCCACCCCCGCGCCGTCGAGCAGGGCACGGCGGCGGCAGCCGGGGTTGGCGGCGAGTGCCGCGAGCGCCCGGGCGTCCAGGGGGTGCGGCTGCGCGGACGGCCCGCGCAGCTCGGCGAGCCGCTGCCTGAGTGCTGTCGTCGGCGCCTTCGGGGGAGGTGCGCTCTCCGGGGATTCGCTCACCCGCGGAAGTCTCGCATCCGCCACCGACATCGCGGGCGGGAACGGCGCCGGGAGCCGTCGGCGACGGGGCCCGCGGCGGGCCCGCCCGCGCATGCCGCCGGCCCGGACGGGGCCGCCGCGGGCGTCCCCCGAGCCGCCTGGGGGTGAGGTGCGGGATGATGGAACGGAACGCGCCCGTGAACCACGGGGCCGGCACCGGCCCCGGCCGGGCGGCCGTTCACGGGGTGCGCGCGGCCGCGCACCCGGCACATCGGACGTCTCACCAGGAGAGCCCCTCATGGCACCGCGGATACTGCTCGCCCGGCACGGCCAGACCGAGTGGTCGCTGAGCGGCAGGCACACCGGCCGTACGGACATCCCGCTGCTGGAGGAGGGGCGGCGCGGCGCGAAGCTGCTGGGGGAGCGGCTGCACCGCGCGCCCTGGTCGGGCCTGGAGGGAGTCGAGGTGCGCACCAGCCCGCTGGTGCGTGCCAGCGAGACCTGCGCCCTCGCCGGGTTCGGGGAGCGGGCGCAGCCCTGGGACGCGCTGATGGAGGTCGACTACGGCGCCTACGAGGGGCTCACGCCGGCGGAGATCCACGCCGAGCGGCCGGGCTGGGTGCTGTGGAAGGACGGCGTTCCCGGCGGGGAGACGCTGGCCGGGGTCTCGGCGCGCGCGGACGAGGTCGTGGGGTGGGCGCGCTCGGCCGAACGCGATGTGCTGGTCTTCGCCCACGGCCACATCCTGCGGTCCATCTGCGCCCGCTGGCTGGGCGAGGACGTCTCCTTCGGCTCGCGGATGCGCCTCGACCCCACCAGCCTGTCGGTGCTGTCCTGGGCCTACGGCGAGCCCGCGGTCGAGCGCTGGAACGACACCGCCCACCTGGAACTCTGACCGGACCGCCCCGCCGCCCCGGATGCGCGCCGGCGACCGGGAGAAGGGTCAGGCGCGGCGGGCGGAGGTCCCCTCGTACCGGTCCAGGAACCCAGCCACCCCGGGCACCGAGCGGTGCGGGCGCAGCACGGAGGCCGTGTCGGCCAGCATCCCGCTGATGCGGGCCGACCGGACGCCGCCCAGCAGCACCAGCACCTGCTCGCCCGCGGCGGCCGCCTCGTCGGGCGCCCCGGCCCGGGCCAGATCGGCGGCGAGTTCGGCCCGGTAGAGCGCCAGGTTCCTGGTGAAGCGGTGGTCCTGCAGGGCGGCGGCACGCCGGGCGTGCGACGCCGCCCGCGGCCACTGCCCCAGCGCCGCCCAGCACTGCGCCTGCAGCGCCTCCGCCTCGGGCTCGGCGAAGAACGACATCCACTCCGGGTCGCGGGCACCGGCCCCCCGGGCGAAGTGGTCGTGGGCGCGGCCGAGCGCCTGCTCGCAGCCCGCGCGGTCCCCCAGCCCCGCCCAGCCGCCCGCCTCGCGCAGTGCCAGCAGCGACAGCAGCCGGGCCGAGCCCACCCGCCGGGCCGCCTGCTGGCCCGCCTGCGCGGTGCGTACGGCCTCCCGGTGGCGCCCGGCGTCCCGCGCCAGGAAGGAGGTGTTGCAGAAGGCATGCGCCTCCAGCGCCGGGTCCCCGGCCACCCGGGCGGTGGCCAGCGCCTCGGCGTAGTGCGAGCGCGCGTCCTCGAAGCGGCCCGAGTCATGGGCCAGCCAGCCCACCGAGAGGGCGAGTTCGCCCGCACCCGCGTGCAGCCGGTCGGCCACGGCGGACCGGGTGGCGGCCCCGGAGTCCAGGAGGGCGTAGGCGGCGTGCAGCGGCTGGGCGGCGCGCACGTAGAGCCCGTCCGCGCCGTGCCGGTCGTCCAGCAGCCGGATGCGGCGCACCGCGTCCTCGACGGCCCGGACCTCGCCCTCACCGACGCGGCGGCGCTGGGAGGGCACCCCGCCGCCTCCGAACCCGAAGGAGGCGGCCGCCACCGTGGCGGACCCGCTGGTCATGAACGCGCGACGCAGCACGTCGCTCTCCTCGTCGATCTCGCTGTCGGTACGGCACCGGCCTCCGCCGGTGGTGCAGGGGCAGCACGGCGGCGGCGCTCCCGCGGGGCCGGTCCCGGCCCCCGGGTCCGGCGGGGCGGCCGCCGGGCGCCTCCGCCCCCGGACCTCCTCCCGGGCGGCGAACCCGAGGTCGGCCAGGGAGCGGCCGGGGAACATGTGCAGGAACACGCGCTCGTAGGCGTAGTTGGGGCAGCGGATCTCCCCGGACTCCACCCGCCCGATGTAGCGGGCGTCGCAGGACACCTGCTCCCCGATCTCGCGCGCGGCCCGTCGGACCGCCGTGGCGAACTCGCCCGGCGAGCGGCTTCCGCGCAGCCGGCGGAAGACGAGATTGGGATGCGCGGGACGGGCCCGTGATGCCCGAGACGACGCCATGGCCGTGCCCTCTCCTGGTGCAGCCGTGTTCCGGCGGGCAAGAACGTACCTGCTGTGGTCGGGGGCTCACACGGGGTTTGACTGCAAAAGGGACATCTCGCCGGTGATCTGCCATGAACCGCCACGCTTTGCGGCGGCGTGCCGCCGTAGCCCCTGACGCCCGGCGGCGTTGAACCACCCGGAGGCCCGCACGGCGCCTCTTCGGGAAGGACGCGCGAGGAGGGGATCCTCTTGGTGGAGCTCGGCATGGAGACCGGCACGGCGCCCCCTGCCGCGGCGGGCCACCGCGCCGCGGCGGACGGCGTCCGCCCCCACGGGCCGGTCGCGCCCCCGCCGTGCGACCTGGTGACCGTGCCGGCCCGCCAGGGGCTGGAGGCGGTCGACATCCTGCGCCGCGGCGGCGACGCCCCCGGGGTGGGGCCGGTCCTCCACGACGGCACGTGCGACACCCTCGGCTTCCTCGTCCCGCCGGGCACGGCCGACTGCTGGGACGTGCCGGGCAGCGCCTGCACCCGGACGCCGGGCCGGGGCCTGCGCCTCGCGGACGTACCCTCCTCGGCTCCTCCCCTCCCCGGCTCGGGCTGGCTGCTGCCCCCGGAGGACGCGGCCGGTGCGCCGCTGACGGACCCGGCGGTGCTGCGGGCCGCGCTCGGGGAGGCGGCCCGGCTGATCGAGGCGGCGGACAACTGCCGCTGAGCGCCCGCCCGGCGCCCGGCCCCCGGGCCCCCTGCCGGCGGCGGGCGGTGCCCCGGCGATAATGGGCCCGTGGGACGGCGCAGGCACAGGGAGCGGGACGGCGGCGTGTTCGTCGAGCGGGTCGACGGCGGCGTCGCCGAGCTGGTGGCCGACCCCGACCGGCCCCGCGCCTGGACCCTGCTGATCGACGGCGCCCCGCAGTCGCACGTCGACCTGGACGACCCCGCCCGCCTCTCCTTCGCCTACCAGCGCCGCCTCGGCCACCTGGTCGACCTCGCCGCACCGCCCGGACGGCCCGTGCACGTCCTGCACCTCGGCGGCGGGGCCTTCACCCTCGCCCGGTACACCGCCGCCACCCGGCCCCGCTCCACGCAGCAGGTCGTGGAGGTGGACGCCGCCCTGGTGCGCCTGGTGCGCGAGAGGCTGCCGCTCGATCCGGGCGCGCGGATCCGGGTCCGCTCCGCCGACGCCCGCGCGGCACTGGCCAAGGTGCCCGAGGGCTGGGCGGACCTGGTGGTCGCGGACGTCTTCGGGGACGCCCGCACCCCGGCGCACCTGACCAGCACCGAGTTCCTCGGCGAGGTGTCGCGCGTGCTCCGGCCCGGCGGACGCTATGCGGCCAACGTCGCGGACGGCCCCCCGCTCGCCCATCTGCGCGGCCAGATCGCCACCGCCGCCGCCGTCTTCCCGGAGCTGGCGCTCGCCGCCGACCCCGCGGTCCTGCGCGGCCGCCGCTTCGGCAACGCCGTGCTCGTCGCCTCCGACGCCCCCCTGCCCGTCGCCGAGTTCACCCGGCGGGTGGCGGGCGACCCCTTCGCCGGACGGGTCGAACACGGGCGGTCCCTGGCCGACTTCAGCGGCGGGGCGGCCCCGGTCGCGGACGCCGCCGCCACCGACTCCCCGGCGCCACCGGCCGACGCCTTCGGCTGAAGGGAGGGCCGGCCCGGCTCACCGCTCGTCGAACTGGACCATCGGCGGGTGGTCGTGCCAGGTACAGAAGACCGACACCTCCCGCCCGTCCCGGGTGAACGTGACCCGGATCCACGTGGGCTGGGTCCACACCTGCATCTGCCACCCCGCCTCCGGCGTGGCCGACACCAGGTCGGCCGCGCTCGCGCCGATGTCGAAGACCACCCGGCCGCCTTCGACGGTGTAGCCCCGCACATCGCCCGCGGCCTCCTGCCGGGCGGGGGAGGGCGAAGGCGCCGGCTCCGCCGGGGCGCTGCTCGCGGGGGACGCCGGGGACGGCGGGGACGCCGGGCCGCTCGGGCCGCGCGGCGAGGGCGTGGGCGACGGCGCCGGCGACACCGGGGACGGCCGCGGCGTGGACGCCGCCTCCGGCGGGCGGGGCGGCGACGCGGTCGCCGTCTGCGCGGTGATCGGCAGGGCGCGCGGACGGTCGTACGCGGTGCCGGCCATGACCGAGTGGACGCCCCACCAGGACAGCGTCACCGCCGCACCGGTGGACAGCGACCACGCCAGGGCGTGTACGAGTCCTCTGCTCACCGGCTCATGGTGCACCACGCAGCCCCCCGCTGTCCCGGCTCCCGGGGTTCACCTCCCCGGAGGACCCGCATCCTCCGGATGGCGTACGGTGCGGCCCATGGCAAGTGTGCTCGTGGTCGAGGACGACCAGTTCGTGCGCTCCGCTCTCATCCGGCACCTCACCGAGGCATCCCACACCGTACGGAGCGTCGGAACGGCCCTGGAGGCGCTGCGGGAGGTCGCCCACCACCGTTTCGACCTGGTCGTCCTGGACCTCGGACTGCCCGATCTGGACGGCGCCGAGGCGCTGAAGATGCTCCGCGGCATCACCGACGTCCCTGTGATCATCGCCACGGCCCGCGACGAGGAGGCGGAGATCGTCCGGCTGCTGAACGACGGCGCGGACGACTACCTCACCAAGCCCTTCTCGGTGGAGCACCTGTCCGCGCGGATGTCGGCCGTGCTGCGCCGGGCCCGCGCCCGGGGCGCCGCGCAGCCTCCGAGCCGGCTCCTGCGCGTCGGCGGCCTGGCCGTCGACCCGCTGCGCCGCCAGGCCGAACTGGACGGCCGCCCCATCGATCTGACCCGCCGTGAGTTCGACCTGCTCGCCTTCCTCGCCGGGCGCCCGGGTGTGGTGGTCCCGCGCAGGGAACTGCTCGCCGAGGTGTGGCAGCAGAGCTACGGCGACGACCAGACCATCGACGTCCACCTCAGCTGGCTGCGCCGGAAGCTCGGCGAGACCGCCGCCCGGCCGCGGTATCTGCACACCCTGCGCGGCGTCGGGGTGAAGCTGGAACCGCCCCCCGACGCCCGGGCCCACCTGCCGGCGGACGTCGCCCACCCGTCCCCGGGCGGCACGGACGGCGGACCGCGGCGATGAGATGGGCCCTGGTCAAGGTGGCGCTCGCGGTCACCGTGATGGTCGTGCTCGCCTTCGCGCTCCCGCTGGGCATCGTCGTCAAGGAGATGGCCCGGGACCGGGCGTTCTCCAACGCCGAGCGCCAGGCGGCCACCATCGCCCCGACGCTCACCGTCACCACCGAGCGCCGGATGCTCGACCGGGCCGTCGAGTCCACCCCGGCCGGGGCCGACGGGCGGATGGCCGTGCACATCCCCTCCACCGGTGAACTCGGCGCCGTCCCGCTGGAGATCGGCATCCGGCGGGCCGCCGTACGCGACATCGCCACCGTGCGGCGCATCGGCCGGGCCTCCATCACCGAGGTCTCCGGCGGCTTCGCCCTGCTGGCCCCGACCGCGATCGGCGCCGGGCGGATCGCGGTGGTCGAGATCTTCGTCCCCGAGGGCGAGGTCTCCAACGGCGTGGACACCGCCTGGCTCGTCCTCGCCGGTGTCGGCACGGCCCTGGTCCTCGGCTCCGTCGCGGTGGCCGACCGGCTCGGCCTGCGCATGGTGCAGCCCGCCCGCCGCCTCGCGGGCGCCGCCAAGGAACTGGGGGAGGGGCGGCTGGGGGCGCGGGTGCCGGAGGAGGGCCCGCCCGAACTCCACTCCGCGGCCGTCGCGTTCAACTCCATGGCCGACCAGGTGGTGCAACTGCTGGCCAACGAGCGGGAACTGGCCGCCGACCTGTCGCACCGGCTGCGCACCCCGCTGACCGTGCTGCGCCTGAACGCCGCCTCGCTGGGCGACAGCGCCGCGGCCGAGCAGACCCGCGAGGCCGTGGCCCAGCTGGAACGCGAGGTCGACACCATCATCCGCACCGCCCGGGAGGCCAAGCCGCAGACCTCCGCCGCGGGGCCGGGAGCCGGCTGCGACGCCGGCGAGGTGGTGCGCGAGCGCATGGGGTTCTGGTCGGCCCTCGCCGAGGACGAGGGGCGCACGGTGCGCGTCGCCGGGGTGGAGCGCCCCGTGCGCATCCCCGTCGCCCGCCCCGAACTGGCCGCGGCCCTGGACGCCCTGCTGGGCAACGTCTTCCGGCACACGCCGGAGGGGACGGCGTTCTCCGTGGACGTCCACAGCACCGAGGAAGCGGTCATCGTCCTGGTCTCCGACGCGGGTCCCGGCATCAGCGACCCCGCGGCCGCCCTGGCCCGCGGCAACAGCGGGGCCCGGGAGGGCTCGACCGGGCTGGGCCTGGACATCGTCCGCCGGGTCGCCGAGGGAACGGGGGGCGATGTGCGCATCGGCCGCTCCGTGCTCGGCGGCACCGAGGTACGCGTCTGGATCGGCCGCGGCACCGGCGCCCGCGCCCGGGGCGAGGGCCGCCGCACCCGGCGGGCCGGGCGGGGGCGCCGGCGGACCGCGGAGGTCTGAACCCGCGTGCGGGCCGGCCGCGCAGCGCCCGGGCGGCAGCCCTGCGGCTTGCGCGAAGGGCTTTCCGTGCTCGGCCGGCCGAGCCGCTCACTGCCGGGGATACGCTCACCCGGTTGGTGACATGGAGGTGAGGGGGAATCGTGGGTTCTCCGTACAACTCCGAGGGAGGCGCACGCTGATGCGGCGACGGCACGGCGCCACAGTGGCGTCGAGCGCGGCGGCGGCCGTCCTGCTCCTGGTGGCCTCCTGCGGGACAGCCGGCCCCGGGGCGCGCGACCAGACGTCGGCCGGTCGCGTGGCCGACCCGTCCGCCTCGGCCCGGTCGGCGTCCCGGACCTGTGAGATCAGCGAGGAGAGGGCGTCCTGCTGTCGGCACCGGCCCGGGAGGCCGGGCCCGTCGTGCTCCCGGCGGGCGAGGGCGTGGGGGCGGCCCAGGGCCCGCCGAGCGGCCCTCTGTTCCCAAGGCGTTCCCGAGAACCGGGAAACGATCAAGGGCTGACCCGTTTCCACAGGTCAGCCCTTGATCTTTCAGGGTGAGTGACGGGACTCGAACCCGCGGCATCCTGGACCACAACCAGGTGCTCTACCAGCTGAGCTACACCCACCATGACCGGTCGTTCTCCCGACCGGCCGAGAAAAAGTGTACAGGGTCCCGGAGGGTGCTCGCGCCACCCTTTTCCCGGAGTGCTCCCGGTCACCCGGAGGGCCGTCCGTGCTCCTCTCCGCCCCGCGGCCGCGGGGCGGAGAGGCACGGGTCAGGAGGGTTCGGCCGGCAGGACGTGCCGGGCGGCGATGGTGCGGGCCGTCTCGCTGTCCGGGCCCGGCTGGGGGACGAAGACCGCCTCCCGGTAGTAGCGCAGCTCCGCGATGGACTCCCGGATGTCCGCGAGGGCCCGGTGGTTGCCGGACTTCTCGGGGCTGTTGAAGTAGGCCCGCGGGTACCAGCGGCGCGCCAGCTCCTTGACGGAGGAGACGTCGACGATCCGGTAGTGGAGGTGCCCTTCCAGGGCGGGCATGTCCCGGGCGAGGAAGCCCCGGTCGGTGCCGACCGAGTTCCCGCACAGCGGGGCCTTGCCGGGCTCCTTGACGTGCTCGCGGACATAGGCGAGGACCCGGGCCTCGGCGTCCTGGAGCGTGGTGCCGCCCGCGAGCTCGTCGAGCAGTCCGGAGGAGGTGTGCATCTGGCGCACCACCTCGGGCATCGTCTCCAGGGCCCCGTCCGGCGGGCGGATCACGATGTCCACGCCGTCGCCGAGCACGTTCAGTTCCGAGTCGGTGACCAGTGCGGCCACCTCGATGAGTGCGTCGTCCGCCAGCGAGAGCCCGGTCATCTCGCAGTCGATCCACACCATGCGATCGTTCATGCGCCCTACCCTATGGGGCGGGACGCGTACGGGCCCGGGGTCGTGTACACCCCGGGCCCGTACCCGTCCCTGTCCTACGGCAGTCCGCGCTGCCCGGGCAGGCCGACCCGGGCGTAGACCTCGGGTCCGCCGCGGCCCGGCTCCGGAGCGCCCGGCAGGCCGGGCGCTCCCCGCCGTCCCACCGCCTGGGCCTGCACCGGCACGGCCGTGTCGGCCAGGGGCACGGGCCCCGGGTCGCCCTGCGGCCGGCGCGCGCGGTAGGCCGCCCGGTAGGCCGCCGGGGACGAGCCCAGCTGCCGCCGGAAGTGGCCGCGCAGGGCCACCGGCGAGCGGAAGCCGCACCGGCCCGCGACCTCGTCGACGGAGTAGTCGGAGGTCTCCAGCAGGCGCTGCGCCTGCAGCACGCGCTGGGTGATCAGCCACTGCAGCGGTGCCGAGCCCGTCAGCGAGCGGAAGCGGCGGTCGAACGTCCGGCGGCTCATGTACGCGCGGGCCGCCAGCGTCTCCACGTCGAACTGCTCGTGGAGGTGCTCCAGCGCCCAGGAGACCACCTCGGCCAGCGGGTCGGAGCCGATCTCCTCCGGCAGGGACCGGTCGAGGTACCGCTCCTGCCCGCCGCTGCGGCGCGGCGGTACGACGAGCCTGCGGGCCAGTGCGCCGGCAGCCTCGGTGCCGTGGTCGGTGCGCACGATGTGCAGGCAGAGGTCGATCCCGGCGGCCGTGCCCGCCGAGGTGAGGACGTCGCCGTCGTCGACGAAGAGCTCCCGCGGGTCCACGTGGACCGACGGGTAGCGCTTGGCGAGCGTCGGCGCGTACATCCAGTGCGTGGTCGCCGGGCGGCCGTCGAGCAGCCCGGCCGCGGCCAGCACGAACGCACCGGTGCACAGCCCGACGATCCGGGCGCCCTCCTCGTGCGCCCTGCGCAGGGCCTCCAGCGCCTCGGGCGGTGGCGGCGAGGTGATCGACCGCCAGGCCGGGACCACCACGGTGCCCGCCCTGCTGATCGCCTCCAGGCCGTACGGCGTGGACAGTTCCAGGCCCCCCGTGGTCCTCAGCGGGCCGTCCTCGCCACCGCAGACAAGCAGGCGGTAGCGCGGCACTCCGGCGTCCTGGCGGTCGATCCCGAACACCGAGAGCGGAATGGAACTCTCGAATATGGGGCCGCCGCTGAACAGCAGCACAGCAACGACTTCCCGGCGCCGGCGGCCGGAGAGCTTCCGTGCTGCCTCCGGTGCGGCGGAGTCCTGACTCATGACGCTAAGCCCCCCTCGAAGTGCGCGTCTCCCCGTTCGTTTCGGGCCTTTCGCTCCTGCACGTTTCCCCTCGGTTCTGCACGAGTCCCCCGGCCTTCGATACTCATGATCGAATCTACTGTGTCGCGTGGCGCCGTTGTGCCAAGTTCGGTGTGACCCGCTATGTCGACTTGGCCACTTGGCGTGATGCATTCGATCACGAAGCGTTCCATCCGAGGGGCCCGCAGGGAAGTGGCAGCGCCGGTCATGGCCCGTCCCCGTAGGGTGCCTGAGCCGCCCATACGCCTCTTCTCGCTGGTGGCGCAGGGGTTGGAGGGGGGTTTCGCCATGTCGGCCCCGATGACGTGAAGTTGGCTGAAACACGACCCCTTGTGCGCTCGTGATGCGCCGAATTCGTGTGCGCCGTTCCGTGCGCCGTGCGCGCCCCGGCCGGACGCCCGAGGTGCGCCGCTCCGCGGCCCCGGTCCTCCGCCCCTCCGTGCCCCCGCGCCCGGACCCCTCCGGTCAACGACCGCCGTGGTGGCCCGGTCACGGTGGGTCGCCACGTACCGGCGGCGTGCGCGCGGCCCTCCGCCCCGCGCGGTGCGGTCTGGGGGCTCCGGGACAAGCTGCATCGGCCATGCGGCGTTGCCATCGCCGGGAGGCTCGGGCATGCTCCCCTGAAGCCCGGTGCATGAGGCGCCGGGCTTCTGGGCAGGAGAGGAGTGGCGCCGTACCCTTGGGGTACGGGTTGGGAAGATGATTCCCGGACACCGCCCCGCCGCCTGTCCACCCCGAGACCCCGCCCCTCCCACGAGGATCTTCTTCGCCGAGACACCGATGGCCGGTCACGAAACCCCCGAACCCGCGGACCGCAAGCAGGCGACCGACGCACTGTCGGGCCTGCAGGCGGCCGAAGAGGCGTGCCACGCGTGTGACCCCGCCTTCCAGCACGGCGTCGTCGTCGGCTTCGACGGTTCCACCTCCAGCGAGCGGGCCCTGGCCTACGCCATCGGGCTGGCCAGCCGTTCCGGCTCGGGGCTGATCATCGTCCATGTGGCGAACCGCCTGCCCACCACGGTCTGGGCGGGCTGCGAGCCGCCCGTCTTCGTCGACGTCCCGGACCACCGCACCGAGGTGCTGGGCCTGGAACTCGCCTGCGCCGACTACCTGGCCGAGGTGCCCTGGATCCTGGTCGAGCGGGGCGGGGACATCTGCCACGAGCTGGAGGAGGTCGGCCGCGAGTACTCGGCCGACGCCATCGTCGTCGGCTCCACCCACGGTCTGGTGGGGCGGCTTTTCGGCTCGGTCGCCGGACGCCTCGCGCGCCGCGCGCAGCGGCCCGTGATCGTGATCCCCTAGCGCACCGTCCCGCAGCCCGCAGCCCGCAGCCCGCAGCCCGCAGCCCGCAGCCCGCAGCCCGCAGCCCGCAGCCCGCAGCCCGCAGCCCGCACCGCCTCCGGCGCCCGCCCCTGCCCGCGGACGGACGGGGGGCCCGGCGGGCCGACTCCCTCCGCCCTGCAGCCGGTTCCGGGCTCCCCGCGGGGCCGCGGCCCCCGCAGGGACCCGCCGGTGCTCCGGGACCGGCCGGCGCCCGCAGGGACCTGCGGAAGCCAGCCGGCCCCGTCGGGAAGGGGAACGCCCTCCTGCGCGCAGGAGGGCGTTCCCGTGACCCGTGCCCGTCCCCCCCCGCCCCGCGGGCGGAGCGGCGGGCCGGGCGCGGCTACTCCACGGTGACGGACTTCGCCAGGTTGCGCGGCTTGTCGATGTCCCGGCCCAGGGCCAGCGCCGTGTGGTAGGCCAGCAGCTGGAGCGGGATGCCCATGAGGATCGGGTCCAGCTCGTCCTCGTTCTTCGGCACCACGATGGTGTGGTCGGCCTTCTCCTGCTCCCGGTGGGCGACGGCCAGTATCCGGCCGGAGCGGGCCTTGATCTCCTCCATGGCCGCGCGGTTCTTCTCCAGCAGCTCGTCGTCCGGCACGATCGCGACGGTCGGGAGCGCGGGCTCGATCAGGGCCAGCGGGCCGTGCTTGAGCTCGGAGGCCGGGTACGCCTCGGCGTGGATGTAGGAGATCTCCTTGAGCTTGAGCGAGGCCTCCAGGGCCACCGGGTAGCCGCGCACCCGCCCGATGAACATCATCGACTTGGCGTCCGCGTACTGGGCGGCGAGCTTCTTGATCTCGTCCTCGGTCTCGAGGATCTCGCTGATCTGGGCGGGCAGCTTGCGCAGGCCCTCGATGATCCGCTTGCCCTCGGCCACCGAGAGGTCGCGGATGCGGCCGAGGTGAAGGGCGATCAGCGCGAAGGCCACCACGGTGTTGGTGAAGCACTTCGTGGAGACGACGCAGACCTCGGGGCCGGCGTGCACATAGGTGCCCCCGTCCGCCTCGCGGGCGATCGCCGAGCCGACCACGTTGACGACGCCGAGGACGCGACCGCCCTTGCGCTTGAGCTCCTGGACGGCCGCCAGCACGTCGTAGGTCTCGCCGGACTGGGAGACGGCGATGTAGAGGGTGTCGGGGTCCACCACCGGGTTGCGGTAGCGGAACTCGGAGGCGGGCTCGGCGTCGGCCGGGATGCGGGCCAGGGACTCGACGAGCCCGGCGCCGATCAGGCCCGCGTGGTAGGAGGTGCCGCAGCCGAGGATCTTGACGCGCCGGATGCCGCGGGCCTCGCGGGCGTCCAGGTTGAGTCCGCCGAGGTGCACGGTGCTGAAGCGGTCGTCGATCCGGCCGCGCAGCACGCGGTCCACCGCGTCCGGCTGCTCGCAGATCTCCTTGTGCATATAGGTGTCGTGGCCGCCCATGTCGTAGGACTCGGCCTCCCACTCCACGGTGGTGGGCGTCGCCGTGGTGGTCGAGCCCTCGGTGGTGTAGGTGCGGAAGTCGTCGGCCTTGAGGGTGGCCATCTCGCCGTCGTCGAGGGTGACGACCTGGCGGGTGTGGGCGACGAGCGCGGCGACGTCGGAGGCGACGAACATCTCCTTCTCGCCGATGCCGAGGACGACCGGAGAGCCGTTGCGGGCGACGACGATGCGGTCCGGGAACGCGGCGTGCATCACGGCGATGCCGTAGGTGCCCTCGACCAGCCGCAGCGCCTCGCGCACCTTCTCCTCCAGGGTCTTCGCCTGGGAGCGCGCGATCAGGTGGGTGAGGACCTCGGTGTCGGTCTCCGAGGCGAAGACGACACCGTCCGCCTCCAGCTTGGCCCGCAGCTCGGAGGCGTTGTCGATGATGCCGTTGTGGACGACGGCGACCTCGCTGTCCGGGGACAGGTGCGGATGGGCGTTCTCGTCACTGGGGGCGCCGTGGGTGGCCCAGCGGGTGTGGGCGATGCCGGTGGTCCCGGAGAAGCGCTTGGGGACGCGGGCTTCCAGGTCGCGGACGCGCCCCTTGGCCTTGACCATCTTCAGGGCCGCCGACTTGGGGCTGTTGATCACCACGCCCGCCGAGTCGTAGCCCCGGTACTCCAGCCGCTGCAGGCCTTCGAGCAGCAGCGGCGCCACGTCGCGCCTGCCGATGTAACCGACGATTCCGCACATATGAAGAGATGCCCTCCGTAGTTCCGGTGTGTGCCCGGGTGGACGATCCTGCCGTCAGCCGTAGACCATGCGGCGCAGCTGCCGGAGCGAGAGCTCCGGCGGTGCGACGGCGCGGTGCGGCAGCTCGGCCGCGATCCGCTCGAAGATCTCCGTGTTCACCGCGCCGCCGGACTGCATCTCGCGATGACGGCGGCGGACGAACTCCTCCGTCGTCTCGTCGAAGTACGCCAGCACGTCGAGGACCACGCGGGCGGCCTCGCCGCGAGGGAGCGGCGTGGTGCGCACCAGATGGTCGACGAGGTCGTCGTGGGACGACGGGCGGTGTTCGAGCACCCGTAGATAGTGGGCGACGGGGCCTCTCCACGCAAGAATCCTGCCCGGTATCGGGCAGGATTCTGGGTTTCCCAGGGTTTGATGCTGCGATATGCCCTGTTTCGGGGGATTCTCCGGGGTCCCGGGCGTGCGGTCGGTCCGGGTGACCCCGGTCACCCGGCCGGGCGGCCGTCGCAACCGGGCCCGGCGGCAACCGTGCCCGGCGGCAACCGGGCCCGGAGCCCGCACCGGCGCCCGGCGGCAGGGACCGTGTCCCGCCGGGCACCGGCCGTGCCGAGGGGGCGTCCGCGCGGCCCTGCGGCCGGGCGCGGACACCCCGGGCTCAGCGCGCGAAGCGCGCGACCGGGTTCGCCAGCGTGCCGACGAACTGGAGGGCGGCCGAGGGGTCGGCCAGGTCCACCATCTGCTGGTTGTTCCGCAGCTGGAGCCGGTTGAGGCAGGACAGCGCGAACTCCCCGGCGAAGACGTCGTACCGGGCGAACCGGTCCGCGAACTGCGGCATCGCGTCCTGGTAGCCGTGCACGCACTCGGCGACCGTGCCCCAGAACTCCTCCTCCGCCAGCACGCCCTCGGCGGCGAGGGTCGCCCCGAGGAAGCGGAAGAAGCAGTCGAAGACGTCCGTGAAGACCGACAGGATCCGCTCCTCCTCGGGGATGTCGGCCCGGATGCGCTCCACGGCCGGCGGCAGGACCGCGTCCGGGTCCATCACCACGATCTCCTCGGCGATGTCCTTGAAGATCGCGCGGTCCACGGCGCCGTCCTCGCCGATGACCAGGATCACGTTCTCGCCGTGGGGCATGAACACCAGGTCGTAGGCGTAGAAGGTGTGCAGCACCGGCACCAGGTAGGCGTCCAGGTAGCGGCGCAGCCACTCCTTCGGGGAGAGCGGCGAGCGGGCGATCAGCGCCCCGGCGTAGGAGGCGCCCTCGCGGTCGGTGTGCAGCAGCGCGGCCATGGTGGCCAGGCGCTGCCCCTCGTCCAGGGAGGGCACCGGGCTCTCGCGCCACAGCGCGGCGAGCATCTTGCGGTAGGGCGAGTAGCGGTCGGTGGCTGCCTCGTACTCCAGGTGCCGGTAGCCCACCGCCGCCCGCTCCCGGATGATCGAGAAGCGCGCCTTCCGCAGCACGTCGTCCTCGTCGACCAGCCGTGCCAGCCAGTCGTTGATGGCGGGGGTGGCCTCCATATAGGCGGCCGACAGGCCCCGCATGAAGCCCATGTTGAGGACCGACATGGCCGTCTTGACGTAGTGCTTCGCGGGGGCGCTGGTGTTGAAGAAGGTGCGGATGGACTGCTGCGCCAGATACGTGTCGGCACCGGTGCCCAGGTAGACCAGGCGCTGCTGTGCCACCTCCGCCGCGAAGGTGACCGAGATCTTGTTGCGCCACTGCCAGGGGTGCACGGGGATCAGCAGGTAGTCCGCGAAGTCCAGGCCCCGGGCGGCGAGGGTCTCGGCGAAGCCGTCGACGGCGGCGTCCCCGAGTTCGGCGCGGACGAAGGCCTCGTACTCGATCCCGGCACCCGCGGTGAAGGCGGCACGCTCGCGCGAGGCGGCCAGCCACACCAGGTGGACGTCGGAGGCGGCCTCGGGAGCGTAGGCGTGGTACTCCTCGATGTCGAAGCCGAGGCGGCCGTTGTTGGCGACGAAGCAGGGGTGGCCCTCGGTCATCCCCGTCTCGACCGCCTGGAAGCCGGCCTCCGCGAGCTCGGCCGCGCTCAGGGCGGGCGCCGCCGCCTTGTAGGCGCTGCCCGCCAGGGTGGAGGAGATCTCCTCCAGGTACACGGGCAGGACCGCGTCGCCCAGCCCGAGGGCGCCGCGCAGCTCGATCACGAACTGCAGCGCGTCCAGCGGGAGTACGGCCCCCTCGCGGTGGCGGGTGATCGACCCGGGGTCGATCACCCAGTGGTCCAGGGCGTAGCGCTCGGCGGTGAAGCGGTACTCGGTGGCGCCGTCGTCGGAGCGCACCCGGTAGCCGCCCCCGGCGAGGGCCACGGGGGTGAGCAGGCGCTCGTGCGCGAACTCGGCCAGCGCCTTGCGGACGAGCAGCCGGTTGGCGAGGGCCCAGCGGTCCGGGGTCAGATGGGCGACGGGGTTCATGCGGCACCTCCCGTGGCCCGTTCGAACTGCTCCCGGGTGCAGAAGCTGAGCAGGGCCTCCTTCTCCGGCTTGGTGATCTTCTCGACGGGCACGAAGCCCACCGCCTCGTTGAGCCGGTGGACGGCCGTGTTGGCGACGTCGGGTTCGACGACGACCCGCCGGGTCGCCGGGTCGGCGAACAGCTCGCGCATCACGGCCGTGATCACCGCCAGGGTGAAGCCGTGGATCGGGGTGTCCGACGGTGCGACGAGGAAGTGCATCCCCACGTCCCCCGGCTGCGGCTCGTAGAGGCCGACCAGTTCGACGTGGCGGGGGTCGTAGTGCTCCATCAGGAAGGCGGGCTCCCCGTCGTGGAGCCCGAGGAGGGCGTGGTGGTGCTCGTGGGCGGCGATGCGCAGGTACTCGCTCTCGACGTCCTCCGGGCGGGCGTCCTGCATCATCCAGTAGGCCGCCTTGGGGTGGGTCACCCAGCGGTGCAGTACGTCCGCGTCGGCCCGGGGGTCGAGCGGGCGCACGGTGAGGCGGCCGACGGCCTGCGTGCTCATACGGAGAACTCCTGGAAGGCGATGGTCTTCTCGACCGGGTAGTACGCGGTGCCGAGCAGCTCGCGGATGATGCAGGCGTTGCGGTACGGGCCCATCCCGAGGTCGGGCGAGGTGATCGAGTGGGTGTGGACACCGGCGTTCTGGAGGAAGATCTCCCGCCCCGCGGTGTCGATGCTGTAGTTGCGCGCCACGTCGAAGCGCCCGCGGCCGTCGAGGCGGATGCGGTCGGCGACCGGCTTCAGGAACTCCGGCGCGGTGTAGCGGTAGCCGGTGGCGAGGACCAGGCCCTCGGTCTCGATCGTGTAGTCCTTGCCCTGCTCCTGCTGGCGCAGCCCGAGGGTGTACACGCCGTCCTCGTGGGTGACGGACTCCAGGGAGGAGTTGGTCAGCAGGCGGGTGGGCACGGGCCCGGAGAGGTTCTTCTGGTAGAGCAGGTCGAAGATCGCGTCGATCAGCTCCGAGTCGATCCCCTTGAACAGGCCCTTCTGCGCGGTCTCCAGCGCGTAGCGGGTGTCCTCGGGCAGCGCGTGGAAGTAGTCGATGTACTCCGGGGAGGTCATCTCCAGCGTGAGCTTGGTGTACTCCAGCGGGAAGAAGCGCGGGGAGCGGGTGACCCAGTTGAGCCGGTAGCCGTGGACGTCGATCTCGGAGAGCAGGTCCTGGTAGATCTCGGCGGCGCTCTGGCCGCTGCCGACCACGGTGATGGAGCGCTTCCGCCGGAGCGCGTCCCGGTGCTCCATGTAGCGCGAGTTGTGCAGCAGGTCGCCGCCGGCGCCCCGGCACGCCTCGGGCAGGTGGGGCGGGGTGCCGGTGCCCAGGACGATCCGGCGCGCCGCGTAGGTCTGGTCCGCGGTGCGCACCAGGTAGACCTCGCCCTCCGCGTCGTACTCGACGGCGGTGACGGTCGTGGAGAAGCGGATGCTGCTCAGCCGGGCCGCGGCCCAGCGGCAGTAGTCGTCGTACTCCACCCGCAGCGGGTAGAAGTTCTCCCGGATGTAGAAGGAGTACAGCCGGCCCTTCTCCTTCAGGTAGTTGAGGAAGGAGTAGGGAGAGGTCGGGTCGGCGAGCGTCACCAGGTCGGACATGAACGGCGTCTGGAGGTGGGCGCCCTCCAGGAACATCCCGGAGTGCCACTCGAAGTCCGGCTTGGACTCCAGGAACAGGCCGTTCAGCTCGTCGATGGGCTCGGTGAGGCAGGCCAGACCCAGGTTGAAGGGGCCGAGGCCGATCCCGATGAAGTCGTACGCCTCGTGGGCACGCGCGGCACGCGGGGGACGGGCATCAGGAAGCGTGGACAAGGTTCTCTCCAAGGAACTGCTCGGCGTGGCCGGCTATCAGGTCGAGGACGGCCGTGATGTCGCCGACGGTCGTCTCGGGGTTCAGCAGGGTGAACTTCAGGTACTGGCGGCCGCCCACGGTGGTGCCCGCGACCACGGCCTCGCCGGAGGCGAAGAGCGCCTTGCGGGCGTGCAGGTTGGCCTGGTCGACGAGCTCGGGGCGGGTTCCGGCCTCCGGGACGTACCGGTAGACCAGGGTGGACAGGCTGGGGCGGACCACCACCTCGTAGCGCGGGTCGGCGTCGAGGAGCTCCCAGCCGGCGGCGGCGAGCTCGCACACCTCGTCGAAGAGCCGGCCCACGCCGTCGGCGCCCATCACCCGCAGCGTCATCCAGAGCTTGAGGGCGTCGAACCGCCGGGTCGTCTGGAGCGACTTGTCCACCTGGTTGGGGATCCTCTCCGCCACCGTGCGGCGGGGGTTGAGGTAGTCGGCGTGGTACGTGGCATGGCGCAGCGTGGCGGCGTCGCGGACCAGCAAGGCCGAGGAACTCACCGGCTGGAAGAAGGACTTGTGGTAGTCGACGGTGACGGAGTCGGCGCGCTCGATGCCGTCGAGCAGGTGGCGCCGGGTGGGGGAGGCGAGCAGTCCGCAGCCGTAGGCGGCGTCGACGTGCATCCAGGCGCCGTACTGCGCGGCCAGGGCGGCGATCTCGGGCAGCGGGTCGATGGATCCGAAGTCGGTGGTGCCGGCCGTGGCGACCACGGCCATGGGCACCAGGCCCTCGCTGACGCAGCCCATCAACTCGGCCTCCAGCGCGACGGCCTGCATGCGCTTGTGGCCGTCGGTGGGGACGGAGACGACGGCGTCGGGGCCGAGCCCGAGCAGGGTGGCGGACTTCTGGACGCTGAAGTGGCTGCACTCGGAGGTGAAGATGCGCAGCCTCGACAGCTCCGGGGCCGACGCCTCCTGCCGGGCCAGGAGGAGCGCCTGGAGGTTGGATTGGGTGCCGCCGGAGGTGAACACGCCGTCCGCGGCCGGGCCGAGGCCGATCCGCTCCGCGGTCCAGTCGATGAGCCTGCGCTCGATCAGGGTGCCGCCGGCGCTCTGGTCCCAGGTGTCCAGGGAGGAGTTCACGGCCGAGAGGACCGCCTCGCCGACCACGGCCGGGATGACCACCGGGCAGTTGAGGTGGGCCAGGTAGCGGGGGGAGTGGAAGTAGACCGCGTCGCGGAGGTACAGCTCCTCCAGCTCGTCGAGCGCGGCACCGGTGTCGCCGAGCGGCCGGTCGAGGTCGACGGCGTCGACGGCGGGTGCGAGGGCGTCGGGGGTCACTCCCGTGAACGGCCGCCGGGTCGCGGCGAGTTTGGCCGCCACCCGCCCGACTCCGTCGGCCACGGAGCGGCGGTAGTGCTCGGCCGTCGTGTCATTGAGCAGGTGCGAGCGCATGCATGGCCCTTCCGGGTGCGGGGGGTGGTCGTTCCTGGACGGAGGACGGGGCGGAACGCGACACGGGAACGAAGACTTAGGTTAGCCTAACCTATGGTCCGAACGGGCTTGATTCGGCGGCCCGTTGTCCGGCTGTGCTGTTCTTCACACGGCGCCTCCGCCCGCCCGGTACGCGCGGACGCGCGTCCCGTTCCGTCGGTGCGGGTGCGGGTGCGGGTGCGGGTGCGGGTGCGGGGGTGCCGTGCCGGTGCGTGCTCGGTCCGGGGCTCAGTCCGCCGCGGGCTGCTGCCGCAGCCCGTCCTCGCTGAGGCCGCGCTTCCAGTAGCCGACGAAGGTCACCCGCCCCTTGTCGATGCGGCGCTCGTTCACCAGATGGCGCCGGAGCCGCTTCACGCTCCCCGACTCGCCGGCGATCCACGCATAGGGCACGCCCCGCGGGAACCCGGCCGCGGCCACCGCCTCCGCGGCACCGGGCGCCTGCTCGTCGCGGACCAGCCAGGTGACCTCGGCGTCCGCCGCGGTGGGAAGCTCCGTGCGGTCCCCGGCGTGCGGCACCTCCAGCCATACCCGGGCGGGCATGCCCTCCGGCAGCCACCGGAGGATCGCGGCGGCGGCGGGCAGCGCCGTCTCGTCGCCCCACAGCAGCACCCAGTCGGTGCCCTCGGGAGGACGGAAGCGCACCGCGGTGTTGTCCGCGACGGCCGGGCCGAGGACGGTGACCCGGTCGCCCGCCGCGGCGGAGAGCGCCCAGCGGCACGCGGGGCCGCCGTCCTCGTGCACCGCGAAGTCGATGTCCAGCTCGCCCGCCCCGGGGCGCTGCTCCCGGACGGTGTAGGAGCGCATCACGGCCCGCTCGCCCTCCGGCAGCGCGCGCCAGGCGCCGAGCACGGCGTGCATGTCGCCCGCCTCGCGGGGCACCACGGGGGCCTGCTGGCCGGGGTGCGGGAGGAACAGCGACAGGGACTGGTCGCGCCCTCCGGCGGCGAAGTGCTCCAGCTCCTCGCCGCCGAAGGTGACGCGGACCAGGGACGGGCCGAGCCGCCTCGTCCGGTCGACCCGCAGGTCGAAGAAGCGGAACGGGGCCGGCCCGGCCTGCGGCCGCATCGTCAGGAGACCTTCCTGGCGTTCTCGATGGCCTCGGCCAGGTCCTCCAGGATCGGAGCGCACTTGGCGTAGGAGTAGACGGGCTCGGTGACCCGCGGGACGACCTGGCCGGCCTTGACGGCCGGCAGCCCCGCCCAGGTGGGCTTGCCCTTCTTCAGGTCCGCGTCCTGGAGGGTGCCGGTGCGGTTGTCGAGCATGATCACATCGGCCTTGTAGGTGGCGACGTTCTCCCAGCTCAGCTCCTCGAAGAAGCCCTGCTCGTTCGGCTTCGGCTCGACGAACTTCAGGCCCAGCTCCTGGAAGTAGAGCGTGTCGGCGCTCATCTTCGGGACGGAGACGTAGAACAGGTCCTGGGAGCCGGAGCCGATGAGCACGGTGATCTCGGGCTTGGACTTGGCGGCCCGGCGCAGGCGCTCCGCGGCGGCCTCGAAGCGCGCCTTGGCGTCCGCGACCTTCTTGTCCTTCAGGTCGGCGCCCAGCGACTCGGCCAGCTCGGCGCGGCGGGCCAGAGCCTTGGGCATCGTGGTCCCGGCGGCCCACAGGGCGACGCTCGGGGCCAGGCCGAGGATCTTGTCCTTGGACTCGTCCGGCACGTACCACAGGGAGTCCTGCGTCCACATGTCGGTGACGAGGAGCTCGGGGGCGAGGGCCGCGTACTTCTCGACGTTGAACTCGCCCCAGACGTTGCCCAGGATCTCCAGCTTGTCCACGTTCAGGTCGCCGGCCTGGACGTCGGGCTTGCCCTCGGGGGTCTTGGTCGGGCCGAACACGCCCTTGACCTCGACGCCGTAGTCGTACAGCGCGGCGGCGGTGCCGGTGAAGGCGACGATGTTCTTCGGGACGGACTTCTGCTCGGCGGTCCGGCCGCGGTCGTCCTTGAAGGACCAGGCGCCGGTGTCCTCGGCGGCCTTCTCCCCGCTCTTGCCCGTGCTCTCGGTGTCGTCTCCGCCGCCGCAGGCGGCGAGCGCGGCGCCGAGCCCGAGGGCGCCGCCGGCGGCGAGGAGGCCGCGGCGAGTGAGGTGGGAAGCTCGGGCGTTGGGCATGATGAGTCCGCTTTCGTGCGTGCCGATTCGGCCACTCCGGCCAGGTCCGAAGGTAGGTTAGCCTAACCTCAGATCTTGTCCATAGGGGCCCGGAGCGCCCGGCCCGTGCCGCCGTGTGACCTTGGCCACGGGCCGCGCGACGCGCCCCTGCGCGGACGAACCGGCCGTGCTGCGCCGCGAGGACGTGCGGCAGGTGACGGCGCGCCCCCGTGCGGACGATTCGGCAGGGGCGCGCCGCCGGACGGGTCGCGGGGCCCGTCCGGCGGGATCGGCTGCGGGGGCGGCGGCCCGGGCCGCCGCCCGGCTCAGGAGGCCATCAGGCCCAACTCCCGCGCGATCAGCATCCGCTGCACCTCGCTGGTGCCCTCGCCGATCTCCAGGATCTTGGAGTCCCGCCACATCCGGGCCACCGGGTACTCGTTCATGAACCCGTAGCCGCCGTGGATCTGGGTGGCCTCGCGGGCGTTGTCCACGGCCACCGTCGAGGAGTACAGCTTCGCCAGCGCGGCCTCCTTCTTGAACGGCTCGCCCAGCACCAGGCGGGAGGCGGCGTCGCGCCAGCCGACCCGTGCCATGTGCGCCCGCATCTCCATGTCGGCGATCTTGAACTGCACGGCCTGGTTGTCGCCGATCGGGCGGCCGAACGCCTCCCGCTCGCGGGCGTACTTGACCGACTCGTCCACACAGCCCTGCGCCAGGCCGGTGGCCAGCGCCGAGATGGCGATCCGGCCCTCGTCGAGGATGCGCAGGAACTGGGCGTACCCGCGGCCCTCCTCGCCCAGCAGGTTCGCCGCCGGGACCCGGACGTCGCTGAAGGACAGCTCGCGGGTGTCGGAGGCGTTCCACCCCACCTTGGAGTAGGGGGCGGCCACCGTGAAGCCGGGGGTGCCGGAGGGGACGATGATGGAGGAGATCTCCGGACGGCCGTCGGCCTTGCGGCCCGTCACCGCCGTGACCGTGACCAGGCCGGTGATGTCGGTGCCGGAGTTGGTGATGAAGCACTTGGAGCCGTTGATCACCCACGCGTCGCCGTCCCGGACGGCGGTGGTGCGGGTGCCGCCCGCGTCCGAGCCGGCGCCCGGCTCGGTCAGCCCGAAGGCGCCGAGCATCTCGCCCGAGCACAGCTTCGGCAGCCACTCGCGCTTCTGCTCCTCGGTGCCGAAGCGGTAGACGGGCATCGCGCCGAGCGAGACGCCCGCCTCCAGGGTGATGGCGACCGAGGAGTCGACCCGGGCCAGCTCCTCCAGCACGATGCCCAGCGCCAGGTAGTCACCGCCCATGCCGCCGTACTCCTCGGGGAACGGCAGGCCGAACAGGCCCATGCGGCCCATCTCGCGGATGATCTCGTACGGGAACTCGTGGCGCTCGTAGAAGTCGCCGATCTTCGGAGCTATCACGTCGTGCGCGAACTCCTCGACGGTGCGACGGAGTTCCTCGTGCTCCTCGGAGAGCCGGTGGTCCAGGGACATCGTGTGTCACTCCTTGTGGGAGAGGGCGCGGACGGTACGGGAGGGGCTGGGTCGGCCCAGCTGGTCGGCCATCCAGACACTGGTGTCGATGAGGCGGCCGAGGTCGACCCCGGTCTGGATGCCGAGGCCGTCGAGCATCCACACGAGGTCCTCGGTGGCGAGATTGCCCGTGGCGCTCTTGGCGTAGGGGCAGCCGCCCAGGCCGCCCGCCGAGGCGTCCACCGTGGTGACGCCGTGCTGGAGCGCGGCCAGGGTGTTGGAAAGGGCCTGGCCGTAGGTGTCGTGGAAGTGGACGGCGACCGACGACACCGGAACCCCCGCCTCCGTCAGCGCGCCCAGCAGCGCGCCCACATGGCCGGGGGTGGCGACGCCGATCGTGTCGCCGAGGCTGAGCTCGTCGCAGCCCATCGCCACCAGGCGGCGGCACACCTCGACCACCTGGCCGACGGGCACCGCGCCCTCCCAGGGGTCGCCGAAGCACATCGACACATAGCCGCGCACCCGCAGGCCGCTCTCCACGGCCCGTATGGCGACCGGCTCGAACATGGCCAGCGAGGCGTCGACGGTGCGGTTGAGGTTGGCCCGGGCGAAGGACTCGGTGGCGCTGGCGAACACGGCCACCTCCCGCGCCCCGAGTGCCAGGGCGCGGTCCAGGCCGCGGTCATTGGGCACCAGTACCGGCAGCCGGACCCCCGACAGCCCGGAGAGCATCGGGTACAGCTGCTCGGCATCCGCCAGCTGGGGGACCCACCGGGGATGGACGAAGCTCGTGGCCTCGACCGTGTCCAGGCCGGCGCCGGCCAGGCGGTGGACGAACTCCGCCTTGACCTCCGTCGGCACCACGGACGCCTCGTTCTGCAGGCCGTCGCGCGGGCCGACTTCGTGGATGCGGACCCGCTCGGGGAGCCCCGGGGCCCGGACCGTCATCGGAAGGGCCGTCACTTCTCCTCCCGGGCGGGCGTCCCGGCGGTGTCCCCGGAGCCCTCGGTGTGCTCCTCGGGGACGACCACGGCCAGCACCTGGTCCATGGCGACCGTGGAACCGGCGGTCACGTCGAGTTCGGCGACCGTCCCGGCGTGCGGCGCGGAGATGACGTGCTCCATCTTCATCGCCTCGACCACCAGCAGGCTCTGCCCGGCCGCCACCGTGTCGCCGACGGCGACCTTGACGACCGTGACCGTGCCCGGCATCGGGGCCGCCAGGGTGTCGGCACCGGCGTGCCCGGCTCCCGACAGGGAGGCCGCGACCGGGTCGTGGTCGGCGACGTGCCAGGAGTCGCCGTCCCGCCCGAGCCAGTCGCCCGCCCGCCGGAAGGTGTGGGTGACGCCGTGCAGCTCCACGGTGACCGCGTCGTGCGACACGCGCGGCGCGGCCGAGGGGGCCGGTGCGTGGACGACGGGCTCCCGCCCCGGCACCCGCAGCGGGAAGGCCGGTGCGGCGTGGGCGCCGCCCATCCGCCAGCCGCTCGGCACCGAGAAGGGGTCCGTCCAGCCGCCGCCCCGCGGGGCGAGCGCCTCGGCGCGCACGGCGGCCGCCGCCTCGTACACCTCGGCGGGGACCCCCTCCGGGAGGAGCGAGTCGACCTCCCGCTCCACCAGGCCGGTGTCCATCTCCCCGCTCACCACGTCGGGGTGGGCGAGCAGGCGGCGCAGGAACCCGGCGTTCGTCGGCACACCGAGGGTGACCGTCGCGGCGAGCGCGGCGCGCAGCCTGCGCAGCGCCGTCGCACGGTCCGGGCCGTAGGCGATGACCTTGGAGAGCATCGGGTCGTAGAGGCTGCCGACTTCGGCGCCCTCGCTGAGACCCGAGTCGGTGCGCACGCCCTCGCCCTGGGGCTCGTGCAGCCGCAGCACCGTGCCGCCGGAGGGGAGGAAGCCCCGCGAGGGGTCCTCGGCGCAGATCCGGGCCTCGACCGCGTGGCCGGTGAGGGCGATGTCCTCCTGGCCGAAGGGCAGCGGCTCCCCGGCCGCGACCCGCAGCTGCCACTCCACCAGGTCCAGGCCGGTGACCAGCTCCGTCACCGGGTGCTCCACCTGGAGGCGGGTGTTCATCTCCATGAAGTAGTACTGCGAGGGGTCGGTGCCCGGCACGATGAACTCCACCGTCCCGGCGCCGCGGTAGCCGCAGGAGCGGGCCGCCTGCACGGCCGCCTCGCCCATCGCGGCCCGGGTCGCCTCGTCCAGCAGGACCGAGGGGGCCTCCTCGATGATCTTTTGGTGGCGGCGCTGGAGGGAGCACTCGCGCTCCCCGAGGTGCACGACGTTGCCGTGGCCGTCGGCCAGGACCTGGATCTCGATATGGCGGGGGCGGTCGATCCAGCGCTCCACCAGCAGGGTGTCGTCGCCGAAGGAGGCGCGGGCCTCGCGCCGCGCGGCGGCGATCTCGTCCCTCAGGGCCGACTCGACCCGGGTGAGCCGCATGCCCTTGCCGCCGCCGCCCGCGGAGGGCTTCAGCAGCACCGGCATGCCGATGCGGCGGGCGGCCTCGGCCAGCTGCTCGTCGGTCAGTCCGCTCCCCGAGGAGCCGGGGACGACGGGCACGCCCGCCGCGCGCACCGTCTCCTTGGCGCGGATCTTGTCCCCCATCAGCGAGATCGCCGACGCGGGGGGCCCGATGAAGACCAGGCCCGCTTCGGCGCAGGCCTGGGCGAAGCCCGCGTTCTCGGCGAGGAAGCCGTAGCCGGGGTGGACCGCCTGGGCGCCGGTGCGGGCCGCCGCGTCCAGCAGGCGGTCGGCGGACAGATAGCTCTCGGCGGCCGGCGCGGGGCCGATGCGCACGGCGGTGTCCGCCTCGCGGACATGGCGGGCGCCGGCGTCGGCGTCGCTGAAGACGGCGACCGAGCGGACGCCGAGGGAGCGCAGGGTGCGGATGACCCGGACGGCGATCTCGCCCCGGTTGGCCACGAGCACGGTGTCGAACATCGTCATGGTGGAAGGTCCCTCACATCCGGAAGACGCCGAAGCCGGCGCCGTCCCGCTCGGGCAGCGGAGCGTTGGCGCAGGCCGTCAGGGCCAGGCCCAGCACCTGCCGGGTGTCCATGGGGTCGATCACGCCGTCGTCCCACAGCCGGGCGGTGGCGTAGTACGCGTTCCCCTGGGTCTCGTACTGGGCCCGGATCGGGGCCTTGAAGGAGTCCTCGTCGTCGGCCGGCCACTCCTCGCCCCGGCCCTCGATCTGGTCCCGCTTCACGGTGGCCAGCACGGAGGCGGCCTGCTCGCCGCCCATCACCGAGATCTTGGCGTTGGGCCACATCCACAGGAAGCGGGGGGAGTAGGCCCGGCCGCACATGGAGTAGTTGCCCGCGCCGTAGGAGCCGCCGACGACCACCGTCAGCTTGGGCACCCGGGTGCACGCCACGGCGGTGACCATCTTGGCGCCGTGCTTGGCGATGCCGCCGGCCTCGTAGTCCCGTCCGACCATGAAGCCGGAGATGTTCTGGAGGAACAGCAGGGGGATGCCGCGCTGGTCGCACAGCTCGATGAAGTGCGCGCCCTTCTGGGCCGACTCCGCGAACAGGATGCCGTTGTTGGCGACGATGCCCACCGGGTGCCCGTGGACACGGGCGAAGCCGGTGACCAGCGTCTGCCCGAACTCGCTCTTGAACTCGGCGAACCGGGAGCCGTCCGTGATCCGCGCGATGACCTCGCGGACGTCGTAGGGGGTGCGGGAGTCGACCGGCACCGCGCCGTAGAGCCCCGCCGGGTCGGCCTTGGGCTCCTCGGCGGGCTCCACCGTCCACGGCAGCGCGCCGCGGGCGGGCAGTGTGGAGACGATGGTGCGCACGATCCGCAGCGCGTGGGCGTCGTCCTCGGCCAGGTGGTCGGTGACCCCGGAGACACGGGAGTGGACCTCGCCGCCGCCCAGCTCCTCCGCGGTGACCACCTCGCCCGTCGCCGCCTTCACCAGCGGCGGTCCGCCGAGGAAGATCGTGCCCTGGTTGCGCACGATCACGGCCTCGTCGCTCATCGCGGGCACATAGGCGCCGCCGGCCGTGCAGGAGCCGAGGACCGCGGCGATCTGGGGGATGCCCGCCCCGGACATGCGGGCCTGGTTGTAGAAGATCCGCCCGAAGTGCTCCCGGTCGGGGAAGACCTCGTCCTGCATCGGCAGGAAGGCCCCGCCCGAGTCCACCAGGTACACGCAGGGGAGGCGGTTCTCCAGGGCCACCTCCTGCGCGCGCAGGTGCTTCTTGACCGTCATCGGGTAGTAGGTGCCGCCCTTGACGGTGGCGTCGTTGGCGACCACCACGCACTCGCGGCCGCTGACCCGCCCGATCCCGGCGATCACCCCCGCCGCCGGGGCCTGCCCCTCGTACATCCCCTCGGCCGCGAGGGGGGCCAGCTCCAGGAAGGGCGACCCCGGGTCGAGGAGGGTGTCCACCCGGTCGCGCGGCAGCAGCTTGCCGCGCGCGGTGTGGCGCGCCCGGGCCCTCTCGCCGCCGCCGAGCCGGGCCGCGGCGAGGCGGGACCGCAGGCCGTCGGCGAGCTCCCGGTGGGCCGCCTCGTTGGCCTGCCACGCCTCGGAGGCCGGGTCCGCGGCGCTCGTCAGCACTGGTGCCTGCTGCATCGGTCGAGCTCCCTTGCTCGGTTAATGAGCGTTAACGTGTTGCGCCAAGGTTAACGACCGCTAACCCGCCCTGTCTAGAATGAATGGTCATGAGCACCAGGACGTCGGCCCCGACCCGCCGCGAGCAGATCCTCAGGGAGGCCGCCCGCCTCTTCGCCGAGCGCGGCTTCCACGGCGTGGGCGTCGACGAGATAGGCGCCGCGGTCGGCATCAGCGGCCCCGGTCTGTACCGGCACTTCCCCGGCAAGGACGCCATGCTGGCGGAGCTGCTCGTGGGCATCAGCGAACGCCTCCTGAGCGGTGGGCGGCGCCGGGTCGCGGAATCCGGCGGGGATCCCGAGGCGCTGCTCGCCGCGCTCATCGACGGCCACATCGACTTCGCCCTCAACGACCGCCCGCTCATCACCCTGCACGACCGCGAGCTCGACCGCCTCCGGGAGGCCGACCGCCGCCGGGTGCGGCAGCTCCAGCGGCAGTACGTGGAGCTGTGGGTGCAGTCGGTGCGCGAGGTCTACCCCTCGCTCACCGAGGCCGACGCCCGCTCAGCGGTCCACGCCGTCTTCGGCCTGCTGAACTCCACGCCCCACCTGGGGCCCTCCGGAGCCCCCGCCGGCCTGCTCCGGCGCCTGGCCCGGGGCGCCTTCGCGGCGGCGGACGGGGGGTGAGGGGGCGGGCAGCCGCCACCTCACCCCCGCGGTGGGGCCGACCCGGTACCGGCCGCCGGCACCCGGCGCGCCCGCGCCCCGCCAGGCGGACCGGCCGGACGTCCAGCGCCGGGCGCCCGCCCCGCGGCAGGGCATCCGCCCTCTCGCACCCGCCCTCGCCCCCTCCTGCCGGTGGACACGGGGCGCTCGGGAAGGAACCCCCGGAGGCCCGGGCGTCGCTCGGGAAGGAACCCCCGGAGGACCGGGCGTCGCTCGGGAAGGAACCCCCGGAGGCCCGGGCGTCGCTCGGGAAGGAACCCCCGGAGGCCCGGGCGGCACCCCCCGGTCCGCCGCACCCGCCCCCGCCCCGCGCCCGGCGCAGCCCGGCCCGGGCGGGGGCGCGGTGTCCGGCGGGTGGTAAGGCCAGCACGCTCCGCGCACCGCGCGGCACAATGGGCGCATGCCGATACCCAGCCGTGCCGCCCTCGTCGACCACCTCGTCCGCTCACGTATCGCCGGTGACGTCGCCACCCCCCGCGACAACAACCTCTCCCACTACCGCAAGCTCGCCAACGGAGACCGGCACTTCTGGCTCGGTCTGGAGCTCGGCGACCGCTGGACCGACGAGCAGGACGTGCTCGCCGTGATGGCCGAGCGCTGCGGGGTGGTCGACGACCCCGGGCACCGCGCGGGCCAGGACACCATCGACCCGGAGCTGACCGTCTCCGCCCTGGAGCGCATGGCCGCGCGGCTGCGCAAGGCCGTGGCGGGGCGGGAGCGGGTGCTGCTGGCGACCGGGCACCCGGGCGGGCTGCTGGACGTCCACCGGCACACCGCCGCCGCGCTGCGCGCCGCGGGCTGCGAGGTCCTGCGCGTCCCCGGCGGGCTCACGGCCGACGAGGCCATGGTCGTCCAGTTCGCCGACGTCGCCGTGCTGGAACGCGGCGCCACCCTGTGGCACACCCACTCGCCCGCGCCGATGGCCGCGATCCTCGACGGCTTCGAGCGCCAGGGCACCCCGCCGCCGGACCTGGTCGTCGCGGACCACGGCTGGGCCGGCTGCGCGGGCCAGCGCGGTCTGGACTCCGTCGGCTACGCGGACTGCAACGACCCGGCCCTGTTCATCGGCGAGGCCGAGGGCCGCCTCCAGGTCACCGTGCCCCTGGACGACCACGTCACCGACCCGCGCTTCTACGACCCGATGACCGCCTACCTGCTCGACGCGGCGGGCCTGGACCTCCCGGCGGGGCTCGACCCCGGCGCGTGAGGCGGGGCGGCCGCGGGGCAGCGCGCGCGGCGCCGCCCGGGCCCGGTCCGGGACCCCGGATGCGGCGTACCGTCCGCGCGGCCCATGGGGGAGGCCACGCGGACGGCCGCCGTCCGCCGGACGGTCAGTCGCGCCATCTACCGCGCACGACGCAGTACGTACCGCCCAGCAGCATCAGGAACACCGCGCCGCGCAGGCCGAGCCCGAGGGCGTAGCGCACGCCCGTGGCAAGGTCCTCCGCCCAGTGCCGGATGCCGATCAGCAGGGCCACCGCGCCGACGATCAGCACGGCCCCCGCGGCGAACCACAGGGTGCGCTCGCCGCGGGGGGCACATGCCCACCGCGCGGTCCCCGCGGCCGCGTCGGGCGGACGGTCACCGCCCGACGGTTCCTCCTCGGCCGTCGGTCCTGCGCTCACTGGTCCGTTCCCTTCGACGAATCGGCCCGGTGGCCGGACTCGGCGTCCGGGGCAGCGCGGTCCCGGGGCCTGGTCGAGGGCCCCGGGCGATCCGGGCGGGCGCTCGTGGCGTCCTAGGATCTGCATCCAGGCTCGCAGCCGCGACGGCACCAACGCTCACACCTCAGGACGACCTTTGCTCTACGACTTCAGGCCGGTGCGTGTGCTGGTCGTCGACGACGAGGAACTCGTACGCACCGCTCTGCGCCGGATCCTCGACGCCGCCGACGGCGTGGCCGTCGCCGGGGCCTGCGACGGCCCCGAGGCCCTCGCGGCGGCCCGCGCCCTCCGCCCCGACCTCGTCCTCCTCGACGTCGACATGCCCGGGGCCCCCGGACTGGACGTGCTGCCCGCGCTGCGGGCGCTGCCCGAGGCGCCCGCCGTCGCGATGCTCACCGCCCTGGACACCGCCGACCACGTGGCCGCCGCGCTGCGGCTCGGCGCCTCCGGCTTCCTACTGAAGACCATGGAGCCGCGCCTGTTCGGGGACGCCGTCCGGCTGCTCGCCGCGGGCGGGGTGTTCTGCACGCCGCCCGGCAGCGCGCGGGCGCTCGCCGCCGCGGTCACCCGGCCGCTGCCGGTCCCCGAGCCACCGCCCGCCGGGGGGCGGCTGGACGGGCTCACGGCTCGCGAGCAGGAGGTCCTGACGCTCATCGCGGCAGGGCTGTCCAACACGGACATCGCCACCCACCTGGGCGTCGGGGTGACCACGGTGAAGACCCACATCGGCGCACTCAAGCGGAAGCTCGGCGCCGACAGCCGGGTCGGCCTGGCGGCGGCCGCCCACCGGGCCGGGCCCCGGTGAGCGGCGCGCGTCCGGAGGGCGCAGAGGCCGTCCCCCGGCAGAGCCCGGCCGTCCCCCCGGCACCGGAAGCGGCCCCCGGCCCCGGCGGAGCGCTGCGGCGGGCGGCCGCCGCCGTGCGGCGGTGCGCCGGGAGCGCCCTGCGCCGCGCCGAGGGGCCCGACCGCCTGCGGACGCTCGCCACCGAGACGCTCGTGGTGACCGCCTCGGTGGCCGAGGCGCTGGCCACCCGCGTCTACCTGCCCGGCGCCCTGCTGCCCGCCGCGCTGGCCGTGGCGGTGCTGCTGCCGCTGCGCAGGTGCTTCCCCCGGGTCCTGCTGCTGCTCGCCCTGCCGACCCTGGCCACCGGGGTGCTCTGGCTCCCGGCGATGGCCGCCCTCCACGCCGTCGCCGCCGACCGGTCGCGCCGGGAGGCGGCCGCCGGTGCCGCGGCCGTGGCGGTGGTGTCCTTCGTGCCGTGGCGGGGAGTCGGCGACTACCCCTGGACGTTGCCCGACATCACCCTGGGGCTGCTGCTCTCGGGGCTGCTCGCGGTGGCCCCCGCCGCGCTGGGACGGCTGTCCCTGGCCCGGCGCGAGCTGGCCGCCCGCCTCGCCGAACTCGCCCTCTCCCGCGAGCGCGAGCGCAGGTGCGCCGCCGAGCAGGCGGCGCTGCGCGAGCGGGAGAGGCTGGCCCGCGAGGTCCATGACACCGCCGCCCACCACCTGAGCCTGATCAGCCTGCACTGCGCCGACCTCGTGGCGGGGGCCGAGTCCGCCGAGTACCGGCGCCGGGCGGAGGCGCTCGGCGCGCTCAGCCGCCGGGCCGCGGCCGATCTCCGGGAGACCGTGCACCGGGAGGGGCCGGGGCTCGCGGAGCTCCCGGGCCTGCTGGAGGCCGCGGGCGCCGCGGCGGTCCGCCTCGACACCGGTGACTGCCCGCCCGCCGTCGGGCGCGCGGCCTACCGCGTCGTTCAGGAGGGGCTGACCAACGCCCGCCGCCATGCGCCGGGCGCACGGGCCGAGGTGGACATCCACCGGGAGGCCGGTGAGCTGCGCCTGCGGGTCAGCAACGGCCCGCCGCACCGGACCGTCCCCGCCGCCCCCTCGGCCGCCGGCGGACAGGGACTGCCGGGGCTGCGCGCCCGCGCCGCCGAGCTGGGCGGCACCCTCTCCGCGGGCCCGGCCCCCGGCGGGGGCTTCCTGCTGGAGGCGGCGTTCCCCCTGGGGTGAGGCGTCGCGGCGGGGAGACGGCCCCGCGAGAGCGGGCCGCCCCGGCGGGGGCGCCTCGGCCGCCGTGACGGGGGTGCGCGGCGAGGAGGGGGCTCGCGGCGGCGACGGGCCGCCGTGACGGGGGCTGCGCGGCGCGCCGCCGCGTCAGGCGGCGCCGGGCTCGTCGGCGAGATAGGGCGGAGCGGGCTCGTACTGGATGTAGCGGCGCACGGCCCGTGCGTGGTCGCGGCCGTGGAGTCGGCCGACGAGCCAGAGGGCCATGTCGATCCCCGCGGAGACGCCCTGACTGGTGACCAGGTCGCCGTCGACCACGTACCGGGCGTCGCGCACCACGGTGACCTCGCCCCGGTCCTGGAGGGCGTCCTCGAACTGGTGGTGGGTCGCGACCCGGCGGCCGCGGGCCGGGCCGGCCTCGTGGAGCAGCAGGGCCCCGGTGCAGACGCCGGTGGTCCAGGCGGCGCGGTCGGCGGTGCCGCGGATCCAGTCGGTGAGCCGGGTGTTGGCCACCTCGCGGCGGGTCCCGTTGCCCCCGGGGACCAGCAGGACGTCCAGCGGGGGGTGGTCGCCGAAGGTGTGGTCCGGCAGGACCCGCATCCCCTTGTTGCAGCGGACGGGGCCGGGGCGCTCGGCGACGAGCACCGCGGTGTCGGCGTGCTCGCGCAGCATGGAGGAGGCGGTGAACACCTCCCACGGTCCGACGAAGTCGAGTTCCTCGGCTCCGTCGAAGACCAGCAGTCCGTAGGTGGTCATGTGTACTCCCTGGTGGATCGGAATCGTCGGCGGTAGTCGGACGGGGCGACGCCCAGGCGTCGGTGGAACGCGCGGCGCAGCGTCTCGGTGGTGCCGAAGCCGTACCGGCGGGCGATGGTCTCGACGGGGCGGTCGCTCTCGGCGAGCGCCCGTTTGGCGGCCTCCACGCGCACGGTCTCGACGTAGGCCGCGGGCGGGGTGCCGAGCTCGGCCGTGAACCTGCGCTGGAGGTGGCGGGGGCTCAGCCCGGCGTGCGCCGCCAGGTCCGCGATGCCGTGCCGGGCGCCGGGGTCGGCGTGGATCGCGGCGACCGCGGCGCGCAGCGGGTCGCCGGACGGCTGGTCCGACCACAGCGCCACGCTGAACTGGGACTGGTTGCCCGGCCGGCGCAGGAACATCACCAGTTCCTGCGCGACCGCGTGGGCCACCTCCCGCCCCTGGTCGTCCTCCACCAGGGCGAGGGCGAGGTCCATCCCCGCCGTCACCCCGGCCGACGTCCACACCGGGCCGTCCCGGAGGAAGATCGGGTCGCAGTCGACGGCGAGGTCGGGGTACTCCCGCGCGAGCTGTTCCTCGCGTGCCCAGTGGGTGGTCACCCTGCGCCCCCGGAGCAGGCCGGCGGCGGCCAGCAGGAACACGCCGCTGCACACCGAGGCGACCCGCCGTGCGGAGGCCCCCGCCCGGGCGATCCAGCCCGTCAGCTCCGGATCGAGCCGGGCCAGGTCGACCCCGCCGCCCCCGGCCACGACCACCGTGTCGATCCCGGCGGGATCCAGGTCGGCCACGCCGTGGGGGGCGTGCACGGGGACGCCGCTGCCGGAGCGCACCGGGCCCGGCAGCGGTGCCGCGATCGAGCAGGAGTACCCGCCGGTGAGGCCCGCGGCGTGCTGGAAGACCTCGTAGGGGCCGAAGAGGTCGAGGGACTGGAAGCCGTCGAAGACGACGAAGACGATGCGGCGCTGTTCCACCCCTCCACCCTGCGAGCCGCCCCGGATGGCGTCAACGACGGGCATCCCACACTTCGCGCCATCGAGGGCCCGTCCGCCCCGGCGCGGCCTCCGTCGCTCAGCCCCCGCGGCCGGCCCCCGGGCCGGTGCCCGCCTCCCCGCCCAGCCCGGGCGTCGGGTCGAGGTAGACCCGGCGGATCGCCGGGTAGCGCTCCCGCAGCTGCTCCTCCGCCTCCTCGCAGGCCCACTCCACCTGTCGGGCGCTGGAGGCGTCGCGGAAGTCGACCTTCGCCGCGACCAGCACCTCCCGGGGCCCCTGGACGAGCGTGGTCAGCTCCAGCACGTCCACGATGTGGGGCACGGAGAGGATCTCCTCGCGCACCCCCGCCCGCAGGTACGGCGGCAGCGGGCGTCCGATGAGCAGGCGCGCGTTGGCCGCGCCGAGGACCCATGCCACGTACACCAGGAGGGCGCCGATGAGGATCGAGGCCACCCCGTCCCAGACGCCCGAGCCGGTCAGCTGCCCGCCCAGCAGCCCTCCCGCCGCGAGCAGCAGCCCGGCGAGGGCGGCCGAGTCCTCCAGCACCACGGCCTTCACCGCGGTGTCCGGGGTGCGCCGCAGGTACCGGCCGAAGCCCAGCGACAGCAGCCGCGCCTCCGCCCGCGCCTGGCGCAGCCCGGTGCGCAGCGACAGGGACTCCAGGACGAAGGCCACGGCGAGCACGACGTAGGAGAGCAGCGGGTCGCCGGGCTCCTCGCCGTGGGCGAGGGCGCGGATGCCGTCGTAGACGGAGAAGACCGCGCCGCCGACGAAGGTGGCCACCGCCGCCAGCAGGGCCCAGATGTAGCGTTCGGGGCCGTGGCCCAGCGGGTGCTCCTCGTCGGCCGGCTTGTCCGCGCGGGTGACCGCGACGAGCAGCATCAGCTCCGTGACGGTGTCCGCCAGGGAGTGGGCGGCCTCCGCGAGCATGGCGCTGGAGCCGCCGAGGAGGCCCGCGACCGCCTTCGCCACGGCGATGCCGAGGTTGGCGAGCGCCGCGACGATCACGGTGACGGCGCTCCCGGGCCGCTGCTGGTCGTCCATGGCCCGGACGCTATGCCCGATCCGCCCCGGGGTGGGGGACCCGGCGCGGGCCGGGTCCCGGCCGGGGGCTACCGGGGGACGCGGACCACGCCCTCCTGGATCACCGAGATCGCCAGCCGTCCGTCCCGGGTCCAGATCCGGGCCTGGCCCAGCCCCCGTCCGCCCGAGGCGGAGGGCGACTCCTGGTCGTAGAGCAGCCACTCGTCCGCCCGGAAGGGCCGGTGGAACCACATCGCGTGGTCGAGCGAGGCGCCCACCACGTCGCCGACCGCCCAGCCGCCGCGCCCGTGGGCCAGCAGCACCGAGTCGAGCAGCGTCATGTCGGAGACGTAGGTGGCCAGGCAGACGTGCAGCAGCGGGTCGTCCGCCAGCGTGCCGTTGGCCCGGAACCACACCTGGGAGCGCGGCTCGCGCGGGCTGCCGGCGGTGCCGTACGGCGGTTCGTCCACATACCGCAGGTCCACCGCCGCCCGGGCCTCCAGCAGCCGGTCCACCACCTTCGGGTCCACGAAGCGGTCCGCGTAGCGGGGCAGCATCTGCTCGGCGGTGGGCAGCGACTCCGGGTCCGGGGCGTGCGGCACGGCCGCCTGGTGCTCCAGCCCCTCCTCGTGCGTCTGGAAGGACGCCGAGAGGTGGAAGATCGGCTGCCCGTGCTGGACGGCCACCACCCGGCGGGTGGTGAAGGAGCGGCCGTCGCGGATCCGGTCCACGGAGTAGACGATCGGCGCGCCCGGGTCCCCCATGCGCAGGAAGTACGAGTGGAGGGAGTGGGCGGTGCGGTCGTCGGGCACGGTCCGCCCGGCGGCGACCAGGGCCTGGGCCGCCACCTGCCCGCCGAAGACCCGGGGGACGACGGCGGAGCGGGAGCGGCCGCGGAAGATGTTCTGCTCGATCCGCTCCAGGTCGAGCAGATCGAGCAGCTCGTCGAGCGCTCGGGTCACGGGTGCGACCTACAGGCCCATGTCCTTGGCGATGATCATCTTCATGACCTCGCTGGTGCCGCCGTAGATGCGGTTGACCCGGTTGTCCGCGTACAGGCGGGCGATCGGGTACTCGTTCATGAACCCGTAGCCGCCGTGCAGCTGGAGGCAGCGGTCGATGACCCGGTGCGCGACCTCGGTGCAGAACAGCTTGGCGGAGGCGGCCTCCGCGGCGGTCAGCTCGCCCGCGTCCAGGGCCTCCAGGGCGCGGTCGGCGACGGCCTCGGCCGCGTCCACCTCGGCCTGGCAGGCCGCCAGTTCGAACTTGGTGTTCTGGAAGGAGGCCACCGTCTTGCCGAAGACCGTGCGGTCCTGCACGTACTCCTTGGCGAAGCGGACGGCGGCCTTGGCCTGGGCGTAGGAGCCGAAGGCGATGCCCCACCGCTCGGAGGGCAGGTTCAGGCCGAGGTAGTGGAAGCCCTTGTTCTCCTCGCCGAGCAGGTCCTCCACGGGGACCTTGACGTCGACGAAGGCGAGTTCGGCGGTGTCGGAGGTGCGCAGGCCCAGCTTGTCCAGCTTGCGGCCGACCGAGTAGCCCTCGGCCTTGGTGTCGACGGCGAAGAGCGAGATGCCGTGGCGGCGGTCCTCGGCGGTCGGGGCGGCGGTGCGGGCGCACACGATCACGCGGTCGGCGTGGACGCCGCCGGTGATGAAGGTCTTGGCGCCGTTGAGGACGTAGTGGGTGCCGTCCTCGGAGAGCCTGGCGGTGGTCTTCATCCCCGCGAGGTCGGAGCCGGTGCCGGGCTCGGTCATCGCCAGCGCCCACATCTCCTCGCCGGAGACGAACTTCGGCAGGTAGCGCTTCTTCTGCTCCTCGGTCGCGAGCATCTTGATGTACGGCAGGGCGAGCAGCACGTGCACGCCGGAGCCGCCGAACTGGACGCCCGCGCGGGCGGTCTCCTCGTAGAGGACCGCCTCGAACTTGTGCGTCTCCAGACCGGCGCCGCCGAACTCCTCGGGCACGTTGATGCCGAAGATGCCCAGTTCGCCGAGCTTGTGGTAGAAGTCGCGCGGGGCCTGGCCCGCGGCGAACCACTCGTCGTAGACGGGGACGACCTCGGCCTCGATGAAGGCGCGGATGGTGTCCCGGAACGCCTCGTGGTCCTCGGTGAAAACGGTACGGCGCACGGTCGACGCCTCCTTCACGGTGCCGGTGCGGGATGTCCCCGACGCATGTCTAAGCGCTTGCTCAGGCTAAGTTACCGGGCGGTTGTTGAAACTGTCCAGAGTGACGCGCCGCACGCCTCGCGGCGGCGGGTCCCGGCGGCCCGGGCGCCGCCCCCGTCACCGCAGCAGCCAGCGCGCGGCCAGCTCCATGACCTCCGCCCGGCTGCGCCCGCCGTGGCCGACGTCCAGCAGGGGGGTGGCGATCCTCAGGGAGAAGGCCGTCAGGCTCCGCACCTCCACCTCGTCCTCGTCGGCGCAGATCGGCCGGTAGAGGGAGCGCAGGAACTCCATCCGCCGTTCGTCCACGCGGCGCAGCCGCCCGGCGACCGCGTCGTCCCGGCGGGCCCAGTCGCGGACCGCGAGTTCGACGTCCGGAGGGCCCGACGCCCCCCGGGCGGGCGCCGTGAGGGCGAACAGGCGCCCCAGCCGCTCCCGCGGGTCGCCCCCGGCCTCCTCCACCCGCTCGATGATCGCGTCGGTCGCCTCCCTCTCCCAGGCGTCCAGCATCTCGGCGAGGAGGGCGTCCCGGTTGCGGAAGTAGCCGTAGAAGCCGCCCTTGGTCACGCCGAGCGCCTGGGCGAGCACCTCGACGCGGACCGCCCCCGGCCCTCCCGAGGCGAGCGCCCGGAGCCCCTCCTCGACCCAGGCCTCGCGAGCCGTGCGCGGCGCCGCCATGGCCGCTCCTTCCGTGTCCGTGGTGCCGGTCCTCGCCTGCCGTCCCGGCGGGTGTGCCGCCCGGTGGCGGACTCCCGTCTATACGGTGCCGTACGGACGGTGCTAGCGTCTATGTATACGGCACCGTATAGACAGGAGTCCGTGATGAGGCTTCCCGTGTCCGCACACACCCGGACCTGGCGGATCCACGAGATCGCCCCCGACTTCCGGGTGGAGGACGTCTGGCCCCTTGCCACCCCCGGCGGCCCCGACGACCTGCGCTTCCTCGTGGAGCAGTTCGCCGCGGGCGGCTCCGGGCGCGGCGGCCGCCGCGGGCGGGGGCGGACCCTGGTGCTCCGCGCCCTGTTCGCGGTGCGCACGGGGCTCGGCCGCCTGCTGCGCTGGGACACGCCCGAGGCCGGGCTGGGGGCCCGGGTCCGCTCGCTGCGGCAGCGGCTCCCCGAGGACCTGCGCAGCGGCGAACGCGGCCCGGACATCGGCGGCGCGATCTCCTTCGACTCCCTCTACCTCACCCGCGACGAGTGGGCGGCCGAGAACGCCAACCGCACCGTCCACGCCGTGCTGCACCTCGGCTGGGTCCCGGACGGCCGCGGCGGCCACCGCGGCGAGCTGACGGTCCTGGCGAAGCCCAACGGCCCGCTCGGCCGCTGCTACATGGCCGCCATCAAGCCCTTCCGGTACGCCCTCGTCTACCCGGCCCTGCTGAGGACCGTCGAGCGCGAGTGGCGGGCGCGGGAGCAACTGCGGGGGGAGGGGCGCGGGTAGGGGTGTGCGGTTAGAAGGGCGGTCGCGGGTAGGGGGAGTGCGGTCGTGCCGCGCCGTCGGGGGCCGGGGCGACCCGGCTCGCCGCGATCCCGTGGACGGTGTTCGTCCGGGCACGCTGGTGTCACCGTGTGCCAGTACGCTGACCGCGGAGAGGGGTCGGCATGCTGCTGAGATTCCGCACGGCCAACGTGCGGTCACTGCGCGACGAGCAGGAGCTGACGTTCGTCGTGTCCGAGGACGAGCCCAGCCCCGCCGCGCGGCACGTCGAGCTGCCGGGCGGAGCCGTGGGCGTGCTCCCCCTGGTGGGCATCTTCGGCGCGAACGCCTCGGGCAAGTCGAACGTGCTCGCCGCGATGACCGACATGAGCGGCGCGGTGCAGAACTCCTACGCCCGCTGGGCCTCCTGCGACGGCACCGACCGCGCCCCCTTCGCCCTGGACGGCAAGGGCGAAGAGGAGCCGAGCTTCTACGAGGTGGACCTGGTCCTCGACGGAGTGCGCTGGACCTACGGCTTCGAACTGGGCCCGGAGCGGGTCGAGGGCGAGTGGCTGCACAGCTACCCGCGCGGCCACCGCCAGGTCTGGCTCGACCGCGACGCCTCGCGCGCCAAGGTCTACGACTGGCCCGGGGCCCGGGTGAAGGACCGCGCCGGTCTGGAGCGGCGCACCCGGCCGAACGCGCTGGTCCTCTCCACTGCCGGCACGGACAACCACCCCCAGCTCAGCCCCCTGTTCCACTGGTTCCGCCGGAACCTGTGGCTCATCGACCCCGAGGTCGAGCGCCAGGAACGCGAGACCTTCACGATGCGCCAGCTCACAGGCGCCCGCGCCCGCCGCATCAACGAACTGCTGCGGGTCGCAGACCTCGGCATCACCGGAGCGGAGACGGTCGAGGGGAGCAGAGGGGGACCGGAGGTGCGCCTCACCCACCGGGCGGCCGCGGGGGACGTCGCCCTCGACTGGCGGAACGAGTCCTACGGCACCCGATCCTGGTTCGCCCTGCTCGGCCCCCTGCTGCTGGCTCTCGACGAGGGGGCGGTCCTGCTCGTCGACGAACTCGACGCCAGTCTTCACCCGCGCTTCGCGGCCGAGGTGGTCAGGCTCTTCCACGACCCCGAGGCCAACGCCAGGGGCGCACAGCTCGTCTTCACCTCGCACGACCCGTCCGTCCTCACCACGCCGAGCGGGGGCCGTCTGCTGGAGCCCGCGCAGGTGTGGCTCACCGAGAAGGACGAGGACGGCGCGACCGAACTCTACCCGTTGACCGCCGCCTCACCGGGGGAGGGCGAAGACCTGATGAGGTCGTACCTGGCGGGGGCCTTCGGCGCCGTCCCCGCCCTGCTGGAAGGGCAGATCGCGCGGCGGCTGCTGTCGGCGAACGAGCGGGAACGCGCCCGCAGAGCGGAGCGGAGCGGCGGCTGATGGCACGCGCGAGGGGGAAGGACTCGCTGGGGCCCGCACAGAAGGGCCAGCGGCGCTACAAGGTCGTCCACGTCTTCACCGAGGGCCGGGTGACCGAGCCCCAGTACATCGACATCGTGCGCGGCAAGCCCGCCGACACCGGTGTCGAGGTCCGCATCGCGAACGCCACCGTGCCGGGATCGCAGCGCAAGCCGATCACCCTCGTCGAGGCGGCGGCTCGGCTGCTGCGCGAGGAGACGCGGGCGGCGAAGAAGGCCGGGCTGGACAAGAAGCTCTGGCCGGAGGTCTGGTGCCTCTTCGACCGGGACCAGCACCAGCAGATCCCGGACGCCTTCAAGCTGGCGAAGGAGGCAGGGGTGGAGGTCGCCTTCTCGCATCCCTGCTTCGAGCTCTGGCGACTGCTCCACCACAAGCCCGTCCACGGCAGCTTCGGAGGCGTCTGCGGGGAGGCGGTCAGACAGCTTCCCTTCAGCGGCAGCCCCGGGCAGTCAAGCACATGAGCGCGGACGAACTGCCCGAGGGCAGCTACGCCCAGGCGAAGAAGTGGGCGCAGAAGATCAACGCGCAGCATCCCGCCCAGAGGGCCAAGGACCTATGTGACCCCTACACCGATGTGTTCGAGTTCGTCGAGAAGGGCCTGAGGATCACCGGGTACTGATCCCGAAACGGCCGTTCATGTTCACGCTTGCCGAGCAGGAGTGAACGGACTCCGGCACCTGGTCATGGTCCCATCCGAGAGGCGACGTGGGTCATTCCGGGCGAGCGAGTGCCAGCCGACCGCCCCAGCGGATGCCTTTCTGGCCGCGGATACGGGCGCCTTCACGCCTCCGGGCGGCGAGCAGCGTCATCGCCCGCCGATGGCGCACCGACCTCGTACCTCCCCGGCGCACGACCTGCTGAGCGACCGCTCCGCCACCCCCGAGCAGCTCCGCTACGCCGTCGCCCGCCTCGCGGAGTCGCTGAAGGAGGTGCACCGCGTCGCACGGAGCCGGGGCGCCCGGCCGGCGGCGGGCGCGGTGCGTGCCGAACCTCCCGGGAGGGCGCATCCGGCCACTGAAACCGGCGCACCGGCGCAGTTCCGGCCCTGGGGGTGTGGATTCGGCAGGGGGAGGCGCCCGCCGGCCCTCGCCGGTACCGGCTGCGCGGCGTGCTCGCGGCCCTGCGCCCCGTCCGTCGTCCGCGCCCCCGCGCCCCGTCTCAGCCGGGCGGCACGGCGGGCAGGCCCCCGGAGGGCTGCGCGTCCCCCGCGTCGTAGGCCGCCAGGGCGGCCTGGCGCAGCGGAAACAAGGCGGCGAGGTCGTCGGTGGACGGGTGCGGCCGGGAGAGCGCCAGCGTCGCCGCGTCCTCCACCGCCCCCCAGGCGCCGCGCGCCCGCTTGTTGGCCTGGCAGCGGACGTCGCCGCGCAGGAACCCCGCGCCCGCCGCGAACCCGGCCGAGGCCAGGGCGATCAGGGCCGCCGGGACGCGGGCGTCCGCGGAGGAGAGCCCCGCGGCCCCCGCGGTTCCGGCCAGCAGTGCGGCCGGGAAGCCGAGCAGGATGTGCGCCGTGTTCCACCGTTCGGCCCGGCGGTGCGCCAGGCGCCGCTGGTGCACTGCCTCCTGCCGTAATCGCCCGATCTCCGCCCTGAGGTGGTCAAGGGCCGGTTCGGGGCCGCCCGGGGTCGTGGTGCCGCGTTGGGGAGAGGTCATGAGGCATTCCAACATGACGCGAACGCAGGGGAGTTGGCGTTCGCCGACAGGATTCCCGGTCCTCGGTGGTGGGCCGTCGGCGCAACCGCGGCGGGGGCTCCGGCTCCGGCTGCCCGCGGCGGAGCCCGCCAGGGGGCCGGAGCCGCGGTGCCACGCCCGCGCGGGCCGGGCGCGCCCGTCCGCAGCGCGCCCGGCCGTCTCACCGCTGCCGCGGCGCAGCCGCCCGCCTCACCGCTGCCGCAGCGCGAACCAGAGCTCCATGCGGACGTCCACGTCGTCCAGGTCCGCGCCCAGCAGGGAGGCGCAGCGGGCGATGCGCTGGCGGACGGTGTTGCGGTGGATGCCGAGGGCGGCCGCGGTCCGGTCCCAGCCGCCGTGCACGGACAGCCAGGTGCGCAGCGTCTCCACCAGGGCGGGGGCGTCCGCCAGCGGTGCGAGGAGCGCGCGGGCGGACTCGGGTGTGAGCGGACCCGGCTCGCGGTGCCGGACCAGCCCGCTCCGGGTCGCCGCCGCGCGGCGCAGGGCGCGGTCCGCCTGGGCGTCCGCCTCCCGGAGGGCCTCCGGTGCGGCGGGGGCGCTCGCGCCGAGCGTCCACCCCGGGCGGGCCGAGGGCTCCCGGCCGCCGGGGAGCAGGAGGCGTACGGTGCCGTCGTCCTCCAGGGACAGGAGCGTGGTGCCGAGTGCCGCGCCCAGGGCGGCCGCCGCGAAGGGCGTGGTGTCCGCGGAGCGGGCGTGCAGCACCGTCCACGGCCCGCCTCCGAGCAGCGGCGCGGCCGACTCCGGGGCGGCGCCGAGCAGGAGCCGGATCAGCGCCCCCGAACGCGCGGAGACATCGGTGTCCAGGTGCGGGGCGGTGAGCAGGGAGAGCAGGACCGCCGCGACCCCGGCGATGGTGTGGTCGCCCGCCTCCCGGGCCGGGGCGGCCACCGCGAGGACCAGGCCCCGGCCGCCGCCGAGCGGGTACGCCGCGACATGGTCGTCGCCGGCCTGGTCGGTCGCGGAGGCGGGCCCCGGGCCCGGCCCGCCGACCACCCGGGCCAGCCGGGACAGGGCGGCCGCCGCGGCCCCCGAGGGCTCGGGCCCCGCCGCGTGCACCACGGAGCCCTCCCCGTCGAGCAGCACGGCGCTGCCCCGGACGTACCGGGCCAGCCGGCGCAGCACGGCGGGTACCGGAGCGGGCCGGGCCGCCGCCGCGGCCAGACCCTGCTGGGCCCGGGCCACCCGCTGCAGCTCGTGGTGGCGGGCCTCGGCCATCAGGCGCCACACCGCCCGCGCCACCGCCGTGAACGTGGTGCGCGGGGGCACCTCCAGCAGCGGCAGGCCGCGGCGGTCGCAGGCCTCCACGAGGGCGGAGGGCACGGTGTCGTGGACCGGTGTCACCCCGAAGCCGAGCGCGGCGGCCCCCGCCTCCACGATCCGGGCCACGTAGCGGTCGGCGTCGTCGAGCAGCACCCCGGCGCTGAGCAGCAGTTCGCCGCCGAGGAGGTAGGGGAAGGGGTCGGCCATCTCCGAGGTGTGCACCATGCGGATCGCCGCGCCCTCCGAGGCGTCCGGCCCGGCCAGGCGCCGCAGGCCGAGTTCCCGGTCCGCGAGCAGCGTGGTCAGCGGGACCGGGGGAGTGGGCGGCGGCGCATCGGCCTCGGGCATGGATGTTTCCTCCATCACGGAAGCCCTGGATGGAGGAAACGTACACTTCATCAGGGCCTTCCGGCCACCTACCGTCGGTGCTCGGCGCGCGAGTGCAGCCCTGCACCCCACCGGGGCGGGACGGCGGGAGCACCGCCCCGGCCGGCCGCCGCGCAGCGCTAGAGTCAACACAGAGGCACCTCGTCGTCCACAAGCCTGCCGATCACCTGGCACAAGGATCGAAGGCGGACGGTCCGACGGGGCGCAGGAACCTAAGGAAGCCACCAGATGAGCAGCACCGAGCAGCCGCGCGGCCCGATCGACTCCTCCCGCATCCCGCGGTACGCCGGGCCCGCCACCTTCGCCCGGCTTCCCCGCCTCGACGAGGTCGGGCGCGCCGACGTCGCCGTCGTGGGCGTGCCCTTCGACTCCGGCGTCTCCTACCGCCCCGGCGCCCGCTTCGGCGGCAACGCCATCCGCGAGGCCTCCCGGCTGCTGCGCCCCTACAACCCGGCGCAGGACGCCTCCCCCTTCGCACTCGCCCAGGTCGCCGACGCGGGCGACATCGCGGCCAACCCGTTCAACATCAACGAGGCCGTCGAGACCGTCGAGGCCGCGGCGGACGACCTGCTGGCCACCGGCGCCCGGATGATGACCCTCGGCGGCGACCACACCATCGCCCTGCCGCTGCTGCGCTCCGTCGCCAGGAAGCACGGGCCCGTCGCCCTGCTCCACTTCGACGCCCACCTCGACACCTGGGACACCTACTTCGGCGCCGAGTACACCCACGGCACCCCGTTCCGCCGGGCCGTGGAGGAGGGCATCCTCGACACCTCCGCCCTCTCCCACGTCGGCACCCGCGGCCCCCTCTACGGCAAGCAGGACCTGACCGACGACGAGAAGATGGGCTTCGGCATCGTCACCTCCGCCGACGTCTACCGCCGCGGCGCCGACGAGGTCGCCGACCAGCTCCGCCAGCGCATCGGCGACCGGCCGCTGTACATCTCCATCGACATCGACTGCCTCGACCCGGCGCACGCCCCCGGCACCGGCACCCCCGAGGCCGGCGGCATGACCTCGCGCGAGCTCCTGGAGATCCTGCGCGGCCTCGCCTCCTGCAACCTGGTCTCCGCCGACGTCGTGGAGGTGGCGCCCGCCTACGACCACGCCGAGATCACCGCCGTCGCCGCCTCGCACACCGCCTACGAGCTGACCACCATCATGGCCCGCCAGATCGCCGGGGCCGGGACGGCGCGGTGACGCACGACCACGACCCGGTCCTGCGCCCCACCCCGGCGCAGACGGCGGCGGCCCTCGCGCCGCCGCCCGGCCGGATCGGCGGGGACCTCGTGGTCGAGACCCTGGCGGGGCTCGGGGCCACCACGGTCTTCGGGCTGCCCGGCCAGCACGCGCTGGGGATGTTCGACGCCCTGCGCCGCTCCTCGCTGCGCTACGTGGGCCTGCGCACGGAGAACAGCGCGGGCTTCGCCGCCGACGCCTACGGCCGGATCACCGGCGAGGCGGCCCCGCTGCTGCTCTCCACCGGACCCGGTGCCCTGATGTCGCTGGCCGCGCTGCAGGAGGCGGCGGCCGCCTCCGCGCCCGTGCTGGCCGTCGGCAGCCAGGTGCCGGTGGCCGGACTCGGCGGAGGCCGCCACGGCTATCTGCACGAACTCCGCGACCAGCAGGCGTCGTTCCGCGACATCGTCAAGTCCGTGCACACGGTGCGCACCGCCTCCCAGATCCCGTCCGCGATCGCGGCGGCCTGGCAGTCGGCCCTCAGCGCACCCCACGGACCGGTATGGGTCGAGATCCCCCAGGACGTGCTCCTCGCGGAGACGATCCTGCCTCAGGTCACCGCCCCCGACGCCACGCCCGGGCCGCTGCCCCCGCGCCCGGAGCTGACCGCCGTCGCCGCCGACCTGCTGACGCACGCACGGCGCCCCGTGATCGTCGCGGGCGGCGGGGTGGTGCGCTCCGACGCCTCCGGCAAGCTCCGCGCGCTCGCCGAGAAGCTGGACGCGCCGGTGGTGACCACCTTCGGCGGCAAGGGCGCCTTCCCCTGGGACCACCCCCTGTCGCTGCGGTCCTGGCTGGAGGACCGGCACACCACCGACTACCTGGAGTCGGCGGACGTCCTGCTCGTGGTCGGCTCCGGGCTCGGCGAACTGTCCTCGAACTACCACACCTTTGCCCCGCGGGGCCGGGTGGTGCAGATCGAGGCCGACCTCGGGAAGCTGGAGTCCAACCACCCGGGCATCGGCATCCATGCGGACGCCCGCCCGGCCCTCCAGGCGCTGCTGGAGACGGTCGGCGAACGGCGGGACCCGGCCGCCGCCGCCTCGGTGCGCGCGGTCCTCGACGCCGTGCGCGCCCGGATCGACGCGCAGGACCTCACCCTGGAGCAGCAGGTGCTCGCCGCCGTCCGTGAGGCCCTGCCCGACGACGCGCCCGGCTTCTGGGACATGACGATCCTCGCCTACTGGGCCTGGTCCGCCTTCGACGCCCGGCGGCCCAACACCATGCACTCCGCGCAGGGCGCGGGCGGTCTCGGCTACGCCTTCCCCGCCGCCCTCGGCGCGGCCGCCGCGGACCCCACCCGCCCGGTGCTCGCCGTCTCCGGGGACGGCGGGGCCATGTACGGGCTGGCGGAACTCGCCACGGCCCGCCAGTACGGCCTCCCCGTCACCTGGCTGATCGTGGACGACGGCGGCTACGGCATCCTGCGCGAGTACATGACGGACGCCTTCGGAGCGGCGACGGGCACCGAGCTGGTCCGGCCCGACTTCGTCGCCCTGGCCGAGTCCTTCGGTGTGCCCGCGGTGCGCACGAGCCCGGAGACGCTGGCCGGGGACCTGGCCGCGGCGCTCGCCGACCCCGGGCCCTCGGTGGTCGTCCTCCCGGCCGTCCTGAAGATGTTCGCCCCGACGCACCTCTGACGGGCGGCCCGGGCGCACCGCCGGGCCGAGGCGGTCCTCTGCCGCCGCCCCCGCGGGGCGGCCGTGCGCGACACCCGGACGGCGCTCCGCGGGCGTCCGCCCGCCCGTCAGCCCCCAGCCGCGACCAGCACCGCGCGGAGCCGGGCTATGCCCTCGCGCCATTCCGTCCCCTCGCCGCCCTCGTCCCACAGCGCCGCCAGCTCCGAATCCCCGCCCACCAGCCGGTCCAGGGCCCGCACGGCGAGGGGGCGCAGCTCCTGCGGGAGCGGCGGGAGCGGCTTGTCCGGCCCGTAGGCCGTGGTCACCGGCACGCCGCCCGGGCACTGCGCGGCGACGAGCGCCGCCGCGGCGACCGCCCGGGCGGCGTCGTCCCCCTCCAGGTACTCCGCGGTGTCCGCGGTGCTCCGCAGCACCTCGCGCAGCACGCCCGCGCGCTCCTCCTCGGCCGCGCCGTCCAGCCGGATCGAGAAGTCGGCCGCGGTGTCGTTGTCGAAGTGCCCGATGTCCCAGGTGCCCATGGTGATCCCCCGTCGCGTGCTGCGGTGATGACGTCCCCCAGTCTGGGGGGACCCACTGACATCGATGCTGATGCTCCCGCCGTCTCCTCTCCCCGGCGGACGCCGGGTTCCACGCGTGCGAGGGCGAGTTCGGAACACCGGAGGGCCCGGGTGGTGCGGTGCGGTCTGCGGGGAGGCCCGCGGGCCTCCCCGCAGACCGCGGGTTCTCACCGCCCCGGTGCGGTCCTTCCGTCCGTGTCGGGCGTGTGCAGCGGGGTCCGGACCGCCTCCGCAGCCGCGAGGAGTCCCGCGGCGCCGGAGAGCACGACCATCGCCACGTTCAGGACCACGTCGGGCCCGAAGTCCTGCCGCGTGATGTTCAGCAGGACCGCGGCGACGACCACGCCCTCCACCAGTGCCACGGCCCCGAGGACGGCGCGCCGCAGCCCGCCGGGCACCCGCTGTCCCAGGCCCGCCCGTCCGGTGGCCGCCAGCAGCAGGGCTCCGGAGAGCAGCAGGACAACAACCGCCACCTCGGCGAGCACGAGCCACAGCCGGCCGTCCGCCGGTGACTCCGTGTGGTCGAGCGCGGAGGTGTCCTCGAGGAGGACGGCCAGCAGGATCTCGGCCACCACCACGTAGACCACCTGCAGCAGAAGCACCCCCGCAGCGAGGGGGCGAAGGAAACATGCCGTCACTCGTTGCTTCGTACCAGGGACCCGCCCTTGATGATCCACAGCTTTCCGTCAGTCCATTCGTCCCATGCGAGCAACCGGTGAGGGTCGCGTGGTCCGGCTGATCATATGGTTCGCATGACAGGGGACTGACCGGTCAGTACACCGCGGCCTCCGGTCCTGCGACCATCGGCCGATCCGCCTCGGTCGCAGGGCCCGGATTCACGGCGGAGGGATGAAATCCGCTTCCATGGGCGTTGCAGCCTTCCGGAAGATCAGGACCGAGGAGCGGTCCCGGCGGAGCCCGGGACCGACGGGGAGGCCCACGTGGCGACGGCGTCGGAGCAGGACCAGGGGTGGGCGCGGCGGCTCGCCGGATACGCGTGGCGTTACCGGCGGAACGTGGTGCTCGCGCTGGGCTCCTCGCTCGGCGGCATGGCGGTCATGGCCCTGGTGCCGCTGATCACCAAGGTCGTCATCGACGACGTGATCGGCGAGGGCACGCGCTCGCTCGCGGTGTGGACGGGCCTGCTGGTCGCCGCCGCCCTCGTGATCTACGTCCTGACCTACGTCCGCCGCTACTACGGCGGCCGCCTCGCCCTCGACGTCCAGCACGACCTGCGCACCGAGATGTACGGGACGATCACCCGGCTCGACGGGCGGCGGCAGGACGAGCTGTCCACCGGGCAGGTCGTCGGGCGGGCCACCAGCGACCTCCAGCTGATCCAGGGCCTGCTCTTCATGCTGCCGATGACCATCGGCAACTTCCTCCTCTTCGCCATCTCGCTGGCGATCATGGCCTGGCTCTCGCTGCCGCTGACCCTGGTGGCCGTCGCCGTGGCCCCCGCGCTGTGGGCGATCGCCCGGCGCAGCCGCACCCGGCTGCACCCGGCCACCTGGTACGCCCAGAACAAGGCCGCGGCCGTCGCCGGGGTCGTCGACGGCGCGGTCAGCGGCGTCCGCGTCGTCAAGGGCTTCGGGCAGGAGGAGCAGGAGACCGGCAAGGTGCGCGAGGCGAGCCGCGAGCTGTTCGCGGGCCGCCTGCGCACCATCCGGCTGAACGCGAGGTACACCCCCGCCCTCCAGGCCGTGCCCGCCCTCGGCCAGGTCGCCATGCTCGCCCTCGGCGGCTGGCTGGCCACCCGGGGCGAGATCACGCTCGGCACCTTCGTCGCCTTCTCCACCTACCTCGCGCAGCTCGTCGGCCCGGTGCGGATGCTCGCCGTGGTGCTCACCGTCGGGCAGCAGGCGCGCGCCGGCGTCGAGCGGGTCCTGGAACTGATCGACACCGAGCCGACGATGCGCGAGGGCACCAGGGAGCTGCCGGCAGACGCCCCGGCGAGCGTCGAGTTCGACGGGGTGGGCTTCGCCTACGCCGACGGCACGCCCGTGCTCGACGGCTTCTCGCTGCGGATCGCACCCGGTGAGACCGTGGCCGTGGTCGGCGCCTCCGGGAGCGGCAAGTCGACCCTCTCGCTGCTGCTGCCCCGCTTCTACGACGTGACGCACGGCGCCGTCCTGGTGGGCGGCCACGACGTGCGCGAGCTGACCTTCGACTCCCTGCGCGCCGCGATCGGCCTGGTCCCCGAGGACAGCTTCCTCTTCTCCGACACCGTCCGCGCCAACATCGCCTACGGCCGCCCCGGCGCGAGCGACGCCGAGGTCGAGGCGGCCGCCCGCGCCGCCCAGGCCGACCGCTTCATCGCCGAGCTGCCGGAGGGCTACGACACCACGGTCGGGGAGCACGGCCTGACCCTCTCCGGCGGCCAGCGCCAGCGCGTGGCCCTGGCCCGCGCGATCCTCGCCGACCCCCGGCTGCTGCTCCTGGACGACGCCACCTCCGCGGTCGACGCCCGGGTCGAGCACGAGATCCACGAGGCGCTGCGGCAGGTCATGGCCGGACGCACCACCCTGCTGATAGCCCACCGCCGCTCCACGCTCGCCCTCGCCGACCGCATCGCCGTCCTCGACCGCGGCCGCCTGGCCGACCTCGGCACCCACGAGGAGCTGGAGCGGCGCTCACCCCTCTACCGCAGGCTGCTGACCGACCCCGACGAGCTGGGTGCCGTCTCGCCGGGCCACACACCGGCCCCCGACCGCCCGGAGCCGGAGGAGGACGTCACGGTCCGTGCCGAGCTGGAGGCCGAGTTCGACGCGGAGCGGGGCGTCACCCCGCATCTGTGGGTCCGCGAGGAGGCCCCCGCCTCCGCGGGCGGCGCCGGGTCGGAGCCCGGAGCCACCCCCGAACTCCTGGCGCAGGTGGCCGCCCTGCCCGCCGCCGAGGACACCCCGGACATCGACGAGGCACGGGCCGTGCGCCCCGAACCGGCCGAGCGCCGGGCGGGCGAGGGCGGCCGCCTGCGCGCCCTGCTCCGGGGCTTCGGCGCGCCGCTGCTGGTGAGCCTGGCCCTGGTGGCGGTCGACGCGGGCATGGGCCTGCTGCTGCCCGTGCTGATCCGGCACGGCATCGACGAGGGCGTGGAGCGGGCTGCGCTCGGGGCCGTGTGGGCGGCGGCGCTGCTGGGCCTGGTGACGGTGCTGGTGCAGTGGGCCGCCCAGATCGGCGAGACCCGGATGACCGGCCGTACCGGCGAACGGGTCCTCTACTCCCTGCGGCTGAAGATCTTCTCCCAGCTCCAGCGGCTGGGGCTGGACTACTACGAGCGCGAGCTCACCGGCCGGATCATGACCCGGATGACCACGGACGTGGACGCGCTGTCCACCTTCCTGCAGACCGGCCTGGTCACCGCCTTCGTCTCGGTGGTCACCTTCCTCGGGATCATGGTGGCCCTGCTGGTGATCGACGTGCAGCTGGCGCTGGTCGTCTTCGCGACGCTCCCGGTGCTGGTGGTCGGCACCTATGTGTTCCGCCGCCAGAGCGTGAAGGCCTACGAGCTGGCCCGCGAGCGCATCAGCGTGGTCAACGCCGACCTCCAGGAGTCCGTGTCCGGGCTGCGCATCGTGCAGGCCTTCGGCCGGGAGGCGGACGGACTGGCCCGCTTCACCTCCCGCAGCGAGCACTACCGCAGCGCCCGGGTCCGCGGGCAGTGGCTCATCTCGGTGTACTTCCCCTTCGTGCAGCTGCTGTCCTCCGTCGCCGCCGCGTCGGTGCTGATCGTCGGCGCGGGCCGGATCGAGGCGGGCACCCTGACCGCCGGCGCGCTCGTCGCCTACCTGCTGTACATCGAGCTGTTCTTCGCCCCGGTGCAGCAGCTCTCCCAGGTCTTCGACGGCTACCAGCAGGCCGCCGTGTCGCTCGGACGGGTGCAGGAACTGCTGCGCGAGCCGACCTCGACGGCCCCCGCCGACCACCCCCGCGAGGTGCGCGCCCTGCGCGGCGACATCGCCTTCGAGGGCGTGTCCTTCGCCTACGGGGCCGGGGACGGCGGGGAGCAGGCACTCTCGGGCATCGACCTGCGCATCCCGGCCGGTCAGACGGTGGCCTTCGTCGGCGAGACCGGCGCGGGCAAGTCGACGCTGGTCAAGCTGGTGGCCCGGTTCTACGACCCCACCTCGGGCCGGGTGACGGCCGACGGCGCCGACCTGCGGGACCTGGACCTCACCGCCTACCGGCACCGCCTGGGCGTCGTCCCCCAGGAGGCGTACCTGTTCGCCGGGACGGTGCGCGACGCGATCGCCTACGGCCGCCCGGGCGCGGGCGACGCCGAGGTCGAGGCGGCCGCCCGGGCGGTCGGCGCCCACGAGATGATCGCCACCCTGGACGGCGGCTACCTCCACCGGGTGTCCGAACGCGGACGCAACCTCTCCGCGGGGCAGCGCCAGCTGATCGCGCTGGCCCGGGCCGAACTGGTGGACCCGGACGTGCTGCTGCTCGACGAGGCGACGGCCGCGCTGGACCTCGCCACCGAGGCCCAGGTGAACCAGGCCACGGACCGGCTCGCCGGACGGCGCACCACACTGGTGGTCGCCCACCGGCTCACCACGGCGGCCCGCGCCGACCGCGTGGTGGTGATGGACCGCGGGCGGGTCGCCGAGGACGGCACCCACGACGAGCTGCTGGCGAGCGGGGGCCACTACGCCGCCCTCTGGCGGACCTTCGCCGGCATAGGGGAGGACGAGCCCGTCACCGTGTGACGGGCGGGCGGCGCACCCGCCCGCGGCGCCCGCGTCGGGCAACCGGCCGGCCTCCCGCTGCGTCGTATGCGGGGAGGGGGCCGTGACGGCCGGGACCGGGGCGACGACCGGGACGGGCGGGACCGCCTCCGGGCGGACCGACCGGCGGCGAGGACGGACCAGGGGGAGACGATCGTGGTGGACGGCACGGGAGACCGCGGGGCCGCCGGGGCCCCGCGCACACGGCCCCGGCGGCCCCGGCCCCTGCTGCCGGGGCGCCGGCGCCCGCGGCCCGCGAGGGTGCTGGCCCGCGGGCTGGCGGTCCTCACGGCGGCGTCCGCGGCGCTGGTGGCGGGCCCCGGGCTCCAGCAGGCGCACGCGGCCTCGCCCTGCCCGGGGAGGGTGGCCGACTCGGTCTCCTTCCCGACGGGGGAACTGCGGGTGTACCGGGGCGGCGGGAAGGTCTGCGCCGTCACCCTCGCACGCAACCCCGGCCCCCGGCGCGCCATGTCCGTGTCCCTCCAGACGCGCGGCGGGCGGGCGGTGGTCGACGCGGGCCGTTTCGGCCGACATGCGGGACCGGTCACCGTCAGCCCCCTCGGGCGCTGCGTCCGGGCCACCGGGACCGTCTCCGGAGTCACCCGCTCGACCGGCTGGATCCTGTGCTGAGCGCCCGGCCCCGCCCCTGAGGGCCGGGTACGCCTCCGCCGCGCGCCCGGGGCCCCGTGCAGCCCTCCCGGGCGGCCTCCGGCGGGCGGTCGGCGCGGCCGAGATCCGCCGCGGGGAGCGGCGCGGTCTGGTCCGGCTGCCCCGGCGCCGCTAGGTTCGCCGCGACCACATGATCCCGGCAGGGGATCCGCAGGGGAGGGCGAATGCGCAAGGCGCTCGGTTGGATGCTGTCGCTGGTGGTGCTCCTGGGCACCCTGAGCGCGGCCGGGGGCACGGCGGGGGCGGCCACCGCCGCCGACCCGGACGGCACCGACATCAGGGAACGGATCCTCGCGATCCCGGGGATGAGGCTCATCGAGGAGAAGCCCTACCCCGGCTACCGCTTCTTCGTCCTCGACTACAGGCAGCCGGTCGACCACCGGCACCCGCGGGCGGGCACCTTCGCGCAGCGCCTCACCGTGCTGCACAAGGACACCTCGCGGCCCACCGTCTTCCACACCTCCGGCTACAACGTCTCCACGGTGCCGCGGCGCAGCGAGCCGACCACCATCGTCGACGGCAACCAGGTCTCCCTGGAATACCGGTTCTTCACCCCCTCGCGCCCCCAGCCGGCCGACTGGTCCCTGCTGGACATCCGGCAGGCGGCCGCCGACCAGCACCGGGTGTTCACGGCGCTCAAGCGCGTCTACCGCGCCAGGTGGATCGCCACCGGCGGCTCCAAGGGAGGCATGACGGCCACCTACTACGAGCGCTTCCACCCGGGGGACATGGACGGCGTGGTCGCCTACGTGGCCCCCAACGACGCGGTGAACGACGAGGACTCGGCCTACGACCGCTTCTTCGAGCGGGTCGGCACCCCGGAGTGCCGCGCACGGCTGGACGCGGTGCAGCGCCAGGCGCTGGTCCGCCGCGAGCCCCTGCAGCGCATCCTGCGCGCCCACGCACGGGACGGCGGGTACACCTTCCGGACCGTCGGCTCCCTCGACCGCGCCTACGAGGCGGTGGTGCTGGACTACGCGTGGGCCTTCTGGCAGTACGGCCTGCTGTCCGACTGCGAGACGCTCCCCGAGGCCCGGTACGCCTCCGACCAAGAGCTCTTCGACAGCATCGACGCCGTCTCCGGCTTCTCCGCCTTCTCCGACCAGAACCTGGCCACCTACACGCCGTACTACTACCAGGCGGGCACCGAGCTCGGATCGCCGGACATCACCCAGCCGCACCTGAGGGGCCTCAGCCGCTACGGCTACCAGCCCCCGCGGAACTTCGTCCCGCGCGACATCCCGATGCGCTTCCTGCCCCGGGCCATGCGCGACGTGGACCGCTGGGTGCGCCACCGGGCCACCCGGATGATGTTCGTCTACGGGGAGAACGACCCCTGGGGAGCCGAGCGGTTCCGACTCGGCCGCGGCGCCCGCGACAGCTACGTCTACACCGCCCCCGGCGCCAACCACGGGGCCGATGTGGCGGGGCTGACCGCCGGGGAGCGGGCCGAGGCCACGGCGGCGATCCAGCGGTGGGCGGGCGTGGCGCCCGCGGCGGTCCGTGAGGACCCGTCGAAGGCGGCCCCGCTGGCCCGGCCGGACGCCCTCCTCGACCGGGAGGAGCCGCGCACCCTGCGGCCCTGAGCCGGTCGGCCCGATCGAGGGGCCCCGCCCGCGGGGCGCATGAGCGCCGGTACCGCGGGCGGGGCCCCTGCCCGCTCTCGGGGGCCCGTGACGCCCGGCCCGTGTCAGCGGCCGTAGGAGAGCCCGTGGCCGGTCGGGAAGAGGATCCGCCCGGGGTCGTCCGCCCGCAGGACCGGCACCGGCAGGCGCCCCCGGGGGCGGACGCCGCCGGTGATCACCCGTACCGCGGCGCGCAGTTCGACGTCGGTCCAGGAGTAGGCGGCGAGGGCGGCCGTCGCACCGTCCAGGTGGGCGATGTCGTAGGGGTTGCGCAGGGCCAGCGCCACCACCGGAACACCCGTGGCGGCCAGCCGGGCCACCAGGGTGCGCTGCGGGCTCCCGGCCGTCACGTTGTAGGTGCCCACGACCACCACGTCGCGGTCGGCGGCCGCGGCCACGGCCTCCTCGATCCGGGCGGCCGTGGGGGAGGTGCCGGTGGGCAGGGCCGCGGCGGCGAATCCGGCCTCGGCGAAGGCCGCGGCCAGCACTCCGGTGGGCGGGCCGGTCGTGCCGGTGGGGGAGGCCGGGTCGGCGCCGACCACGAGCAGCCGCGGAGTGCGCCGGCGGCCGAGCGGCAGGAGCCCGCCGGTGTTGGTGAGCAGGGTGGTGGTCCCCTCGGCGATCCGGTCGGCGGCCGCGAGGTGGGAGCGGGTGCCCACGCGGCGCTCCACCGCGTGCTCGGGGACGAACGGGTCGCGCAGGAGGCCCAGCCGCTCCTTCAGGCGCAGAATGCGCAGGATCGATTCATCGATCCGGGCGGTGCTCAACTCGCCGGATTCCAGGGCGTCCCGCACCCCCCGCCAGGCCACCGCCGGGTCCGGGGGGTCGAGCAGCTGGTCCGCACCCGCCAGCAGGGCCAGCACCGGCACCCGGTCGTCGCCGTACTGCTCGCGCACCCCCTGCATGGTGAGCGCGTCGGTCACCACCACGCCCTCGAAGCCCAGTTCCTGACGGAGGATGCCCGTGAGGATCGGGTGGGAGAGGGTGGCGGGGTCGTTGCTCGGGTCGAGCGCCGGGAACTGGATGTGCGCCGTCATCACGGCGTCGATGCCCGCGGCGATCGCCGCCCGGAACGGCGGGGCGTCGAGGGCCCCCCACTCCTCGCGGGTGTGGGTGATGACGGGGATGCCGGTGTGGCTGTCGACGGTGGTGTCCCCGTGGCCGGGGAAGTGCTTGGCGGTCGCGGCCACCCCCGTCCGCCGGTGGCCCGAGACCTGGGCGGCGACCATGCGCGCCGCCGCCCGCGGGTCCGCACCGAAGGACCGCACGCCGATGACCGGATTGCCCGGGTCGACGTTCACGTCGGCGACCGGGGCGTAGTTCTGCGTGATGCCCATCGCGGCGAGTTCCGCGGCGGCGATCCCCGCCGCCCGCCGTGCGTCGGTGCGCGACCCGCCCGCGCCGAGCGCCATCGCACCGGGCAGCAGGGTGGCCGGGCGGCCGATCCGGGCGACGATGCCGTGCTCCTGGTCGGTGGCGATCAGCAGCGGCAGGCGGCTGCGCCCGGCGAGCCCCGCGCGCTGGATGCCGTTGGACAGCCGGGCGATCTGCAGCGGGTCGCGGGTGTTGTTGGCCCAGGCGAAGTAGATGATCCCGCCCAGGTGGAAGCGTTCGACCACCTCCGCGGCGGTGCGCACCCCGAACCGCGCCAGGTTGGCCTCGGCGTCGGCCGGGTCGGGGTCGGTGGCGGAGTGGCCGTACACCCGCATCACGAAGAGCTGGCCGATCTTCTCCTCCGGGCTCATGCCCGCGACGATCCGCCGCAGGCGGTCCGGCCGGGAGGCGGCGGCCGCGGGCCGCGCCCCGGCCAGGGCGGAGGCGGTGAGGGCGGAAGCGGTGAGGAGGGTGCGTCGGGAGAGGTTCCGGTCGTGCACGAGTGCTCCTTCCGGCCTTGCTCGACAGAGGTGTGGCACAAGGGTGTTGAAGGAAACCGCCAAGGTGTCACGGATAGCCGGAAAGTAACTGCCGGGTCGGGGGTGTGCAAGGACGCGGCCCCGAGCCGTGTCCGAACTCCGCCGTACGGTCCCGGGAGCCGCGCGCCCCGCCGCACCCGGGAGCCGCGCCCCCGCCGCACCCGGGGGCCGGGGCTACGGCGGCGCCGGGGTCCTCGACCGGTGCGGGGACGGCCCCGCCGGGTCCGGTCCGCGCCCCGGCCCCTCCGCGTCCGGTGCGCCGGGCGGCGCCGCGACGCGCGCCCATATCCGCCCGAGTGTGCGCACGGTCTCCGTGATCGCGGGCCTTCGGGCCGCCCCCGCCCGCCACAGTGCCCGCAGCCGTCTGCTCGGGACCGGCTCCAGCCGCACCGCCCTGGCACCCGCCGGCAGCACCCCCCGTCCCAGCCGCGGCACCAGGGCGATCCCGAGCCCCGCGGCGACCAGGGCCACCTGGGTGTGGATCTCCTCGGCCTGATGGGCGATCAGCGGCTCCCGCCCGGTGGCCCGCAGGGTCCGCGTCAGCCAGTCATGGCACACGGTGCCCGGCGGCTGGGAGATCCAGCGCTCGTCCCGGAGTTCCTCGCGGCGCACGGCTGCCGCCCCCGCCAGCGGATGGGACGCGGGCACCAGCACATCGCACAGGTCCACACCGATGTCCGCGTGCTCGACCCCGGGCGGCAGGGGCATGGGGGCGATGTCCCAGTCGTGGGCGACGGCGAGGTCGACCACACCGCGCGCCACCAGGTCCACCGACAGATGCGGGTCGATCTCGCTGAGACGGGCGTCCAGGGAGGGGTGGCGGGCGGCGAGGTCCGCGAGCACCGGCGGCATCAGGCCGCGGGCCGCACTGGCGAAGCAGGCGATGTCGAGGCGCCCCGCGGGCTGCCCGCGCCGCTCCTCCAGCAGCACCTCCGCCTTCTCGACGATGGCGAGCAGCTCCTCGGCCGTGGCGACGAGCTGCCGCGCCTCGTCGGTCAGGCGGACGCCCCGGCCCTGGCGCTCCAGCAGGGTGGTGCGGGTCTCCCGCTCCAGCTTGGCGAGCTGCTGGGACACCGCCGAGGGCGAGTAGCCGAGCGCCGCGGCCGCCGCACCCACCGTCCCGTGGACGGAGACCGCGTGCAGGGCACGCAGACGCCCCAGGTCCAGCATCGGAGAACACCCCTTCCACCATGGGCGGCCCCGCCGCCGAACCATCAGTTCTGCTTCATCCAACCATGAAGGATTCCGTGCTGGTGCTGAACGGTCGGAGCCGGAGATGCTCGGTGCCATGCGTTCCGTCCTCCTCCGCGCCCGTGGCACCGCACCGCGCGCCCTGCTCCGCTCCACCCCCGCCGCCGCCCCGGCCGCCGCCCCCGCACCGGGCGGCCGGATGCCCCTCTCCCATGTGGCACTGGCCGCGGCGGTCGCGGCCGTGTGGGGCGTCAACTTCGTCGTCATCGAGATAGGGCTCGACCACTTCCCGCCGCTGCTCTTCTCGGCGCTGCGCTTCCTCGCCGCCGCCGTCCCCGCGGTCTTCCTCGTCGGCCGCCCCACGGTCGGGTGGCGCTGGATCGTGGGCGTGGGACTGGTGCTCGGCGTCGCCAAGTTCGGGCTGCTGTTCACGGGCATGGACCAGGGAGCCCCGGCCGGGCTCTCCTCGCTGGTCCTCCAGGTCCAGGCGGTGTTCACCGCCCTGTTCGCCTTCGCCGCGCTCGGCGAGCGCCCCGGACCGGCCCGCTGGGCGGGGATGGCCGTGGCCGCGGGAGGGATCGGCCTGGCCGCCTACGACGAGGGCGGCTCCGGCACGTTCACCGGCTTTCTGCTGGTGATCGCCGCGGCCGCCTGCTGGGGCGTCTCCAACGTCCTCACCCGCCGGGCCGCGCCGCCCGACGCGCTCGGCTTCATGGTGTGGGTGAGCACCGTGCCGGTGCTGCCGCTGCTGGGCCTCTCCCTGCTCCTGGAGGGCCCCGAGCGCGACCTCGAGGCGCTGCGCTCGCTGGACTGGACCGGGGCCGGGGTCGTGGTCTACGTCGCCTGGGTCACCACCGTCTTCGGCTTCGGGGCGTGGGGCTTCCTGATGCGCCACCACCCCGCCTCCTCGGTGGCCCCGTTCTCGCTGCTGGTCCCCGTGTTCGGCATGTCCTCGGCCGCGCTCCTCCTGGGCGAGGGGGTCGGCCCGCTGCGCTGGTGCGCCGCCGCGCTGCTGGTCGGCGGCGTCGCGCTGACCTCCTTCGGCGGCGCCCGCCCCGCGCGCCGCTCCCCGGGGGACTCACCGCAGTGAGCGCAGCTGCTCCCGGCCCGCCACCAGCAGCCCGGGGAGCTCCGGGGCCGCCTTGAACCAGCGCTTCTCGTACTCCCAGCTCACCCAGCCGTCCCCGTCCGCCAGGGACAGGCACTCGGCCAGCGGGAGCACCCCGGTGCCGAGGGGCACGGGCGCCGGGTCCTCGGCCGAGGCGACGTCCTTGACCTGGACGTAGCCGAGGAACGGGCCCAGGCAGGCGGCCGAGGTGCGCGGCGGCTCCCCGCCCAGCCAGGTGTGCAGCACGTCCCACAGGGCACCCGCGTGGCGGTGCCCCACGGTGCCGAGGACCCGTGAGACGTCCGCGCCCGTGCGGTGCGAGTCGTGCGTCTCCAGCAGGATCCGCACGCCGAGGCCCGCCGCCGTCTCCGCCGCCGCGCCGAGCCGCCGGGCGGCGGCCGCGTCCGCCTCGGCCGGGTCGGCTCCCTCGGCGCCGGGGAAGACCCGTACGAAGGGGGCCCCGAGGTCCCCGGCGAGGCGCACCAGCCGGTCGAGTCCGGTCAGCACCGGGCCGTCCTCGCCCGGGGCGGCGACCCGGACGTAGCCCGCCAGGCACAGGACCTCCACCCCGGCCCGCGCGAACTCCGCCCGGACGCGCTGCCGTTCGGGCGCGCTGAGGTCCGGGTGCACGGGCTCCTCCGGGTGGGTGCGCAGCTCCACCCCGTCGTACCCCGTCCCCGCGGCCAGCGCGGCGACGTCGGCGAGGGGCATGGCGGGCACGCCGAGGGTCGAGAAGGCGAGTTTCACGGTGGCTCCTCCGCGGGGTGCGGGACGGCGGGCATCGGGGCATCCCCCGGTGCGCCTTCCCTTTCCGCCCCGGCCTCACGCGCCCGGACCCGGTTCCTCCCCGGCCCCGCCTGCCTGATGCGCCCGGACCGGGCGCGGTCTCGCGGTGCGTCTCCCCGCTCACGGTGCGCCCGGAGGCGCGCCCGGCGCGGCGCGAGCCCGGGGAGGCGGGCCCCGGCGGGGGCTCAGCCGCCGCCCGGCGGGCGGGCCGTCGAGGCCCTGACCACCAGGTCCGCCGGGACGGTCGCGATCCCGCCCGGTGGCGGGGCCTCCCGGCCCATGGCCAGCCGCCCGGCGCGCGCCCCCGCCTCGACGAGCGGCAGGCGCACCGTGGTCAGCGCCGGTACCGCGTCCGCCGAGAAGGGCAGGTCGTCGAAGCCCGCGACGGAGACGTCCTCGGGCACCCGCAGCCCCCGGTCGCGCAGGGCCGCGCAGGCCCCGAGGGCGACCGTGTCGTTGGCGGCCACGATCGCGGTCAGCGCGGGCTCCCGGCGCAGCAGCTCGCCGGCGGCGTCGTAGCCGGAGCGGCGGTCGTACGGGCCGTGCACGGTCAGCCGGTCCTGCTCGGCCGCCCCGCCGCCGAGCCCGGCCGCCGCCAGGGCGGCCCGGTGGCCCTGCATCCGGTGCCGGGTGGTGGTGCGGCCCACGGGCCCGGCGATATAGCCGATGCGCCGGTGCCCGAGCGCGACCAGATGCTCCGTCAGGCGACGTCCGCCGCCGAGGTTGTCGAAGGCGAGGGCGGCGACCGCCTGGTCCGGCTCCGGCAGCGGGGGCCGCCCGCACAGCACGATCCGGGTACCGGCCGCGGCCAGCCTGCCGAGCTTGGCGGTCATCGCCGCGGTGTGCGCGGGGTCCTCCACCGCGCCTCCGGTCAGCACCACGGCCGCCGCCCGCTGGCGCTGGAGCAGGGTGAGGTAGGTCAGTTCGCGCTCGGGGGACCCTCCGGTGCTGCAGACCACCGCCAGCTTCTCGCCGCCCGCCCGCCCGGTCCCCTCCTGCCCGCCGATCTCGCTCTGCGCGGCGCCCGCCATGATGCCGAAGAAGGGGTCGGCGAGGTCGTGGACGAGGACGCCGACCAGGTCGGAGGTGGCGGCGGCGAGCGAACTGGCCGGGCCGTTGAGCACGTAGTCGAGGTCGTCGACGGCCCGCAGCACCCGCTCGCGGGTGGCCGTGGCGACCGGGTAGTTGCCGTTCAGCACCCGGGACACGGTCGCCGGGGACACCCGGGCGCGTGCCGCCACATCCGCCAGGGTGACTGTCATCGCTGTCCTCCGCAGGGTCGGGAGCGGCCCCTTGTCCGGCCGCTGTCGGCAGGCTAGCTTCATATCGCGTAGAAAGCGCTTGCTGGCCTCATATCGAGGGAACCCGGGTAATTCCGAGAGGAAATGGGAGGCGGCCCATGGCACGCAGGACCGTGCGTATCGCCATGAACGGGGTCACCGGGCGGATGGGCTACCGGCAGCATCTGGTGCGCTCCCTCCTCGCCCTGCGCGAACAGGGCGGCCTGGACCTCGGCGGCGGCGACGTCCTGTGGCCCGAACCCGTGTTGGTCGGCCGCCGCGCGGACGCCCTGCGCGAGATCGCCGCCCGCCACGGGCTGGCCGAGACCTCCACCGACCTCGACGCCGTGCTCGCCGACGACAGCGTCGAGGTCTACTTCGACGCCCAGGCGACCGCGGCACGGCCCGAGGCCCTCAAACGGGCCGTCGCCGCAGGGAAGCACCTCTACACCGAGAAGCCGACCGCACTCGACCTCGCGGGCGCCCTGGACCTGGCCCGCCTCGCGGACCGCGCCGGGGTCCGCCACGGGGTCGTCCAGGACAAGATCTTCCTGCCCGGTCTGCGGAAGCTGAAGCGCCTGGTCGACGGCGGCTTCTTCGGCCGCGTCCTGTCCGTGCGCGGCGAGTTCGGCTACTGGGTCTTCGAGGGCGACTGGCAGCAGGCCCAGCGCCCGTCCTGGAACTACCGCGCCGGGGACGGCGGCGGCATCACCGCCGACATGCTCCCGCACTGGGAGTACGTCCTGCACGAGCTGTTCGGCCGGGTCACCGCCGTCACGGCCCGCACCGCCACCCATGTGCCCCGCCGCATCGACGAGCGCGGCCGGCCCTACGACGCGACCGCCGACGACGCCGTCTACGGCATCTTCGAGCTCCGGGGCGGGGCCGTCGCGCAGATCAACTCCTCCTGGGCGGTGCGGGTCCACCGCGAGGAGCTGCTGGAGCTCCAGGTCGACGGCACCCACGGTTCGGCCGTGGCGGGGCTGCACGGCTGCCGGATCCAGCACCGCGCCACGACCCCGAAGCCGGTCTGGAACCCCGACCTGCCCACGGGGGACCGTTTCCGCGAGCAGTGGCAGGAGGTCCCGGACAACGAGGAGTTCGGCAACGCCTTCACGGTGCAGTGGGAGGCCTTCCTGCGCCATGTGGTGCTCGGCACGCCCTACCGCTGGGACCTCCTGGCGGGTGCCCGGGGGGTGCAGCTCGCCGAACTCGGCCTGCTCAGCTCCGCCGAGGGGCGCCGCGTCGAGGTCCCGGAGCTGGTGCTGTGACCGTCCTGCTGCCCCGGGCGGACGGCACGCTGCACCGCCACGAGCCGTGCCCCGCCCCGCGGCGGCCGCTCCCCGGTCCGCCGCCCGCCTCCCGTGCGGTGCTCGCCGCCGCCCATGTGGTCGCCGATCCGCTCGCCGACACCGCTCCCGGCGACCCCGCCGCGATCGACTGGGACGCCACCCTCGCCTTCCGCCGCCACCTGTGGGAGCACGGCCTGGGCGTCGCCGAGGCGATGGACACCGCCCAGCGGGGCATGGGGCTCGACTGGCCGGGGGCGGCCGAGCTGATCCGCCGCTCCGCCGCGGAGGCGCGGGCGGCGGGCGGCACGATCGTCTGCGGGGCGGGCACCGACCAGCTCACCGGCGCCGCCACCCTCGCCGAGGTGCGCGCCGCGTACGAGGAGCAGCTCGCGCTGGTCGAGTCGGCCGGGGCGCGGCCGGTGCTGATGGCCTCCCGCGCCCTGGCCGCCGCCGCGCGCTCGCCGGAGCACTACCTCGACATCTACGGGGGGCTGCTGCGCCAGGCGTCGGAGCCGGTGATCCTGCACTGGCTCGGCCCGGTCTTCGACCCGGCGCTGGAGGGCTACTGGGGCTCCGGCGACCTGGACACCGCCACGGACACGTTCCTCCAGGTCGTCGGCGCCCACCCGGACAAGGTCGACGGCGTCAAGGTGTCCCTGCTGGACGCCGGGCGGGAGATCGCCCTGCGCCGCCGCCTGCCGCGGGGCGTGCGCTGCTACACGGGTGACGACCTCCACTACCCGGAGCTGATCGCCGGCGACCAGGCGGGGTTCAGCCATGCGCTGCTCGGCGCCTTCGACCCGCTGGGCCCGCTGGCGGCGGAGGCGGTGCGCTCCCTGGACGCGGGGGACACGGCCGGCTTCCGCGAGCGCCTCGACCCGACCGTCGCCCTCTCCCGCCACCTCTTCCGGCCCCCGACCCGCTTCTACAAGACCGGAGTCGTGTTCCTGGCCTGGCTGGCGGGGCACCAGTCGCACTTCACCATGGTCGGCGGCCTCCAGTCGGCCCGGTCCCTGCCTCACCTGGCCCGCGCCTACGAACTCGCCGACGGACTCGGCCTGTTCCCGGACCCGGCGCTCGCCGAGCGCCGCCTGTCCCTGCTGCTCGACATCCACGGAGTCCCGCGGTGAGCGGCGCACTGTCCCGCCTGAGCATCAACCAGATGACCGTGAGGCAGCTGACGGTGCCGGCCCTCGTCGAGGCCTGCGTCACCCTCGGGGTGCCCGCCGTGGGGCTGTGGCGCGAACCGGTCGCCGAGCACGGCCTCGCGGCGACGGCGAAGCTGGTCCGGGACGCCGGACTCACCGTCACCTCGCTGTGCCGCGGCGGCTTCCTGACCGCCGCCGACCCCGCTGGCCGGGCGCGCGCCCTGGACGACAACCGGGCCGCGGTGGACGAGGCGGCGGCGCTGGGCACGGACACGCTGGTCCTGGTCCCGGGCGGCCTGCCCCCCGGCAGCCGGGACCTGGCCGCGGCCCGGGAGCGGATCGCCGAGTGCCTGGCCGTCCTCGCCCCGTACGCGGGCGAGCGGGGCGTCCGCCTGGCCGTGGAGCCCCTGCACCCGATGTTCGCCGCCGACCGGTCCGTGGTCTCCACCCTCGACCAGGCGCTCGACCTGGCGGAGCGCTTCCCGGCGGACCGGGTCGGCGTGGTGGTGGACACGTACCACGTCTGGTGGGACGACCGCGCCCCGGCGGCGGTGGCCCGCGCGGGCGCCGCGGGGCGGCTGCACGCCGTCCAGTTCGCCGACTGGACGACCCCGCTGCCCGCCGGGGTGCTCACGGGCCGGGGCCAGTTGGGCGACGGGGCGGTCGATCTGCGGGCCTGGCGGGAGCGGGTGGAGGCGGCCGGCTGGCGCGGTCCGTTCGAGGTGGAGCTGTTCAGCGACGGCCTGTGGGGCAGGGACGGGGCGGAGGTGCTGGCGGAGACGGCGGGGCGGTTCACGGACTGCGTGCTCTGACCGGGTCCGGGTCCCCGGCCCGCGCGCACCGCCGCCCCCCGCGCGCCGTTCACCGGGGCACCACGCGGTCGTGGTGCCCCGTACGCCCGGCGGCCATGCCGGGGCGCCACCCTCACGCACGGCACCTGACGTGCACCCGACAGTGAGGACCCTCCGTGAAGCGGACCCGCTCCCTGTGCTCCGGCGTACTCGCCCTCGGCACGGCCCTCGCGGCCCTGACCGCCCCCGCCTCCGCGAGCGCGCACCCCGGCGCGCCGCTGCCGTCCGTCCACCCGCGGGCCGAGACGCCGACGCTGTACGACGACGAGGAGGGCGGCAACGCCGACGCCGACGACCCGGCGATCTGGCGCAACCCCCGGGACCCCGGGCGGAGCCTCGTGATCGCCACCGCCAAGGAGGGCGGCCTGCGCGTCTACGACCTCGCGGCCCGGCTCGTGCAGTCCCTGCCCGCGCCCGTGCCCGCCCGCCCCGGCGACGCCCCGGGCCGCTTCAACAACGTCGACCTGGTGCACGGTCTGCGCCTGCCCGGCGGGCGCGCGGACGTGGCCGTCACCACCGACCGCGGCGGCGACCGGCTGCGCGTCCACTGGATCGCACCGGGGGAGGGGGCCGCCCCGCTCCGCGATGTCACCGACCCCGCCGCGCCGCGGATCTTCTCCGCTGACCAGGACGAGGCCAACGAGCAGCGCACCGCCTACGGGCTCGCCACCTGGACCGACCGCCGCTCCCACCGCTCCTACGCCCTGGTCAGCCGACGGGAGCGGACCGAGATCGCGCTGCTGGAACTGCTTCCCACCCCCTCCGGAACGGTCTCCTACCGCCCGGTCCGCACCCTGCGCCTCCCCGCCGCCTTCCGGCTCCCGGACGGCACCTCCTGGACCCCCTGCGGCGACCCGGGCGAGCTGCCCCAGGTGGAGGGCATGGTCGTCGACCCCGCCACCGGCACGCTCTACGCCGCCCAGGAGGACGTGGGCATCTGGCGGATGCGCGCCGACCTCGGAGGTGCGCCCCGACTCGTGGACCGGGTCCGGGAGTTCGGCGTGCCCGCGGTCCACGACGAGGAGACCGGGGAGTGCCTGCCCGGTGCCGACCCGGGCTTCGGCGGCACCCGGCTGGCCGCCGACGTCGAGGGGTTGACCCTGCTCACCGGCCGCGACGGCCGCCGCTACCTGCTCGCCTCCAGCCAGGGCGACGACACCTTCGCGGTCTACCGCAGGGACACCGGCCCCCGCACCCCGTACGCGGCCGGGTTCCGGGTGGCGCCCGGACGCGGCGTCGACGGCTCCGAGGAGTGCGACGGGGCCGCCGTCCTCGGCGCCCCGCTCGGCCGCGCCTACCCGCACGGCCTGCTGGTCGTCCAGGACGGCCACGACGACACCGCCGAACGCGAGGGCACCAACCTGAAGTTCGTCGACCTCGGCGAGGTGCTGCGGCGCACGGGCCTGTGACCGGCGCCGGGCGCCGGGAGCCTCCGCAGGGCACCCGGGGTGTCCGCGCCGGGCGGTAGCGTCGGGCCATGTCCACACCGGCGACCCGCCCGGCAGACGCACCGGGCTTCACCCCTGCCGTCCTCGAAGGCGTGCTGGAGCGCATCACCTACGCCAACGAGGAGAACGGCTACACCGTCGCCCGCGTCGACACCGGCCGCGGCGCGGGCGAGCTGCTCACGGTCGTCGGGTCGCTGCTCGGCGCGCAGGTCGGCGAGTCGCTGCGGATGGAGGGCCGCTGGGGCTCCCACCCCCAGTACGGCCGGCAGTTCACGGTGGAGAACTACACCACCGTGCTGCCGGCGACGGTCCAGGGCATCCGCCGCTACCTCGGCTCCGGGCTGATCAAGGGCATCGGGCCGAGGATCGCCGAGCGGATCGTCGACCACTTCGGCACGGACACGCTGGAGGTGATCGAGCAGGAGCCCGCACGGCTCGTCGAGGTGCCCGGTCTCGGCCCCAAGCGCACGGCGCTCATCGGCGCGGCCTGGGAGGAGCAGAAGGCGATCAAGGAGGTCATGGTCTTCCTCCAGGGGGTCGGCGTCTCCACCTCCATCGCGGTGCGCATCTACAAGAAGTACGGCGACGCCTCGATCTCCGTGGTGCGCAACCAGCCCTACCGGCTCGCCGCCGACGTGTGGGGCATCGGCTTCCTGACCGCCGACCGGATCGCGCAGGCCGTGGGCATCCCGCACGACAGCCCCGACCGGGTCAAGGCCGGCCTCCGGTACGCCCTGTCGCAGTCCACCGACCAGGGGCACTGCTTCCTTCCCGAGGAGCGGCTGATCGCGGACTCCGTGAAGCTCCTCCAGGTCGACGCCGGGCTGGTCATCGACTGCCTCGCCGAACTGGCCGCCGACGAGGAGGGGGTGGTGCGCGAGAAGGTGCCGGGGCCGGAGGGCGGGGAGCCCGTCACCGCCGTCTACCTGGTGCCCTTCCACCGTGCGGAGCTGTCCCTGGCGGGCCAGGTGCGCCGGCTGCTGCGCGCCGAGGAGGACCGGATGCCCGCGTTCCAGGACGTGGACTGGGACAGGGCCCTGGGCTGGCTGGCGCGGCGCACCGGGGCGGAACTCGCCCCCGAGCAGCAGGACGCCGTCAAGCTCGCGCTGACCAGCAGGGTGGCGGTGCTCACCGGTGGTCCCGGCTGCGGCAAGTCCTTCACCGTGCGCTCGATCGTGGAACTGGCCCGGGCCAAGAAGGCCACGGTGGTCCTCGCGGCGCCCACCGGCCGGGCGGCCAAGCGGCTGGCCGAGCTGACGGGTGCCGAGGCGTCCACCGTCCACCGGCTGCTGGAGCTGAAGCCGGGCGGCGACGCGGCCTTCGACCGGGACCGGCCGCTCGACGCGGACCTGATCGTCGTGGACGAGGCGTCCATGCTGGACCTGCTGCTCGCCAACAAGCTGGTCAAGGCGGTGGCCACGGGAGCCCACCTGCTGCTGGTGGGCGACGTGGACCAGCTGCCCAGCGTCGGTGCCGGGGAGGTGCTGCGCGACCTGCTCGCGGAGGGCGGCCCGGTGCCGAGCGTGCGGCTCACCCGGATCTTCCGCCAGGCCCGGGAGTCCGGGGTGGTGACCAACGCCCACCGGATCAACGAGGGCCTGCCGCCGGTGACCACCGGCCTGAAGGACTTCTTCCTGTTCGTCGCCGAGGAGACGGAGGAGGCCGGGCGCCTGGCGGTCGACGTGGCCGCCCGCCGCATCCCGGCCACCTTCGGTCTCGACGCCCGCCGGGACGTGCAGGTCCTGGCGCCGATGCACCGAGGCCCGGCCGGCGCGGGCACCCTCAACGGACTCCTCCAGCAGGCGATCACCCCGGCCCGTCCCGATCTGCCGGAGAAGCGCTTCGGCGGCCGGGTCTTCCGCGTGGGCGACAAGGTCACCCAGGTCCGCAACAACTACGAGAAGGGCCGCAACGGCGTCTTCAACGGCACCGTGGGGGTGGTGACCTCGCTGAGCACCGACGACCAGCGCCTCACGGTGCTCACCGACGAGGACGAGGAGGTGCCCTACGACTTCGACGAGCTCGACGAGCTGGCCCACGCCTACGCCGTCACCATCCACCGCTCCCAGGGCAGCGAGTACCCGGCCGTGGTCGTCCCGGTCACCACGGGTGCCTGGATGATGCTGCAGCGCAACCTCCTCTACACGGCCGTCACCAGGGCGAAGGGGCTGGTGGTGCTGGTCGGCTCGCGGCGGGCGCTGGGCCAGGCCGTGCGGACGGTCTCCGCCGGGCGCCGCCACACCGCGCTCGACCACCGCCTGGGCTGAGCGCACCCCGTGCCACCCCCCGGCGGCGCACCCCGTGCCACCCCGCCGGTACGCCCCGTCGGAGCGCCCCGCCGGGCGGTGGCGGGCGCGGTGCCGCGCCCGGTCGGCGACGCCCCGCGGGGCGGGCGGTTCGGCGGCGTAGCAGGGTGGGAAACACCACCCCGACCCCACCCCGGCTTTCAGAACCGGGGCGAAGGGGGCAAGATGAGCAGGTTGGCGGCACTGAGTGCCGCCGGCGGGCCCAATGGTCGACCCCGAGTGCACTCTCCTGAGCCAAATGGGGGATGGTAGAGACAGTCAGGGCACCTCGAAGTAGAGGCACTACGTCGGTGAGGGATGACGTGAGCGACAACTCTGTAGTACTGCGGTACGCGGACGGTGAATACACCTACCCGGTGGTCGAGAGCACCGTCGGTGACAAGGGCTTCGACATCGGGAAGCTCCGAGCCCAGACCGGTCTGGTGACCCTGGACAGCGGCTACGGCAACACCGCCGCCTATAAATCCGCGATCACCTACCTCGACGGCGAGCAGGGCATCCTGCGCTACCGCGGCTACCCGATCGAGCAGCTGGCGGAGCGCTCGACCTTCCTGGAGGTCGCGTCGCTGCTGATCAACGGCGAGCTGCCGACCGTCGACGAGCTCGCCGCGTTCAAGAACGAGATCACGCAGCACACCCTGCTGCACGAGGACGTCAAGCGCTTCTTCCAGGGCTTCCCGCGCGACGCCCACCCGATGGCGATGCTGTCCTCCGTGGTCAGTGCGCTGTCCACGTTCTACCAGGACAGCCACAACCCCTTCGACGAGGAGCAGCGCCACCTGTCGACGATCCGGCTGCTGGCCAAGCTGCCGACGATCGCCGCCTACGCCTACAAGAAGTCGATCGGCCACCCGTTCGTCTACCCGCGCAACGACCTCGGCTATGTGGAGAACTTCCTCCGCATGACCTTCTCGGTCCCCGCGCAGGAGTACGAGCTCGACCCGGTGGTCGTCTCCGCGCTGGACAAGCTGCTGATCCTGCACGCGGACCACGAGCAGAACTGCTCCACCTCCACCGTGCGCCTGGTCGGCTCCTCGCAGGCGAACATGTTCGCCTCGATCTCCGCCGGCATCAGCGCCCTGTGGGGTCCGCTGCACGGCGGTGCCAACCAGTCGGTGCTGGAGATGCTGGAGGGCATCCGGGCCGACGGCGGCAATGTCGAGTCCTTCATCAACAAGGTGAAGAACAAGGAGGACGGCGTCCGCCTGATGGGCTTCGGCCACCGGGTGTACAAGTCCTTCGACCCGCGCGCCAAGATCATCAAGGCGGCCGCCCACGACGTCCTCTCCGCCCTCGGCAAGTCCGACGAGCTGCTGGACATCGCGCTGAAGCTGGAGGAGCACGCGCTCTCCGACGAGTACTTCGTGCAGCGCAACCTGTACCCGAACGTCGACTTCTACACGGGTCTGATCTACCGGGCGATGGGCTTCCCGACCGAGATGTTCACCGTGCTGTTCGCCCTCGGCCGCCTGCCGGGCTGGATCGCCCAGTGGCACGAGATGATCAAGGAGCCGGGTTCGCGCATCGGCCGCCCGCGCCAGATCTACACCGGTGAGGTCCTGCGTGACTTCGTTCCGGTCGAGGCCCGCTGAGGCCGCACCCGCGCCGTACGCGAGAAGCGCCCCGCCGCCGATCCCCCCACGGGTCGGAGACGGGGCGCTTCCCATATCCCCGAGCGGATTCCCCCCACGGGATCCGGCCGGGCGTCTGCGGGAGCGGATGCTCCCTGCGGTCTGCCGGGGTACGTACGCACGGGAGGGCCGCTCAAAGCTCCCCGGGCACGTGCCCCGGCCAACGCTTGCCTGGAACGTCCCCCAAGACATTCCACGAACGTCCCCCAAGACGTTCTGGCATCGACCACTAAGACTCGCGAGGAGTCCGAATGGTTACCCCCAAATATCTGTGATCTACGTCTCGATGTGAAGGTCCTGTGACCTATTTGTAGTCCCATTCGAGCCCGGGGCGGCGGCGCTCCGGGCGTCGCAAAGCAGGGCGAAAGGGTGCGTTCTCGGGGTGGTTGCGACGCTGACCAGCGTCGATACCCCGGCTGGTGCCGGGGGCCCGGATGCATCAAGGTCCGGTAAAGAATTGCCCGCCGTGGCCGGAGTTCGCCGTCCCGGCGTCGTGCGGGCCGGGTGCGGGGGAGGCTCCGGCGTGTGGCGGCCGGTGGCGCGAAAGGGGCCGGACGCGGGCCCGCGCGGTCTCCCGCGGAGCCCCGCGCCCGGCCCCTTTCGCCGGTGCGCCGGCCGGTCAGGCGCGGCCGGTCAGTTCGTAGCCCGCCTCGTCGACGGCCGCGCGTACGGCGGCCTCGTCGAGCGGGGCCTCGGAGGCGACCGTCACCCGCCCGGTCGCCGCCTCGGCCGTCACCGAGGTGACCCCGGGCAGTGCCGAGATCTCCTCGCCGACGGCGCCCTCGCAGTGGCCGCAGGTCATGCCCGTGACCAGGTACACCGTGGTGACGCCGCCGGGCTCGCCCGCCGCCGCGTCGCGGGGGGCGGCGGAGCAGCAGGAGCCGGCGGGCTGCGCCTCGGTCGCGGTGTCGGTCTGCGCCTCGGTGGTCATGGCAGTCTCCTCGGGGTGTCGGAACGTCGTGGTGCGTGGGCGGGTCCGCGGAGGGCCTCCGGAGGCTCTCCGCGAGGAGTCTATACCCCTAGGGGGTATGAGGGCGAGGTGGGTGGCCGCTCACCCCCGGCGCCCCCGGTTGCCGGGGCGGTTGGCCACCCAGGTGCGGATGGTGTCCGCGCGCCAGAACGGCTTCCCCGCCTCCACGTGGTCCGGCGGCGGGAGCAGTCCGTGTTTGCGGTAGGAGCGCACCGTCTCCGGCTGCACCCGGATGTGGGCCGCGATGTCCTTGTAGGACCAGAGGTTTCTGTCCGTCATGGGGCACCTCCCTGCGCGCGCGGCAGCCACGGCGGGGGGTGCCGTCGGGGGAGCTGCCGCGGGGTCGCTGGTGATCACTGAGCCTGTGCCCGGTGAACGCCCGGCTGCGACGGCGGGGGCGGGGCTGTCGACCGCCTGTGACGGAAAGCCCGCGTAACGGAGACATCCGTGAGGAGTCCGGTACAACCGTGACGGATGCGTCGCACCCGTACACCGGCGGGGTGGCGCGCCCTCCCGGCCGCCGGACCCGCGTGCGCCCCGCGGGGACCGCCCCGCAACGCCTGCGGAGCCGCCGGCCGCCGTGTGCCCCGCGTGAGTCCGCGTCAGACACCGCAGGAACGCAGGAAGGCGCGGGTGCGCTCCGCGATCGGCAGCGGGCGGTCCGCCGGGCAGGGGTACATGTCCTGCTCGACGATCGCGAAGAGGTCCACGCCGAGGGCGCCCGCCGCGGTCAGCACCGGCTCCAGGGCCGGCACGCCCGCGGGCGGTTCGCACATCACCCCCTGGGCGACCGCCGGGCCGAACGGCGTCCCCTCGGCCCTCACCCTGGCGAGGACGCCCGGGTCCACCTGCTTCAGGTGGAGGTAGCCGATCCGCTCCCCGTAGGTCCTGATCAGTTCCACGCTGTCCCCGCCGCAGTAGGCGTAGTGGCCCGTGTCCAGGCAGAGGGAGACCAGCTCCGGATCGGTGGCGTCCAGGAACCGCGCGACGTTCTCCTCGGTGTCGATATGGGTGTCCGCGTGCGGGTGGACCACGATCCGCAGGCCGAAGCGCTCGCGCACCTCGCGCCCCAGGCGCTCCGTCTGACGGGCCAGATCGCGCCACTGCGCGGCGTCCAGGGTGCGTTCCTCCAGTACCCGGCCCGTCCGGTCGTCCCGCCAGAAGGACGGAATGACCACCAGGTGCCGGGCGTCCACCGCCCGGGCCAGCGCCGCGACCCGTGCGACGTGCTCCCAGGTCCCCTCCCACACCTCCGGGCCCCGGTGGAGGGCGGTGAAGACCGTCCCCGCGGACACCCGCAGGCCCCGGCGGGAGGTCTCGGCGGCCAGCCGCTCCGGGTCGCTCGGGAGATAGCCGTACGGACCGAGCTCGATCCACTCGTACCCCGCGCGGGCCACCTCGTCGAGGAAGCGCCGCCAGGGCACCTGCCGCGGGTCGTCGGGGAACCACACCCCCCAGGAGTCGGGGGCCGAGCCGACCCGGATGCGGTCCAGTGCGGGGGCGCGTGAGGTCATGGCGGCCAGGCTTCCGGCCGCCGGAGCAGGGTGTCAAGGCTTGGTCCGAATGTCCGGACAAAATATTGACACCGTTCGCGCAGGGGGCTAGAACCGGGGTGCACCCCCGGACGGAGGGACCCGCATGCCGCAGCCGTACGCCCCGCAGCGCTACGACGTGATCACCATGGGCCGGATCGGGGTGGACCTGTACCCGCTGCGCGTCGGCGTGCCGCTCGCCGAGGTGGACACCTTCGGCAGGTACCTGGGCGGCTCGCCGTCCAACGTGGCGGTGGCGGCCGCCCGCCTCGGGCGGCGCACGGCGGTGATCACCCGCACCGGGCAGGACCCCTTCGGCGAGTACCTCCACGAGGCCCTGCGCGCCTTCGGGGTGGACGACCGCTGGGTCACCTCGGTCGAGGACCTCCCCACCCCGGTCGCCTTCTGCGAGCTCTTCCCGCCGGACCACTTCCCGCTCTACTTCTACCGCCGGCCCACCGCCCCCGACCTGTGCATCCGGGAGGGGGAGCTGGAACGCGAACCCATCCGCGCGGCCCGTGTCTTCTGGATGACGGGCACCGGCCTCAGCGAGGAGCCCAGCCGCACCGCGACGCTTGCCGCCCTCGCCCACCGGGCCGCCTCGGGCACCACCGTGTTCGACCTCGACTGGCGTCCGATGTTCTGGCCCGACCCCGCCGCCGCCCGGGAGCACTACGCCAAGGCACTGGCCCACGCCACCGTCGCCGTCGGCAACCCGCAGGAGTGCGAGGTGGCCACCGGCGAGCGCGAGCCGCACGCGGCCGCGGACGCGCTGCTCGCCGCCGGTGTGGAACTCGCCGTCGTCAAACAGGGCCCGGGGGGCGTGCTCGCCGCCCACCGGGACGGCACCCGGGTCGAGGTCCCGCCCGTCGCCGTCGAGGTGGTGAACGGGCTCGGCGCGGGCGACGCGTTCGGCGGCGCCCTGTGCCACGGGCTGCTGGCGGGCTGGCCCCTGGAGCGCGTGGTCCGCTTCGCCAACGCCGCGGGCGCCGTGGTCGCCGCGCGGCTCGCCTGCTCGGCGGCGATGCCCTACGAGGAGGAGGTCGAGCAGGTCGCCGCGGGAGGACCCGTCCCGCCGGACCCCAGCATCCCCCCGCCCTCCGGCCCCGCCGGAGGGACGCGGCCGGAGCCGGAGGAGCGGGTGCCGTGAGCACGCGGGAGACCACCGCACCGCACGCCCCGGACCGCGCACCGGGCAGGGCCGACGGAGCGCCGACGGCCGCCCGTCCCCCGCGCGCCGCCCCCGCGTCACCGCGCCGACGGACGGGCGCGGGAGGGTTCGCACCGGGCCTCCGCGCCCCCGCCCGGGCGCATCCGCGCATCCCGGCAGCCGCAGCGCGGCCGGTGCGGCGCGGCGTGCGGCGCGCGGGGGACCGGCACCGGTGCGCCGCCCGGCCCGCCGCAGGGGGTAGGCAGGGGGCATGACCGACGAGCGAAGGACACCGGACCGGCTCCACCTCCCCGCGGGCACCGCGAGGCACGGGCCCTACGCCCTGGACACCGGCCCCGCGCAGGCGGGCCGGAACCATGCGGCGCTGCGCGTCCTCGACCTCGCCCCCGGCGGCGCGCACGCGTTCGCCGCCGGGGACAGCGAATGGATCGTGCTGCCGCTGGCGGGGGCCTGTACGGTGCAGACCGAGGGCGAGTCGTTCCAACTGCGCGGAAGGGACGGGGTGTTCGGCGGAGTGAGCGACTTCGCCTATGTGCCGCGTGACGCCCGCGCCCGTATCGCCTCCGGCGCGGGAGGCCGCTTCGCCCTGGCAGGAGCGAGGTGCGAGCGCCGACTCCCCGCTCGCTACGGCCCCGCGCCGGAGGTACCGATCGAGGCCCGCGGGAGCGGCCGCCAGGCCCGCGAGGTCCGCAACTTCGCCGCGGTCGGCGCCTTCGACTGCGACCGGCTCATCGCCGTCGAGGTCGTCACCCCCGGCGGCAACTGGTCCTCCTACCCGCCGCACAAGCACGACGAGGACCTCCCCGGGCTGGAGAGCAGACTGGAGGAGGTCTACTACTTCGAGGTCGACGGCGACGGCACCGGATACCAGCGCGTCTCCCCCTCGCGCCCCGGCGGCGCCGACCTCCTCGCGGAGGTCCGCACCGGCGACGCCGTCCTGGTGCCCGACGGCTGGCACGGCCCCTCCGTCGCCGAACCGGGCCACGACCTCTACTACCTCAACGTGATGGCCGGTCCCGGCCCCGAGCGGCAGTGGCTGATCCGCTTCCACCCCCGCTACCCGGAGGGCTACCGATGACCCGGCTCACCACCGCCCAGGCACTGGTCCGCTTCCTGGCCGCCCAGTACAGCGAGCGCGACGGCCGCCGACAGCGGCTGATCCCCGCCACCTGGGGCATCTTCGGCCACGGCAACGTCGCCGGGCTCGGCCAGGCGCTCCTGGAGGCCGGCCCCGCGATGCCGTTCGTCCAGGGCCGCAACGAGCAGGCCATGGTCCACGCCGCCGTCGGCCGTGCCCGGCAGTCCCGCAGGCTGTCCACCCACGCCGTCACCACCTCCATCGGGCCCGGTGCGACCAACCTGGTCACCGGGGCCGCACTGGCGACCGTCAACCACCTGCCGGTGCTCCTGCTGCCGGGCGACGTCTTCGCCACCCGCCGCGCCGACCCCGTCCTGCAGCAACTGGAGGTCCCCTGGGCGGGCGACGTCTCGGTCAACGACGCCCTGCGGCCCGTCTCGCGGTACTTCGACCGCGTCACCCGCCCCGAGGCGCTGATCCCGGCGGCCCTCGCGGCCGTGCGGGTCCTCACCGACCCCGTGGAGACCGGCGCGGTGACCCTCGCGCTCCCGCAGGACCTCCAGGCCGAGGCGTTCGACTGGCCCGAGGAGTTCCTGGCCGAGCGGGTCTGGCCGGTGCGCCGCCCGCGGCCGGACCGGGCCGCGCTCGCCGAGGCGGCCGCCGCGATCCGCTCCGCCCGCCGGCCGCTGATCGTGGCGGGCGGGGGCGTCCGGCACAGCGAGGCCGAGGGGGCGCTGGAGGCCCTGGCCGAGGCCACCGGCATCCCCGTCGCCGCCACCCAGGCGGGCAAGGGGACGCTCGCCCACGACCACCCCTGCGAGGTGGGCGGCATCGGGCACACCGGCACCGCCACTGCCGACGACCTCGCGCGCACCGCCGACCTCGTCGTGGGGATCGGCACCCGCTGGACCGACTTCACCACCGCCTCCTCGACCCTCTTCGCCGAGCCCGGCGTCCGCTTCGTCAACATCAACGCGGCCGGCTCCGACGCCTCCAAGCTGGCCGGGCTCGCGGTGGTCGCCGACGCCCGGGCCGCCCTGGAGGAGCTCTCCGAGGCCCTGGCGGGCCACCGGGTGGACGCGGCCTACCGCACCGCCTACCGCACGGCCAAGGAGCGCTGGGAGCGCCGGGTCGACGCGGCCCTCGCCGCCCCCGACCCGGACGCCGCCCCCACCCAGGCCCAGGTGCTGGGTGCGCTGGACGCGCTGGTGACCGAGGAGGACATCCTGGTCAACGCCGCCGGGTCGTTGCCGGGGGACCTCCACCGGCTGTGGCGGGCCCGCTCCTCCGACCAGTACCACGTGGAGTACGGCTACTCCTGCATGGGCTACGAGATCCCGGCCGCCATCGGCGTGGCCGCCGCGGCCCCCGGACGCCCGGTGTGGGCCCTGGTCGGCGACGGGACCTTCCTGATGAACCCGACCGAGATCGTCACCGCCGTCCAGGAGCGCGTACCGCTGCGGCTGGTGATCCTCCAGAACCACGGCTACGCCTCCATCGGCGGACTCTCCCGCGCCGTCGGCGCCGAGGGCTTCGCCACCGCCTACCGGCTCCGCACCGGTCCCGGGGGGGCCTACCGCGGGGAGCCGCTGCCGGTCGACCTGGCCGCCTGCGCGGCCTCCCTCGGGATGCGGGTGATCCGCGCCCGGACCGTGCGTGACCTGCGAGAAGCCCTGTCCGAGGCGCGCCGCGCGGACGGCCCCACATGTGTCTACACGGAGACCGAAACGCCCGACACTGTGTCGGGCCCGCCCGCGGCACAGGCGTGGTGGGATGTTCCGGTGGCCGAGACCGCGGCCCGCCCGGCGGCGGTGTCCGCCCGCGAGGAGTACGACCGCCAGGCCGCAGCCCGACGCCGCCACCTCTGACGCACCGAAGGAGCTCTCGCCATGACGAAGACCGTCCACCACTGGATCGGCGGCAGGACCGTCGAGGGGACGTCCGGCAACTGGGGGCCCGTCACCGATCCGGCCACCGGTGCCGTGACCACCCGGGTGGCCCTGGCCTCGGCCGCCGAGGTCGACGCCGCCGTGGCCGCGGCCCGGGAGGCGTACGCGAGCTGGGGGACCTCCTCCCTCGCCCAGCGCACGTCCGTGCTCTTCCGCTACCGGGCCCTGCTCGACGCCCGCCGCGACGACCTCGCCGCGCTGATCACCGCCGAGCACGGGAAGGTGCACTCCGACGCCCTGGGCGAGGTCGCGCGCGGCCTGGAGATCGTCGAACTGGCCTGCGGCATCACCACCGAGCTCAAGGGCGAGCTGTCCACCCAGGTCTCCAACCGGGTCGACGTCGCCGCCATCCGCCAGCCGCTGGGCGTGGTCGCCGGCATCACCCCCTTCAACTTCCCCGCCATGGTGCCGATGTGGATGTTCCCGCTGGCCGTCGCCTGCGGCAACACCTTCGTCCTCAAGCCCAGCGAGAAGGACCCCTCGGCCGCCAACCTGCTGGCCGAACTCGCCGCCGAGGCCGGCCTTCCGGCCGGTGTGCTGAACGTCCTCCACGGCGACAAGGTGGCCGTGGACGCCCTGCTGGAGCACCCCGACGTGGCCGCCGTCTCCTTCGTGGGCTCCACCCCGATCGCCCGCCACATCCACGCCACCGCCTCCGCCAACGGCAAGCGGGTGCAGGCCCTCGGCGGCGCCAAGAACCACATGCTGGTGCTGCCCGACGCGGACCTCGACGCGGCCGCCGACGCCGCGGTGTCGGCCGCCTACGGCTCGGCCGGGGAGCGCTGCATGGCCATCTCCGCGGTCGTCGCGGTCGGCGCGATCGGCGACGACCTGGTCCAGCGGATCCGCGAGCGCGCGGAGAAGATCACCGTCGGCCCCGGCACCGACCCCGCCTCCGAGATGGGGCCCCTGATCACCAGGGCGCACCGCGACAAGGTGGCCTCCTATGTGACGGGCGCCGCCGCGCAGGGCGCCGAGGTCGTCCTGGACGGCACCGGCCACACCGTCGAGGGCTACGAGGACGGCCACTGGATCGGGCTCTCCCTGCTGGACCGCGTCCCCACCGACGCGGACGCCTACCGCGACGAGATCTTCGGCCCGGTGCTGTGCGTGCTGCGCGCGGAGACCTACGAGGAGGGCCTGGCGATCGTGAACGCCTCGCCGTTCGGCAACGGCACGGCGGTCTTCACCCGCGACGGCGGCGCCGCCCGTCGCTTCCAGATGGAGGTCCAGGCGGGCATGGTCGGCGTCAACGTGCCGATCCCGGTGCCCGTCGGCTACCACTCCTTCGGCGGCTGGAAGGACTCCCTCTTCGGCGACCACCACATCTACGGCCGCGACGGCGTGCACTTCTACACCCGCGGCAAGGTCGTCACCACCCGCTGGCCCGACCCGGCCGACGCCCCCGCCGGAGTGGACCTGGGCTTCCCGCGCAACCACTGAGGGCCCCTGCCCGCCCGGGAGCACCGCCCGGGCGGGCGGCAGGTGCCGTACCGCAACCGCGGTATCCGGGGCGGTGCGCGTACGGCCCGGGGAGGAGGCCGGCCTCCGCCCGGCGGCAGCCGTGGGACCGCGGGCCGTGCCCGTAGGGTGCAGGCATGGAGATCCGACTTCCCCGGGGCACGGCCCGGGGCCGATGGCTCGCAGGCATCGCGGCCCTCGCCGTCCTCGCGGGGGCGGGGACGTGGAAGGCCGCCGCGGACGACGGCGAACCGGCCGTCCACCGCGAGGACCGGGTCCTCCGGATGCCCGGCGCACGGATCGACACCTCGTACTTCACCGACGGCGGCGCGGGGCGCCGCCCCGCCGTCCTCGTCGGCCACGGTTTCGGCGGCAGCAAGGACGACGTCCGGGCCCAGGCCGAACGCCTGGCCCGGGACGGGTACGCGGTGCTGACCTGGTCGGCCCGCGGGTTCGGGGCCTCCACCGGGAGCATCGGCCTGAACGACCCCGACCACGAGGTGAAGGACGTCTCCCGCCTCCTCGACTGGCTCGCCGGCCGGCCCGAGGTGCAGCTGGACGCGGAGGGCGACCCCCGCGTCGGCATCACCGGCGCCTCCTACGGGGGCGCGATCGCGCTTCTCGGCGCCGCCCACGACGAGCGGGTCGACGCCATCGCCCCCGCCATCACCTACTGGAACCTGGCCGAGGCCCTGTTCCCCGAGGGCGTCTACAAGAAGCTCTGGGCCGGAATCCTCTTCTCCGCCGGATCCGCCGCCCCGGGCGCCACCGCACCGGCGGCCCCCCGGGACACCGCCCCGGCGCCCTCCGGTGCCACCGGCGCCCCCGCCGAGTCCCCCTCGGCCCCCGCGCGCTGCGGCCGCTTCACCGCCGAACTCTGCGCCCTGTACGAGCGGGTCGCCACCGCGGGCCGCCCCGACGACGACGCCCGGCGCCTGCTCCAGGCACGCAGCCCCTCCGCCTTCGCCGACCGGATCACCGTGCCGACCCTGCTGGTGCAGGGCCAGTCCGACTCCCTCTTCCCCCTCTCCCACGCCGACGAGGCCGCCCGCGCCATCGCGGCCAACGGCGCTCCCGTGGCCGTCGACTGGATCGCCGGCGGCCACGACGGCGGCGACCGAGAGGAGGAGCGGGTCGAGGCGCGGGTCGGCGCCTGGTTCGACCGCCACCTCCGGCAGGACGAAGGGGCGGGCACGGGGCCCGCGTTCCGTGTCAGCCGCACCGGGGGAGTCGACTCCACCGACGGGCAGGCCCGACTGCGCGGCGCCACCGCCGACCGCTACCCCGGACTGTCCGCCGGTCCGCGCGAGTTCGCCCTCACGGGGCGGGAGCAGCGCTTCACCAACCCGGCCGGGGCCAGCCCGCCCGCCGTCTCCGCGGTGCCCGGCCTCACCGGCGGCGCGGGGGCGCTGTCCTCGCTCGGTGTCGGGGTGTCCCTGGACTTCCCCGGCCAGTTCGCCGCGTTCACCTCGCAGCCCGTGGAGCGGCCCGTGAAGATCACCGGCTCGCCCCGCGTCACCGTGGAGGTCTCCTCCGACCGCGGTGAGGCGGTCCTGTTCGCCAAGGTCTACGACGTCGCCCCGGACGGACGCCGGCAGGTGCTGCCCGGCCAACTGGTCGCCCCCGTGCGGATCCCGGACGCCGCCGGGGGCCGGGAGGTCACCCTCACGCTCCCCGCCGTCGACCACGAGGTGGACGCCGGGCACCGGCTCCGCCTCGTCCTCTCGGCGACCGACCTCGGCTACGCCTCCCCGGCCGAACCGGCTGTCTACACGGCCTCCGCCACCGGCCCGCTGGTGGTCCCCACCGCGCCCTCCGTGGCGACCGGCTCCGAGAGCGCCGCCTGGTGGGTCTGGGCCCTGCCCGCGGGCGGCGCACTGGTCGCGGCGGCCCTGCTCGCCACGGCGCGCCGCCGGACCTCCGCGCCCGCGCCGGAGCCCGGCGGCGCGGACGTGCCGCTGGAGATCACCGGCCTGGCCAAGCGCTACGCACGCTCCAGCGACCGGTACGCGGTGCAGGACCTCTCCTTCCGCGTGGAGCGGGGCCAGGTGCTCGGTCTGCTCGGCCCCAACGGCGCGGGCAAGACCACGACCCTGCGGATGTTGATGGGCCTGATCCGGCCCGACGCGGGGGAGATCCGGGTCTTCGGCCACGCCATCCGGCCGGGGGCGCCCGTGCTCTCCCGGGTGGGGGCGTTCGTGGAGGGGGCGGGCTTCCTGCCCCACCTCTCGGGCCGCGAGAACCTGGAGCTGTACTGGAAGGCCACCGGCCGTCCCGCGCAGGACGCCCGTCTGGAGGAGGCCCTGGAGATCGCCGGACTCGGCGACGCACTGAGCCGCGCGGTGCGCACCTACTCCCAGGGCATGCGCCAGCGGCTCGCCATCGCCCAGGCGATGCTCGGCCTCCCCGACCTGCTGATCCTGGACGAGCCGACCAACGGGCTCGATCCGCCGCAGATCCGCGAGATGCGGGACGTGATGATCCGCTACGCGGCCGGCGGCCGGACCGTCATCGTCTCCAGCCACCTGCTGTCGGAGGTCGAGCAGTCCTGCACCCACCTGGTGGTCATGGACCGGGGGCGGCTCGTCCGGTCCGGACCGGTCGCCGAGATCACCGGTGGCGGGGACACCGTCCTGGTGACCTGCGAGGGGGAGATCCCCGAGCCGGTGGTCGGCAAGATCGCCGCGCTGCCGGGGGTCGCCTCGGCCGCGCCCGCGGAGGGCGGACTCCTCGTCCGGCTGGACGGCTCGACCACCACCGCGCTGATCGCCGAACTGGTCCGCCTCGACGTACCCGTGACCGGCGTCGGGCCCCACCGCCGTCTGGAGGACGCGTTCCTCACCCTGATCGGAGGCTCCGCATGAGCACGCCCGAAGCCCCCGAGCGGTCGCGGGCCGCACGGCCGGCCGCCCCGCCCGCCGCACCGGTGGCGGGCGCGGCACCGGGCTACCGGGCGCGGGGCACCCTCCCGCTGCGCGTGGAGGCGGTACGCCAGCTCGGGCGGCGCCGGACGCTGGTGATGGGCGGGATCCTGGCCGCGCTGCCGTTCGTCCTGATCGCGGCCTTCGCCATCGGCGGGAGTCCCGAGAGCCGGGACAACGGCCGCATCAACCTGATGGACACCGCCACGGCCTCCGGCGCCAACTTCGCCGCCACCTGCCTGTTCGTCTCGGCGGGCTTTCTGCTGGTCATCCCGGTCGCCCTGTTCCACGGCGACACCGTCGCCTCGGAGGCGAGCTGGTCCTCGCTGCGCTACCTGCTGGCCGCGCCCGTTCCGCGCACCCGGCTGCTGTGGTCGAAGCTGGTGGTGGCCCTCGGGTTCAGCGCGGCCGCGCTGCTGCTGCTGCCGCTGGTGGGCCTGGCCGCCGGGACCGTCGCCTACGGCTGGGCGCCCCTGGAGCTGCCCACCGGCGGCTCGCTGTCCGCGGTGGACTCGCTCGGCCGCCTGGGCCTCGTCGTCGCCTTCGTGTTCGTCTCCCAACTGGTCACCGGCGGGCTGGCCTTCTGGCTGTCCACCACGACGGACGCGCCGCTCGGCGCGGTCGGCGGGGCCGTCGGCCTGACCATCGTCGGCAATGTGCTGGACGCCGTCACCGCCCTCGGCGACTGGCGCGAGTTCCTTCCGGCGCACTGGCAGTTCGCCTGGATCGACGCCCTCCAGCCGCAGCCGGAGTGGGACGGCATGGTCAAGGGCGCCGCGGTGTCGGCCACCTACGCGCTCGTCTTCTACGCGCTCGCCTTCCGGCACTTCGCCCGCAAGGACATCGTCTCCTGACGCGTGACGCGTGACGCGTGACGCGTGACGCGTGACCTCTGACGTCCGACGCCTGACGCGTGACCTCTGACGTCCGACGCCTGACCTCTGGCGGCCGTCGCCGCCCCCGCCCCGGGGCCATCGGGACGGAGGGCCGCCCCGCGAGCCCTCCGGTCCCGTCGGCTTCGCGGGGGCCGGGGCTGACGCCCCGTCGGCGCCGCCCCGGGGGTGCCGACGGCGAGGCAGGACTGTCCGGACCCCGGGCACCGGGCCATCATGGTGGCCATGCCGACCCTGCTGCTCGCTCTCGCCGTGGTCTCCACCGGCCTGTACGCCGGCTTCATGCTCGTCTTCCTCACCGGTGTCATGCCGGGTCTGGCGCGCCTGACGGACGACCAGTTCGTCTCCGCGATGCGGCGCATCAACGAGACCGTGCCGCGGGCCGTCTTCCTGCTGGTGCTCGTCGCGACCGTGGCCTTCCCCGTCGCGGCCCTCGCCGTGCCCGAGGAGGGCCGCCCGGACGCCCGCGGGTGGCTGCTCGCGGCCGCCCTGGTGTGCTCCGTGCTGAACCACGCCGTGACCGCGGCCGGGAACGTCCCGCTCAACAACGCCCTCGCCGCCGCGGAGAACGCCCGGCCGCCGGTGCCCGACGCGGCGGCCAGGGCCGCCTTCGAGACCCGGTGGAACCGCCTCCACCTGGTCCGCACCCTGCTGGTGCTGGCCGCCTTCGCCCTGCTGGTCGCCGCGGCCGTCGGGTAGCCGCCGAGGCCCTCGGGAGAGCGGGCGGATACGCGGCGATTGGGTAACGTCCGCCCAGCGAGACGATTCGGCGGCGCGAGCTGTGCATAGGCTGGGAGGAACCGCGGGATGCGCCGTGCCCGGTCCGTGCACCGGTCGGTGCACCGCCCCGGGGCGCGGTCCGGCGGTGCGCCCGTTCCCCTACCGCCCGGAGTCCCCTTGGCCGACGAGCAGCCGCCCCCACCGCAGCCGCGGCGCCCGCGCACGTGGCGGTCCGCGCTGCGCCGACGCCGCCCGCGGGGCCTGCGCTCCCGCACCGGCTCCCGCGCCGCACCGCCTTCCGGGCAGCGCCTGCTGTCGGTGCTCCCCTTCGCGGTGATGGCCGTCGTGGTGCTCGTCGACCTCACCGCGGGCCCCGGGGTGGGATTCCTGCCCCTGGTCTCGCTGGGGCCCGCCTTCGCGGGCCTGGTCGGCGGCTGGCGGCGCACGGCGCTGATCGGGGCACTGGCCCTGCTGCTCTGCCTCGGCCTCGGTGCCTACGACGGCCTGCTCGGCACCCGGCGCAGCTGGACCGCCATGGCCTCGGTGGCCGGGGTGACCGCGGCGGGTGTCGCGGCCGCCGTGATGCGCCGCCGCCGGGAGGCGGAGCTGGCCGGGGTGCGTTCCATCGCCGAGGCCGCCCAGCGGGTGCTGCTGCGGCCCGTGCCCCGCACCGCCGGGCACCTGAGGGTCGCGGGCTCGTACACCTCCGCCGTGGCCGAGGCCCGCATCGGCGGCGACCTGTACGAGGTGGTCGTCTCGCCCGGGGGCGTCCGGGTGATCGTCGGGGACGTCCAGGGCAAGGGCCTCGACGCCGTCGAGACCGCGGCCGTGGTCCTCGGCGTCTTCCGGGAGGCAGCCCACGACGAGAAGGACCTGACCGGCGTCGGCGACCGGCTGGAGCGGGCACTCGAACGCGAGCTGCAAGGGGAGAAGTTCGTCACCGCGGTCCTCGCGGAGCTCAGCCCGGACGGCGGTGCCGTGCTGCTCAACTACGGCCACCCGGCTCCGATGGTGCTGCACCCGGGCGCGGCGGTGCGCTTCGCCGAACCCCCCTCCCGCGCCCTGCCCCTGGGCCTGGGCGTCCACGGAGCCCCGGGCCCGGAGCCGTTCGCGCTGGACTTCGCGCCGGGCGACCAGCTGCTGCTCTACACCGACGGGGTCACGGAGACCCGGGACGCCGGGGGCCGCTTCTACCCCCTGGGCGAGCGCGGCCCGATGCTGGACGACCCCGATCCCGACGCGGCCCTGGCCGGGCTCCGCGCCGACGTCGAGGAGTTCGCCCAGGCGCCCCCGCACGACGACGCGGCCATGCTGCTGATCCGCTACCGGCAGTCCTGACGCGCGGGCCCCGCCGGGTGCCCGATGCGCGCACCCGGCCCGGGTGACCCGGCCGCCACGGTAGAAATATGGCATGGACCAATCAGAGCGGCCGGGGGCCCGCGAGGCCGACGCGGACGCCGTGACACATGCCGTGCTGACCGCGTCCCGCCTGCTGGTGGCCGTCTCCGCCCGCTCGCTGGCGGCCGTCGAGGACCGTGTGACGCTGCCCCAGTTCCGCCTGCTGGTGGTGCTCTCGGCGGAGGGCTCCGCGAAGCTGGCGACGCTGGCGGAGCGGCTCGGGGTGAACCCGTCGACCGCGATGCGGATGGTGGACCGCCTGATCGCCGCGGGCCTGGCCGACCGCCGGGTCAACCCCGACGACCGGCGGGAGACGGTGCTGCGGCTCACGGAAGCCGGACGGCTGATCGTCCAGGACGTGACCGACCGCCGGCGCCGGGAGATCGCCGCGATCGTCACCCGGCTCAGCCCCGGGCAGAGGGCCGCACTCGTCGACGCGCTGGCCGCCTTCACGGAGGCCGGGACGCAGCCGGGGACCGCCGGGCAGGGCGGTGGACGCTACCCGCTCGGCTGGTCCGACCTGACGCCGCCCCCCGCCGGCTGACACCGCCCGGGGCCTCGTCCGCCCGGGGTCCTCGTCCTGCGCCGACCGGGACGTCCCGCGCCGGGCCGGAAGCCCTGCGCCGACCCGTAGACCCAGGCGCACAGGGAGGCCCGTGCGGGCCCGGCCGGACCGGTCGTGCGTGCACCGCGCGCACCCGGGGCCGGAGGCCGGGTGCCGACCGGGGCCCACGCCCCGCGACTGGTGCGATGGGCCCGATGCGACACGCCGGCGTGCGTGGTGGAGCTGCGTCACCGTGCCAGTGCCGCCCCCGGGCAGAGGCCGACGACGCACCGGGCCCTTCGCCCGTGCAGCATTGCACAGTGCAAGGGATTTGGCTCCCCCCGAGAGGAAGCCGGTCCTCCGGAACGGTCCGGAGGACGCGGGAGCCTACTTCGGCGTCACGGCGGCCTCCACCTCCTCGAAGGTCGCCTTGTCCACCAGCCCGGTGTCCTCCAGCACCTCCAGGTGGTCGAGCACCGTCTGGTTCGCCTGACGGGCGTGACGCCGGATCAGGTCGTTCTGGGTGGAGGCGCGGACCTCGCCGATGGTCGCGAAGATCTTGCCGTGCGAGGCGCGCAGCAGGTTGGCGAAGATCCGGTCGAACTCCGCGCCGCGCGCGTTCTCCATCTGCCGCACGAAGTCCTGTTGCTCGGCCGTCGCCTCGTTGGGCAGGGCCACCCCGAGGATCTGGGCGTCCTCGCGGACCAGCTGGTCGAGCTTGCTGTGCCCGTCGATGAGGTGCAGTCCCGCGCGCTTCACGGCCTCGCTGGAGGCGTGGGTCTGGGCGAGGCGCCCGGCCGGGATCTCCCAGAGTCCGGCCTGGCGCACCTTGACGAGGAAGATCTTGTCGATCTCGGTGACGGGTTGGGGGCCCTGTCCGTTCTGGGCAGCACCGGCCGATCCGGCGTCCGTGAGGCCGCCGTCTGTGGTGTTGCCGCTGCCGAGTGCCGACCCGGCCGAGACCGGCGAGCCCGCCTGGGCCTCACCGCCCCCGGTCCGGATCAGGACCAGGACCACGGCCACCGCGGCCACGGCGGCCGCGGCCATCAGGATCAGCCGCACCGGACCCGTGGAACCCGCTGCGCGTCGATTCGGACGCATGATGTCTCCCGCTGTTCATGACGATGTGTCCCCCTGGGGGACCTGGCACCGGGGAGCGGTGGTGTCTGCGGCTGGCACGGCACGCAGCCAGGGGTACGGGCGGGTCGGCGCGGGCGTTCAACGGCACGGCCGCGGATCCGGGGCGCGCCCGGCGGGTGCGGGAAGCGGGGGGAGGGCCGTGCCGGAGTGCATGCGGGCGCCGCGGTCCGCCCGCCGGACCCGTCCTTCGGCATCGGACGCCGGGCCGCAGACCTGTGGCCGGGCGCCCTGGTCCGGCGGACTCCGACGCAGCGTCGCGCGTCCTGGCCCGCCTCACGGCCCCGCTCACCGGGGCCGTCAGACCCGCCCGCGGCTGTACCGCCGTCGCGCCGCGGGCGGGGGCTCACGGGCAGGCGTAGACGTCGGTGGACAGGTCGTGCACACCGTCCTTGCCCTGGGGCACGCCCCGCGGGGACGCCACCGTGTTCCAGGTGCCGACCGCAGGCGTAGCAGGCCCGCACTCGGCGTTGGCTCCTGATACCGCCCCTGGTCCGCTCGGACTGGGGGCGGTGGTGTGTGGTGCGATGGGCGGATGACGAGGAGTCTGGATCTGCTGGGCGCCGCGGCGCCCCCGGTTCTCCACATGGCGGGCGCCGTTGAGGATGCCCAGGCTCGCGGGTGGGACGTGTGCGTGGGAGTGACGCCGACGGCGGCGGGGTGGCTGGGCCAGGGTGGTGTGGCCGAGCTGGAGCGGGTGTCGGGGCACCCGGTGCGGTGGGAGCCGCGGCGGCCTGGTGAGGGGGACGTGTGGCCGGCGGCGGACGTGATCGCGTTCGCTCCGGTCACGGCGAACTCGCTGAAAGCGTGGGCACTTGGGCTGACGCCGTCGTGGGTCGTGGGTGCGGTGGTGGCGGGTGTCGGCCGGCGGGTTCCGATGGTGGCGATGCCGTGCGTGAACCAGGTGCTGGCGGCGCATCCGCAGGTGGACCGGTCGGTGGCGGTGTTGCGTGAGGCGGGGGTGCGTGTGCTGTACGGGGAGGGCGGGTGGGTGCCGAACCGGCCTGGTGAGGGGCGGCCGCAGGCGTTTCCGTGGGGGTTTGTGCTCGACGTGGTGGACCAGGAGGCCCGTCCTGGTCAATGACCGGGCCGAACGAGGCGGAGCCCGCCCGCTGTGGACCGGCGGAGGGGCCCGCCGGAGCTTACGCGCCCACTACGCCGCACCCGCTAAAGTCCCCTGCACCCAGCGCAAAGGCCCTCCCGAAGGAGGGCCTCGCGGTGGTGCCGGTCGTGCGCCCCCGGCAGGACTCGAACCTGCGGCCAAGCGCTTAGAAGGCGCCTGCTCTATCCGCTGAGCTACGGGGGCCGGTGGTGCCCGGCCAGGTGGCCTGGAGCCCTTGGGCGGTCTTCGGCCTCGCCGGGCACAAGGATAGGGCTCCGATCCCCTTGGACCCGCTGCTTCGCCTGCGTGGCACGATGTGGAGGTTCAGTGAAGCGAACCGATAATCGCAGGCAGGCGCGATTTGTGCATCGGTTTTGACGCTGCCGCGCTGCGGGTGTTGTGCACTCGTTATGCCTGAGTCCCACTCGTCCCTTGTGTACTGTCTGTCCGATCGGCGCGCAGAGATGTCCATACGCTTCAAAAAGCTGCCAAAATTGGGCATTCTTCGCATGTGGTGACCTTGGATGCACGGCCTCAGCTGATCGACGCACTCTCCGCGCTGCGCGACCGTGTCGCCGCCGTGCGCCTGCCGCTTCCGCTGCCCGGCGCACCGCGGGCCCGGCAGACACGGGCGGAGCTGCTGGCGCAGCTCGACGACTACCTGGTCCCGCGGCTCACGGACCCCGACTCCCCGCTCCTCGCCGTCGTCGGCGGCTCGACCGGCGCGGGGAAGTCCACACTCGTCAACTCCCTCGTCGGCAGGCGGGTGAGCGAGGCCGGAGTGCTGCGGCCCACGACCCGTACCCCCGTGCTCGTCTGCCACCCCGACGACCACCACTGGTTCGCCGGGGCCCGGGTGCTGCCCCGCCTCGCCCGGCTGTGGACCGCACCCCGGGACGGGGCCGGGCCGGACGGCGACGAGCCGTCGGCGGCCACCGGGGCGGGTACGGCGCCGGACGGGGGCTCCCTGCGGATCGAGACCGCCGCCGCCCTGCCCCGCGGCCTCGCCCTGCTGGACGCCCCCGACATCGACTCCCTCGTGGTGGAGAACCGGACCATGGCCGCCGAGTTGCTCTGCGCGGCCGACGTCTGGGTGATGGTCACGACCGCCTCCCGCTACGCCGACGCGGTCCCCTGGTACCTGCTCCGCACGGCGAAGGAGTACGACGCCACGCTGGTCACCGTCCTCGACCGGGTCCCCCACCAGGTGGTCGACGAGGTGTCCCGGCAGTACGCGGCGCTCCTCACCAAGGCCGGGCTCGGCCATGTGCCGCGCTTCACCGTGCCCGAACTGCCCGAGTCCACGGGCGGCGGCCACGGGCTGCTGCCCGCCACCGCCGTCGCCCCGCTGCTGGCCTGGCTCGCCCACCGCGCCCAGGACCCGGCCGCCCGGCAGCAGGCCCTCGCCCGGACCGCCGGCGGCGCGCTGGACTCGCTCCGCTCGCGGATGCCCGAACTCGCGGGCGCCGTCGCCGCCCAGCACGCCGCGGCCGTACGGCTCAGCGGGGCCGTGGAGGAGTCCTACACGGCACAGCGCGAGCGCGTGCAGGCGCGGCTCGCGGCGGGCGCCGTGCTCGCGGGGGACGCCCGCACCCGCTGGCGCGGCCACCCCCGCGACAGCTCCGCCGGGGAACTCCTCGACGCCCTCGTCGCCAGCCTCTCGACCCTGCTCCAGTGCGCCGTCGCCGCCGCCGACGAGAGGGTGGCGCAGACCTGGGCACGGGAGCCCGCCGCGGCCGTCCTCGGCGGACAGGGCCGGGTGGACCTGGAGAGCGGCGAGCGCATCGGCATCGCCGTCCGCCGGTGGCGGCGCGTGCTGGAGGAGTACGCCGAGGAGGAGGTGCGGGGCATGGAGCGCAGCACCGCCCCCGACCCGGAGGCGGTCGCCGCCCTCCTCGCCACCGCCCTGCTCGGGGGGCGCCGGGCCCGGGGGGCCGGGGAGCGCCTGGCCGAACGGATGGGCGCCCAGGGCGCCCTGAGGCTCCGTGACAAGGGCGGCGACCTGCTGAGGACCACCATCGACGAGGTACTGCACAGCGAACGGGACCGGCGGCTCGCGCCCCTCGACGCCCTGGAGGTCACGCCCGAGCCGCAGGCCGAGCTGATCGCCGCGCTGTCCCTACTGCAGAAGGAGAGGTGAGCGCGGGTGACCGCCATCACCGACGACGAGAACGAGACCGGCGACCGCTGGGACGACGGAGTGATCGCCCGCCGGGCCGAGTCCGGCACGCGCGGCGCCGAAGGGGACGGCGAGGGCGCCGGGGACGGGGAGCAGGACGCGTGCTCCGAGGGCCGCACCGGGGCGGGGGCGGACGAGGGCCCGCACGACCCCGCGGAGGCCCCCGGCGCCCTCGGCAGCCCCCTCCGGGACCGGCTGGACGCCCTGCGGGACCTCCTCGGCCTCTCCCAGGCCCGCCTGGACGGCAGGACGCTCGCCGAGGCCGGGCGGGTCCTGGACGAGGCCGCCGCCCGGCGGCGGCTCTCCTCGCGGCACACCGTGGTCGCCATCGCCGGGGCCACCGGGAGCGGCAAGTCGACGCTGTTCAACGCCCTGGCCGGGGTCCGCATCGCCGAGACGGGGCTGCGCCGCCCGACCACCTCGGCCCCCATCGCCTGCACCTGGTCCGAGGGGGCGGCCGGGCTCCTGGACCGGCTCGCGATCCCCGGGCGGCTGCGCCGCAGGCCGCTGGCGGGCGGCGACGGCGACGAGCAGCTGCACGGCCTGGTCCTCGTCGACCTGCCCGACCACGACTCCGCCGTGGTCCACCACCGCGAGCAGGTGGACCGGATCCTGGCCCTGGTCGATGCCGTGATCTGGGTGGTCGATCCGGAGAAGTACGCCGACGCGGCCCTCCACGAGCGCTATCTGCGCCCCCTCGCGGGCCACGCCGAGGTCAGCTTCGTGGTGCTGAACCAGACCGACCGGCTGCCGGGCGAGGCCGCCGACCAGGTCCTGGACGACCTGCGGCGGCTGCTGGACGAGGACGGCATGGCGGTCGGCGAGCACGGCGACCCGGGTGCCACGGTGCTCGCCGTCTCCGCCCTCACCGGCCAGGGGGTCCCCGAACTGCGCGAGATGCTGGGCGCGTTCGTGCAGGCCCGGGACGCCGCCGGGCGCAGGCTCTCCGCCGACGTCGACGCGGCCGCCGACGCACTCCGCCCGGTCTACGTGGCCGAGGGCCGGACCGGTCTCGGCGAGCGGGCACGGGAGGACTTCGCCGCCCGGCTCGGGGACGCCGTCGGGGCCGCCTCCGCGGGGGAGGCCGCGGAGCGCGAGTGGCGGCGCAACGCCAACCGGGCCTGCGGGACGCCGTGGCTGCGCCTGTGGCGCTGGTACGAGCGCACGCGGATGCCCGGGGCCGCGGCCCTTCGGCCGACTCCGCCCGCCGAGGACGAGCCCACCGCCCGGCAGCGAGTGGAGCAGGCCGTGCGCACGGTCGCCGACGAGGCCGCCGACGGCCTGCCCGCGCCCTGGGCGCAGGCGGTGCGGGAGGCGGCGCAGCGCGGAGCGCAGGACCTGCCCGGCGCCCTGGACGACCTCGCGGCGCGGGAGGCGGCCGCCTCCGGCGGACGGCCGCCCCGCCCCGCGTGGTGGCCGGCGGCGGTGCTCGCCCAGGTGGCCATGACGCTCCTGCAGGTCTACGGCGGCCTCTGGCTCGTCGGCCAGATCGTCGGCGTGCTCGAACCCGGGCTCCTGCCGCCGGTGCTGGTGATGCTCGCGGGGATCGTCGGCGGCCCCCTGGTGGAGTGGGCCTGCGCCGCCGCGGCCAGGGGGCCGGCACGGCGCTACGGGCAGGACGTCACCCGGCGTCTGCACGAGGCGGCGGGCGCCTGCGGCAGGGCCACGGTGCTGGACCCGATCGCCGCGGAGCTCATGCGCTACCGCGAGGTGCGCGAGCGGTACGCCGCCGTGACGGGGCCCGGCGGCGGGCCGGCGCCGCGCCCCGCGGCAGGGCCCGGAGGAGGAGGCGGGCCGGTGGGGGGCCCGGGCGGCTCCGTGCGCGGCGGCCCGACGGGTGCGCACCGGCGCGGTCCGGGGCGCGGGAAGGTGCGGAGCCGGATCGGGTGAGGCCGTTGTCCCCAACCTCCCCGCCGTCCACAGGCGCCGGCGCCGAACGGGGGCCGGGGCCAGCATGGGACCGGAAGACCGCAGCACACCCGCACACCCGCACACCGGGCGGTGGGCGGGTGTGCTGCGGAGCCGGAATTCCAACCCGACGGGGAGGCAGTGGAGATGAACGACACCATGGTGACGCTGGTGGGGAATGCCGCCACGAATGTCGAGTACCGCGATACGGCGGCCGGGGGCATGGCGCGATTCCGATTCGCGGTGCCCGTGCGCAGGTGGGACAGGCGGAACGCCAACTGGGCCGACGGGCCCACGAGCTTCTACACGATCTTCGCCTGGCGGTCGCTGGCCATGAATCTGGCCGGATCCGTTTCCGTCGGTGAACCTCTCGTCGTCCATGGACGGCTGAAAGTCCGTGAGGAGGCATCCGACGGGCGGCGGCGGACCTTCGTCGACGTCGACGCCCTGGCGGTGGGCCACGATCTGACCCGGGGGACGGCCGCGTTCCGCCGTGTGACGAGGGATGATCCCAGGGTGACGGTCGCCCGTCCCGGAGCCGGGGGTGCCGCGGGGGAGCGTGCCGAGATGCCGGAGGCGCGCGCTCCGGTGCCCGCCAAGTGACCTGTGAGTGTGTTGATTTGTCGATGTGCAACCCGAAAAAGGGGCGGAAGAGGAAAGATCGGTCGCCGGGGATAACGATTCCGATTCGGAACGGTTGTAGGACGGTATGAAGGGGGACCGCGTCCGCTTCCGTCCATAGGATTCCCGCGTGCTCACGGGGCACTTGAGACTGCTGGCGAGACTCACCCATCACGCATCACACGTGTGCGCATCCGCGCGTCCATGCGGGATCTCGCCCGGAGGGGAATTCTGTGTTTGATCTGTTCTCTGCGGCCGCCTCGACCGGGCGTCGCACCGTTCGCCGGCGCATAGCCGCCGCGGCCGCCACTGCCGGCCTGGTTGCCATGGGCACGCTCACGGGGGCCGGTACCGCCGTCGCCGACGACGCCACCGAGCACCACGGGGGCGCCGTCGCGACTCTCGACGGGCTGAAGACCTTCGACTACGCCAAGATCAAGGGCGTCAAGGATCCGCTGCCCGCCGGTCTGTTCGAGATGAGCGTCGAGGGCGGCGGCCACCTCAAGACCTACTGCATCGACATCCACAACCCGACCCAGGACAAGGCGAAGTACCTGGAGACCCCCTGGGCCCAGACCTCGCTCGGCTCCAACGACGACGCGGGCAAGATCCTCTGGATCCTCCAGAACTCGTACCCGCAGGTCGACGACCTCTCGGCGCTCGCCGAGAAGGCCGGTGCCAAGCGGCTGACGGCGGAGACCGCCGCCGCCGGCACCCAGGTCGCCATCTGGCGCTTCTCCGACGGCGTCGACGTCAAGGCCAAGAACAAGCAGGCCGAGAAGCTGGCCGACTGGCTGGAGGAGAGCGCCCAGAACCTCCAGGAGCCGAAGACCTCGCTCACCCTGGAGCCCAACGCGGTCTCCGGCAAGGCGGGCAGCCGCCTCGGCCCGGTCACCGTGCAGACCAACGCCTCCGAGGTGTCCGTCGCGGGCCCGGCCGACTCGGCCGCCACCGGCGTCAAGGTCACCGACAAGGACGGCAACGCCCTCACCACCGCGGCCAACGGCTCGGAGCTCTACTTCGACGTGCCCGAGGGTGCGGCCGACGGCTCGGCCGAGCTGACCGTCCAGGCGACCACCTCCGTCCCGGTCGGCCGCGCGTTCGCCAGCGCCAGCAAGAGCCAGACGCAGATCCTGGCCGGCTCCAGCGAGACCACTGTCACCGCCAAGGCGAGCGCGAACTGGGCCACCGAGGGCGCCATCCCCTCCGTGACCGCCGAGAAGAACTGCGTCAAGGGCGGCGTGGACGTCACGGCGAGCAACGAGGGCGACTCCCCGTTCACCTTCGAGCTCGCGGGCGAGAAGCACACGGTCGGCGCGGGCGAGTCGAAGACCGTGACCGTCCCGGTCGCCGAGGACCAGGCGTACGACTTCACCATCACCGGTCCGAACGGCTTCTCCGAGCGCTTCCAGGGCGTGCTGGACTGCGAGACCCAGGGCACCCCGGCGCCTGAGACGCCCGAGGACGAGGAGACCCCCTCCTCCGAGCCGAGCCCGGCCACGGCCGGCGGCTCCTCCGCGGGCACCGACGGCGGCTCCGGCGGCGGCGAGGACCTGGCCGCCACCGGTGGCTCCAGCGCGACCCCGATGATCGCCGGTATCGCGGTCGTCCTGGTCGTCGCGGGCGGCGCCGCGATGTTCATTCTGCGCCGGAAGAAGGCGGTCTCCGGAGAGTGATCTCCGGCGGGTGACCCGCCCCTGAAGGCTGTCGACGGGCCCGGTGCGCTGCGCGCGCCGGGCCCGTCGGCGTGCCCGCGCGCCGGGCGCGCGGGGGCGGCCCGATCCGGCCGCGCGCGCACCCCGTACGCGGCCCGCCCGCACCCGTGCGCCGGGCTCCTCCCGGGCCCTCGACCGCCGGGGCCACGCGGTTTTCGCCCACGGCCCCGCGTACGGCAAGATGGGTGTATCTGCCCATCCACTGCCTGCCGGACGGTTTCTCTTGGCTGAGTACATCTACACGATGCGCAAGACGCGCAAGGCGCACGGCGACAAGGTCATCCTCGATGACGTGACGCTGAGCTTCCTGCCCGGCGCGAAGATCGGTGTGGTCGGCCCCAACGGCGCCGGTAAGTCCACCGTGCTCAAGATCATGGCCGGACTGGAGCAGCCGTCCAACGGCGACGCCTTCCTGTCCCCCGGCTACACGGTGGGCATCCTCCTGCAGGAGCCCCCGCTGGACGAGGACCGGACGGTCCTGGAGAACGTCCAGATGGGCGTCGCCGAGGTCAAGGGCAAGCTCGACCGGTTCAACGCCATCGCCGAGGAGATGGCGACGAACTACACGGACGAGCTCATGGAGGAGATGGGCAAGCTCCAGGAGGACCTGGACCACGCGAACGCCTGGGACCTCGACGCCCAGCTCGAGCAGGCCATGGACGCCCTCGGTTGCCCGCCCGCCGACTGGCCGGTCACCAACCTCTCCGGTGGCGAGAAGCGCCGCGTGGCCCTGTGCAAGCTGCTGCTGGAGGCCCCCGACCTGCTGCTGCTCGACGAGCCCACCAACCACCTGGACGCCGAGTCGGTCCAGTGGCTGGAGGCCCACCTCGCCAAGTACGCCGGCACCGTCGTCGCGATCACCCACGACCGGTACTTCCTCGACAACGTGGCCGAGTGGATCCTGGAGCTCGACCGCGGCCGCGCCCACCCCTACGAGGGCAACTACTCCACCTACCTGGAGAACAAGGCCGCCCGGCTCAAGGTCGAGGGCCAGAAGGACGCCAAGCGCCAGAAGCGCCTGAAGGACGAGCTGGAGTGGGTCCGCTCCAACGCCAAGGGACGGCAGGCCAAGTCCAAGGCCCGTCTGGCCCGCTACGAGGAGATGGCCGCCGAGGCGGACAAGATGCGGAAGCTGGACTTCGAGGAGATCCAGATCCCGCCGGGCCCCCGTCTGGGCAGCGTCGTCGTCGAGGTCAGCAACCTCTCGAAGGCCTTCGGCGAGAAGGTCCTCATCGACGACCTCTCCTTCACCCTGCCGCGCAACGGCATCGTCGGAGTGATCGGCCCCAACGGCGCCGGCAAGACCACGCTCTTCAAGATGATCCAGGGCCTGGAGAAGCCGGACTCCGGCCACATCAAGGTCGGCGAGACGGTCAAGATCTCCTACGTCGACCAGTCCCGTGCCAACATCGACCCCAAGAAGACGCTGTGGGCCGTCGTCTCCGACGAGCTGGACTACATCAACGTCGGCCAGGTCGAGATGCCGTCCCGGGCCTACGTCAGCGCCTTCGGCTTCAAGGGCCCGGACCAGCAGAAGCCCGCGGGCGTGCTGTCCGGCGGTGAGCGCAACCGCCTCAACCTGGCGCTCACCCTCAAGCAGGGCGGCAACCTGCTGCTCCTCGACGAGCCCACCAACGACCTGGACGTCGAGACGCTGTCCTCGCTGGAGAACGCCCTGCTGGACTTCCCCGGCTGCGCCGTGGTCGTCTCCCACGACCGCTGGTTCCTCGACCGCGTCGCCACCCACATCCTGGCGTACGAGGGCGACTCCAAGTGGTTCTGGTTCGAGGGCAACTTCGAGTCCTACGAGAAGAACAAGGTCGAGCGCCTCGGCCCGGACGCGGCCCGGCCGCACCGCGCCACGTACAAGAAGCTCACCCGGGGCTGAGGCGAGCGACATGGCCCGTCACATCTACCGCTGCCCGCTGCGCTGGTCGGACATGGACGCCTTCGGGCACGTCAACAACGTCGTCTTCCTGCGGTACCTGGAAGAGGCGCGGATCGACTTCATGTTCCGGCTGGCCCCGGGCGACGGCTCGCCCTCCTTCTCCGGCGGTTCGGTGGTCGCACGGCACGAGATCGACTACGTGCGGCCCCTGGTCCACCGCCACGAGCCGGTGGTCGTCGAGTCCTGGGTGACCAGGATCAGCGCGGCGTCGCTGACCATCGCCTACGAGGTGAAGGAGGCCGGCGAGCCGGACACGGTGTATGTGCGGGCCTCGACCGTCGTGGTGCCCTTCGACCTGGCCGCACAGCGCCCGCGCCGGATCAGCGCAGAGGAGAAGGCCTTCCTCAGCGAGTACCTCGACGCCCCGGCGGAGAGGCCAGAGGACGCCGTCGCCGCATGACCCCCCGGACGCCCGTGCCCGTACCCGTGCAGAGCCTGCACCTCGCCGACGCGAAGGAGGCGGAGGACCTCTCCGCCTTCCTCGCCCGGCTGATCCACTACGACCGCGCCGCGGCGGTCAGGATCCAGGCCGGCGGGGAGGCGCTGGCCGTCTTCGGGCGTCCCCCGTCCTTCGAGGTGCTGGCCATCCGCACGGCACGGCTGGCCGAGCCCGCCGCGATCGACACGACCGTCTCCGCCGGGGAGCTTCTGGAGTCCCTCGACGGGAACAGGTGCACCGTCCCCGCGGCGGTCACCGGGCCGCCGTGGGCCGGGGTGCTGCCGCCTCGCGGCGGCTGGCACGGGCTGGCGGGACTGCCCCCGGTGCGCGAGCTGAGGGGCGCGGTGGCCGAGGCCGTCGCCGAGTTCCGGGCCCGCGACGAGGCGCTGCCCGCCGGGGAGCGCACCCGGGCCGGGCGGGACCGCATCGGCCGGGAGATCTGGTCCCGTACCGTCGGCGGCACCGGGCTGCCCCTGAGGGCCGTCCACGCGGCGCAGTCCCTCGGCTTCCTGCGGCCGGGCGCCCCCGCCGACCTGCTGGCCGCGAGCGGCTGGCTCCGGCTCCGGACGCCCTACGGGTCCGTCGCCGTGCGCACCGGGGGCCTCGGCGGCCTCCCGCTCACCCCCCGCCGCGCCTGAACTCCCGACCCGCCGTGCGTGGCCGCCCGGCAGGGGCGTTACCGGGCCCGTCCGCCCGCCCCCGGTGCCGACGCCCGGGTGCGCGGGGCTATCCGGGGGTGTTCACCATCGACGCGGCCGCATAGACCAGGTAGTCCCAGAGCTGCCGCTCGTGCTCGGGGGCGAGCCCCAGCCCGTCCACGGCCGCCCGCATGTGCCGCAACCAGGCGTCGTGGGCCGCGCGGTCCACGGTGAAGGGGGCGTGCCGCATCCGCAGCCGCGGATGGCCGCGGTTGTCGCTGTAGGTGCGGGGCCCGCCCCAGTACTGCATGAGGAAGAGCGCGAGCCGCTCCTCCGCGGGCCCGAGGTCCTCCTCCGGGTACATCGGCCGCAGCAGCGGGTCCCCGGCCACGCCCTGGTAGAACAGGTGGACGAGGCGTCGAAAGGTCTCCTCGCCGCCGACCTGCTCGTAGAAGGTCTGCTCCTGAAGCGTCCCGCGCGGAATCTCGTTCACCCGTACATCGTCTCAGACGACCCGGCCGGGGCCGGAAGTCCTAGGACCGCCGCCCGGGTCCCGCCACTGCCGCCGGGATTACCGCGCCGGTGGCCCCGCGGGCGCGGGGGCAGGACAGTGGAGTCATGTCCGCGCACACCTCCGGCCACGCCCCCGCCGACCCCTTCGCCGGTCCGGGCGCCCGGGCACGGGCCGCGCTGGTGAGGGAGATCGTCGCGGACGGGGGGCTGTCCGACCCGGGCTGGCGGTCGGCCTTCGCCGCGGTGCCCCGCCACCTCTTCGTCCCCTGCTACTTCGTCAACCGCTCCGGGGTCTACGAGCGCATGTGGCGCGAGGATCCGGACCCGGAGGAGCGGGACCGCTGGCTCCACGGCGCGTACGAGGACGCTCCGCTGGCCACCCGCCTGCGCGACGGGACCCTGCTGTCCTCCTCCAGCCAGCCCTCGCTGATGGCCCGGATGCTCCAGGCACTGGAGGCGGCCCCGGGTGACCGCGTCCTGGAGATCGGCGCGGGTACCGGGTACAACGCGGCGCTGCTGGCGCACCGGCTCGGCGACGCCGCGGTGACCACGGTGGACGTCGAGCCGGAAGTCGTGGAATCGGCGCGGCGGCACCTGGACGAGGCCGGGTACCACCCGGTGGTGGCCGTGGGGGACGGCTCGCGCGGCCATCCCGGACGCGCGCCCTTCGACGCCGTGATCGCCACCTGTGCACCCGCCTCGGTGCCCGACCCGTGGATCTCCCAGTGCCGGCCGGGAGCCCGGATCGTCGCACCGCTGTCCACCGGGGTGATCGCCCTGCGGGTGGGGTCCGACGGGAGGAGTGCCGAGGGGCGCTTCCTGCACACCTCGGCGTACTTCGTGCCGCTGCGCGGCGGAGCGGCGCCCCTGGAACCGGGTGCGGGCGGACTGCCGCGGCGTGCCATCGAGAACGACCTGTTCCGCTTCCTGCTCACGCTCACCGCGGGCACCCTCGACCCGCGCGAGGCGCTCTCGCTGTGGGAGCGCGAGCACCGGCCCGGGCGGCGGCGCTTCGGCGTCACGGTCGGCGGCGGGCGCCAGTGGGCCTGGCTCGACGACCCCGAGGGACCGTACGCGTGGCCGCTGGGTGCGGCGGGGGCCTGACCGGGGCGCGCACCGGGTGCTCCGGGCCCCGCCGCGGCCCCCGGCCCGCACCGTCCGGACCGCGGCCGTGCCCTGCGGCGGCCCTTCAGCCCCGGCGGAGCGTGAGGGTCGTCCAGGCCCCGACGTGCACCTGGTCGCCGTCGTGGAGCGGGACGGGGACGTAGGGCTGGATCGGGTCCTCGGCGCCGTTGAGCGTCGTGCCGTTGGTCGAGTTCTGGTCCACCACGGCCCAGGAGCCGTCGGGCTGCTGCACCAGCACCGCGTGCTGGTGGGAGACGCCCGGGTCCTCCGGCGGCACGGACAGGTCGATGTCGGGGGCCTCTCCGGTCGAGTGCCGGCGCCGCCCGATGGTCACCTGGCTCCCGGTGAGCGGCACGTGCCGCTCGGGGGAGTAGGCGGGCAGGTTCAGCGCGGCCGCCTCGGGGCCGCTGCGCTGCATCATCGCGGTGAAGTACGCGCGGTCCGGCCCGACGACCGCGGTCCAGGTGGCCGGGCCGGGCGGGGGAGCCGGGAACTGCGGGGGGTGCCCCGCCCCGTACTGCGGACCGCCCTGGGGGTCCTGGTGCGGGCGGTCCTGGTGCGGCGGGAAGCCGCCGTGCCCCGTCTGCGGTCCCTGGTGCCCCGGTGGAGCGGACTGGTCCGACGAGGGCGCCTGCTGCCCGTGGGGCGGTGGCGGTGACATGGGCCCGTGCGGTGCATAAGGCCCCTGCGGCGGCTGGGGCGCAGCCGGTCCCTGCGGCCCGTGGGGTGCGGAAGGCCCGTGCGGCCTCGGGGGCGCGGGAGGGGCGTGCGAAGCCTGGGGCGAGGGCGGCGGGGGAGGGGACTGCGTCCGCGACGGAGGCGGCAGCAGCCAGTCGTCGCCGCCACCGGTCTGCTGCGGTGCTACCGGGGGACCGGGCTCCGTCTGCCGGAAGGCGCCCGGAGCGGGCGGTGCACCCGGCGGAGGGAAGCCCGGCGGGGGCTCGGGGGCGCCGGCCTCCGGGCCGGGTTCCTGGCCGAGCGGCTCGGCGGGCCGGTTGACCTGCGAGGGCCGCGAGTCCTGGTAGGCGAAGGAGTCGGGGTGCCGGGTGCCCTGGACAGGCGCCCCCGGGGCCCCCTGCTGCGGCGGCGGTCCCGTCCGGAAGGCGGGCGGCAGGTTCGGCCCCGGTGTGGACGGCGGAGCGAGGGGCGTGTACGACGTGGCCGTATGGGTCACGAAGTTGTACCGGCACTCCTCGCAGAACGACGCCGCGGCCTCCCGGGGAGTGCGGCACTGCGGGCAGAGTTCGGCCTGGGCGGTGGCGTGCGGACCGGCCGGCCCCGGGTAGCCGTACCCGGGCGGCGGGGGAGGCTGCGGCATCGCTCCCGGAGGAGCACCGGCACCGCTCATGCGATGGCCGCACACCTCGCACCAGTCGTCGGAACCCGACTGATGTCCGTTCGGGCAGGTCGGCATGTCGGCGCTCCCCCCTCTCCCTCTCGGCCCCCCGGGGCCGACTCGCTTCTGCTCGGACGTGCCTGTACGCGTCCTGGCGGCCGGCGCTGCCGACCCTTCCGGCCGCTACTTCTTCACGCGAACGGTCTTGGTGGACCGCGTGTCGAGCGCCATCTCGTCCGCGTCCGCGACCTTCGTCTTCAGTCGCACAGTACCGGTCGCGGCGTCGACCACCTCCACCACCTTCGAAAGGAGTTTCGCCGTGTCCCTGTTCCCCGAGCGGGCGGCGAGCTGGACGGCGCGGCCCAGTTTCGCGGTCGCGCCGCCGAAGTCCCCCGACGCGCGCGCCCGTAGGCCCTGCCGGATCGCCTGCGCCAGCTCGGCCTGCCCCGTGTAGTGCGCCACCTGGGGGTTGATCCGCGTGGACATGGCCGGGTCCGCCGTCCAGACCGCGCGGACGAGCCCCTGCGACAGCACCTCGGGGGCGTCCGCATCCGTCGCGGGGAGCACGAGGGAGACCCGCGCCGCCAGCATCTCCCGGCCCACCTCGGCCGGTGGGACGCGGACGCACAGGTGGTAGTCGCGGGACTCGTCCCCCCAGGAGCCGGTCGGGTAGTCGCCGGCCCGCGGGGGAACCTCGGCGCGTCGCCCGGTCAGGTCCTCCACGGCCGGGGCGACCTGCTTCACGAACACGATCCCGGCCCCGGCGGGAGTCCACACCCGCAGCCGCACATCGGCCACCGACTTGCCCATGGCGCGCTCCGCGATCGCGGTGAAGTCCCCGGCCAGACCGCTCGGGTCGGCGACGATATCGGCCGTCCCCAGCAGCGCCGAGGCGATCCGGGTGACCTCCCGCACCTCCCAGTCCGTGCCCACGCCGCGGGCATCGCAGGTGAAGCGTCCCGCGCAGGCGTCGAGCGCGGCCCGGAGCGCCTCGGGCGACTCGTGCTCGTTGCGCCCGTCGGTCAGCAGCACACCGTGCCGGATGGACACCTCCGCGGAGCCGAGCAGCCGGTCGGCCAGCCGCAGCCAGGTCCCGATCGCGGTGCCCCCGCCGGGCGTCAGCCCGCCCAGAGCCTCCTTCGCCGCGGCACGGGTGGCAGGGCCCGCGACGGCCAGCCGGCCGCCGCCCGGGTAGACCTCGACGGCCTCGTGGGTGCCCGCCACCACGGCGAAGGCGACCCCGTCGTGCAGCGTGTCCAGGGCCGCCGCCGTCGCCTCCCGGGCGTGGCGCAGCTTCGCGGGCGGGTAGTCCATCGAGCCCGAGCAGTCGACCATGATCACGAACCCGGCCCGGGCACCGGCGGTCCCGGCCGTCCCGCCGCCCGTCGCGGTCGCGGTCACCACGGCGTGGACCTCGCTCCCGCCCTCGGGGAGGAACTCGTTCTGGTGGATGCCGACGGAGAAGCGGGGCACCGGGGACTTGGCGAACACGGCCATCTGATCGGCTCCTTGCGGCTCCACGGGAGCGGGACGGGGACGGACGGTCGGTCGGATCCTGGGCGCGCCGCGGGTGGAGCGGCGCGCTCCCGAGGGACGGGGCGGCGCGTCACCCGGGTGCGGCCGCGAGGCGGAGGACCACCCTCCTGCCGTGCGCACCCGGACGACTCCGGCAACGCGGCGGGTGCGCCTGCCGGGCGCCCCGTGCCGGGCGGGACCTCCCGCGCACCTCCTACTCCCCGCCGCCGGCGGGCCCCGGCCCCTCGGCGGCCACGGCGAACGGCAGCACGGCCACCGTCACGTTGTCGTGGCCGCCCCCGTCGAGGGCGTGGCCGACGAGGGTCCGCGCACTGTGCAGCGGCCGCTCGGCGGCGTCCGGCGGCACGGCGCGGGCCATGTCCTGCGCGCCCTCGGCGTAGTTCCACAGGCCGTCGGTGCAGACCACCACGACTCCCGGGCGGTCCGGTTTGAAGGCCGCCGTGTGCGGCTCCACCTCCAGGGCGTCGGCCCCCAGCCAGCCGGTGATGGCGTGCGCCCGCTCGTCGGCGTACGCCTCGGCCTCGTTCATCAGGCCCGCGGCGACCATCTGCGCCGCCCAGGAGTCGTCCTCCGTCAGGCGGGCCGGAGGGCCGCTGCGGTCGTCGGGCACCCAGTAGGCGCGGCTGTCGCCGACCCAGCCCACCACCAGCAGCCCGCCGGCGCAGACCGCGCCGACGATGGTGCACGCGGGCGCGTTCCGGTGCCGGTGGTCCTCCTCCGGCACGGCTTCGCCGGTGTCGGCCAGGGAGCCGACCGCCTCCGCCGCGGCCACGATCGCCTCGTGCATGGCCTGCTGCGGGTGCGTGCCGCGGGGCAGCGAGGTGAGCAGCCGCTCGCTCGCGGCGCGGGCGGCGGCCTCGGAGGCCTCGTCGGGCCGGGTGGCCGAGGACACGCCGTCGCAGACCACGGCGAGGACCGCGGGGGAGCCGTCGGGCAGTGCCGTCGAGGACACGGCGAACGCGTCCTCGTTGCGGTGGTGGCGCAGTCCGCGGTCGCTGACCGCGGCCACCGCGCCGAGCTCCTCCTCGATGTGGTCCCGCTCGCGGGGTTGGGCGTGCCCGCAGTTCTCGCAGTAGCCGTCGGTGTCCACCCGTCCCGACCGGCAGGCCACGCAGGCCCGGCCGCGCGCCGCGGGCGCCGCGACGGGCGGGTGCACCGCCCGGGGGTCCACCGCTGGCGGAGCGGCGGGCCGGGGGGCGGCGAGCTCGAAGTCACCCGGATGGTCGTGGCGCACCGGGGCCGGACCGGGCTCCCGCTGCGCCGCCCCGCGGCCCGCGTCCGCGACGGGCTGCGGCGCCGCGCCCGAGGGGGCGGGCGGCATGGCGGGCGCCGGGACGGCCGGCGCGGGTGGCGTGGCGGGCGGTGGCACGGCCGGCGCGGGCGGGGTGGCGGGCGGCTCGGACGCGGGCGCGGCCGGAGCGGCGGGGGCCCGGTGGTCCGGGAGTTCACCGCCCCCGGAGTCCGTGCCCGGGAGGTCGCCGGGCTGCTGGGTGCGCGGCGCCAGGCCGGAGGTGTCCGCGCCGTCGGCCGCGGGCCACTCCACCGGGGCGCCCGAACCCGCCGGGGCCGGCCGGGCGGGCGCGGGGAGCACGGACAGATCACGTCCGCAGACCCCGCAGAAACGGTCGCCGGGTTCCACCGGCTCCTCGCAGCCGGGGCAGGACTGCCTCACGGCCGACTGGTCCATGTGCGCCATCGATCACACCCACGTCCGGGGGCGGTAGCGGTTCGCCCGCTCCACCATCTCTCTCCGCTCCTCCCCGTGCCGGGCGAGCCGGGCGAGGACCCGGAAGGAGCGCTCCAGTCCGAAGCGCAGGCCGCGCTCGTCCAGTTCACTGCCGAGCAGCACCGCCGGTGCGCCCGCGCCCGGTACGGCCGGAGAGGCCGCGGCGGGCGGCCGGGCTCCGGGACTACCGGAGAGTACCCAGTCCAGCGCCGCCCCCAGGACCTCCGTCGCCAACTCCTCCCGGCGGACCGCGTCCAGACCGAGTCCGGCCAGCGCGTCCACCTGCGCGGCCGCCGCCGAGAGGTCGGGCAGCAGCGGCTCCCGGGCGGCGCGCGACCGGAGGCGCGAGCGCACGGAGGCCACCCGGGCCGCGGTGTAGTGGATGGACGACTCCGGCACCGACTCCAGGGTCACCACCGCACCCTGGCGGTCCCCGGCGGCGAGCTGCACCCGGGCGAGCCCGAAGGCGGCGCTCACATGGCCCGGGTCGGTCGCCCAGACGAGCCGGTAGTAGTCGGCCGCGTTGTCGAGCTGCCCCAGCACCTCCGCGCACAGGCCCAGCGCCAGCTTGGGCGCGCACTCGCCGGGAAAGGCGTCGTACACGGCGTCGAAGGCGAGGGCGGCCGAGGCGTCGTCCCCGGTGACCAGAGCCCTGACGCCCTGGTACCAGACCACCCGCCAGTCGTCGGGGTGGCGGCTCTCCAGGGCGGCCAGCGCCCGGGCCGCCGCACCCGCGTCGCCGGCCTCCCACCGGGCCCGCACCTCCCGCAGCAGGGTCTCCGTGGAGGCCGCGGGCACCGAGCGCAGCGCGGCCAGCACCTCCGCCGGGGCCGCCCCCGCCACACCGGCGAGGAAGCCCGCGTTGGGGTCCTCCGGATCGACCCGCGGGACGGGGAGCGCCAGGGCGCAGGCCCGCACGTCGAGCGGCGCGAGGTGCGGGGCCAGCGGCACCGGGGCCCGCATCCCGCCGGTCGGCACGCCCCCGGTGCGCTGCGCGGGGACAGCGCCCGGCGAGGGCTCCGCCCGCCCACCGCGACCGCGGGCCCCGAGCTGCGACACCTCCCCGCCCCGGCGCGGGAACAAACCGGTGTCCGGGACGCGCAGTTCGGGCCCGAAGAGGGAGGAGACCGCGGGGCGGGGGCGGCCCGTCTGGAGGGCGATCACCTCCCGGAGCACCCCCGTCAGCTGCTCGGCCATCTCCTGCGCCGAGGCGAACCGCCGGGCCGGATCTGGGTCCGTCGCACGGACCAGCAGCCGGTAGAACGACTCGTACGCCTGGAAGGCGGGGATGTGCTCCGGCTCCGGCAGGCGGTCCACGAAGACGTTGGTGTAGCCCTGGAAGTCGAAGGTGAGCACCGCGAGGGTCCGCGCCACGGTGTACAGGTCGGACGCCACCGACGGGCCGAGTTCGGCGACCTCGGGGGCCTGGTAGCCGACGGTGCCGTAGATCGCCGACTCCATGTCGTCCATCCGCCGGACCGCGCCCATGTCGATCAGCTTCAGCTGGTCCTGCTGCTGGATGGCGTTGTCCACCTTGAAGTCGCAGTACAGCAGGTTCCGGCTGTGCAGGTGGCCGAGCGCCTCCAGTGCCTCGATCCCGTAGGCGCACGCCTGCTCGACGGGCAGCGGGTCGCGGCGCCCGTCGGGGCCGCGGCGGGCGTTCGCGATCTGCTTCAGCGACCTGCCGCCCACGTACTCCATGACGATGTAGCCGTCCAGGGAGCCGGTGCGCTGGTCGAGGTGCTCGACGAAGTTGTAGATGCGCACGATGTTGGAGTGCTCGATCTCGGCGAGGAACCGCCGCTCCGAGATCGCGGCGGCCATCGCGTCCTGGTCCCCGGTGTCCAGCAGGCCCTTGAGGACGACCCACCGGTCGGACACGGCCCGGTCCACGGCGAGGTAGACCCAGCCCAGACCGCCGTGCGCCAGGCAGCCCGCGATCTCGTACTGGCCGTGCACGATGTCGCCGCCCTTCAGCTTCGGCACGAAGGAGTACGGGTGGCCGCACTGGGTGCAGAAGCCCTCGGTGCGGCCCGGCCGTCCGCCGCGGGCGCGGCCCACCGGCGCGCCGCAGTCGGACCGGGAGCAGAACCGCTTGCGCTCCGGGACCTCCGGGCGGGCCATCACCGCCGACCGGGGATCGGGCCGCGGCACCTCCGGCACGGTGACCAGGCCGGCGCCGAGGCGGTTCCGCCCGGAGGAGGCGGAGGCGGAGCCCGAACTGCGCACCGAGACCGAGCGGGCCCAGGCGCCGGACCCGCTCAGCGAGCGCGACAGCCGCCCCGACACCGACCGGCGGGAGGAGGACGAGCGGGCCGAGCCCTGCGAGGAGCGGGCGCTGCCGCGGGAAGGGGACGAGCCCGGACCGCCGCCGGCCACGCCCGTGGGGGGCGAGGACACCATGCCGGTGGGCGACACCACGGGGGCGAGGCCGCAGGTGCCGCAGTACAGCTCGCCGCCGCCCATGTCCTCGTACGCGCCGCCGCAGCCGGGACGCTGGCACTGCCGGTCGCCGTTCATCCGTTCCCTCCGCGGTCCTCGGCCCGGAACCCGCCGCCGGGCGCGCCCGCCCCGGCGACGGCGTCCTGGTAGCGCAGGACCGCCTGCTCGGCGGCGCGCAGATCGCAGGGGGCGCTCCACAGCATCCGCCGCGCCGTGTCGTACCACCCGGCCAGCACCGGGTCCTCGGCCAGTCCCTGGCGCGCCGCCTTGGCGCGGTAGGCGTCCAGCCGTCCGCGGAGCTCCGCGCGGACGGCGAGCGGCGCGGTGACGGCGCCCAGCGACTCCCGGGCCCGGTGCAGCTCGTCCTCGGCCTCCCGCTCCAGCGACTCCAGGAGCGGCGAGAGGCGGTGCCACCGGGAGTGCCTGCGGTGGTCGGCGGCGAGCGCCAGCCGCTCCTGGAGGGCCGTGGGCGGGCCGCCGACGGCCGGCACCTCGCAGGACGCGATCTTCGCCAGCACCTCGCCCCGGGCGGTGCGGGCCTCGGCGAGGGTGCGGTCCGCCCGGGAGAGCACGTCCCGCAGGCGGAGCAGGCGCTCCTCGGCGTCCTGGCGCACCTGCAGCACGGCCTCGATCTCCCGGCGGACGTCCTCGAGGTCGCGCGCGGCACGGTCGTACCGCCGGGTGTCGGGGCGGCCGCCGCCGGGGGCCGAGCTGCCGGGTGCGGCCTGCCAGAACCGCAGCGGGTCGGTCAGCACCTGGGCCCGCAGGTCGGCGAGTTCACGGGTGAGGGAGTCCAGCTCGTCGCCGGCCGGGTGCTCACCGGGACGCACACCCGCGGAGTGGGCGAGCGACCTGGTGCGCCGGAGCTCGGCGGCGAGCAGGTCTATCCGGGCGGGCAGCGCCGACCAGACCGCGTCCGCCGTGATGATCGTGTCCAGCGAGGCCGCGTAGAGGTCGTTCATCCGGGAGACCAGCTCCTCCAGGGTGAACGCCTCCGCGAGCCGGGCGGGGGCTCCGCCGGACCCGGGGTGCGCCGCGGGCGGGGCGGCCACGGTGACGCTGCGCCCCTGCAGCCGTTCGGTGAGCTCCGCCAGGTCCTCGCGGCTCGGCCAGCGCCGGCGGGCGCGGAGTTCGCGGATCCGGGCCAGCGCGGCGGCGTAGGCGTCGAAGCAGCTCCACAGCAGGGCGATCGACCGCTCGGCGGCCGCCCAGCGCTCCTCGGTCGTGCCGCTGAGTTCGGCGCCTTCGAGCAGGCGGCGTCCGGCGTGGTCCTGGAGTGCGAGGAGCGAGGTCTCGACGGCCTCGTGCTCGGCGTCGAGCCGGGACAGGGCCCGGTCCACCCCGTCCCGGTCCATCACCCGCCCCTGCGGTGCCCCCGCGGAGTCGGGGAAGGGTTCCGCGACGCCCATCGATCAACTCTCCTCTCCCGCACGAGCCCGCGGTGTGCGGGCTGCCGTTCCGCCGTGTGTCCGTGTGTCCGTGTGTCCGTGTGTCTGTGTTCCGTGCCTGCGCGCCCGTGCCCTCTGCCCGACCTGCGACCTGCGACCTGTGCCTGTGCCTGTTGCCTCTGCCGTGCCCATGACGGCCTCGGTGCCGCGGCGTGGACCGCCCTCCTGCCCGGGGCCCGGTGCGGCCCCTGCCCTGTCCGCTACCCGGCCCGGTAGATGGGTTGCGGGGGCCCGGTGACACCCGGCAGGTCGGCCTCCAGCCATGTGCGGTAGGCCTCCATCCACGGGCCCTTGCGGTACTCCTCCAGCACATGGTTCACCCGGCGGACCAGATCGTCCTTCCCGAGCTCGGTGGCCACCCCGTAGTACTCCGTGGTGAAGGGGCCGTCGCCCTTCAGCTCCACCGCCGGGTCCTGCGCGGCCTGGCCGGCCGCCAGGGCGTTGTCCGTGACGATGGCGTCCACCAGGCCCAGTTGGAGGCGGACCAGGCAGTCGAGCGCGTTGGGCACCGTGAGGAGGTCCTCGTCCTGCGGCTGCCCGTCGTGCTCGTCCTGGAAGACCGCGCCGAAGCTGTTCCGCTCCAGGGCCTCGTAGGCCGTCGACCCCTCGGCCGAGCAGACCCGCAGGCCCTCCAGCGACGCGTCGTACCCGGTGACCGGCGAGCTCTTCGGCGCCAGGACCTGCTGGCCCGCCCGGAAGTACGCGGTGGAGAAGGCGACCTGCTCGATGCGGTCGCAGGTGATCGTCATGGTCCGCACCACGATGTCCACCCGGCCGGTCTCCAGGGCCGGGATGCGCTGGTTGGTGGGTATCGCGCGGAATATCACCGCGTCGGGGCTGCCGAGGATGTCGGCGGCTATCGCACGCGCGAGGTCGATGTCGAAACCCTCCAGCCCACCGCCGACCGGATCGCGGTAGCCCCAGCGGTAGCTGTTCTGGTCGATGCCGACGATCAGCTTGCCGCGCTGCCTGATGGCGTCGATGTTCGGGCCGCCGGCCGTCGACGGGCGCAGCGACGCCTCGGGGTCGGTGCAGTCCTCCGCCTCGCGTACGGCGCCGCGCTCCCGGCCCGCGGGGGCGGAGGCGAGCGGCCCGCCGGCGGGAACGGAGGAGAGCGCGGGCAGGGCGAGCGAGGCCACGAGCGCGCAGGCCGCCGCCATCCCGGCGACGCCTCCCCAGCCGCGCAGCCGGAAGCGGCCCGCGCGCCCGCCCGCGGCACGTCCGCGGACCGGTTCCCGTTCGCTGTTCCCGTCGTGGTCCGTCATCGCTCCTCCTCTCACCGGTACTCCGCCAGCCTGCGGTTGACGCCCAGGATCGCGGCCACCGCCCCGGCCAGCGTCAGCAGCGCGGCCCCGGCCGCCAGCCCGTCGAGCGCCGAACGGCCGGCGACCGCCGCCGCCGTGAACTCCCGCTGCTCGTGGGCCAGCGCCTCGGCGAGCGCCGCGTCCACCGCGTCGAAGCACTCGTTGGTGGAGCCCTCCCGGCCTATGACCTTCCGGACGGCCCCCTCGTAGTCCCCCTCCCGGTCGGCCCCGGCGGCCCCGTCGTGGCGCGTCCGCCATTCACCCATGGCGCGCACCGCGGTGTCGACGGGGCGGCGGCCCTCCTCGTCGTCGGCGTGGTGCAGGGCCTTCTCCAGGGCCGCGCCCAGGGTGTCCATGGTCTGCGCGTACTCGGCGGCGTACTTGTCGTCCTTGCCGTCGTCGGTGAGCACCGCTCCCCGGGCGACCAGGGTCAGGTTCTCGTTGGCCCGGGCCCGCAGGGCGTCGATCCGGGCGTCGTTGAGGACGTCGAGGGAGCGCTGTGCGTGCACGTCCGCCTCGTGCAGCCGGGACGAGGCGAGTGCCTGCGCTCCGACCACCCACAGCAGCACCAGGGCGGCCGCCACCGTGGCGCCGAGCAGCCCCCGGTTGAAGACCCGGTTGGTGAGGCGGTAGTTGCGCCGCTGCGCCCAGCCCAGCACCGCGAGCGCCACCACGCCCGCCGCCGGTGCGGCCAGCGGCCAGGAGCGTGCCGCCTCGTGGTCCGCCTCCAGCCGGGCGGACTCGGCGAGATGGAGTCTGCGCGCCGCCGGCAGCAGTTCCTCGGTCATCAGGGCGTCGGCGTACCGGAGGTAGGCGCCGCCCAGGGGTCTGCCCAGCCGGTTGTTGGCACGCGCGGACTCGATCAGCCCGGTGTAGCGCGGGAGGTACTCGTTGAGCTGGGCTATCTGCCGCCCCGACTCGCTGGACGCGTCGGTGTGCGTGGCGGCCGTCACCAGCAGCCGCGAGGCGCGGGAGATGTCCTGCGCGTACCGCTCCCTGACGGCAGGTGACTCCTCGGCTCCGGCCAGGAAGCCGGTGGAGGCGGTGGTGTTGGCGTCGGCGAGCGAGCGGTAGACCGAGGCCGCGTCGCGGCTCAGCGGCTGGCTGCGGCCCACCACGTCGTCCGCGGCCGCCGCGCGCTCGGAGACCGCCACGGCGGCGGTGACGCCGAAGACGGCCAGCAGCACGGCCAGCAGGGCGCCGGTGATCCGCAGCCTGCCGGGCTCGGTGGTGGCCGCGCCGCTCATCCGGCGGCGGACGCCGGCCAGGGCGCCGCCACCGCCGGCCGGTTCCGTCTGCGCGGGGGCGTACGCGGGCACGGGCTCGGGGCCCGGGTGGACCGGGGCGGCGGCCTGGTGCGCCGTCCCCCCGTACGGCGGGTGTGCCACGTGACCTCCCCCTCGGTCGTCGACGGCCCGCTCCCCGCGCGGGCACCGGGATGGCTCCCGGCCAGAAGTATGGCCGCAGGGGACTGTTTCACACCACAGCTGACGCGATCATGTGCCTCTCCGGTGCACGGCACCCACCTCGCGGCCGGGCTCGTGCACACCCCCTCGTCGTCCCCACCCTGTATACGCCCGCCGCCCGCGGCCGGTTCCCCACGAACGGGTGAAATGCCGTTCCGGAGAGCGAAACGGGTCGGAAGCGGATGCGGCAGGCGTGAGCGGGCGCGCGGCCGGGGCCCGTCCGCGCCCCCGCCGGTCCGCCGCCGCGGGCCCGCCCGCGAGGCGTGTCCAGGGCCCGGCCGGTGCTCAGCCCGCGTAGTGCGCCCGCAGCCGCTCCCGGGCCTCCGGACCCGCCCCGATCGCGTCCATGCCCAGCAACGCGGCCCCCAGCACCGGTGGCGCCGTCACCAGGTGGACCACGGCCTTCGGGGCCCGGTCGGCGAGGAACTCCGCGATGTCGGCGTGCAACTGGGGATGGCGGGAGGCCAGCACACTGCCGCCCAGCACCAGGGGCGCCGGCTCGTCCAGCAGGTCCAGCCGCCCCAGCGCCACGGCCGCCATCGCGACCACCTCCTCGGCCTGGCGCCGCACCAGCGCACGGGCCGCGCGGTCCCCCGCGGTGCTGGCCGCGAAGAGCACCGGGACCAGTTCGTGGCGGCGCGGCGGTGCGATCCTGCCCAGGTGCAGCGCCTCGATCAGCGCGTGCACCGACGGGAGGCCGAAGTGCGCCGGCAGGAGGCGTGCCAGCTCCGAGGGCTCCCCGCGCCCGTCCTCCGCGCGGGCGGCGCACCACAGGGCCTCCTCGGCGAGGCCCCCGCCGCCGCCCCAGTCGCCGGAGAGCCTGCCGAGCGCCGGGAAGCGGGCGGTGCGCCCGTCGGGGAGCATGCCCGCGCAGTTGATGCCCGCTCCGCACACCACCGCCACCCCGCGGGGCTCGTCCAGCCCGGCGCGGAGCACGGCGAAGGTGTCGTTGCGCACCTCGGTGGTGCGCCCCCAGCCGCGGTCACCGACGGCCGCGGCGAGTTCCGCCTCCTCCACGGGGAGGTCGGCGTTGGCCAGCGCGGCGGAGACGTGCTCCGCGCCCTCCAGGGGCGCTCCCGCGCTCCGCGCCCCGGCCAGCGCCCGGTCGACCGCCTCGCCCAGGACGTCGACCGCGGAGGCCACCCCGACCGCCGGGGGGCGGAAGCCCCCCGCGCGCCCGGAGGCGAGGACGGTCCCGTCGGCCGCGACGAACGCGGCGTCGGTCTTGCTGTTCCCCGCGTCGATGGCGAGGACGGCGGCTCTCAGGCCCACGGCAGGTGCTCCCGGTTGTGTGCGATCAGACGGTCGGTCAGCTTCTCGGCGTAGGTGTACTGGCCGATCAGCGGGTGGGCGAGCAGGGCCCGGAAGACCCGTTCGCGTCCCCCGCGCAGCGCGGCTTCCAGGGCCAGGTCCTCGTAGGCCGCGACGGCGGAGACCAGCCCCGTGTACAGCGGATCGCCTCCGGCCACGGGCAGCGGCTGCGCGCCGTCGCGGCCCACCCGGGCCTGCACCTCCACCACGGCGTCGTCGGGCAGGAACGGCAGGGTCCCGCGGTTGAGGGTGTTGACGACCTGGTAGGGGCTGCCGCCGCCGCCCAGCAGGGCGGCCGCCAGGTCGACGGCCGCCTCCGAGTAGAAGGCGCCGCCGCGCCGGGCGAGCAGCTCGGGCTTCTCGTCGAGTGCCGGGTCCGCGTACATCTCCAGCAGGCGCTTCTCCATGGCGGCGACCTCCGCCGCCCGCGAGGGCCCGGAGCGCTGTTCCGCGACCACCTCGTCGTGTGCGTAGAAGTAGCGCAGGTAGTAGGACGGGACGACGCCGAGCCGCTCCAGCAGGGGCTGCGGCAGCCGCAGTTCCTCGGCGATCCGGCCGCCGTGCCCGGCCAGCAGGCCGGGCAGGACGTCGGTGCCGCCGGGCCCGCCCAGGCGCACGCCCGTCTCCCAGGTCAGGTGGTTGAGCCCCACGTGGTCCAGGTGCACCTCGGAGGGCGCCACGCCGAGCAGTCCGGCGAACCTGCGCTGGAGCCCGATGGCCACGTTGCACAGGCCGACGGCCCGGTGCCCGGCCCGCAGCAGGGCCCTGGTGACGATGCCCACCGGGTTGGTGAAGTCGATGATCCAGGCCCCGGGGCTGGCGCGGCGGACCCGCTCGGCGATGTCCAGGACGACGGGCACGGTGCGCAGCGCCTTGGCCAGGCCGCCCGCGCCCGTCGTCTCCTGCCCGACGCAGCCGCAGTCGAGCGGCCAGGTCTCGTCCTGCAGCCGGGCCGCCTGGCCGCCGACGCGCAGCTGGAGCAGCACGGCGTCCGCGCCGTCCACCCCCGCGTCGAGGTCCGCGGTGGCCGTGACGGCCCCGTCGTGGCCCTGCCGGGCGAAGATGCGCCGGGCCAGGCCGCCGACCAGCTCCAGCCGCTCGGTGTCCGGGTCGATCAGGACCAGTTCGGTCACCGGCAGCGTCGCGCGCATCCGGGCGAAGCCGTCGATCAGTTCGGGGGTGTAGGTGGAGCCGCCCCCCACCACAGCGAGTCTCATGTGCGGTCTGCCCTTCACTCCGGTCGGTGTGGCGCCTTCGACGAAGGCCTTGCGTGCGTGGAAGCTGCGGGTGCCGTGCGAAGCGGCCGGGGATCCGGGAGCGCTCGGCGGACGAGGGCGCGGCAGGGCGGCGGGAGCCCCGGGCGGTTCGGTGCGGTCCGCCCGCGTCGCGGCGCCCGGGCGGTCAGCGCGAGGTGTCGAACACCTCGTCCCGGGTGGCGGCCAGCGCGCTCTCCAGCGCGCCGCGCAGCACCGGCCCCTCCCGCACGGCACCGGCCACCAGCTTCGGCCGGGGTGCGGCGAGCTCGGCGAGCTCGGCCCGGACCCGCTCGCGCAGCGGTTCTCCCCCCGCGGCGATCACCTCTCCGGCCAGGACCACCAGCTCGGGGTCGAGCACGGACACCAGGGAGGCGAGGCCGGTCGCCAGGCCGGTGGCATAGCGGTCGAGCAGGCGGGCGCAGGGCCCGGTGTCCGAGGCGGCCGCGCGGGCCAGCAGCTCGGCCGCGGCCTGCGCGTGCGGCCCGCTGCCGACGTCCTCGACGCCCAGCTCCCGGGCGAGCTCCCGCACCGCCCGCGCTCCCGCCAGGTCCTGGAAGCCTCCGCTGCCCGTGCGGGCGACGTTGCGCACCAGCGAGGTGCCGGGCACGGGCAGGAAGCCCACCTCGCCCGCGCCTCCGGTGAAGCCCCGGTGGAGCCGCCCGCCGATGACCAGGGCCGCCCCCAGGCCCTCCTCGTTCCACAGCAGCACGAAGTCGCCGTGGCCCCGGGCGGCGCCCAGGCGCTGCTCGGCGACGGCGACGAGGTTGACGTCGTTCTCGTACTCGACGGGCATCTCCAGGGCGGCGGCGAGCTCGTCGAGCAGGGTGGGGGAGTGCCAGCCGGGCAGGTGGGAGGCGTAGCGCAGCCGTCCGGTGGCGGGGTCGAAGGCGCCGGGGGTGGCGACGACCAGGCGGCCGACCCCGGCCCGGGTGATGCCGGCGGCCTCCACGGCTCCGTCCAGGGCCGCCGTGACCTGCCGGACCACGCCCTCGGCGCGCCGCCCGGGGGTCGCGAGCTCGTAGCTGCCGACCACGGTCCCGGTGAGGTCGGCGACGGCGGCCCTGATGCGCAGCGGTGTGACGTCGAGGCCGGCGGCGTGGGCCGCCCGAGCGTTGACGGCGTACAGCTGGGCGCCGGGTCCCGGACGCCCCGCGGTGGTGCCCGTGGCGACGACCAGTCCGGCGGCCTCCAGACGGGCCAGCAGCTGTGAGGCGGTGGGCTTGGAGAGGCCGGTGAGGGTGCCGATCCTGGTCCGGGACAGGGGGCCGTGCTCCAGCAGCAGCTCCAGCGCGGCCCGGTCGTTCATGGCGCGCAGGACCCGCGGGGTGCCCGGGGAGGAGGTGGGTGCCGGGCCGGGCGGGGTGCCGGGGGGCGGGCCCATGTGCATCCTCCAAAGACTGTTAGGAAAGTTTCCTGTTCGTCGTTGACCGTACGGGCCCCGGTGGCCGGAGTCAACGGCCGGGCGCGGTCGCCGCGGACGCGGACGCCCCCGGCGACCGGTCCGGTCGTCCGGGGGCGTCCGCGGCGTGCCCGTCCGGGCCGCGCTACTTCGAGAGGTTGGTCGGCGGTATCGGCGAGGCGGCGATCGACTGGGGCGAGGTGTGGGAGGCGAAGGCCGAGGGCGCGGCCACGCCCGCGGTCGGGTCCGGGACCTGCTCCTCGCCCTGCTGGGGCAGACCGCCCACGATGCGCACCCCGGCCGCGTCGAAGGCCCGCTTGATCCGCCAGCGCAGCTCGCGCTCCACCCCCAGCGCCTTGCCGGGCATGGTCTTCGCGGAGACCCGGAAGGTCATCGAGTCCAGCAGGACCTCGGTCAGGCCCAGCACCTCGACCGGGCCCCACAGCTGCTCGTTCCACGGCTCGGCCTTCGCGACCTCGTCCGCGACCTCCCCGATCAGGGCCTTCACCCGGTCCAGGTCCTCCGTCGGCCGGACCGTGACGTCCACGGCGGCCGTCGCCCACCCCTGGCTCAGATTGCCGATCCGCTTGATCTCGCCGTTGCGGACGTACCAGATCGCCCCGTTCTCCCCCCGCAGCTTGGTCACCCGCAGGCCCACCTCGACCACCTCGCCCGAGGCCACCCCCGCGTCGATCGAGTCGCCGACGCCGTACTGGTCCTCCATGATCATGAACACTCCGGAGAGGAAGTCCGTGACCAGGTTGCGCGCCCCGAAGCCGATCGCCACGCCCGCCACTCCCGCGGAGGCCAGCAGCGGGGCGAGGTTGATGCTGAAGGCCCCGAGCACCATCAGGCCCGCGGTTCCCATGATCAGGAAGGAGGCTATGGAGCGCAGGACCGAGCCGATCGCCTCCGAGCGCTGACGCCGCCGCTCGGCGTTGACCAGCAGGCCGCCCAGGGTGGTGCCCTCCACCGCCTGCGCGGAGCGGTTCATGCGTTCTATGAGCTTGGTCAGGGCCCGTCGGACCAGCATCCGCAGCGCCAGGGCCACGGCGATGATCAGTGCGATGCGCAGCCCGGTGTTGAGCCAGGTGGACCAGTTCTCCTCGACCCAGCCCGCGGCGTCGCTCGCGTGCCTGGCGGCCTCGTCCAGGGTGACGGGGGCGGGAGACGGATCGGATTCCGCGCGGACGGCGGACCAGGACGCGGTCACGGGGGTGAACCTCCAGGCGTGCGATGGGACCCGCGACAACCCTAGCGGCGGCGGTACGGGCGTCCGGTGCGGTTCCGTCACGGGGAGACGCGGCTCACGGCGGGGGAGAAAAGGGGCGGAACCGTCCGCCTCGTACAACACCTTCAGCCCGTTACCCGTACGTGGTGGCGCTCCGCACGGCCCTGAGGCGAAACTTGAGGCAGATCGTCCCGGCGCGAGCCACGCGCCGCCGGCGTACAAGGAGGCATCCGTGCCGCATGTCCTGGTCCTCAACGCGTCGTACGAGCCGCTCGGCGTCGTACCGCTCCGCCGCGCGCTCGTCCTCGTCCTCGAGGGCAAGGCCCTCTGCCTCGAGGAGTCCGGCGCCTTCCTGCACAGTGCGACCCGTGTCGTCGCCGCGCCCAGTGTGGTGCGGCTCAAACGGTTCGTTCGGGTCCCCTACCGGGGGCCCGTTCCTCTCACCCGCAAGGCCCTGTTCGCCCGCGACGGCGGACGCTGCATGTACTGCGGTGGCGTCGCAACCAGCGTCGACCACGTCATCCCGCGCAGCCGCGGCGGACAGCACGCCTGGGAGAACGTGGTGGCGGCCTGCCGCCGCTGCAACCACGTCAAGGCCGACCGGCACCTGCGGGAACTCGGCTGGCACCTGCGCCACCAGCCCGCACCGCCGAGCGGCCTGGCGTGGCGGATCATCGGCACGGGCCACCGGGACCCGCGCTGGCTGCCCTATCTGCAGCCCTACGGCGCGGACGACGCGATGGCCCGTATCGACGGCGTCTCCGCCTGAGGGCGGCGCCGTCCCCCGGTGCCGGGGCCGGTGCGGCCCCGGCACCCGCCGTCCGCGGCGGCGCGGGCCGGCGGACGGCCCGGGCACCCGCGGAGCGTGCCCGCCTGCACCGTCACTCCGCGACGGCGTACGCCTCCACGCCGAAGAGCGAGTACCCGAAGTCGGTCGCCCGCTCGTCCCCCTGCACCCGCACGAAGCGGGTGTCAGGGGCGTCCATGCGCACCACCTCGCGGCCGCCCCGGCCGTCGGTGACGGTGGCCGCCGTGCGCCAGACGCTGCCGTCGCCCGAGACCTGCACCCGGTAGCGGGTCGCGTACGCGTCCTGCCAGTGGAGCACGACCTCGCCCACCCGCTGCGGGCGCTCCAGCTCCAGCTGCCACCAGGCGGACGGGCCCTGCGGGGAGGACCACCGCGTGGCGGGGTCGCCGTCGACCGCGGCGGCGGCCGGGAAGTCAGGGGTCTCGTCGCCCGAGGAGGAGGCCCGCGCCCCCGGGGCGCGGCCCAGGTCGGGGCCGCCGGTGCGGGGGAAGGCCCGCACCGTCAGGGTGCTCTCCTGCCCGGCGAAGGAGAGCGGCACCCGGTACTCGCCCGAGGGCGTCCCCTCCGGGACGGTCACCTCCACGGGCACGGTGGTCTCGGTGCCCCGCGGCACCGTCGCCTGCCGGGGCACCTTCACCTCGATGCCCTCCGGGGCCTCGGCGTTCAGCTCGCCCGTCACCTCGGCCGGACGGCGTGCGGTGAGCCGTATCCCGGCCCGGCCGGGCTTCCCCCCGATCTCGGCGCTGGTCTCCGTGCGCTCCAGGTCGAGCCCGGCGGCTGGCTCGTCGGCGAACCAGGGCACCACGGCGCGCACCGGCACCGCCGCCCCGCCGTCGCCGGGCACCACCCGCAGGGCGTCGACGGCGAGCCCGCCCGGGTCCGCCTGGGTCCATCCGCTCGCGGACAGCGGGGCCAGCCGGCGCCAGCCCTCGCCGGGGACGTGCCCCTCCAGATGACCGGGGGTCCCCCGGCCGGGGGCGGCGGGCTCCGTCATGGCGGTCACCGCGGCCACCGGACGGGCGCGGTCCAGGCGTACGGTGGCCCTGCCCGCCTCCTTCCGGTCGGCCCCGGTCCACGCGCGGGACTCCTTCTCCGCCCGGTCCAGGAAGGAGTCCAGGACGCCCTCGCCGACGGTCGCCCTGCTCCCGCCCAGGCGGGCGCGCACCGGCTCCAGGTCGAGCGAGGCGCGCCAGGCGGCCTGGCCGTCCCCGCCGGACTGGGCGCCGAGCATGTCGACCGCCAGCTCCCCGGCCCGGCCGTAGCGGGCCAACTGCTCCAGCCAGGGGCCGACTTCCCCGGCGAGGCGGCCGCCCGCCACGTCCTTCAGCGCCGCGGGCGCATCGCGCATGACCGAGAACGCGCCGCGCAGCCGGGCGGTCGCGCGGTCCAGGGCCGCGGCGTCCGTGGAGGTCCGCGCGGCCCAGAACTCCTTCATCAGGGGCCGCAGGTACTCCGACTCGGCGTCCGGCGCGAGGAGGGACGAGGCCCCGTTCCCGGCCAGCGCCCCGAGCGCCGTCCGGGCTCGCGCGTCGTCCCCGGCCAGGTCGTCGAGGGCGGCCCGCCAGGAGTCCGCGGGCCGGTAGCCCTTGGGGTTCCAGGCGTAGTCGGCCGCCGTGAACAGCGGGATGCGCGAGGCGGTCGGCTGCTCCATCGCGTTGGCGAGCAGCACCGAGGAGCCCGCGGCCACCGCCGGGTCCCGGCCGGTCAGCGGGCCGAGGAAGACGCGGTCCTGGGCGTAGTCGTTGACCGGGTAGTTGTCGAGCGTCACCAGCGGATGGTCGTCGAACGCGCGTCGCACGTCGGCGAGTTCGCCGCCGGTGATGGTCCGGGGCACCGCCCCCACGCCCGTCCACGCCACGCGCACCGAGTCGTGCAGCGCGGCGGCCAGCGCCCGGCGGTAGTCGGTCTCGCCGTCCTGGTAGTACTCCGTCGGCATCACCGACAGGGGCTCCGCGCCCGGGTGGCGCTCCGCCAGGTGGGCCGCGACGGCGTTGGCGATCCGCGCCTGCGCGCCGGCGGCCGCCCCGGGGCCGGAGCCGAAGGCGTCCGCGTCCCTGCCGCAGTGCCACTCGCTGTAGCTGACGTCCTGGAACTCCAGCTGGAAGGCCCGCACACCCAGGGCCCACATCGCGTCGATCTTGCGGGTCAGCGCCTTCAGGTCCCCCTCGTCGGCCAGGCACATCGACTGCGCGGGCGCCACCGCCCAGGCCAGCGTGACGTGGTTGGCCGCCGCCCGTTCGGCCAGCTCGCGGAACTCCGCCCGCCGCTCGGCCGGGTACGGCTCGCGCCACATCGCCTGGCGGTAGGGGTCGTCGCCCGGGGCGTAGAGGTACCGGTTCTGCTTGGTCCGTCCCAGGAAGTCGAGTTGCGAGAGCCGCTGCGCGTGGGTCCACGGGGTCCCGTAGAAGCCCTCCGCGACACCGCGCACCGCGGTGCCGGGCCAGTCGCGCACCACCACACCGGGGACGCCCCCGTCCGCGGCGAGGGCGCGCAGCGTCTGCGCGCCGTGGAAGAGGCCGTCCGCCCCCACCCCGTCGAGGGCGATCGTGGCGCGGCCGCCCACCGCGCCGGCGGCCAGCCGGTAGCCGCCCCGCGGGAGGTCGGCCCGGTCCGCGGCGCCGAGCGCCCGCAGGGCCCGCGCGGCGCCCGTGCCGCCCAGCAGGACCACCGGGCCGCGTCCCGGCAGCTCCTCGTACAGGGTCCGCACCCCGGCACCGCGGAGCAGGTCCTTCACCGCGGCCACCGCGTACGGGTCCGCGTCCGGGGCCGCGACCACGGTCGCCTCCCCGCCCAGCACGACGGGCGCGTGCGCGGTGCGCAGCGACTGGGGCCGGGGCCACACTCCCGGTACCGCGGTGCCGCCCCGGGGGTCCTGCGCCCGGTCGGACGGGGCCGCCGGCCCGGAGGGTTCGGCCGCGGCGCCGGGGGCGCCGGCGAGCAGACCGCCGATGACCGCGACCGCGACGGCCGCTGCCGTACGCCTTGTCCCCGAGTGCCGCACGAGGTCTCCCTTCGGTCCAACCCGCCCGCCCCGGCCGGTGTTCGAGCCCACCACCACCACCGTCGGGGTGTCAATGCGCGTGGTCGTTGTGCCCTTTATGCCCTCCGTGGTGGATGATCGGGGGCGGAGTGCGCCGCCGGGGGCCGGGTGGCGGGCTCCGGGCGCGCGGTGTGACCCGGGACACGTCGACCGATCGTGTACGTCTGCGTTCGCGTCGACGGGGTAGGGCCTCCATGACCGTTCACGACCGTTCACGCCCCGCTTGGAGTGATTCACCCGTGACTGCATCGGCCCAGCTGCTGCTCGACGCCCTCTCCAAACAGGTCCCGGCGCAGACGCCCCCGGGAGCCTGCCCCTTCGACCACACCGCCCCGACCTCCTACGACGCGCCGCTCACCAGCGAGCCCCCGCTCGCCTACGACGTCCCGCTCACCAGCGAGCCCCCGCTCGCCCACGCCGCCCCGCTCACCAGCGAGCCCCCGCTCGCCGACATCGCGCCCCTGACCAGTGAGCCCACCGCGCCGGCCATGGCGGGCGGCATCGACGGCCCGGGGGCGTAGAAGAGGAGTCCCCATGGGCCTTGCCCGGCTCGCCGCGCTGCACGGAGTCGCCACCTCCTTCTCGCCGTCCGAAGGCGTCACCCGTGCGGTCCCGGACCGCACGGTCCGTGCCGTCCTCGCCGCGCTGGGCGTCGACACCGCCACGCCCGCGGCGCTGCGCGCGGCCCTCGAGCGCGCCGAGCGGGAGGCCGCGGCCCGGCTGCTGCCGGACGCGGTCGTCGTCTGGCAGGGGCCCGGCGGGCCCGAGCTGCCCGCGTCCCTGGCCTCGCTGCCGCCGGGCACGGAGCTGGAGGTGGTCTGCGAGGACGGCGCCGTGCTGACTCCCCGGCCCCCCGGCCCGGCCGCCGCCGCAGGACCGTCCGGCGCCCGGGCGGCCGCCCGGGGCGGGTGGGGCGAGCTGCCGCTCGGCGTCCACCGGCTGCACACGCGGGCGCCGGACGGCGGGAGCGGCAGCGCCGCCCTGGTGGTGGCGCCGGGCCGGGCCCCGGACCCGCCGGGACGCTGCCACGGCTTCCTCGTCCAGCTCTACTCGCTGCTGTCCGAGCGCTCCTGGGGCATGGGCGACCTGGGCGACCTCGGGGAGTTCGCCGCCTGGTCGGGGCGGTCCCTCGGGGCGTCCTTCGTCCAGGTGAACCCGCTGCACGCCGCCGTGCCTGGGCCGCCCACCGACCCCTCCCCGTACCGGCCCTCCTCCCGCCGCTTCCCCGACCCGGTGCACCTGAGGATCGAGGACGTCCCCGAGTACGGCTACGCCGAGCCCGCGCAGCGCGCCCGGCTGGACGCGCTGCGGGAGAAGGGCGCGGAGCTGCGCGGCGCGGTGCTGCGCAAGGGCGCCCTGATCGACCGGGACGCCGTCTGGGACCTCAAGCGGCAGGCGCTGGAGGTCCTCGGGACCGTGCCGCTCGGGCCCGGCCGCCACGCCGCGTACTGCGCCTACCTCGCCGAGCAGGGCGCAGCGCTGGAGGACCACGCCACCTGGTGCGCGCTGGCCGAGGTCCACGGCCCCGACTGGCGCTCCTGGCCGCAGGGCCTGCGCGACCCCCGCTCGCCGGAGACCGCCCGGGCCCGCGGCGAGCTGACCGAGCGCGTCGACTTCCACAGCCGGCTGGCCTGGCTCGCCGAGGCCCAGCTGGCCGCCGCCGCCCGCGCCGCCCGCGAGGCGGGCATGGGGGTGGGCGTCGTCCACGACCTGGCCGTCGGCGTGCACCCCTCGGGGGCGGACGCCTGGGCGCAGGCGGAGGTCTTCGCCGAGGGGATGTCCGTGGGCGCCCCGCCGGACGCCTTCAACGCCCGCGGCCAGGACTGGGGCCTGCCCCCCTGGCGCCCCGACGCACTCGCCCGGTCCGGCTTCGCTGCCTTCCGGGGGGTGCTGCGCGGGGTGCTGCGGCACGCCGGGGGGCTGCGGGTCGACCATGTCATGGGCCTGTTCCGGCTGTGGTGGGTGCCGGAGGGCGCGCCGCCCACCGACGGCGCCTACGTCCGCTACGACGGCGAGGCGATGCTGGCGGTGCTCGTGCTGGAGGCGCACCGGGCGGGGGCCGTGGTCGTGGGCGAGGACCTCGGCACGGTGGAGCCGGGGGTGCGCGAGGCACTCGCGGCGCGTGGTGTGCTCGGGACCTCCGTCCTCTGGTTCGAGCGCGACTGGGCCGGCTCGGGCGCCCCGCTGCCGTCCGGACGCTGGCGTGCCGGCTGTGTGGCCACCGCCACCACCCACGACCTGCCCTCCACCGCGGCCCGGCTCACCGGCGGCCATGTGGAGCTGCGCCACCGCCTGGGCCTGCTGACCGAGGGGCTGGAGGAGGAGCGGGCGCGGGACGCGGCGGACGTGGCGGAGTGGCTGGCCGCGCTGCGCGGCGAGGGGCTGCTCGCCGAGGCGGACGGCGGGGGCGTCGGCGAGGAGGAGGGCATCCGCGCGGTCTACCGCTACCTGGCGGGGACCCCGGCGTCCCTGGTGGGGGTGTGGCTGCCCGACGCCGTCGGTGACCGGCGCCCCCAGAACCTGCCGGGCACCTGGGACCAGTACCCGAACTGGCGGCTGCCCGTCGCCGATGCCGAGGGCCGTCCGGTGACCCTGGGGGAGCTGGCCGCCTCACCCCGGCTCCACCGGCTGATCGGTGCCCTGGGGCCCCGCGTCCGCCGCGGGGGCGGCCCCACGGCACCCCCGGACGCGCGGTGCTGACACGCGTTCGCTACGTTGGCAGGGTGGACAAGAAGAACGCCCTGCGCGCCGGCGCCCTCGCGGCCGGTACGACGCTGATGATGCTGATGATGTCGTCCCCCGCGCTCGCCCTGACCCGGGACGACGGCGACCACCCGGGCACCGGGCTGAGCGTTGCCGAGACCCTCGGCCTGTTCGTGGCGGCCCCGATCGTGCTGTTCGCCGTCATCACCGGCCTGGTGATGGTGCTCGACAAGTCCCGCAAGCAGAGCTGACGGCACGGGCGGGCCCGGCGCCACGGCGCCGGAGGCCCCGCCCGGGCCGGACAGGCGCCCCGGTGGTGAGGCCCCGGGGCGCCTTGTCGTGCCCGTGTGCCCGTGTGCCGCACCCGGGGCCCGCCCGGGAGCCCCCGGGGCGCGAGAGCGCCCCGGAGCGGGCGGCTCAGGCGTCCCGCGGGGTGACCACCATCGGCATGGTGTCCGCGTGCGCCACGGCCGAGGCGACCTCCTTGGGGACATGGCCCGGGGCCGGGCTCAGGCGCCAGCGGGCGAGGACGGTGGCCAGGGCGATGGTCGCCTCCGTCCACACGAAGGCGTCGCCGATGCACTTGCGGTTGCCCGCGCCGAAGGGGATGTACGCCTGGCGCGTGATCGCCCCCCGGCGCTCGGGCAGCCAGCGGTCGGGGTCGAAGCGGTCGGCGTTCTCGTAGAGCGACGGGTCCCGGTGCATCGCGTACAGGCTGAAGCCCACCTCGGTGCCCGCCGGGAGGAGGTAGCCGCCCAGCTCCACGGGGGCCGTGGTGCGGCGCATGAGCATGGTGACGCCGTGCAGCCGGATCACCTCGTCGAGGACGCGGCGCACCGACTCCAGCCTCGGCACGTCCTCGACGCCCACCGGGCGGTCGCCCACCACGGCCCTGATCTCGGCGACCAGCTCCTCCTCCACCGCCGGGTGCTGGGAGAGTTCGTAGAAGGTCCAGGAGAGGGTGGCGGCGGTGGTCTCGGCGCCGGCGAAGAGGAGGGTGCTGAGCTCGTCGCGCACCTCGACGTCGCTCAGGCCGTCGCCCGTCTCGTCGTCGCGGGCCGCGAGGAGCACCGACAGCAGGTCGTTGTGCCCGGTCCCGCCCGAGCCGCGGGTCTCGGCCACGACCTCGTCGATGACCCGGCGCAGGGTCGCGGCGGCGGCGTCGAACTCGCGGTTGGAGCGGATCGGGAAGCGGTCGAGGAACTTCGGCGAGGCCGCCCTCACCAGCAGGTTCTTCAGGACCACGGGCAGGTTCTCGCGGATGGCGACCACCGCGGGCAGGCCCATGTCCGTGGAGAAGAGCGTCGTCGCGAGCGTCTCGATGGCGTACTGGGCCATCGCCTGCTCCAGCTCGACCTCCTGACCGGGACTCCAGGAGTCGGCCAGGGCACGGGCGTTGGCGCCCATCGCCTCGGCGTACGCCGCGATGCGCTGCGGGTGGAACATCGGCTGGATGAGCCGGCGGTGCCTGCGGTGCACCTCGCCGTCGGAGTTGGCGAGGCCGTTCCCGGCGAGGGGGCGGAGCCTGTCGAAGAAGCGGCCCTTCTCGAAGCTGCGCGCCTGGCGCACCGTGACCTCGTGGATCAGCTCCGCCGAGGTCGCCACGTACATGGGCATCGTTCCCAGGTCGACGCGGACCAGGTCGCCGTTGTCGCGCAGCGACGACAGGAAGCCGAGGGGCTCGCGCCAGAGCCTGAGGGCATGGCCGAGGAGCGGGATCGCTCCCGGGGCGACCGGGACCGACCGCAGTTCGGCCGAGGGGGTTCCGACGGACACCGGAGAATCCTTTCCGCTGGGGCCGTCAGGCGGTGCGCGCAGCGGTTCTGCGGCTGCCGGACGGTGTGCTGGGGGCCGGCACCAGGGTCCACCACCAGTCGACGGCGGGGATGCCCAGCGGCTCGTGGCGGCCGTCGGTGGGCGTGTCGCTGAAGACGGGCGGCAGGTCGGCCGGATCGTCGGGGGTGGTGTAGCGCACCGAGGTGATGCCCCAGTCCTGGGCGCCCCTGATGAAGTGGGACAGGCTCGCCAGGTACCGGCGCAGCTGCGGGCTGCCCTCGCGGGCGAGCTGCTCGGCGAGCCGCACGTAGAGGCACATCACCCGGTCCCGCTGGGCGATCGCGGTGTCCAGGGCCTGCCGGGTGGTCATCCCCTGCTGCTCCAGGACCCGCAGCGCGTTGAGGTAGTAGCCCGGGCTCCGCCGCTCCTTGTGGTGGGAGAAGATGTCGTTGTCCCAGGTGATGACGAACGAGGCCATCTCGGCCGCGGCGCGCACCGCGGTGCGGTCCCGCTCGTGCGGCTGGAGTTCGTACCCGTGGGCCATCTCCAGCATGGGGAGCACCACCGAGGTGGCCCCGTCGTAGAGCCGCATCAGGGTGTAGTCGTTGAGGTCGGGCACGGTGCCCGCGCGGCGGTGGGCCGCCTCCCACACGACGGAGAAGAAGTACTCGCGCAGGGCGTCGACCCAGCGCGCGGTCTGCCCGGGGGTGCCGTAGCGGTCCACCCGCAGGCGCAGGTCGCGCAGGCCCGCGGCGAGCGGGTCGTCCAGCATCATGGGCGCCTCGGGGTTCTGCGCGACCCGGATGAGCCGGTGCAGCAGGCCCGCGAGGTCGCCGGGGCGGTGGCCGAGCTCCCCCTCCTCGCAGTGGCCGTCGTCCACGCCGAACAGCCACAGCACGAAGTCCGCGAGCAGGGAGACGACCTCCTCGCGGCCCTCGGGCAGGATGCGCGCGGAGAAGGTGCCGATGTCCTGGACCACGAGCTTGGCGCGCAGCTCCTCCGAACCGATGCGGAAGGTCTCCGCCCAGGCCGCGGTCTGGACGTCTATGTCCGCATGCCGGGGATGGATCGCCGGCGCCATGGGCGTGTAGATCGGCGGAACGGTCAGCTCGGGGTCCACGGGGGCCTGCCTCTCGATGCGGGTGCGGCGCGTCAACTGCGTTGTCACATGCGCAACTTGCACCACAGAGTGATCAACTATTGCGCATCGTACTCAGCCGGGTTGGCCGATCCAATAGGACGATTCAGGTGTGAACCGGTACATCGAGGACACGAGTTGGCCAGAATCGATCAGTGGGGCAGGTGCCGCAGCCGCATGCCTGCGTGCCCCGCCTCAGCCCACCTCCTGCGCGGTGGCGAGCGCCTGAAGGTAGTGCATCAGCGCCATGAGCACATCCCTGCTGGACGTGCGGGAGCGCGCGTCGCACAGCACGATCGGCACGGAGGCGGGCAGATCCAGTGCGCCCCGCAGCTCCTCGAGGGGGTACGAGGGGGCCTCCGGGAAGGAGTTGACGGCCACCACGAAGGGCACCCCGCGCTCCTCCAGCCGTCCGATGACGTCGAAGCTGACCTCCAGCCGGCGGGTGTCCACCAGCACCACCGCGCCCAGCGCGCCCTCGAACAGGCCCCGCCACAGGAACCAGAAGCGCTGCTGCCCCGGTGTGCCGAACAGGTAGAGCACCAGCTCCTCGTTGATGCTGATGCGGCCGAAGTCCATGGCGACGGTCGTGGAGGTCTTGCGCTCCACCCCCGCGGTGTCGTCGACGCCGACCCCGGCCTGGGTCATCGTCTCCTCGGTCGTCAATGGCCGGATCTCGCTGACGGAGCCGACCAGTGTCGTCTTGCCGACACCGAATCCTCCGACGATGACCACCTTGACGGCGGCCGTGGCCGTCGTCGGCAGCACATCCTCGCTCCGCGGCCCGAGAGCCTGCTCAGAGCTTCTGAAGTCCATCGATCACTGCCTCAATCAGAGCACGGTCGGGGAGGGCGGCCGCCCGGACGGGTGCGCGGGCCAGCACCTTGTCCTCGGCCAGGAGGTCGCTGAGCAGCACGGTGACCACGCTCACCGGCAGGCTCAGATAGGCGGAGATCTCGGCCACCGACAGGGGCGCCTGGCAGATCCGTACGATCGCCTCGTGCTCCGGCTGCATGCCGGGCCTGGGCCCCGACCTGGCCACGATCAGCGTGACCAGGTCTAACCCGGTGGGCGACGAGGAGCCGCTGCGGCCGCCCGTGATCACGTACAGCCGCTCCGGACTGGTCTCCTCCCAGTCCGCGCCCGCGTCGCTCACGCGGGGTGCCCCTCATGCCGTGGCGGGGTGCTCAGGTGCTCGCCGATCCGCAGCACGAGGTCGCGCATCCGCTGGCCCATCAGGCCCGCGTCCACGCCCTCGTCGGCCAGCACGGCCAGGTACGCGCCCGCGCCCGCGGCCATCAGGTAGAAGAACCCGCCGTTCATCTCGATCACGACCAGGCGCATCTGGCCGTCGGCGTGCGGGAGTTCGGCCGCCACCGCGCCCGCCAGGCTCTGGAGCCCGGCGCAGGCGGCGGCGAGACGGTCGGCGGTGTCGTTGTCGGAACCGTGCTGCGCCATGCGCAGCCCGTCGGCGGAGAGCACGACGACGTTCCTGGTCTGCGGTACGCCCTCCGCCAGGTCCTTGAGCATCCAGTCCATGTTGGTCTGGTGGGACTGCCGCTGAATCATGGCTGCTCGTTTCCGTTGTTCGTCGGGGGAGTGTCGCCGGACAGGCCGCTCTGGAACGCGGACAGCCAGAGGCCGGGCTGCACCGCCGGTGCGGGGTCCGGGGCCGTGGGGGAAGGTGCCGGGGTGTCGACGGCGGCCGGTGCCGTCGCGCGTGTCTTGCGGCGCCGCTGGGGCAGCCCGCCCGCGGTCCGCTCGGTCACCAGGGGGGCCTCCTCGGGCAGGGGGAGCGGCGCGGACGTGGGGCCGGTGACCGGACGCGGGCGGTGCCGGGGCGGCGGGGTGTCGGTGGCGCGCGGGCCGGACGCCGTGCCGATGCCGTGCGCGAGGCCGGTCGCCGCCGCGGTCGTGGTGATGAGGTCCTGCGGTACGACGAGGACGGCGCGCACACCCCCGTAGGCGGAGGGGCGCAGCGAGACCTGGAAGCCGTACGCCCGCGCCAGCCGGCCGACCACGGCCAGGCCCAGCCGGGGCGTCTCGCCGAGGTCGTTGACATCGATGCCCTGCTGGGCCTGGCGCAGCATGCGCTCGGCGCGCTGGCGGGCCTCCTCGCTCATGCTGACGCCGCCGTCCTCGATCTCGACGGCGATGCCCGACTGCACGTCCACGGCGGTCAGATGGACCCTGGTCTGCGGCGGCGAGTAGCGGGTGGCGTTGTCCAGCAGCTCGGACAGGGCGTGGATCAGGGGCTCGACGGCGGTGCCGACGACGGCGACCTCGGAGACGGTGTGCAGCTCCACGCGCTGGTAGTCGATGATCCGGGACATGGCGCCGCGCATCACGCTGTAGAGCGGGACGGCCTTGCTCCACTGGCGTCCCGGGCGCGCGCCGCCGAGGACGGCGATCGAGTCGGCGAGACGGCCGATCAGGGCCGTGCCGTGGTCGATGCGGAGCAGGTCGCCGAAGACCTCCGGGGCATGGCCGTGGCGGTCCTCCATCTCCCGCAGCTCCTGGGCCTGCTGGTGGACGATGGCCTGCACACGGCGGGCGATGTTGACGAAGGCGCGCTGCGCGGACTCGCGCAGGTCCTCCTCGGCGCTCACCGCCTCGACCACGGAGCGCAGCACCGCCCGGTGCTCGGGGGAGGTGTCCAGCGAGGCCAGCACGTCCTCCGGGAAGGCGCCGTGGCGCAGCTCCGCCACGACCCGGGGCAGCAGCTCGTCGGCGAGGCGGCTGGTCTCGGCCGACCGGTTGACCAGCTCCGCCTCCTGGGCGGCCGTACGGGCGCGGAGCTCGGACACCGTCCGGCCGCGGCGCGCCGCCTCGGCGCAGGCGATCGCGACGGTCACGACCGCGACGGCGCAGACGACCACGACGGACGTGCGCGCCGATGCGGGGGCCAGGACGACGGCCGCGACCGCGGCCGCCAGCGTCGCGGCGACCGGCAGCTGCCACACCAGACCGGACCGCGGCCGGGGACTCCCGGTCGGCGTTCCCTGTCGAACCATCAGCATCCTCAGATCGAACCGGAAAGATCATATGAAACGACGGGCGGGAGCATATCCCGCTCAGGGAACGGGTGTTGACGCCGGGGCGGGCATCTGGCGGATAGTCATCGGCCGAAAAGACAAGGAGGCGGGGGGGGGGGGGGGGGGGGGCGCCCCCGCGGCCCCGAGGCGCAAGGCAGCCCGGCCCCCCGCGCCCGCGCGGGCGGGGCGCCCCCCCCCCCCGCGCGGGCCCGCCGCCCC
>NZ_JBIDBN010000013.1:146046-246922 GCF_043203115.1 Streptomyces sp. NPDC048001
TGGTCGTGTCTTTCACCCCCCCCCCCCCCCCGGGCGGGGGGCGGGCGCCCCCCCCCCCCCCCCCCCCCCCCCTCCACTTCCGGAAGGACCCGGTCCCCCGCCCGGGCCGTACGGGGGCTCCCCGCACGGCCCGGACGGGCGCGCTACCGCGCCGCGTCCGCGGCCTGCGCCCTCAGCGCACGCTCCACCCCGGCGCGGGACTCCGACATCAGCCGGCGCAGCGCCGCGTTCGGCTCCGCCGAGGCCAGCCAGGCGTCGGTCGCGGACAGCGTCTCGTCCGACACCAGGAGCGAGGGGTAGAGCCCGACCGCGACCTGCTGGGCCATCTCGTGGCTGCGGGAGTCCCACACGCCCTTGACCGCGGCGAAGTACCGCTGGGCGTAGGGCGCGAGCAGCTCGCGCTGGTCGGTCTGGACGAAGCCCGCGATGACCGCCTCCTGCACCGCGTTGGGCAGCTTGTCGCCCTCCACCACGTCGGCCCAGGCGGCCTCCTTCGCCTCCGCCGTCGGACGGGCCGCCCGGGCGGTCGCCGCATGGCGCTCGCCCGCGGCGGTCCGGTCCCGCTCGTACTCGCCCGCGATCTCCTCCTCGTCGAAGACGCCGGTGGAGGCGAGGCGCTCCACGAACGCCCAGCGCAGCTCCGTGTCCACGACCAGGCCCTCGACGGACTCGGTGCCGTCGAGCAGGGCCTGGAGCAGGTCCAGCTGCTGCGGCGTGCGCGCGGTGGCGGCGAACGCCCGCGCCCAGGCGAGCTGGTGGTCGCTGCCCGGCCCGGCCGCCCGCAGATGGGCCAGCGTCGCGTCCGTCCAGCGGGTCAGCCCCGCCTCCCGCCACGCCGGGTCCGCATAGAGGTCCAGGGCGAGCTTCACCTGGCGGTGCAGCGACTGCACCACGCCGATGTCGGACTCCTTGCCGATGCCGGAGAGCACCAGCTCCAGGTAGTCCCGGGTGGCGAGCTCGCCGTCGCGCGTCATGTCCCAGGCCGAGGCCCAGCACAGGGCGCGCGGCAGCGACTCGGCGAAGTCGCCGAGGTGCTCCGTGACGTTGCGCAGCGACTCCTCGTCGAGGCGGACCTTCGCGTAGGAGAGGTCGTCGTCGTTCAGCAGCACCACGGCCGGGCGGCGGGTGCCCACCAGGGCGGGCACCTCGGTGAGCGGGCCCTCCACGTCCAGCTCGACCCGCTCGGTGCGCACCAGCGCACCGGACCCGTCCAGGTCGTAGAGGCCGATCGCGATGCGGTGCGGGCGGAGCACGGGCTCGCCCTGGGCGCCCTCGGGGAGCGCGGGGGCCTCCTGCCGCACCGCGAAGGCGGTGACGGTGCCCGAGTCGTCCACGGAGACCTCGGGGCGCAGGACGTTGATGCCCGCCGTCTCCAGCCACGCCCTCGACCAGGCCTTCAGATCGCGGCCGCTGGTCTCCTCCAGGGCGCCCAGCAGGTCCGAGAGCCGGGTGTTGCCGAAGGCGTGCGCCTTGAAGTACGCCTGCACGCCCTGGAAGAACGCGTCCATGCCGACGTAGGCGACCAGCTGCTTCAGGACGGACGCGCCCTTGGCGTAGGTGATGCCGTCGAAGTTCACGAGAACGTCATCGAGGTCGCGGATTTCGGCCATGATCGGGTGGGTCGAGGGCAGCTGGTCCTGCCGGTAGGCCCAGGTCTTCATGGAGTTGGCGAAGGTGGTCCACGAGTGCGGCCAGCGCGACCCCGGCGCGTACGCCTGGCAGGCGATGGAGGTGTAGGTGGCGAACGACTCGTTCAGCCACAGGTCGTTCCACCACTCCATGGTGACCAGGTCGCCGAACCACATGTGGGCCAGCTCGTGCAGGATCGTCTCCGCACGCACCTCGTAGGCCGCGTCCGTCACCTTGGAGCGGAAGACGTACTGGTCGCGGATGGTCACCGCGCCCGCGTTCTCCATCGCCCCGGCGTTGAACTCCGGCACGAACAGCTGGTCGTACTTGGCGAAGGGGTAGGGGTAGTCGAACTTCTCCTCGAACCAGTCGAAGCCCTGCCGGGTGACGTCGAAGATCGCCTCCGCGTCCAGGTACTCGGCCAGCGACGGGCGGCAGTAGATCCCCAGCGGGACCGTGCGCCCGTCCTTCTCCCAGGAGCCGTGCACGCTGTGGTACGGGCCCGCGACCAGCGCCGTGATGTACGTGGAGATCCGCGGGGTGGGCTCGAAGCGCCAGACCCCGTCCTCGGAGGAGGCCGCCGGCGAGTTGGAGACCACCGTCCACCCCCCGGGCGCCGTCACGGTGAAGGTGAACGCCGCCTTCAGGTCCGGCTGCTCGAAGCAGGCGAAGACCCGGCGGGCGTCCGGCACCTCGAACTGGGTGTAGAGGTAGGCCTGCTGGTCCACCGGGTCCACGAAGCGGTGGAGGCCCTCGCCCGTGTTGGTGTACGCGCAGTCCGCCACGACGACGAGCTCGTTGTCGCCCCGCAGCAGGTGCTTGAGCGCGATCCGGGAGTCCCGGAAGACGGCCGCGACGTCCAGGGCCTTGCCGTTGAGCACGGCCTCGTGCACCGAGGGGGCCACGAGGTCGATGAAGGTCTCGGCGCCCTCTTCCGCCGAGGCGAAGCGCACGGTGGTCCGGGACCGGTAGATCCCGCCTTCCTGCGCCCCCGAGAGATCGAGGTCGATCTCGTACGAGTCAACGGTGAGCAGGCGCGCGCGCTGCTGCGCCTCGTCACGGGTCAGGTTTGTGCCAGGCACCCGGTCATCTCCTCGGTCTGCGTTGTTTGCCGTCATCCTTCCACGCGGCCCCCCGGGCACGCCCGCGGTCGCCGGGGCGGGGCACCGTCGCCCCGGCGACCGGCCGCGAGGGGCCCCGGAGGGGGAACGCGAGAGGGCGGGCACCGCGACGCAGCGGTGCCCGCCCCCCGGGGCGCGGTGCGCGGGCTCAGCCGCGCAGCTCCTCGGCGACCAGCTCCGCGATCTGGACGGCGTTCAGCGCGGCGCCCTTGCGGAGGTTGTCGTTCGACAGGAACAGGGCCAGCCCGTTGTCCACCGTCTCGTCCACGCGGATGCGGCCCACGTAGGAGGCGTCCCGGCCCGCCGCCTGGAGCGGGGTCGGGATCTCGGACAGCTCGACGCCCGGGGCGGCCCCGAGCAGCTCCCGGGCGCGCTCCACGCCGAGCGGACGCGCGAAGCGGGCGTTCACCTGGAGCGAGTGCCCGGAGAACACCGGGACGCGTACACAGGTGCCCGACACCTTCAGCTCGGGGATCTCCAGGATCTTGCGGGACTCGTGGCGGAGCTTCTGCTCCTCGTCGGTCTCGAAGGAGCCGTCGTCGACGATCGAGCCCGCCAGCGGCAGCACGTTGAAGGCGATCGGGCGCTTGTAGACGCCCGGCTCGGGGAACTCCACGGCCTCGCCGTCGTGGGTCAGCTCCGTCGCGCGGCCGGCGACCTCCTTGACCTGCGCGTCCAGCTCGGCCACGCCCGCGAGACCCGACCCGGAGACGGCCTGGTACGTCGTGGCCACCAGCGCCGTCAGGCCCGCCTCGGCGTGCAGCGGCCTCAGCACCGGCATGGCGGCCATGGTGGTGCAGTTCGGGTTGGCGATGATGCCCTTGGGCCGGTTGCGCACCGCGTGCGGGTTCACCTCGGACACCACCAGCGGCACCTCGGGGTGGCGGCGCCAGGCGGAGGAGTTGTCGATGACGACGGCGCCCTGCCCCGCCACCTTCTCGGCGAGGGCCCTGGAGGTCGCCCCGCCGGCGGAGAACAGCACGATGTCCAGCCCCGTGTAGTCCGCCGTGGCGGCGTCCTCCACGGTGATCTCGCGGCCGTCCCACGGGAGGGTGGAGCCCGCCGAACGCGCGGAGGCGAAGAGCCGCAGCTCGTCGACCGGGAACTTCCGCTCGGCAAGGATCTTGCGCATGACCGTGCCGACCTGCCCGGTGGCTCCGACGATTCCGACCTTCACGGGGACTCCTCCGTACGTGTGTGCACCTGATGCGGCGCTTGCGCCGCTCCATGATGCGTATGTCCAGGTCCGCCTTGTCCAATCGGTTGTCCGATGGGCGGGACGTGTGACACGCGACATGTCCCCCCGGGCACGGCCCCGGGCGACGCCCGCGGGGCGGGTGCCCACGGCACCCGCCCCGCCTGACGTGCGGCGAACCGCACGGACCGTCACGCCCTCCTGCGGAGGGTTACGGAAGGACCTTGTCGATCCGGATGCTGCCCACGCCCGCGGCGGTGCCGCGGCCGTTGACCAGCTGCACCTCGCCGAAGAACTGCCGGCCCGCCGGGGCCGCGCTGTTCACCAGCACCTCGGCGGAGACCGCGGCGGTGCCGCCGGTCGGCAGCTCGACCGTGCCCGAGCTGTCCACCTTCACCTCGCCGAGCGAGGCGGAGTAGTACACGTCGCGGTAGTCGTAGGCGGTGGACCCGGACGGGACCGCGTAGGCGTCGACGACGATCGTGTACGTGCCCGCGGCGGGGTTCACCAGGCTCACCGACTCCTCGGAGTCGCCGTCCGCCGACTGGCCGACGACCACCCCGTTGCGCAGCACGACCAGGTCCAGGTCGGCGGCCGCGTCGGAGACCGAGCCGATGGCCACGTCCAGGCGCGAGACGCCCGCGGGCACCTCCACCGTGCCCTGGATCACGTCACCGTCGGCGATGGTCGGGCGGTCCTCCTTGGCCGAGCCGAGCGGCCCGCCCTTCAGGGTGCCCTCGATCGAGGCGAAGCCGTTCCTGATCCCGAGGTCTACCGGGGTGGCCTCGCCGGTCCTGGCCTCGGGGATGACCTTCACCGCGGGGTCGAAGGCGGCACCGAGCAGGGTCACGTCCAGCTCGTACGGGTTGTACAGGTAGGGCGAGGTGCGGCGCGACTCGACCTCGATCTCCCACACGCCCGGCTGCGGGTCCGGGTAGGAGCGCACGTCCGGCCGGCAGGTGTTCGCCGGGTTGTAGTGCGGGTAGCAGTTGATCGTGGAGGTCGGGTCCACCGGCACGCCGTACGGGTGGATCGCGATGAACCGGGTCTGGCTCTCGCCCCTCAGGCCGGACATGGCGATCTCCAGGTTCTTCGCGCCCGCCGGGACGTTCACGAAGTACGAGGTGGTCAGGTTCCGCCGGGCGGTGCCCTCGGCCGAGAAGGTGTACGGGGCCTGGCCGAGCTCGTGGGCGGCGACCACGGTCGCCAGCATCAGCTTGTCGGTGCCCCGGGTGGCGGTGTCGTTGATCTCCAGGACCGCGCTGTGCAGGCCGGCGGAGCGCGGCTTGGCGGCGACCTTCACGGTGACCGGCTCGTTGAGCGGCAGCTTCACCAGGTCGTCGCCGACGACGCGGAAGGTCCGCTCGTGGTTGTTCTCGAACCACAGCTGGTGCCGGACCGGGCGGTCCGGACCGGTGGTCCGGGTGATGGTGATCTCGTAGACCTTCTTCTCGCCGACCTTCAGGCCGCCCTCGCGGTCGTACAGGCCGGTGCCCTTGCCGGGCGTCTTCAGGAACTGGTCGATCGCGGTGTCGACCGGCGCGGAGATCGTGTACTCGTGCGCCGTGGCGCCCTTGGTGATCGCCTTCCAGGCGTCCGGGACGTTCAGCAGACCCGCACCCTGCTCGTAGGCCTGGGTGCCGCGGATGTGGTCCGCGGTGCTGGTGACCGCGGTCCGCAGCTGCGCCGGGGTGAGCTCAAGGCCCTTCTGCTTCGCGGCGGAGAGCAGCAGCGCCATCGAACCGGTGGCCTGCGGGGAGGCCATCGAGGTGCCCTGGAGCATCCCGTAGCCGGCGGGCAGCTCGTAGCCGGCCTCGGCGACCGGCTGACCGGCCGACCAGGTCTGGATGGTGTTGATCGCCGCACCGGGGGCGGCGAGGGTCGGTGTGAACCCGCCGTCCTCGCGCGGACCGCGCGAGGAGAAGGGGAACATCGCGTACTTGGCGCGCACCTGGGAGCCGTAGTTGGCGGCCCACGTCGCCTTGGAGACCGTGGCACCGACCGAGATCACCTTGTCGGCGAGCGAGGGGTCGCCGATGGTGTTGGCGCCGGGGCCGCTGTTGCCCGCCGAGATGACGAGCTGCACGCCGTAGGTGTCGATGAGCCGCGTGTAGAGCTCGGCGCGCGCGTTGTTGCCGTCGTTCAGCGCCGGGAGCCCGCCGATGGACATGTTGACGATGTCCACGCCGCGGTTGACCACGAGGTCGATCATGCCCTCGGTCAGGGCCACGTTGGTGCAGCCCCCGCTCCAGGTGCAGGCGCGCGAGGAGACCAGCTTGGCGCCGGGCGCCGCACCGTTCATCTTCCCGCCGAAGAGGCCGTTGGCGGCGGTGATGCCGGCCACGTGGGTGCCGTGCGAGCCCTCGATGACGCCGATGCTCACGTAGTCCGAGGTGGCCCCGGCCGCGTTGTAGACGACGTCCTTGCGGATCTCGACGACGAACGGGATGCGCTCGGCGACCTCGGTCGCCGGGTCGTCCGTGCCGAAGTAGGCGACCTGGAAGCCGTCCTTGTACGGCTTGAGCACCTCGTCGTCGGTGAAGTCCGCGTTGTTGTCGAGGTCCACGCGGACCGTTCCGGCGTCGGCGTCGTAGAGCACGCCCCACACGTCGGTGGTGTCGCCGTCGCGGTTGAGGTCGCCCTTCATGTCGCCGCCGGTGGTGGTGGCCTCGGCGAAGGTGCGGAAGGTGTAGGAGCCCGCGGGCGCCGTGTAGGTCCGCGAGCCCGCCGTGAAGGTCGGGCCGCTGACCTTGCTGTTCATCCGCAGCCAGGTGCCGTCGCCGTCGGCCACCGGGTCGGTGGCGGTCACCCAGTCGACGATCTTGCGCTCGCCGGTGGTCGTCTTCTGGAGCGCCGGGTGGCCCAGGTCGACACCGGAGTCGAGGATGCCGATCGTCACCCCGCGGCCGTCGGCCTCGGGGTACTTCTTGACGAAGTCGACGGCGCCGGTCTCGAAGGACGGGTTGTACGGGTTCTCCGCCGGGGTCTTGGCGCCGGGGCCCGGGTAGCCCTTGTTCTTGCCCTTGCGGGCGGCCTGGCCCTCGGGGCGGTCCCCGGCCGGTGTCGGGTCGTCCAGCTCGATCTCGTGCTTGAGGTCGATGCCGTGGACGGTGGAGAGCTTGGCGGCGGCCTTCAGCGCGGCGTCCGCCTTGCCGGTCGGCAGGGTCGCCCGGACATAGCCGAGCTTGTCGTCGCGCGCGCCGACGGTGGCGCCCTCGACGGCCTCCAGCTGGTCGGCCACCTGCTCGGTGCGGCCCGGGGCGGTCGCGACCATGACGGTCACGTCCTTCTCGCCCCTGGCCTCGGCGGCGGCGAGCCGGTCGGCGTCCGCGGTGCCGAGCTTCTCCGCGACGGCGGACTTGTCGCCGCCGCCCGCCGGGTCGGCGGCGGGCGCGGCGAACGCCGGGGTGATGCCCGCGGCGGCGAGTGCGGCGACGAGCGAGGCCGCGGCCGCGACACGTGCCGCGCGCCTGCGGCCGGGTATGGAGCGCCCTGTCGTGGTGCTCTGGGATTCGGGGGTCATCAGCATCCCTGTTGGTGAATGAGACGGTCCGGAATTCGGTGCCGGATGACCGCTCAGCCTTTCGCAAGAGACGGGCGTTTGTGGAGAGTTGACCAGGACATGAAGCGTTCCTGGCGGGAACCCGCCATGATCCGGAATGGGTCGGTCGGGTGCGAACCCATGCAGGGCTCCCGAAATCCTTCACTCCGGATGTGGTGATTCCGGTTGTGGTGGTGTCAGGGGGCGTTGCCGCGGGGCCTCCTGCGGCCGCGGGTGCGGCAGGGGCGTCCCCCGCGGGGGCGGCGCGGCCTCCCGTCCCGCAGCCCCCGTCGGCACGGGCTCCCCGGCGGGGCCCGGGCGGGCCCTCAGTGGTCGTGCCGGCGGGCGTAGTGCCGCGAGGCCTTCGCGCGGTTTCCGCAGACCGCCATGGAGCACCAGCGCCGGGTGCCGTTGCGGGAGGTGTCGAGGAAGTGCAGCACGCAGCTCTCGTGGGCGCAGCGGCGGATACGGTCGGGGGCGGTGCGCAGCAGCTCCAGATGGGCGCGGGCCGCCGTCCAGCCCGGCCCCCAGGTCGCGTCGGCGAACTCGGCCGTCTCGCCCGGCCCTTCGGCGGTGAGCGTGGGGCGCACCCGGCCGTGCGCGAGCACCGCGTCGACGCGGGCCGCGGCCGCGGGGTCGGAGTCGTCGACCAGGACCGCGAGCGCCTCGCGGGCCGTCCTGGTGTGCTCCAGCGTGGCGTCGTCCGCGGGGAAGTCCTCGTCGAGGCCGACCGTGCGCAGCCACACCGTCAGCCCGGCGGTGTCCTGGAGCAGGTCCTGCGGCTCCCCGCCCTGTATCCAGCGGGTGTTGAGCAGGTCCAGCGAGATCGGTTCACCGAGGAGGGGGCGCGGGTCGGCGGCGCTCAAGCGGGTTCCTTCGCTCCGGGGGGCGGGCGGTCCGGACCAGGGTAAGGGCTCTCCGTGCGGCGGGCGGTGACGCGCCGGGGGCTTGCCCGTCTCGCCGGCTAACTACTACGGTCCATTTGGGCGGTTAGCCGGTGAGGGTGGCCGCGCACCGGAGAGGTCTCCCATGACGTTCAGCGGCCCCCTCGCCCCCGGCCGCACCGGGCTGACCGACCGCGACGGCACCCGCCTGGACAACTGCGCCTCCTCCGGCGCCGAGGGGGACCCGTCCCCGTGCCCACCGCCCCGACCCGCGGGTTCCTCCGGCGCCGCGCCGACCGGGGTTCGCCCCGCGCGGCGCCCCCGGACCCGCCCTGCCGACCGCCGAACCGCCCGACCGCCCGACCGCCCGTCAAGGAGGACACCCCGTGGACGCCGAGCGCCGCACCTACCACCACGGCTCCCTCGCCGTGCAGCGCCGCCTGGGCGTCGAGGGGGAGGCCGCGCACATCGGCCGCTCCATCGGCGGCGGCATCAGGCCCGTGGCCGCGGCCTTCCTGGAGCTGCAGCCCCACCTCGTCCTCGCGGCGGCCGACGCGGAGGGGCGCATGTGGGCCTCGCTCCTCACCGGCCGGCCCGGGTTCGCCCGGGCCACCGGCCCGCACAGCGTCTCCGTGCGCGGCGGGCCCCCTGCGGGCGACCCGCTCGCCGGTGCCCTCGCCACGGGCCCGGTGCCCGCGGCCGCCCTCGCGCTCGACCCCCGCACCCGCCGGCGGATGCGGATGGGCGGCAGCGTCCGCCCCTCCGCGCGCGGCCTGCTGCTGGAGACCGAGCGGGTCTTCTCCAACTGCCCCAAGTACATCCAGCAGAGGCTGCCGCTGCCGGCGGCGCCGGGAGCCGGGGACGCCGCACCCGCCGTACCCCTCCACCGGACGGGGGAGGAACTCGACGGGGACCAGAGCGCGTTCCTCCGGGCGGCGGACACCTTCTTCATCGCCACCGGAACCTCCGACGGAGTGGATGTCAGCCATCGTGGCGGCAACCCCGGCTTTCTGCGGGTGGCCTCGCCCACCGGCCTGAGCTGGCCGGACTACCCGGGCAACGCCATGTTCCTCACCCTCGGGAACCTGGAGCGGGACCCGAGGGCGGGGATCCTGGCCCTGGACTGGAGCACGGGCGCCACCCTCCAGCTCACCGGCACCGCCCGGACCGCCTACGCCCAGGGCGGCGCGCGGACCGTGCACTTCACCGTGGAGCGGACCGTGCACACCGAGGCGGCCTCCCCCGTGCGGTGGACCGCCCCCCGCTACTCGCCCGCGAACCCGGCCCTCCCGCAGGACGCGCCTCCCGGCCCGGGGGCGGGCTGACCGGCCTTCCGGCCCGGGGGCGGACCGACGGCCGCCGGGCGCATCGGGACCGGCCGGCCGCCGGGCGGACCTCCCCTTCCGCCGCCCCGCCCGCGCGGCCTCGCCCCGAGACGGCCGAAAGCCGCCCAACCCTCCCGCCCCCGCTCAACCCCGGGCGCCGCGGCGCGGTCCTGACCGCCGACCGCGTCCGCGAGCCCGAGAAGCTGGGGAAGAGATGACCGCAACCACGGCACGACGACTCACCGCACGCCGCGCCGCAGCCGCCGCCCTCGCGGTGGCCGCCCTGATCACCGGAGCGGCACCCGCGGCTGCCGCCGCCCCCGCCCCGGCCCCCGCCGGGACGGCCGCCGCGCCACCCGCGGCCGGTCCCGGCGCCCACCGGGCCACCCAGGAGGCGCTCGACGCGGCCGTGGCGGCCGGCGCCCCGGGTGCGGTCGCGGGCGCGGTCCGCGGACACCGGGCCTGGCGTGGCACCGCCGGTGCGGCGGACCTCGACACCGGGAAGCCGCGGACCCCCCGGGACCGCTTCCGGGTCGGCTCCATCACCAAGACCTTCGTCGCCACCGTGCTGCTCCAGCTGGAGGCCGAGGGCAGGATCGACCTGGACGAGAGCGTCGGGAGCCGGCTGCCCGGCCTCGTCGAGGGCAACGGGCACGACGGCTCCCAGGTGACGATCCGCCAACTGCTCAACCACACCAGCGGTATCGCCGACTACACCGCCGACCCCGACTTCGGAGAACGCGTCTTCGGCTCCGGCTTCCCGGAGCACCGCTACGACACCTGGACGCCTCAGAGCCTGGTGCGGACGGCGATGAAGCACGCGCCCGACTTCCCGCCCGGCACCGCGTGGGGCTACTCCAACACCAACTACGTCCTGGCGGGCCTGGTGATCGAGGAGGTCACCGGGCGGCCCTACGGGCGCGAGATCGAGCGGCGCATCCTCCGGCCGCTCCACCTGCGGGCGACCTCCGTCCCCGGCACCTCGGCCGCGATGCCCCGCCCGAGCGCTCGCGCCTACTCCACGCTCGGCGGCGCCCCCTCGCCGGACCGGGACCTCCACGACGTCACCGAGCTCAACCCCAGCATCGCCCATGCCGCCGGGGAGATGATCTCCGACACCCGGGACCTCCAGCGCTTCTACCGCGCCCTGTTCTCCGGCCGGCTGCTCCCCGAGGCCCAGATGGCGGCGCTGACCGACACCGTCGAGGTGAGCCCGCAGGCGCCCGAGGTCCGCTACGGCCTGGGTGTGATGTGGCGCAGGCTCGACTGCGGCACGGAGATCTGGGGCCACGGCGGCGGTATCCACGGCTCCCTCTCCCAGGTCGCCGTCACCGAGGAGGCCACCCACTCGGTGGCGCTCAACCTCAACGGCGACTTCGCGGGTGACACCGCGGCCGTGGTCCGGGCCGAGTTCTGCGGCGGGCGCTGAGCCGCACGGCGGGCACTGGGCCGCACGGCGGGTCCGGGACCACCGCACCCGCCTCCGCTCAGCGGGGCAGCACCCGCAGGTAGGCGGCGGGCTCCCGGTCCGCCGCGGCCATCAGCGCGGTGCGCACGACCACGGCCTGCCGTTCCGGCGCCTCGCGCAGACCGCGCGGCGTGAGGTGCACCACCGTGACGCCCAGCCGCTCCAGGGCCTCCCGCCGCCGGGCGGCCTCGGGCGGCCGGGCCTCGCCCACGGGGGCCGGGGCGCGGGCGTCCAGCTCCACGGCCACCGCCTCGTCCGGCCAGTAGGCGTCCACCCCGCCCAGCCGCGGCCCGCCGGGCAGGCGCAGCTCCACGTTCCACAGCGGCTCGGGCAGGCGGTGGGCGGCGACCAGCGTGTAGAGGCGGCTCTCGGCCAGGGACCGGCCCTCCGCGAGCAGGGCGTCGAGGGCGTCGACCACGTGCGGGCGCCCCAGCAGCCGGGCCCCGTCCAGCTCCCGCACCAGGGCGGCGGGTTCGCAGTGGCCCTCGCGCACCGCCTCGGTGAGCAGCCGCCGGGCGGCCTCGGGGTCGTCCCGCCCGGCGACGGCATCGGCGACCGCGCGGCCCGCCGGTGCGACCGGCAGCCCGGCGACCTGCTGCGGCGCCGGGGGAGCGGGTCCGCGGACCAGCCGCACCCAGCCGGTGGACCGCAGCCGTCGGGTGCGGCCCACGAGCACGTCGACGGCGTCGAGCGCCCGCACCGCGGGGGCGGCGGCGAAGCCGTGCAGCGCCAGCGCCGCGAGGCCGGTGACCATCGCCTCGCCGTAGGGCCCGTCCTGTTCCGGCCGGCCCGTCGAGGGCGCCGGCCGTCCCGCGTACAGCAGCGCGGCGCGCAGCCGCTCCCGGCCGGTCGGCGGACCGGGCCTGAGCAGATAGACGCCTGGCAGCAGGAGCTGCCAGGGGCCTCCGGCCCGGCACTGCTGCGCGACCCGTGCCGAGGTCAGCCCGTGGGCCCGCAACTGGGCACCCGAGACGACGAGTTCGCCTCCGGGCGGGTGGGGGGAGAGCGAGGGGGGAGTGTCGCACTGTTCCATGCGGTGGGCATGCCCGGGGGGTGCCGGGGCGCTAACCGCTGTTACAGGCCCGTCGGCATTTCGGGACAAGCCCGTCCTCAAGGGCGATCCCGGCGCTGCCGAGTGCGGGCCGGGGCGGCGCGCCGGGCGGGGGTCCGACAGCGGCCCCGCCCCGCGCGCCGGGGTGCCCCGTCAGGCGGAGTCCGCCGGGGCCTGCGCGTCGCGGGCCTGTGCCCGCAGGGCGCGCGCCAGGTCGTCGCGGGCCTCCAGCACCAGGCGCCGCAGCGCGGGCGCCGCCTGCTCGTGTGCGGCGAGCCAGGCGTCCGTGGCGGCGAGTGTCTCCGGCGTGTCCTGGAGGGCCGGGTAGAGGCCGCTGACCACGTCCATGCCGATCTGGATGGAGCGCTCGGCCCACACCCGCTCGATCGCCTCGAAGTACCGCGCGGCGTAGGGCGCCACCAGCTCCCGCTGGGAGGGCTGGACGAAGCCCGCGATGGTGGCCTCCACCAGCGCGTTCGACAGCCGGTCCGACTCGACCACGGCCGCCCACGCCTGGTCCTTCACCGCAGCCGACGGCCGGGCCGCGAGGCAGCGGACCTCGTGGCGCTTGCCGGAGGCCGTGTCGTCCCGGGCCAGCTCCGCGGCGATCACGCTCTCGTCGGCGGCCCCGTGGGCGGCCAGGGGCCCGAGGAATGCCCACCGCAGCTCCTGGTCGACCTCCAGTCCCTCGACCACCGAGGTGCCGTCCAGCAGCTCCGCCAGCAGGCGCAGGTCCGCTTCCCCGGACGCCGTCGCGGCGAAGAACCGGGCCCAGGTCAGCTGGTGCTGGCTGCCGGGCTCCGCGCGGCGCAGCTCCGCCAGCGCCCCGGCGGCGGTGATCCGGCCGCCCTCCTCCCGCCAGCCGGGGGCGGCGTAGTGGACCAGGGCGGTGCGGGTCCATGCGTGCAGCATCTGCAGGACGCCGATGTCCGTCTCCCGGCCGGCGAACCGCAGCACCAGGCCGACGAAGTCCCGGGCCGGCAGGACCGCGTCCCGGGTGAGGTTCCACAGTGCGGACCAGCACAGCGCCCGCGCGAGCGGGTCCTCGATGTCCCCGAGGTGCTCGCGCAGCGTCGCCAGGGAGCGCTCGTCGAAGCGCAGCTTGCAGAAGGTCAGGTCCTCGTCGTTGACCAGCACCAGGTCGGGCCGCTCGGCGCCGGCCAGCTCCGGCACCGGGGTCCGCGCGCCGACCACGTCCACTCCGGCCTCGGCGTACCGCACCAGCTTCGCGCCCTCGACCCGGTAGAGGCCGACCACGACCCGGTGGGGGCGCAGGGTGCCGCCCTCCTGGACGACGGCCAGCTCCGCCACGCGCCCGTCCCCGCCGTACTCCGCCTCGGGCGTCAGCGTGTTCACGCCCGAGGTCTGGAGCCAGGCCCGGGCCCATTCGCGCATGTCGCGCCCGGAGGTCTCCTCCAGCACCGCCAGCAGGTCGTCCAGCGTGGTGTTGCCGAAGGCGTGGCGCTTGAAGTAGCGCCGGGCCCCCTCCAGGAACGGCTCCCGTCCCGCGTAGGCCACGAGCTGCTTGAGCACCGAGGCGCCCTTGGCGTAGGTGATGCCGTCGAAGTTGAGCTTGGCCGCCTCCAGGTCGCGGATGTCGGCCGTGACCGGGTGGGTCGAGGGCAGCTGGTCCGCCCGGTAGGCCCAGGCCTTGCGGTTGTTGGCGAAGGTCACCCACCCGTTGGTGAAGCGGGTGGCCTCCACCATGGAGAAGGAGCCCATGAAGTCGGCGAAGGACTCCTTCAGCCACAGGTCGTCCCACCACTCCATGGTGACCAGGTCGCCGAACCACATGTGCGCCATCTCATGGAGGATGACATTGGCCCGGCGCTCGTAGGAGGCCGCGGTGACCTTGCCCCGGAAGACGAACTCCTCGCGGAAGGTCACGCAGCCCGGGTTCTCCATCGCCCCGATGTTGTACTCGGGCACGAAGGCCTGGTCGTACTTGCCGAAGGGGTACGGGTAGTCGAAGTGCTCGTGGAAGAAGTCCAGGCCCTGCTTGGTGACGAGGAAGACGTCGTCCGCGTCGAAGTGCCGGGCGAGCCCCTTGCGGCACATCGCGCCCAGGGGGATGCGCAGCACCGTGCCGTCCGGCAGCCGGCGCTCGTAGACGTCGGTCTCGTAGTGGTACGGGCCGGCCACGATCGCCGTGATGTACGTCGAGATCGGGCGGGTCTCGGCGAAGCGCCACACCCCGTCCTCGCCGCGGGCGCCCTCGGCGCCCGACCACACGGTCCAGCCCTCCGGCGCGGCCACCTCGAAGCGGAAGGGGGCCTTGAGGTCGGGCTGCTCGAAGGTGGCGAACACCCGCCGGGCGTCCGCCGGCTCGTACTGGGTGTACAGGTAGACCTCGCCGTCCTCCGGGTCGACGAAGCGGTGCAGACCCTCGCCGGTGCGGCTGTAGGCGCACTGCGCGTCGACGACGAGGACGTTCTCCTCCTCGACGCCGTCCAGCGCGATCCGGGTGCCGTCGAAGACGGCCGAGGGGTCGAGCGGGCGGCCGTTGAGGGTGACCGCGGTCACCGAGGGGGCGACGAGGTCGGCGAAGGTGGCGGCACCCGGCTCCGAGGCCCGGAAGCGGACCGTGGTCACCGAGCGGAAGGTGCGGGGCCCCTCCCCTGGCTCCTCGGCGCCCCCGACGGCTGAGCGCACGTCGAGTGCGACGTGGTACGCCTCGACGGTCAGCAGCTCGGCCCGGGTGCGGGCCTCGTCGCGGGAGAGATTCTCACCGGGCACGGGCACTCCTTCGTGTCTCGTTCGAACAGCAGCGATCCTCCCATGCGCTGCTGGCAGGCGGCACGGGGGAATCCCCTGTCCGCCGCGCGTGTTCCCGCCCGTGGGCACACGAGGTGCCCGCCGGACACGAGGAGTGACATGTCGGACACGGCCCACGCGGCGACGAGCACGGCGGCCCCTGCGGGCAGGACGCCCGCCGACTTCTGGTTCGACCCGCTGTGCCCCTGGGCGTGGATGACCTCGCGCTGGATGCTGGAGGTCGAGCGGGTCCGCGAGGTCGAGGTCCGCTGGCATGTGATGTCCCTCGCGGTGCTCAACGAGGACCGCCTGGACGAACTGTCCCAGGAGTACCGGGAGATGATGGACACGGTCGCCTGGGGGCCGGTCCGGGTCGTGAACGCCGCCCGGCTCCTGCACGGCGAGGAGGTGGTCGGGCCGCTGTACACCGCGCTCGGCGCCCGCTTCCACAACGAGGGGCGCGGCCCGGTCCCCGAGGCGGTCGCCGAGGCGCTCGCGGAGGTGGGCCTGCCCGCCTCGCTCGCCGCCTACGCGGAGAAGGACGCCTACGACGCCGAGCTGCGCGCCTCCCACCGGGAGGCCATCGACCTGGTCGGCCAGGACGTCGGCACCCCGGTCGTGGCGGTGCCCGGGCCCGGCGGGGAGCGGATCGCCTTCTTCGGCCCGGTCGTCACGCCCGCGCCCAGGGGTGAGGAGGCGGGGCGCCTGTGGGACGGCACCCTGATGGTGGCGTCCATCCCGGGCTTCTACGAGATCAAGCGCACCCGTACCCGCGGCCCGGTCTTCGACTGAGCCGCCCCGGGGCGGCGGACCTCCGCCGCGCCGCGGCGCGCCCTCGGACAGGCGACGGCCCCCACGAGTCACGTCCTCGTGGGGGCCGTCTCCTGTCCGCCCGCCCGGTGACAGTTGAGAAGACGATCACGAGCAGGGCGTTCGCGGGCCCCGGGTCAGGGGGCGATCAGCGGGGTGCGGTCCTTGGCCTGCGCGTAGCGCGCCGCGACGTCCTGCCAGTTCACGACCTGCCACATGGCCTCGATGAAGTCCACCTTCTGGTTCTTGTACTGGAGGTAGAAGGCGTGCTCCCAGGCGTCGAAGACCAGGATCGGCACGGTGCCCTGACCCACGTTGCCCTGGTGGTCGTAGACCTGCTCGACGATCAGGCGGCCGCTCACCGGCTCGTAGGCCAGTACGCCCCAGCCGGAGCCCTGGGTGGTGGCCGAGGCCTTGGTCAGCTGCGCCTTGAACTTGGCGAAGGTGCCGAAGGAGGCGGCGATGGCGTCGGCCAGCTCGCCCACGCCGTCGGCGGCCAGCGGCTCGCCGCCGCCGCCCTCCTTCGGGCCCGTCATGTTGTGCCAGTAGATGCTGTGCAGGATGTGGCCGGAGAGGTGGAACGCCAGGTTCTTCTCCAGGCCGTTGATGGAGCCCCAGACCTCCTTGTCGCGCGCCTCCTCCAGCTGCTCGAGGGTGTCGTTGGCGCCCTTCACGTACGCGGCGTGGTGCTTGTCGTGGTGCAGCTCGATGATCTGCGGATTGATGACCGGTTCGAGCGCCGCGTAGTCGTACGGAAGTTCAGGAAGCGTGTAGATGGCCATGGTCCGGTGGTCCCTCCGACTGGCAACTGCCTATTGCGCATCTTATGCAACTGCACGCTAGCAGCAGCAGATCGCCACGGTGATCAGGCCCGGGTCCCAGGACCCGCGTGCCGCCCCACCGCACCCTCCGGACACGCGCGGACCCCCGCGCCGGATCGGCGCGGGGGTCCGGTCGCGGTCGCAGGGGACCGCGGGAGGGGGCCGGTGGGGGTCAGTCCGCCGGGCGGGCGGCGCCCCGGCGGCGCTGGAGGGCGTAGCCCCCGGCGGCCAGGGCCAGGGTCAGCACTCCGGTGCCGAGCAGCTGGAGTCGCGTCTCCGGCTGCCGCAGCATCATCCAGAAGACCGCCGTCATCCCGGCCAGGGCCAGCAGCGTCAGGCCGGGGTACAGCCACATCCGGACCACCAGGCGCTCCGGCGCCTCGCGCTCGGTGCGCCGCCGCAGGATCAGCTGCGAGACGCCGATGAAGTACCAGACGACCAGGATGATCGCGCCGATGGTGTTGAGCAGCCACATGAACACGTCGTCCGGGCGCCAGTAGCTGAGCAGGACGCACAGGAAGCCGAAGACGGAGGAGACCAGCACCGCGGTGCGCGGCACGCCGCCGGTGACCCGGCCGAGCGCGGCGGGGCCCTGTCGGCGGGCCACCAGGGAGCAGGCCATCCGGGAGGCGCCGTAGATGTTCGCGTTCATGGCCGAGAGCAGCGCGATCAGCACCACCACGTTCATGGTCTCCCCGGCGGCGGGGATGCCCAGGTGGTCCAGGGTTGCGACGTAGGGGCCCTTCTCCGCCACGGCCGGGTCGTTCCACGGCACCAGGGTGACGATGACGGCCATGGAGCCGATGTAGAAGACCGCGATGCGCCACATCGCCGTGCGCACGGCCTTCGCCACGCCCTGCACGGGGTGCTCCGACTCGGCGGCCGCGATGGTGACCGTCTCCAGGCCGCCGTAGGCGAACACGGAGGCGAGCAGGCCGACGATCAGGCCCTCGCTGCCGTTGGGCAGGAAGCCGCCGTCTCCGGTGAGGTTGGAGGTGCCGGGGGCCTCGGCGCCGGGGAGCAGTCCGGTGATCGCCAGCACGCCGATGCCGAGGAAGAGCACGATGGCGCCGACCTTGAGTGCGGCGAACCAGAACTCGAACTCGCCGAAGTTCTTCACCGCGGCGAGGTTGGTGCCGCAGAAGACCAGCATGAACAGGGCCACCCAGGCCCACTCCGGCGTCCCCGGCAGCCAGCCCGTCATGATCGAGGCGGCGCCGATGGCCTCCAGGCCCACGGCCACGCACAGCAGGAACCAGAAGGCCCACCCCGCGGTGAAGCCGGCCCACGGGCCGATGGCCCGCTCGGCGTGCACGGAGAAGGAGCCGGAGGCCGGGTTGGCGGCCGACATCTCGCCCAGCATGCGCATCACCAGCATGACGAGCAGTCCGGAGAGCGCGTAGGCCACCACGATCGACGGGCCGGCGGCGGCGATGCCGGCACCCGAGCCGACGAACAGCCCGGCGCCGATGACGCCGCCGAGGGCGATCATCGAGAGATGGCGTTGTTTGAGGCCGTGCGCGAGCCGGGTGTCGGCCGGCTGCTCGACGGAGGGGGGCGCGGTGGTCCGGGACATGTGGGCCCTGTTCCTTGAATGGGGCAGAGAGCAGCCGACAGTCTGAGCGGACCACCGCTCGGAAGGAACGGGTGTCCGCTATGCGGTCACCATGTTCACACAAAGCCACCACACCGACACATGCCCGCGCCCGGGCCGGGTGCCCCCGTCCGCGTGCGGCCCTCGGCCGGTTCTCCGGTGTCGACAGGGCGTGTTATGGACTTCCTACATACCTGCTGCACTCTCCCTCGTGGCTCGCCAGGCCCAACACGCCCCGGACCACAGTGATGAGCATCACCCGTCCCAGGGTCCCGCCTCCCTCCTTTGTTCGATCTCCACCATGACGCCGACCGTCGCTTTGTGGGCGGATGACGGTGATCGGGTACGTCACGCTGGGCTACGGTCGCTCTGTTCCCCCCGCCCCCACCTCTCCGGAGAGCCCGATGAGCACTGCTGCCGCCCCCGTCCGATCCGGCCTCGTCCTGGCCGACCTGGTCCCGGCCTCCCGTGCCCGGGACATCGCCCTGGTCGCCTCCGGGGCCGTGCTGACCGGACTCGCGGCCCAGCTCTCCGTGCCGGTCCACGGCTCCCCCGTCCCGGTCTCCGGCCAGACCTTCGCCGCCCTGCTGGTGGGCTCCGCCCTGGGCGCCCGGCGGGGCTTCCTCTCGCTCGGCCTCTACGCCGTCGCCGGTGCGCTCGGCGTGCCGTGGTTCGCGCAGGGCGCCTCCGGATACGGCATGCCCTCCTTCGGCTACATCCTCGGCATGCTGCTGGCCGCGACCGTGGTCGGCGCCCTCGCCCGCCGCGGCGCCGATCGGACCGTGCTGCGCACCGCCGGGGCGATGGCCCTCGGCTCCCTGGTCATCTACGCCGTGGGCGTGCCCTATCTGGCCCTGGCCACCGGGATGAGCCTGTCCCAGGCGGTCGCCGTCGGCCTCGTGCCCTTCCTCTTCGGTGACGCGCTGAAGGCCGCGCTCGCCATGGGCGCCCTGCCCACCGCCTGGAGGATCGCCGGACGGCGAGGCTGACCCCTCCGGCCCCCGGGCCCGTCGGCCGCGCCCTGCGGCGGGCGGGCCCGCGCCGTACGCCCCCCGCGCGCGCCCGCGCCCGTGGGCGGCCAACCTCGGCGTCCTGCCGGTCGCGTGACGCCCCCGCGCGCCCGCGCCCGTGCCCCCCGGGCGCACTGCCGCACACCGGAAACGGACCGTGCCGATCCGCCCCGCCGGGCGGGCCCCGCACCCGGACGCGCCCTCCCCTCGTGCCACACTCGGACCATGCGCGTCTACCTCGGCTCGGACCATGCGGGCTACGAACTGAAGAACCACCTCGTCGAGTGGCTGAAGGCCAACGGCCACGAGCCCGTGGACTGCGGTCCGCACGTCTACGACGCCCAGGACGACTACCCGCCGTTCTGCCTGCGCGCCGCCGAGCGCACCGCGGCCGACGCCGACTCCCTCGGCATCGTGATCGGCGGCTCGGGCAACGGCGAGCAGATCGCCGCCAACAAGGTCAAGGGCGTACGCGCGGCACTCGCCTGGAGCAGGCAGACCGCCTCCCTCGGCCGCGAGCACAACAACGCCAACGTGATCGCCGTCGGCGCCCGTATGCACTCCGAGGAGGAGGCGACCTCCTTCGTCGAGGTCTTCCTGGCCACCCCTTACTCGGGCGCGGAGCGGCACACCCGCCGCATCGAGATGCTCTCCGTCTACGAGACGACCGGCGAGCTCCCGCCGATCCCGGCGCACCACCCGCAGGAGCCGACCGCCTGATGCCCGAAGGGCACACCATCCACCGGCTGGCCGCCGACTACCGGGAACGGTTCGGCGGCCGGCCCGTGCGGGCCACCAGCCCGCAGGGGAAGTTCGCCGACTCCGCCGCGCTCATCGACGGAGCCGTGCTCGACGCCACCGAGGCCCACGGCAAGCACCTCTTCCTCGGCTTCGGACGCGGCGAGTGGGTCCACATCCACCTCGGCCTCTTCGGCAAGGTGGCCTTCGGCGACGCCCCGGCCCCGCCGCCCACGGACACCGTCCGCCTCCGGCTCGCCAACCCCGGCTCCTATGTCGACCTGCGGGGGCCCACCGCCTGCGCCCTGGTCACCGACGGGGAGAAGGCGGCCGTCCACGACCGCCTGGGACCCGACCCGCTGCGCCCCGACGACGGACCGGACCGCGCCTGGGCGCGCGTCTCCCGCTCCCGGAGCAGCATCGCCGCCCTGCTGATGGACCAGAAGGTCGTCTCCGGGGTCGGCAACGTCTACCGGGCCGAGGTCCTGTTCCGGCACGGCATCGACCCCTACCGGGCGGGCCGCGACCTCACCCGGCGCGAGTGGGACGCGGTGTGGGCCGACCTCGCCGCGCTGATGCGCGAGGGCGTCCGGAACAACCGGATCGACACGGTCCGCCCCGAGCACGGGCCCGAGGCCACGGGCCGCCCGCCGCGCGTCGACGACCACGGCGGCGAGGTCTACGTCTACCGCAGGGCCGCCATGCCCTGCCATGTCTGCGGCGACGCCGTCCGCACCGCGCCGCTCGCCGCGCGCAACCTCTTCTGGTGCCCCACCTGCCAGCGGCGCTGATCCCCGCGCCCCCGCCCCGGGGGGCGGGGGCCGCGGCCCCCGCTCAGAAGCCGTGCGGCAGCCAGGGGGCGACCTCGGAGCCGAACGCCGCCGAGGCCTCGGCCAGCGCCCCCTCCCGCAGCTCCCGCACCCGCCCGGCGCCCGCCAGCGAGGAGAGGGACACCCCGCCGAGATAGGCCGAGCCCAGCTCCCGCACCGACAGCTCCAGGTCCGCCGCGTCCCGGGTGCGTTCGCAGGAGGCGCCCTTGGCGTCACCGCTCAGGCGCCAGCGCCCGGTGTTCCACGGGCAGAACGCGTCCGCCACCTCCAGCACCACGTCCACCGGCGCCCGGTAGGTGCGCGCCCGGAGCGCCGCACCCAGCTCCACGGGCCGCAGGTGCAGCGAGTCCCGTACCCGCACCGAGCACCGGCGCACGTCGGAGACCAGGTGCAGCAGCGGGTCGTCCACCGGCAGGTTCCGCGAGCGCACCGAGCTCGTCAGGTCGATCCCGCACAGGAACCGCCAGAGCGCCGCGTACGCCCCCGGGTCGCCGGCGGCGGCGTCCCGCAGCACGACCACGCCCCTGGGCCCGGTGTCCGACCAGTCGGGCCGGTTGTGGAAGCGCGCGTACCCGACGGTCTCGCCCCCGCGTTCGGCCAGCACGCACTGGAGCGGCGAGCCCCCCTCCCGGTCCGCCGGCGGGTCGAGCAGCGGCTGGCGCCCCCATCCGGGCGAGCGCGCCGGCATACCCGGCCGCGAGCCCACCCGGCGCAGGTAGACCGCCTCGCACGCCTCGGCCGCCTGCTCCGGGTCCGCGAAGCGCAGCCGCACCCCCTCCGTACCCGGCGGCGCGGCGATCGCCACCCGGGAGGAGTCCACGTCCACGGACATCGCGTACGTCGCCGTCCCGTAGCCGAAGCGGCCGTAGATGGCCGGCTCGGAGGCCGTCAGCACCGCGAGCGGCTCGCCCAGCTCGCGCACCGAGTCCAACTGGTGGCGCATCATCGCCGTCAGCACACCCTGCCGCCGGTGCGTCGCCGCCACGCTGACCATGGTCACGCCGGCCGCGGGCACCATCGCCCCGCCCGGTACCGACAACCGGAACGAGAAGGCACCCGCGGTGCCCACCCAGGCACCCTCGTCCCAGGCGCCGAAGGAACGGTCCAGCTCGGTCAGGTCCCGGTAGAGCGCCCGCTCCTGGTCCGACTCCCGGACCCCGCCGAAGGCACGCTCCAGCGAGGAGTACCAGGAGTCCCAGTCGGCATCGGTCACGGGCCGCAGATCAGGTGTCATACGCCATCCCTACCAGCCCCCTCCGGACGGCCGCGACCGGATTTCGAACGCGTTGTCCCGGGGTACCCCTGCACGCGGGGCGGGCGGGTGGATAGGGTCCACCGGGTGGCCCGCGGCTCTTCACCAGACTCGTTCTCGGCCCGGCAGCGGAAGGCCGCTCACCGGGTCCGCACCGCGCTGCGCCGGTCCGCCGTCGACTACTTCCGCGGGGACGGCTCCGACCGGTTCGCGCTGGCCGGGCTGCTGCTCACGGTCCCGGCCCTCGTCTGGGGAACCGTCACCAACCCCGTGTGGTGCTCCCCGGTGGCGCTGGTGCTGCCCATCGTCGCGGGCGGTCTGCTGCTGCGGCCCGCCAGCCTGCTCGGGCTCTACGCGGCGGCCGCGGCCGGCCTGATCGTGGAGTCCACGGTGCTCGGCCCGTACACCGAGAGCGCGGCCAGCGTCACCCCCGGCACGGTCCTCACCGTCGCCGCCTGCGGCTTCTTCGGGCTGCTGATAGCCCAGTTCCGGGCCCGGGTCGGCGTCCCGTGGCGACGGGGCGGGACGATGCTCTTCGACCTGCGCGAGCGGATCCGGGTGCAGAGCGCCCTGCCGCGCCTGCCCAAGGGCTGGCACCGGGAGATGGCGCTGCGCCCGGCGGGCGGGCAGTCTTTCTCCGGCGACTTCGTGGTCGCCGCGCGCACCGGCGGCGGGCGAACCCTGGAGGTCGTGCTCACGGACGTCTCCGGCAAGGGGATGGACGCGGCCTCCCGCGCACTGCTGCTCTCCGGCGCCTTCGGCGGGCTGCTCGGCTCCCTGCCCCCGCACGCCTTCCTGCCCGCCGCCAACGGCTACCTGCTGCGGCAGGACTGGGACGAGGGCTTCGCCACCTCCGTCCACCTGGTGCTCGACCTCGACTCCGGGGACTACGAGTTGCTGTCCGCGGGCCACCTGCCCGCGCTCCAGTACCACGCGGGCAGCGGCCGCTGGGAGGAGCGGGCGGCCGAGGGCCCCCTGCTGGGCGTCTACGACGGAGCGCAGTTCGACCCGCTGAAGGGCTCCCTGCGCCCCGGCGACGTGCTCATGCTGTTCACCGACGGCCTGGTGGAGGCGTCCGACCGGGACATCGCCGAGGGCATCGACCGGCTGACGGGAGAGGCCGAGCGGTATGTCGCGACCGGCTTCGACGGCGCGGCCTGGCACCTGATCGAGGCCGTGGCCAAGGACGTCAACGACGACCGCGCGCTGCTGCTGCTCTCCCGCCGGACCTGACCGGGGCGGAGCGCCCTCCCTCCGCCGCGACGAGGCCCCGGTGCCCGCCGCCCGGCCCGCACCCCCCCGGGTCGTGTCCGCCGCATCCCGCCCGGCCGGCGACGCCCGGCCCGCACCCCCCTAGAGTCGGGGCATGGCAGACACCCTGAGCCTGGACGAGGTCGAGGCCGTCGCACGCGAGGCGCACGCCGGGCAGACGGACAAGTCCGGACGCCCCTACGCCGAGCACCTGGCCGCCGTCGCCGACGGGGTCCGCGCCCGCGGCGGGAGCGAGGAGCAGATCGCCGCGGGCTGGCTGCACGACGCGATCGAGGACGACCGCCTCAGCCGCGCCTGGCTGGAGGCGGCCGCCCTGCCGCGGTCCGTGAAGGACATGGTGCTCGCGCTGACCAGGGAGAGGGGCGAGGAGCCCGCCGCGTACGCCGCGCGGGTCCTCGCCGTCCCCGGGGCGCTGCTGGTCAAGGAGGCGGACCTGGCCCACAACACCGATCCGGGCCGCCTCGCCGAGCTGGACCTCCCGACCCGGACGCGCCTGGCCGAGAAGTACGCCACGACCCGGCGCCTGCTCGGGCTGCCTCCGGGGTGACCCGCGGGCGGCCGTGCGGGCCGCCCGCCCACCCCGGTCAGCGGTCACCGGGCCGGAGGTCCGAGACGTCCCGGCGGAAGGCCCACCGCAGCTCGGGCTCGGTCACCGGGCGCAGCAGGCGCCGTACCGGGGGCGTGCACAGCAGCGTCACCGCGACGGCCATCCCCGCGCTGAGCACCACCAGGCCGACGGGGCCGCCCAGCCAGGGGTTGGCGTCGAAGAAGCCGAGCCAGTCGCCGGCCTTGGCGAGGAACCCGTGCAGCAGATAGCCGCAGATCGTTCCCGCTCCCAGGGATGTCATCCAGGTGCGCCGGGCGGGCACCCAGGCGAGGAACACGGCCGTGAGCACGACCGCGGCGCCGAAGAGGCCGAGCACCATGGCGACGCCCTGCCACCAGGGGACCCCGATCTCCTGGATGCTGCTCGACCGGAAGAACCAGTCCAGCCCGACCCTGGGCGCGGCCCAGTACGCGAGGGCGGCGGTGGCCGCCAGCAGCGGCAGGCTCATCAGCCGCACCTCCGGCCGTCGCACCATCTGGAAGTGCTCCGGTCCGAGGGCGAGCCCGAGGACGAAGAACGGCAGGAACTGGAGCACCCGCTGGAGGTTCAGATCTGCTCCGATGCCGGGTGTGAGCGCGGCCGCCACGGCGATCGCGAGGGCCACCGGGAGGGGCCGGCGCACGATCCGCCACAGCGGGGTGGTGAGCCGCCAGACGAAGAGCGCGGCCAGGAACCACGTCAGGTAGTAGGGGTCGAGAAGGGTGACGGGCTGGTCGGGGTTGTGCCCGGACCAGCGGGCGAACAGGGAGTACGCCACCTCGAAGACCGCATAGGGCAGGGCGATCCCGGTGAGCAGCCGCCGCAGTTGCCGGGGCCTGCCCTGGTAGCTGCGCGAGAAGTAGCCCGAGACCAGGATGAAGGCCGGCATGTGGAAGGTGTAGACGATCATGTAGAGGGCGCGGGCCGCCCGGCTGCCGTCCATGACCGGCTCCCAGGCGTGGGCCACCGCCACCAGCACGATCGCCAGGTACTTGGCGTTGTCGAAGAAGGGGTCGCGACCCGTTTCACCGGAGGGCTCGCGGCCCGGTGGCGAGGGGGAGTTCCGGCCACCTGCCGCAGAGGCCGGGGTGGTTGCCCGGGGCGTTGCAGGGGCGGTTTCCGGCTCCCCGGTGTCCAGGGCGGCCGCTCTCCGGGATGCGTGCGCAGCGTGGAACATCCACGGCACCCTAGCCATGGGGAACGGGCGGGGGAAACACGTCGAGGGCTTCGCGGAGGAGGCCAACAGGGCAGCTTTGTGTCCGGCTTTGACCGGTCAAAGGCGCCCGAACGGAACATTCCGTCGGGGCCTCGCGGTGCGGAGGCCCTCACGGCCCGCGACTCCTCGGAGTTCCTGTGGACGGCCGGTGAGGGCCTGGAAACGAAGCGGCCGGTACATCTCCCCTTTTCCGCCCCGGAGGTCGGTCGCCCGGCGTGTCGGGCCCCGGGCGAGGGTGCCGCGCCCCGGGCGGTGGCGTGATCGTGACGTCGGCGATTCACCACCCGGCCCCGGGGGCAGGGAGGTTGATGGCACCATGGGTGCCGTCGGGGGCGTGCCGGGCCGCGTGCCCCCGGGCCGGCAAGGCGGACCGACCGAGGGTGTGATCAGTGTGGCCATTTCGCTGTCTGTGGTGGTGCTGTTGTTGGTCATCCTGGTGGTGATGATCCGCGGCGGTTCGATCAAGCCGGGCCCGGCCCTCGTGGCGATCCTCTTCGGCTTCTTCCTGGCCTCGACGGGCATCGCGCCGTCGATCAACAGGTTCATGAACTCGCTGGCCGAGACGATCAACCAGATAACCTTCTGACGCGGCCGGGCGGCCCTCCCGGCTCCGGTCCCCGCCGTGCCCCACCCCACCCCGCCCCGGGCGACTCCGTCGCGCCGGGGCCGCCCGCGTTGCCCGGCGGGACCCCGCCGGGCAACGCGGCGTCCCCTCGGCGCAGACGCCTCAGGGCCAGGCCGGAGGATGATCCTCTGACCTGGCCCTGAGCCATGGAGAGCGGGCGACGGGAATCGAACCCGCGTAGCTAGTTTGGAAGACTAGGGCTCTACCATTGAGCTACGCCCGCACGGAGTGCGCCGCAGGCGGCGAGCGCCTGGACACGAGAAGCATCGTAGCGGGTCATCGGTGCCCGGCGCACACACCTTTGCGCGGCGCCGGACGAACAGGCCGACCAGGCGTCCCGGGGCATGTACCCTACGGTTCGCACCGACGGGGTGTGGCGCAGCTTGGTAGCGCGTCCGCTTTGGGAGCGGAAGGTCGTCGGTTCGAATCCGGCCACCCCGACCAGCAAGATCACGTTGTGAGGGCCCTCCTGCTTGCCGTTACTATGCAAGCTGCGTGCCCGTGTGTCTGATGTGCCGGGCCCGATCCGCTGAGCCGCCGGTTCCCGGCGCCAGCTGAACCCCTAGATGTCAGCCACCAAGGAGACCGAACCGTGAAGAGCGCCGTGGAGACCCTGAACCCGACCCGGGTTCGGCTCACTGTCGAGGTGCCCTTCGAGGAGCTCAAGGACAGCCTCGACGCGGCGTACAAGAAGATCAACCAGCAGGTCACCGTCAAGGGCTTCCGCAAGGGCAAGGTCCCGGCCCGAGTGATCGACCAGCGGTTCGGCCGTGGTGCGGTGCTGGAGGAGGCCGTCAACGACGCCCTCCCCAAGTTCTACACCGAGGCGGTCAACGAGGCGGAGATCAACCCGCTGGGTCAGCCCGAGGTCGACATCACCGAGCTGAAGGACGGCGAGACGCTGAACTTCACCGCCGAGGTCGACGTCCGCCCGGCCGTCGAGATCCCGGACTACTCCGGCATCGAGGTCACCGTCGACGCCGTCGAGGTCACCGACGAGGACGTCGAGAAGGCCGTCGAGCAGCTGCGTGAGCGCTTCGCGTCGACCAACCCGGTCGAGCGCGCCGCCGCCGAGGGCGACGTCGTCACCATCGACCTGGAGGCCAAGGTCGACGGCGAGGTCCTGCCCGACGGCGTGGCCAACGGCGTGTCCTACACCATCGGTTCCGGTGAGCTGCTGGACGGCGTCGACGAGGCCGTCACCGGCCTGGAGGCCGGCGGCGAGGCCACCTTCACCTCGCAGCTGAAGGGCGGCTCCGCCGAGGGCAAGGACGCCGAGGTCACCGTCAAGGTCACCGCCGTCGCCGCCCGTGAGCTGCCGGAGCTGGACGACGACTTCGCCCAGCTGGCCTCCGAGTTCGACACCCTCGAGGAGCTCAGGGCGGACAGCCGCAAGCGCCTGGAGAACACCAAGCAGTACGACCAGGCCACCCAGGCGCAGGAGCGCGTCCTGGAGGAGCTGCTGAAGCTGGTCGAGGTGCCGATCCCCGAGAAGCTCCTCGAGGACGAGGTCAACACCCGCAAGCACAACCTGGAGCACCACCAGCTGGGCCAGATGGGCCTCACGATCGACAAGTACCTGGAGATCCAGGGCAAGTCGGCCGAGGAGTTCGACACCGAGACCCGTGAGCAGGCGGTCAAGGGCATCAAGACCCAGTTCATCCTCGACGAGCTGGTCAACAAGGAGAAGCTGAACGTCAACCAGGAGGAGCTCACCGAGCACCTCATGCGGCGTGCCGCCTCCTCCGGCATGAGCCCGGACCAGTTCGCCCAGGCCGTCGTCGAGGGCGGCCAGGTGCCGATGCTCGTCGGCGAGGTCGCCCGCGGCAAGGCGCTGGCCGTGGTCGTCGAGGCCGCCAAGGTCACCGACACCAACGGCGAGGTCGTCGACCTGGACGAGGACGAGGACGAGGCGTCCGAGGAGAAGGCCGAGGCCTCCGCCGAGGACGCCGCGAAGACCGAGGGCTGAGCCTCCTCCCCAGGGGCCTGAGCCCCGCTCCGGCCGTGGACGGGCTCCGGACGCCGCAGGGCGTCCGGAGCCCGTCTGCCGTAGGCCCCGGGCCCTAGCTTGCGCTCCCAGCGAACAGTTCGGGAACCGGGATGGCTCTGTCCGACCTGCGCGTTAGGGTCCATGGGTACGAGGGCAGGCAAGTCCCCGCCCCCCGGTACGAAGACGCTGAGACGGCCGCAGCCGTCAGAGACGAGCAGGTGGACACGTGACGAATCTGATGCCTTACGCCGCCGGCGAGCCGTCCATCGGTGGTGGCCTCGGCGACCAGGTCTACAGCCGGCTGCTCGGCGAGCGCATCATCTTCCTCGGCCAGCAGGTCGACGACGACATCGCCAACAAGATCACGGCGCAGATGCTGCTCCTTGCCGCCGACCCGGAAAAGGACATCTACCTCTACATCAACAGCCCCGGCGGTTCGGTGACGGCGGGCATGGCGGTCTACGACACCATGCAGTACATCCCGAACGACGTCGTCACCATCGGCATGGGCATGGCGGCCTCCATGGGCCAGTTCCTGCTGACCGGCGGCGCCCCGGGCAAGCGCTTCGCCCTGCCGAACACCGACATCCTCATGCACCAGGGGTCGGCCGGCCTCGGCGGTACCGCCTCGGACATCAAGATCCAGGCCGAGTACCTGCTCCGCACCAAGAAGCGCATGGCGGAGATCACCGCCCAGCACTCCGGCCAGACGGTCGAGGCCATCATCCGCGACGGCGACCGCGACCGCTGGTTCACCGCGGAGGAGGCCAAGGACTACGGCCTCATCGACGAGATCATCTCCGCCGCCTCGGGCGTGCCCGGCGGCGGCGGCACCGGCGCCTGAGCCGCCCCGCCCGCCCCGCCCGCCTCGTCCGAGCCCGCAGAACGCCACCAGGATGGTGAACACCCACATGAGCAACTTCTCCGCGAGCGGTCTCTACACCGGTCCGCAGCCGGACAACCGCTACGTCGTCCCGCGCTTCGTCGAGCGCACCTCGCAGGGCGTGCGCGAGTACGACCCCTACGCGAAGCTGTTCGAGGAGCGCGTGATCTTCCTCGGCGTGCAGATCGACGACGCCTCCGCCAACGACGTCATGGCGCAGCTGCTGTGCCTGGAGTCGATGGACCCGGACCGCGACATCTCGATCTACATCAACAGCCCCGGCGGCTCGTTCACCGCGCTGACCGCCATCTACGACACGATGCAGTTCGTGAAGCCGGACATCCAGACCGTCTGCATGGGCCAGGCCGCCTCCGCCGCCGCCGTCCTGCTGGCCGCCGGCACCCCGGGCAAGCGCATGGCGCTCCCGCACGCCCGTGTGCTGATCCACCAGCCCTCCTCGCAGACCGGCCGGGAGCAGCTCTCCGACCTGGAGATCGCGGCCAACGAGATCCTGCGCATGCGCGAGCAGCTGGAGGAGATGCTGGCCAAGCACTCCACCACGCCGATCGAGAAGGTCCGCGACGACATCGAGCGCGACAAGATCCTCACGGCCGAGGACGCCCTCGCCTACGGGCTCGTCGACCAGATCGTCTCGACCCGCAAGAGCGCGGCCGCAGCGGCCGCCTGACCGCGTCCGGCGCCCTTGGCGCGGTGCACGTCCATGTGAACCGTGCCAAGGGGGGCCCGAACGGGGGGCCAGGCAAGGTACCGTCGGATATGAGGCACCAGGAGCGGCCGAACCACGCTGCTCCCAGGCGAAGGGGAAGCACCTCGTGGCACGCATCGGTGATGGCGGCGATCTGCTCAAGTGCTCGTTCTGCGGCAAGAGCCAGAAGCAGGTGAAGAAGCTCATCGCAGGGCCCGGGGTGTACATCTGCGACGAGTGCATCGACCTCTGCAACGAGATCATCGAGGAGGAGCTCGCGGAGACCTCCGAGGTCCGCTGGGAGGAACTGCCCAAGCCCCGTGAGATCTACGAGTTCCTGGAGAGCTACGTCGTCGGCCAGGAGCCGGCCAAGAAGGCGCTCTCCGTCGCGGTGTACAACCACTACAAGCGCGTCCAGGCCGGGGAGAACGGCGGCGCGCAGGGCCGGGACGACGCGATCGAGCTCGCGAAGTCCAACATCCTGCTGCTGGGCCCCACGGGCTCCGGCAAGACACTGCTCGCCCAGACGCTCGCCCGGATGCTCAACGTCCCGTTCGCCATCGCCGACGCGACGGCGCTCACGGAGGCCGGGTACGTCGGCGAGGACGTCGAGAACATCCTGCTGAAGCTGATCCAGGCGGCCGACTACGACGTCAAGAAGGCCGAGACCGGGATCATCTACATCGACGAGATCGACAAGGTCGCCCGCAAGAGCGAGAACCCGTCGATCACCCGGGACGTCTCCGGCGAGGGCGTGCAGCAGGCCCTGCTGAAGATCCTGGAGGGCACCACCGCCTCCGTTCCCCCGCAGGGCGGCCGCAAGCACCCGCACCAGGAGTTCATCCAGATCGACACGACGAACGTGCTGTTCATCGTGGGCGGTGCGTTCGCCGGGCTGGAGCGCATCATCGAGTCCCGCGCCGGGGCCAAGGGCATCGGCTTCGGGGCGACGATCCGCTCCAAGCGCGAGATCGAGGCGAGTGACCAGTTCCAGGAGGTCATGCCGGAGGACCTGGTCAAGTTCGGGATGATCCCCGAGTTCATCGGCCGGCTTCCGGTGATCACCTCCGTGCACAACCTCGACCGCGAGGCGCTGCTGAAGATCCTCGTCGAGCCGCGTAACGCCCTGGTGAAGCAGTACCAGCGGCTGTTCGAACTCGACGGTGTGGAGCTGGACTTCGACCGTCCGGCACTGGAGGCCATCGCCGACCAGGCGATCCTGCGCGGTACGGGGGCCCGGGGGCTGCGGGCCATCATGGAGGAGGTCCTGATGTCGGTGATGTACGAGGTGCCGTCCCGCAAGGACGTCGCCCGCGTGGTCATCACCGCGGACGTCGTCCACAACAACGTCAACCCGACACTGGTCCCGCGGATCGTCAAGGACGAGGGCAACGGCCGCCACGAGAAGAGCGCGTAGGCGCCGCGGCGCACACAGGGGGCGTCCCCCGCTCGGCAGGCTCCGGCGGGGGACGCCCCCTGTGGTGTGCCAAGGGCCGAGGGCCCGCCGTCCAGCCGGTCCGAACGGCCCCGTGCCGAAGGAGCCTCGGGCCGGCGGGCCGCGCCGGACGCACCGGAGCCCCGCCGGCCGGAGCTGTCGGCGGGGCTCTCACGAGCGGAGGGATCAGACCTTGGAGCGGGACTTGGCGTAGTGCTCGGCGGTCAGCTCGGCCAGCTGGTCCAGGTCGAGGCCCTTGCCGCCCGCGACCGCGGCGGACAGGTCGATCGCGTTCACGACGCCGACCGTGCCGTAGTCGGCCCAGATGCAGGTGGGCACCTCGAACTCCTTGGGGCCCTTGGCCATGGTGCCGTCGCCCTCGGCGTTGACGAACTTGATGGACTGGCACTTCATCAGCGCGCCCTCGAAGCCGGCCGGAGTCTTCTCCACGGGGGAGCCGACGGGCTCCACCTCCATGTTCTTGCCCAGCGTCTTGCTCTGGTCCTTCTCGTAGTTGGCGAAGCCCGAGTCGACGGCCTTCTCGGGGTCGGCGACCTCGCCCCACATCCCGGTCAGGCTCATGTTCTTCATCGAGAACGGATTGCTCTTGTCGCCCGAGACGTAGGAGGCCGCCACCATGCTCGGGTCCTTGACGCCCATCGCCCGGGCGTTCGCCTTCTGCTCGTCGTCCAGTGGCGCGGCCTTGTCCGACCCGTCCTTCTCGTAGGCGCCGATCGCCTCCGCGGGGGTGATCCTGTACCCCTTGGTGTCCTCGGACACGGCGGAGTTGCCGCCGCCCCCGCCGATCACGAAGTACGCGCCGACGGCGGCCGCGGCCACCACCGCCACCGCGCCGACGATCAGGGCCGCCTTCCTGCCGCCGCCACCGCCCTGCGGCGGCGGGGCGGGGGCGGGGAATCCGGGCTGGCCGTAGGGGCCGGGCTGCTGCTGTCCGTAGGGTCCCGGCTGGGCGTACGGGCCCGGCTGCTGAGGCTGGCTCCCGTACGGACCGGGCTGCTGGGGCTGGCTCCCGTACGGGCCCGCCTGCTGCGGGTACCCGTAGCCGGGCTGCGGCGGAACACCCTGCGGCGCCTGCTGCGGATAGCCGTAACCCGGCTGCTGGGCCCCGGGCTGCTGCTGCCCGTAGGGTCCCGGCTGGCCGTACGGGCCCGGCTGCTGGGGCTGGTCCCCGTACGGGCCCGGCTGGTTGTGGCTCATCGCGGGTGTCCCCCTCGTGATGCTTGCGTGTCCCCGACATCCTGGCGCACGGGGGAGCGGTCCAGCGAGGCAGGGGCCCGCAGTGTTACCGAAGAATCGTGTTTCAGGACCGCCCCGTGACACCCCTAAACTGGGCCCGTGACCGAGAACACTCAGCATCAGAGCGCGCCCACCACCGAACTGCCGACCCAGTACGCGCCGGCCGACGTAGAGGGGCCGCTGTATGAGCGCTGGGTAGAGCGGGGCTACTTCGAGGCGGACGCGGCCAGCGACAAGCCGCCGTTCACCGTCGTCATCCCCCCGCCCAACGTCACCGGCAGCCTGCACCTGGGCCACGCCTTCGAGCACACGCTCATCGACGCCCTCACCCGCCGCAAGCGGATGCAGGGCCACGAGACGCTGTGGCAGCCCGGCATGGACCACGCGGGCATCGCCACCCAGAACGTCGTCGAGCGTGAACTCGCCAAGGAGGGCAAGTCCCGCCAGGACCTGGGCCGCGAGGCCTTCGTCGAGCGCGTCTGGAAGTGGAAGGGCGAGTCCGGCGGGCAGATCTCCGGCCAGATGCGCCGCCTCGGCGACGGCGTCGCCTGGTCGCGGGAGCGCTTCACCATGGACGAGGGCCTCTCCCGGGCCGTCCAGACCATCTTCAAGCGCCTCTACGACGACGAGCTGATCTACCGCGCCGAGCGCATCATCAACTGGTGCCCCCGCTGCCTCACCGCCATCTCGGACATCGAGGTCGAGTACCAGGACGACGACGGCGAGCTGGTCTCCATGACCTACGGCGAGGGCGAGGAGACGATCGTCGTCGCGACCACCCGCGCCGAGACCATGCTCGGCGACACCGCGGTGGCCGTCCACCCGGACGACGAGCGCTACCGGCACCTGGTCGGCAGGGAGATCCGGCTGCCGCTGACCGACCGCAGCATCCCCGTCGTCGCCGACACCCATGTGGACCCCGAGTTCGGCACCGGCGCCGTCAAGGTGACGCCCGCCCACGACCCGAACGACTTCGAGATCGGCCGGCGCCACGGGCTGCCCTCGCTGACCGTCATGGACGAGCGCGCCGTCATCACCGCCCCGGGCCCCTTCCAGGGGCTGGACCGGCTGGAGGCGCGCTCCGCGATCGTCGCCGCGCTGCGCGCCGAGGGCCGGATCGTCGCGGAGAAGCGGCCCTACGTCCACTCCGTCGGCCACTGCTCGCGCTGCAAGACCACCATCGAACCGCGGCTGTCCCTGCAGTGGTGGGTCAAGGTCGGCCCGCTGGCCAAGGCCGCGGGCGACGCCGTCCGCGACGGCCGGGTGGCGATCCACCCGCAGGAGATGGAGAAGCGCTACTTCGACTGGGTCGACAACCTCCACGACTGGTGCATCTCGCGCCAGCTGTGGTGGGGCCACCGCATCCCCGTCTGGTACGGCCCCGACGGCGAGGTCGTCTGCGTCGGCCCCGACGAGGAGCTGCCGAGCGGCGAGGGCTGGCACCAGGAGACCGACGTCCTGGACACCTGGTTCTCCTCGGGCCTGTGGCCCTTCTCCACCCTGGGCTGGCCGGAGCGGACCGAGAGCCTCGCGAAGTTCTACCCGAACTCCGTCCTGGTCACCGGGTACGACATCCTCTTCTTCTGGGTCGCCCGGATGATGATGTTCGGCCTCTACGCGATGGACGGCACACCGCCGTTCCGCACCATCGCCCTGCACGGCATGGTCCGCGACCAGTTGGGCAAGAAGATGTCCAAGTCCTTCGGCAACGCGGTCAACCCGCTCGACTGGATGGACACCTACGGCTCCGACGCCCTGCGCTTCACGCTGGCCCGCGGAGCCAACCCGGGCGTCGACGTCCCGATCGGCGAGGACTGGGTCCAGGGCTCGCGGAACTTCGCCAACAAGATCTGGAACGCGACCCGCTTCGCCCTGATGAACGGCGCCACCGTGGAGGGCGAGCTCCCGCCCGCCGAGCAGCTGTCGGCCGCGGACCGCTGGATCCTCTCCCGCCTGAACAAGACCGTCGCCGAGGTGGACGCCCACTACGAGGACTTCCAGTTCGCGAAGCTCTCGGAGGCGCTGTTCCACTTCGCCTGGGACGAGGTCTTCGACTGGTACGTCGAGCTCTCCAAGACGACCTTCTTCGCCGGCGGCGAGCAGGCCCGGGTCTCCGGCCGGGTCCTCGGCGAGGTCCTGGACGTGATGCTGCGGCTCCTCCACCCGGTCGTGCCCTTCGTCACCGAGACCCTGTGGACGACCCTGACGGGCCGCGAGTCCCTGGTGATCGCGGAATGGCCCGCCGACAGCGGCTTCCGCGACGAGGACGCCGAGCGGGAGATCGCACTCGTCCAGCAGGTCGTCACCGAGGTCCGCCGCTTCCGCAGCGACCAGGGCCTCCAGCCGGGCCAGAAGGTCCCCGCCCGGATCGCGCTGGACGGCACCGCGCTGGCCCCCCACGAGGCCGCGATCCGGCAGCTGCTCCGCCTCCAGCCGGAGGGCGAGGGCTTCCAGGCCACCGCCTCCCTGCCGGTCGCGGGCGCCACGGTCGCGCTCGACCTGTCGGGCACGATCGACGTCGAGGCCGAGCGCAAGCGCCTGACCAAGGATCTCGGCGCGGCCGAGAAGGAGGTCGCGCAGGCGAACGCCAAGCTGGGCAACGAGGCCTTCCTCGCCAAGGCACCCGACCAGGTGGTGGAGAAGATCCGCACCCGCCTGGCCAAGGCCGAGGCGGAGATCGCCCGGATCACCGGCCAGCTGGCGAACCTGCCGAAGGCCTGAGCCGGCGCACGGGCGGGTGAGGCCCCGGGACCCCCGGGGCCTCACCGCCCCCGCCCCCGCTCCTCCGTAGACTGGTGCCCGTGAGTGAGCATCCCGACCCCTTCGACGAGATCGTCGACGCCGAGACCGACCGCGACCCCGACCTGGCGGTGATCGAGGCCGGCAGCCGCACCCTGCGCGCCACGGCCGGAGCCCCGCAGAGCGACCAGGTGCCCGCCCGGCCCGCCGACCCGGAGGTCGACAAGGCGCTGCGCGAGGTCGAGTCGGAGCTGGCGACACGCTGGGGCGAGACCAAGCTGGAGCCCTCGGTCTCCCGTATCGCCGCACTGATGGACGTGCTCGGCGAGCCCCAGCGCTCCTACCCCTCCCTCCACATCACGGGCACCAACGGCAAGACCTCCACCGCGCGGATGATCGAGGCCCTGCTCGCCGCCTTCGAGCTGCGCACCGGGCGCTACACCTCGCCGCACGTGCAGTCGATCACCGAGCGGATCAGCCTCGACGGCGCGCCCATCGCGCCCGAGCGGTTCGTGGAGACCTACCGGGACATCAGGCCCTACGTCGAGATGGTGGACTCCTCCCAGGAGTACCGGCTGTCCTTCTTCGAGGTGCTCACCGGCATGGCCTACGCGGCCTTCGCCGACGCCCCGGTCGACGTGGCCGTGGTCGAGGTCGGCATGGGCGGCACCTGGGACGCGACCAACGTCATCGACGGCTCCGTCGCCGTCGTCACGCCGATCTCCCTGGACCACACCGACCGCCTGGGCTCCAGCCCGGCGGAGATCGCCGGCGAGAAGGCCGGCGTCATCAAGCCCGGTGCCACCGTGGTGCTGGCGCAGCAGCCGGTGGACGCCGCCCAGGTGATGCTGAAGAAGGCCGTCGAGGTGGACGCCACGGTCGCCCGCGAGGGAATGGAGTTCGGCATCGTCTCCCGGGAGGTCGCGGTCGGCGGCCAGCTGCTGACCCTGCGCGGGCTCGGCGGCGAGTACGACCAGCTCTTCCTGCCCCTGTACGGCGCGCACCAGGCCCACAACGCCGCGGTGGCCCTGGCCGCCGTGGAGGCGTTCTTCGGCGTCGGCGCCGAGCAGGCCCGCGCCCTGGACGCCGACACCGTCCGCCGGGCCTTCGCCTCCGTGGTCTCCCCGGGCCGGCTGGAGGTCGTGCGGCGCAGCCCGACCGTGGTGCTGGACGCGGCGCACAACCCCGCGGGGGCGCAGGCCACCGCCGAGGGGATCACCGAGTCCTTCGGCTTCTCCCGTCTCATCGGCGTCGTCGGCACCAGCGGTGACAAGGACGTCCGGGGACTGCTGGAGGCCTTCGAGCCGATCTTCGCGGAGATCGTGGTCACCCGGAACTCCACCGACCGGGCCATGGACGTCGACGAGCTCGCCGCGCTGGCCGTGGAGGTCTTCGGCGACGACCGGGTGGTGGTGGAGCCGAGGCTGGACGACGCGCTGGAGGCCGCGATCACCCTCGCCGAGGAGGAGTCGGAGTTCAGCGGGGCGGGCGTCCTGGTGACCGGCTCGGTGATCACGGTCGGCGAGGCCCGGCTGCTGCTGGGAAGGGGCTGACCCCGATGCGTACGCTCTGTGCATCCACGCTGATCGGCGAGTTCTTCGTGATCGGGTTCGCCGGGCTGGTGGCGATGAAGGCGGACGGCGCCTCGATGGCCGCGGTCTGGGCGGTCTGCGGCGCCGGGATGTTGCTGTCCCTGCTGCTGTGCGGCATGATCACCCGACCGGGCGGCGTCCAGCTGGGCTGGGCGCTCCAGATCGCGCTGATCGCGGGCGGCTTCGTGGTGCCCGCGATGTTCTTCCTCGGCGTCGTGTTCGCCGGGCTGTGGTGGGCCTCGGTCCACTTCGGCAGGAAGGTCGACGAGGCCAAGGCGCGCTGGGCCCAGGAGGCCTCGGCAGGGCCTGACGCTGCGTGACCGGCGTCGGTCCCGGCCCTGTAGCCTCGGGGGTGCCTGCCGTCCCCAGGTGGGGCCGCAGGCCCTGGACACCGCACATGAAGGAGCCCGCACCGTGAGCCAGCGCACGCTCGTCCTGCTCAAGCCCGACGCCGTTCGCCGCGGCCTGATCGGAGAGATCATCGGCCGTATCGAGGCCAAGGCGGGCTGGAGCGTCGCCGCGCTGGAACTGCGCCGGCTCGACGGGGCCACCCTGGAGCAGCACTACGGAGAGCACAAGGGCAAGCCCTTCTACGAGCCGCTGGTGGCCTTCATGTCCTCCGGGCCGGTCGTCGCCCTGGTGGTCGAGGGCGAGCGGGTGATCGACGGCGTACGCCGGCTGGCGGGCCCCACGGACCCGATCGAGGCGGCCCCCGGCTCCATCCGCGGCGACTACGGCACCATCGTCCGGGAGAACCTGATCCACGCCTCGGACTCCGAGGAGTCCGCCGTACGGGAACTGAAGCTGTTCTTCCCGGAACTCTGAGGCCCGCCGCGTCGGTGAATTCCTGACAAAGCATCAGCCATACAGAGGTCTTGACTTGGGGCGACCGAAGGAATTTCGGTCGCCCCAGGTCTACGCACGGGTATTGCGGGAACGCATGGCTACAAAGCATCGTCACCACATACAGAGGTGGACCAGCGCGCAGTGTCCGTGCCCACGGCACTACGATGTAAGCCTCCACGCCACAGCACCCACCTCGCCATCCTGATTAGCCATCAACGCTCGATTTGGGAAGGCCAGACGCATCCTCATGGGGAACAACATGTCGTTCATCGGCCGTGACATGGCTGTCGACCTCGGGACCGCCAACACGCTGGTGTACGTCAGAGGCCGGGGGATCGTTCTCAACGAGCCGTCCGTCGTCGCGATCAACACCAACACGGGCGGCATTCTCGCGGTCGGAGCCGAAGCGAAGAAGATGATCGGCCGGACGCCCGGCAATATCGTCGCCGTCCGGCCTCTGAAGGACGGCGTGATCGCCGACTTCGAGATCACCGAGCGGATGCTCCGCTACTTCATCCTCAAGATCCACAAGCGTCGCTACCTCGCCCGGCCGCGGGTCGTGGTCTGCGTCCCCTCCGGTATCACCGGTGTCGAGCGCCGTGCCGTCATCGAGGCGTCCACCCAGGCGGGCGCACGCCAGGTGCACATCATCGAGGAGCCCATGGCCGCCGCCATCGGCTCCGGGCTGCCCGTCCACGAGGCCACCGGCAACATGGTCGTCGACATCGGCGGCGGAACCACCGAGGTCGCCGTGATCTCCCTCGGAGGAATCGTCACGGCACAGTCCATCCGGGTGGCCGGCGACGAACTCGACAACGCGATCATCCAGCACATCAAGAAGGAGTACTCGCTCCTCCTCGGTGAGCGCACCGCCGAGAGCATCAAGATCACCATCGGGTCCGCGTACGAGCTGGACAAGGACGAGCACACCGAGATCCGCGGGCGTGACCTGGTCTCCGGGCTGCCCAAGACGGTCGTCATCTCGGCGGCCGAGGTCCGCAAGGCCATCGAGGAGCCCGTCAACGCCATCGTCGACGCCGTGAAGACGACGCTCGACAAGTGCCCGCCCGAGCTCTCCGGCGACGTCATGGACCGCGGGATCGTCCTCACCGGCGGCGGGGCGCTGCTGCGGGGCCTCGACGAGCGCCTGCGCCGCGAGACCGGCATGCCGATCCACATCGCCGAGGACCCCCTCGACTCCGTGGCCCTCGGCTCCGGGAAGTGCGTGGAGGAGTTCGAGGCGCTCCAGCAGGTACTGGACGCACAGCCGCGTCGTTAGGCGTCACGGTGCGCCCCCCGGGGCGCACCCTCCGCCGTACGGGGCAGCGGACCCGACCGGGGGCGACCCGCTCCCGGCCGGCCCGCCGCACCGTCTGCACCACCGACACTCCATACCGACGAGGAAGGCACGGCCGCCGCACGTGAGGGACACACGAGAGAGCCGGCTGCTCCTGGTGCTGCTGATCGCCATCGCGTTCGCGCTGATCACGGTGGACATCCGCGGCGGCGAGGAGTCCCCGGTCGACGGAGCCCGGCAGGCGGCGGCCACCGTCTTCGGACCCGTCGAGAGCGGGGTGGCGGCCGCGGTCGACCCGATCGGCAACGCCATCGGGGCCGTCCGCGACTCCGGCGAGCGCCACGACCGCATCAGCGAGCTGGAGCGGCAGAACGCGGAACTGAAGCAGCGCCTCGGCAGCGACGACCGCAACCGCAGCAGGCTCCGCGAACTCGACGGGCTGATCCGCACCGCGGCAACCGGCCAGTACGGCGTCAAGGGAGCCGAGGTCGTCGCCATAGGAGCGGCCCAGGGCTTCTCCTGGACCGTCACCATCGACATCGGCTCCGACGACGGCATCCGCCGGGACATGACCGTCCTCAACGGCGACGGGCTCGTGGGCCGGGTCACCACCGTCGGCCCGCGTACCTCCACCGTGCTGCTCGCCAACGACCCCGACTTCACCGTCGGCACCCGCATGGAGAAGACCAGCGAGCTCGGCTTCGCCACCGGCCAGGGGGACCGGCCGCTGCTGGTCCAGATGCTCAACGGCAAGGCCAAGGTCAAGAAGGGCGACCGGCTGGTCACCTTCGGCTCGCAGGCGAACAAGCCCTTCGTCCCGGGCGTCCCGGTCGGCGAGGTCGTCCGCGTCGACCCCTCCGGCGGAGCCCTCACCCGCAACGTCTACGTCCGCCCGTACGCCTCGTTCAGCAAGCTCGACATCGTCGGCGTGGTCGTCCAGGCACCGGACACCGACCCCCGCGACATGGTCCTGCCCCCCAAGCCCGCGAAGCCCAGGCCGACGCCCACCGTCACCGTGACCGTCACCCCGGGGGCCGACGGCACCCTCGAAGGCGGCGCACAGGAGCAGGGCGAGCTGCCGCAGGGCGCCGCCGAGCGGCGGCTGCCCGGCGGCACGGAGCAACCCCCCGCCGACGGGGAGGCGCCCGGTGACACCGGCGCCGATCCGCCCGGGGGCACCGCCCCCGACGGCCAGGACGACGAGTAGTAGGAGCTGATCCGACCCATGCGCTTCAACCGGATGCTGCTCTCCACGACCCTGGTCGTGGTCGCGCTCGTCGTCCAGGTCACCGTCCTGGCCCGCCTCCAGCTGCCCGGAGCCGTCCCCGACCTGCTGCTGCTCACCGTCCTCGGGCTGGCGATGGTCTACGGCCACGTCGCCGGAGCCTTCATCGGCTTCGGGGCGGGCCTGCTCGCCGACCTCGCCCCGCCCGCCGACCACGCCGCCGGACGCTACGCCCTGGTGCTCTGCGTGATCGGCTACCTGGCCGGCCTGGTCCGGCCGGAGAACGGCCAGCCCCTCCGCTCGGCGGCCGGGCCCATGCTCGTGGTCGTCGCCGCGGCCGTGGGCTCCACCCTGCTGTACGCGGGCGTCGGAGCGCTCGTCGGCGACACCGCGGCCCGGCACGTCGGGCTCGGCGGCCTGCTGTTCACCGCCGCCGTCTACGACCTGCTCCTCGCACCCTTCACCGTGCCGCTGATCATGTGGCTGGCCAGACGCAGCGACAACGACCCGCTCGCCGAGGGGCAGGGCTCCACCGGCTCCGACGTGGCCTCCGGCTGGCTGTCCTCCGGGACCGGCCTGCGGATCGGCGCCCAGCGCAGCGGGCTGAGGATCAAGGCCGCCAGGACCCGGGCGTCCAGGGCGGGCCGCATCAAGGGCGTCAAGCGACTGTGACCGAGGGGGCAGCAGCGTGAGCAACATCCCGGAGACCGGGCGGACCCCCAGGGTCCAGACCCGGCTCGTCATCATCCAGGTCCTCGTCGTCTCCCTCCTGCTGACCCTCGGGGGCCGGCTCTGGTACCTCCAGATCCGCAACGGCGACGAGTACGCCGACGAGGCCAACGGCAACCATGTGCAGAGGGTCGTCCAGCCCGCCGTCCGCGGCGCCATCCTCGACGCCCGCGGTGTGCCGCTGGCCGACAACGAGACCCGTCTCGTGGTCTCCGCCTCCCGCACCGAGCTGATGAAGATGAAGGACGACGGAGAGGCCGTCCTCACCCGCCTCGCGGGGGTCCTCGGCATGGAGCCGAAGGAGGTCATGGACAAGGTCCGGCTCTGCAACGCCGAGACCCCCCAGCCCTGCTGGAACGGCTCCCCCTACCAGCCGATCCCCGTCACCGACGAGGCCACCACCCAGCAGGCCCTGCAGATCCGCGAGCGCTCCGAGGACTTCCCCGGCATCACCGCCGAGCCCACCGCCGTGCGCCGCTACCCCGCCCCCGTCGACGCCCGCACCTCCCAGGTGCTGGGCTACCTCTCGCCCGTCACCGACGAGGAGATCCAGAAGGCCAAGGACACCGACTCGCCCTATCTGCGCTCCGACCAGGTCGGCCGCTCCGGCCTGGAGCGCACCTACGACAAGGAGCTGCGCGGCCAGGCCGGTGTCACCTCCTACGAGGTCGACAAGCTCGGCCGGGTCATGGGGGAGTCCGAGTCCGACCCGGGAGTCCCCGGCTCCAACCTGGTGACCAGCATCGACGCCCGCGTCCAGGCCGTCGCCGAGGCCGAGCTCCACGAGGCGATGAAGACCGCCCGCACGCAGGTCGACAAGATCACGGGCCGCCCGTACGAGGCCGACGCCGGTGCCGTCGTGGTGATGGAGTCCAGGACCGGCCGCGTCATCGCCATGGCCTCCCAGCCGGACTACGACCCCAACTCCTGGGTCGGCGGCATCTCCGCCAAGGACTACGCGAAGCTCACCGGCAAGGACTCCAACTACCCCCTGCTCAACCGCGCCATCCAGGGCCAGGCGGCACCCGGCTCCATCTTCAAGGTGGTGTCGGCCAGCGCCGCCGTCCGGGCCGGCCACGACTTCAACGACCGCTACAACTGCAGCAGCTCCTACAGCCTCGGCAGCCGCAGCTTCGCCAACTTCGAGTCCCAGGGCCACGGCCCGATCACCCTCGGCGAGGCCCTGAAGTTCTCCTGCAACACCGTTTTCTACGCCCTCGGCCACCAGGAGTGGAAGCGCGACGGCGGCATCAAGCCGAAGAAGGACGCCCACGACTGGTTCTACCGGACCGCCCACGACTTCGGGCTCGGTTCCGAGACCGGCATCGACCTGCCCAACGAGGTCACCGGCCGCATCCCGGACCGCCAGTGGAAGAAGGACTTCTGGACGGCCAACAAGGACGCCTGGTGCAAGCAGGGCAAGAAGGGCGGCACCTACGTCGAGCAGATCGCCTACGAGAACTGCCTGGAGGGCAACCAGCTGAAGGCCGGTGACAGCATCAACTTCTCCATCGGGCAGGGCGACATCCTCGTCACCCCCATCCAGATGGCCACCGCCTACGCCGCCATCAGCAACGGCGGCACGCTCTACGACCCCACCATCGGCAAGGCGGTCATCAGCCCCGACGGCAAGAAGATCACCGAGATCCCGCCCACCTCCCACGGCAGGCTGCCGATAGGGAAGAAGACCATCGCGGACCTCGACAAGGGCCTGCTCTCCGTCGTCGGCCCCGGCGGCACCGCCTCCTGGCGCTTCGGCGGCTGGCCCCAGGACAAGATCCCCATGCGCGCCAAGACCGGCACCGCCCAGGTCTACGGCAAGCAGACCACCTCGTGGTTCGCGACCTACACCGACGACTACACCATCGTGATGACGATCTCCCAGGGAGGCACCGGCTCCGGCGCCTCCGGACCGGCGGTCCGCAACATCTACGAGGCCATGTACGGCCTGGACGAGCAGGGCAACCAGGACCTCAAGCGGGCCCTGCTGCCCGCCCCGCAGAAGGGACTGCCGAAGATCTCACCGGACGGAACGATCGACGCACCCGAGATCAGGCCCTATGTACCCCCCGCGCCGAAGGACGGGACGGGCACCGAAGTGCTTGCGGGACCGCCCGCACGGAGGGACTAGGACATGACAGGCGCAGGCGGGTTCTCCGTCTCCGGATACGGCCCCGAGCGCGGCGGCCTGTGGGCCCGGCTCAGCGCACGGGACTCCGTCGTCCGCCGGCTCGACTGGCCGCTGCTGCTCTCGGCTCTCGCACTCTCGTGCCTCGGCAGCCTGCTCGTCTGGTCCGCCACACGCGGCCGCACCGAGCTGAACAACGGCGACCCCTACCACTTCCTCATGCGGCACAGCCTCAACCTCGGCATCGGCCTCGTGCTCATGATCGCCACCGTGTGGCTGGGCCACCGGACCCTGCGCGGCGCCGTCCCCGTGCTCTACGGACTCTCCGTGGTGCTGGTCCTGCTGGTGCTCACCCCGCTCGGCGCCACCATCAACGGCGCCCACGCCTGGCTGGTCATCGGGGGGCTGTCGCTCCAGCCCTCCGAGTTCACCAAGGTCACCATCATCCTCAGCATGGCGATGATGCTCGCCGCACGGGTCGACGCCGGCGACCAGCTGCACCCCGACCACCGCACCGTCGCCAAGTCCCTCGCCTTCGCCGCACTCCCCATGGGCATCGTCATGCTCATGCCCGACCTCGGCTCGGTCATGGTCATGGCCGTCATCGTGCTGGGCGTCCTGCTCGCCTCCGGCGCCTCCAACCGGTGGATCCTCGGACTCATCGGCACCGGCGTCGGCGGCGCGGTGCTGGTCGCCGTGCTCGGACTGCTCGACGAGTACCAGATCAACCGCTTCGCCGCCTTCGCCAACCCGGAACTCGACCCCTCCGGCGTCGGCTACAACACCAACCAGGCGCGCATCGCCATCGGCTCCGGCGGCCTCTACGGCGCCGGCCTCTTCAACGGCGCCCAGACCACCGGCCAGTTCGTCCCCGAACAGCAGACCGACTTCATCTTCACCGTCGCCGGCGAGGAACTCGGCTTCGTCGGAGCCGGCCTCATCCTCTTCCTCCTCGGCGTCGTGATGTGGCGCGCCTGCCGCATCGCCCGCGAGACCACCGAGCTCTACGGCACCATCGTCGCCGCCGGCATCATCGCCTGGTTCGCCTTCCAGTCCTTCGAGAACATCGGCATGGCCATGGGGATCATGCCCGTCGCCGGGCTGCCGCTGCCCTTCGTCTCCTACGGAGGCACCTCGATGTTCGCCGTCTGGATAGCGGTCGGACTGCTCCAGTCGATCCGGGTGCAGAAACCCATAAGCGCCTGACCCCGGACGGGCGGCGCGCACTCCCGCGCCGCCCCTCGGGGGACTAGATTCGGGGCATGGCGGACACCAAGCGCGAGATCGAGCGGAAGTACGAAGCCACCCCCGGCCTCCGGCTCCCGGACCTCACCAAGGCCGGTATCGCCCGGACCGAGGAGGCGGCGACCACCGAGCTGGACGCCGTCTACCACGACACGCCCGACCTCCGCCTCGCCGCCTCCGGCATCACCCTGCGCCGCAGAACCGGGGGAGCGGACCCCGGATGGCACCTCAAGCTCCCCGTCGCCCCCGGCGTCCGCGACGAGATCACCACCGACCCCACCGACCTCCTCCCGGGGGAACTGGCCGACCTGGTCCGCTCCCGGACCCGCGGGGCCGACCTCGTCCCCGTCGTCCGGCTGCTCTCCTCCCGCGACGTCCACCGACTGCTCGACGAGGACGGCACCGAACTCGCCGAGCTCAGCCGCGACACCGTCGTCGCCGAACGGCTGCACGGCCGCCGGGCGACCGCCCAGTGGGACGAGATCGAGGTCGAACTCGCCCAGGACACCGACCCCGCACTCCTCGATGCCGTCGACAAGCGCCTGCGCAAAGCCGGACTCCACCGGGCGGCCGCACCCTCCAAACTCGCCCGCGCCCTCGCCGAGACCGGCGCCGCCCCCGCCCCGTCCCCCCGGCCCGGCACCCCGCGCACCGCGGGCGACCACGTCCTCGCCTACCTCCACGAGCAGGCCGAGGCCCTGCTCTCCCACGACCCCGGCGTCCGCCGCGACCTCCCCGACGCCGTCCACCAGATGCGGGTCGCCACCCGCAGACTGCGCAGCGCCCTGCGGACCTACCGGAAGATCCTCGACCGGGAGGCCACCCGCCCGCTCGTCGACGAACTGAAATGGCTCGCCGGCGAACTCGGCGCCGCCCGCGACCAGGAAGTGCTCGCCCACCGCCTGCGCGCCCGTGTCGCCGAACTCCCCGGCACCCTGGTGCTCGGCCCCGTCGAGGCCCGCCTCACCGCCTGGGCCGTCTCCGGCGGCACCGACACCCGGACGACCGCCCTCGCCGCCCTCGACAGCGAGCGCTACCTGAGGCTCCTCGACGCCCTCGACACCCTGCTCGCCGACCCCCCGCTGCGCAAGGCGGCGCGCACCGACCCCGAGGCGGCCCTCCCCGACGCCGTGCTGCGCGAGTACGGCCGCACGGCGGATCGGGTGGAGCAGGCCCTCGGCCTGACCCCGTCCACCGAGCGGGACACCGCCCTCCACGAGGCCCGCAAGGCGGCCAAGCGCGCCCGCTACGCGGCCGAGGCCGCGACACCGGCCCTCGGCAGGCCCGCACGCCGCTTCGCCAAGCGCATGAAGGCCGTCCAGAAGGTCCTCGGCGACCACCAGGACAGCGTCGTCGCCCGCGACACCGTCCGCGAACTCGCCGTCGCGGCGAACGGCGCGGGGGAGCCCTCCTTCACCTGGGGACTGCTCTACGGGCACGAGGAGGCCCGCGCCGCCGCGCGGGAGACCGAACTGCCCGAGGTGTGGAGCCGCGCCGCGGACCCCGGTCTGAGGGCGGCCCTGCGCTCCTGACCCCCGGGCCTGCCGCCCGCGACCACCCGCCCCCCGCGGACCGGGCAGCCCGCCGCGACCATCCGCCCCGCGGACCCGGGCAGCCCCGCCGTGAGCGCCCGCCCGGCACCCCGCGCGGGGCCGCCCGGGCCCTCGCCGGGAGGCGTACGGCGGGCCCTTCGGGCCGCGCTACGCTTGAGAGTCGCCCCCGCCAGCTCCACGAAGGTTCCTGATGTCTGCCGAGTCGGTCTTCCCACAGCTCGAAGCTCTGCTCCCGCATGTGCAGAAGCCCATTCAGTACGTCGGCGGTGAGCTGAACTCCACCGTCAAGCCGTGGGAGTCCTGCGACGTCCGCTGGGCCCTCATGTACCCCGACGCCTACGAGGTCGGGCTGCCCAACCAGGGCGTCATGATCCTCTACGAGGTGCTGAACGAGCGCGACGGCGTCCTCGCCGAGCGCACCTACAGCGTCTGGCCGGACCTCGAGGAGCTGATGCGCGAGCACCGGGTGCCGCAGTTCACCGTGGACTCGCACCGCCCCGTGCGGGCCTTCGACGTCCTCGGCCTGAGCTTCTCCACGGAACTCGGCTACACCAACATGCTCACCGCCCTCGACCTGGCCGGCATCCCGCTGGAGTCGAAGGACCGCACCCTCGACGACCCGATCGTGCTCGCCGGCGGACACGCCGCCTTCAACCCCGAGCCCATCGCCGACTTCATCGACGCGGCGATCATCGGCGACGGCGAGCAGGCCGTGCTCGACATGACCGAGATCATCCGTGCCTGGAAGGCCGAAGGGCGGCCCGGAGGCCGCGAGGAGGTCCTCTTCCGCCTCGCCAGGACCGGCAACGTGTACATCCCCGCCTTCTACGACGTGGAGTACCTGCCCGACGGCCGCATCGGCCGCGTGGTCCCCAACCGCTCGGGTGTGCCGTGGCGCGTCTCCAAGCACACGGTGATGGACCTCGACGAGTGGCCCTACCCCAAGCAGCCCCTCGTCCCCCTCGCCGAGACCGTCCACGAGCGGATGTCCGTCGAGATCTTCCGCGGCTGCACCCGCGGCTGCCGCTTCTGCCAGGCCGGCATGATCACGCGCCCCGTGCGGGAACGGAGCATCACCGGCATCGGCGAGATGGTGGACAAGGGCCTGAAGGCGACCGGCTTCGAGGAGGTCGGCCTGCTCTCGCTGTCCTCCGCCGACCACTCCGAGATCGGCGAGGTCGCCAAGGGCCTGGCGGACCGCTACGAGGAGGACAAGATCGGCCTGTCCCTCCCCTCGACCCGGGTCGACGCCTTCAACGTGGACCTGGCCAACGAACTCACCCGCAACGGCCGCCGCTCGGGCCTGACCTTCGCCCCCGAGGGCGGCTCCGAGCGGATGCGCAAGGTCATCAACAAGATGGTCTCCGAGGAGGACCTGATCCGCACGGTCGCCACCGCCTACGGCAACGGCTGGCGCCAGGTGAAGCTGTACTTCATGTGCGGCCTTCCCACCGAGACCGACGAGGACGTCCTGCAGATCGCCGACATGGCGATGAACGTGATCCAGAAGGGCCGCGAGGTCTCCGGCTCCAACGACATCCGCTGCACGGTGTCCATCGGCGGGTTCGTGCCCAAGCCCCACACCCCCTTCCAGTGGGCGCCGCAGCTCTCGGCGGAAGGGACGGACGCGCGCCTGGAGAAGCTGCGCGACCGGATCCGCGGCGACAAGAAGTACGGCCGCTCGATCGGCTTCCGCTACCACGACGGCAAGCCCGGCATCGTCGAGGGGCTGCTCTCCCGCGGCGACCGCCGCGTCGGCGCCGTCATCCGGGCCGTGTACGAGGACGGCGGCCGCTTCGACGGCTGGCGCGAGCACTTCTCGTACGACCGGTGGATGAGCTGCGCGGGCAAGGCACTGCCGGAGTTCGGCATCGACATCGACTGGTACACGACCCGCGAGCGCACCTACGAGGAGGTCCTGCCCTGGGACCACCTGGACTCCGGCCTCGACAAGGACTGGCTCTGGGAGGACTGGCAGGACGCCCTGGACGAGACCGAGGTCGAGGACTGCCGCTGGACGCCGTGCTTCGACTGCGGGGTGTGCCCTCAGATGGACACGGCCATTCAAATCGGCCCCACGGGCAAGAAGCTGCTCCCGCTCACGGTCAAGAAGTAGCCGCGGCCGGCGGCTGTGCCGTCAGGGGGAGGGCCGGGGCCCACCCGGCCTCGGCCGGGCGGACCGCGCCGGCCCCTTCGGGGCGCGGTGCGCGGGAGCACGGGCAGGCTCCTCCCGGGTGCGGACGCGTGGCCGCCGCGGTCGAGCCCGTGCCCGGTGTGCCGTGCCGGGCGCGTAATCTGGGGGGAGACAACACCACAGACCGTTCCCGGCGCGGTGGCCGGCACCGAGATCTCCCTGCGCGAGCGGGGGTGAGCCGGCCGGCCCCCGAGGGAGCCCCGCACGCCGTGGGCGGTGCGTTCACGCGTCCGCCCCGCACCGAGGAGAAGAACCCCTGGGCAAGCGACAGCCCGAAGGTCCGCCGCCTGCACCTGCGGTGCAGCGCATCCGCTTGTGCTACACCAAGCGCGGCCGCCTCCGGTTCACCAGCCACCGTGACTTCCAGCGCGCCTTCGAGCGTGCGCTGCGGCGCGCCGAGGTGCCCATGGCGTACTCGGCGGGCTTCACCCCGCATCCGAAGGTGTCGTACGCCAATGCCGCTCCCACCGGCACGGGCAGCGAGGCCGAGTACCTGGAGATCGCGCTCACCGAGCACCGGGATCCCGGTGCCCTCCGTGTCCTGCTCGACGAGTCACTTCCGTCCGGACTGGACGTCACCGACGCCGTGGAGGCCCGCACCCCGGGACTGGCCGACCGGCTGACCGCCTCGGTGTGGGAGCTGCGGCTGGACGGTGTCCCGCTGGAGGAGGCCGAGAAGGCCGTGGCCGCCTTCCTCGCCGCCGAGACCGTCGAGGTCCGGCGGAAGACGAAGAACGGCATGCGGACCTTCGACGCCCGCGGTGCCGTGGCCGCGCTCGACGCGGCTCGTCCCCAGGCTGATAGGCCGGTGGACGGGCCTTGTGCGATACTGCGGCTGGTCGTTCGGCACGCGACACCCGCCGTGCGACCCGACGACGTCCTGTCCGGTCTCCGAGCTGTGGCCGACCTGGCGCCGCCGGTCCCCGCAGCGGTGACCAGGCTGGCGCAGGGGCTCTTCGACGAGGAGTCCGGCACGGTGACCGACCCGCTCGCGCCCGACCGCGAGGCAGCTCCGGCCGCTCCATCCACGGCCGCCGGGACCGCCTCAGCGACGGCGCCGGAAGGTCCCGCCGCGTAGGGACGGTCGTCGAAGCGCGGCTCTGGCACTCGGGAGCCACCTGGGTCGGGCCGCGCGAGGACACAGGAGACTTTCGCCAGGCCGTGCGCACAAGGCGTACGGAACCGGCGAGCCAGACATCAGCTCCCGTGCGGCGCCCGCGCCCCGGACGGCGGCACCGCGCACCGTGCGCGGGACCGCACCGGACCGGACCAGGCGCGGCGCCCGGGAGCGCGACGGGAGAAACGCCCGCATGCTCGAACAGCCGAACGAGTCCGGCACCGCCGGATCCGCACAGTACGAAGACAGCGCCAGTCCCAGCGACACCCTGCCGCCGCGCCGCCGCCGCAGGGCCGCCTCGCGCCCGGCGGGCCCGCCCGCGGGGGCGGCCGAGGCAGCCGGCACGGCGTCGGAGCCGCGGCCCGAGCCCGCCCCGGAGGCCGGTCCGGCCCCGGAGGAGGCGCCCGCCCCGCGTACGCGGCGCCGGGCCACCCGCAAGGCCACCGCTCCGGCGGGTGCGCCGAAGGCGGAGGAGCCGGTCGCGCCGGTGGAGGCCGCCGAGACGGCAGGGGCCGATGTGGAGGAGGCGCCCGCGCCGCGTGCGCGTCGCCGTGCGGTGCGCAAGCAGGCCGCCGCCGCTCCGGCCGAGGTGGCGGAGTCCGCCGTGGAGACCGGTGAGGAGCCCGCCCCGGAGGCGGGTGCGGAATCCGTCGCGGAGGAGGCGCCCGCCCCGCGTACGCGGCGCCGGGCCACCCGCAAGGTCACCGCTCCGGCGGGTGCGCCGAAGGCGGAGGAGCCGGTGGCGGAGGCCGCCGAGGAGGCCGCCGAAGAGACCGCCGAGGAGCCGGCCGCGGTGGAGGAGCCTGCCGCGCCGCGCCGTGCACGGCGCCGTGCGTCCGCTCCGGCGGGTGCGCCGAAGGCGGAGGAGCCGGTCGCGCCGGTGGAGGCCGCCGAGACGGCCGGGGCCGATGTGGAGGAGGCGCCCGCGCCGCGTGCGCGTCGCCGTGCGGTGCGCAAGCAGGCCGCTGCCGCTCCGGCCGAGGCGGTGGAGTCCGCCGCGGAGACCGGTGAGGCCCTCCCGGAGAGCGCCGTGGAGCAGATCGCCTCCGAGGAGGCCGAGGTGCAGGCGGCGGAGAAGGCCGCGACCCGGGGCCGTGCGCGCCGTCGCGCCGCCTCGCCCGAGTTCACCGCCCAGTCCGGCGAGGCAGCCCCCGCGCAGTCCCGCGGGCGTCGTGCCGCGCGGCCCGCCGTGCCGACCTTCCAGGCCCCGGTCTTCGCCGAGCCGATGTTCCAGACCCCCGAGACGGCCGCTGCCGCCGCTGCCGCCGCCGTGCAGCAGGAGGAGGAGCCGGAGGAGCAGCCGGTCGCCGAGGCGCCCGCCGCCGAGCAGCCCGGCCGTCGCCGTCGCCGCCGCCGGGGGGAGCCGGCGGAGCAGGTCGAGGCCCCTGCTGCTGTCGCCGGGTCCGCCGAGGAGGAGCCCGGGAACGAGGCCGAGGCGGAGGCCGAGGCCACCGCGGGTGACGAGGGCGACGACTACGAGGACCGCCCGTCCCGCCGCCGTCGCCGTGGCGGACGCCGCCGCCGCCGCGGCGGGGAGGCCGAGGCCGAGGAGGCCGCCGAGACCTCGTCCGAGGAGGAGGCCGTCGAGGACTCCCAGGAGGACGGCGAGGAGGACGAGGGCGAGGAGTCCGGTGACGCCACGCCGTCGGCCGCCGGTACCTCCGGCAGCCGTCGTCGCCGCCGTCGTCGCCGCCGCAGCGGTGACGCCGCGGAGGCCGACGGCACCTCCGACGACCCGGAGCGCACGGTCGTCAAGGTGCGCGAGCCGCGCAAGAAGGACGAGCCGAGCGACGAGGTCCAGTCGATCAAGGGCTCGACCCGGCTGGAGGCGAAGAAGCAGCGCCGCCGCGAGGGCCGCGAGCAGGGCCGCCGCCGGGTGCCGATCATCACCGAGGCGGAGTTCCTGGCGCGCCGTGAGGCCGTCGAGCGGGTCATGGTCGTCCGCCAGAGCGGCGAGCGGACCCAGATCGGTGTGATGGAGGACGGTGTCCTCGTCGAGCACTACGTGAACAAGGAGCAGGCCACCAGCTACGTCGGCAACGTCTACCTGGGCAAGGTCCAGAACGTCCTGCCGTCCATGGAGGCCGCCTTCGTCGACATCGGCAAGGGCCGCAACGCGGTCCTGTACGCGGGCGAGGTCAACTTCGAGGCCCTGGGCATGGCCAACGGGCCGCGCCGGATCGAGGCCGCGCTCAAGTCGGGCCAGTCCGTGCTCGTCCAGGTCACCAAGGACCCGATCGGGCACAAGGGCGCGCGGCTGACCAGCCAGGTCTCCCTGCCCGGCCGCTACCTGGTCTATGTGCCCGAGGGGTCGATGACGGGCATCAGCCGCAAGCTGCCCGACACCGAGCGCGCCCGGCTGAAGACGATCCTCAAGAAGATCGTCCCCGAGGACGCGGGCGTCATCGTGCGCACCGCCGCGGAGGGCGCCAGCGAGGACGAGCTGCGCCGTGACGTCGAGCGGCTCCAGTCGCAGTGGGAGGACATCCGCAAGAAGGCCAAGAGCGGCAACGCGCCCACGCTGCTCTACGGCGAGCCGGACATGACCGTCCGGGTCGTCCGTGACATCTTCAACGAGGACTTCTCCAAGGTCGTCGTCAGCGGCGACGAGGCGTGGGAGACGATCCACGGCTATGTCTCGCACGTGGCCCCGGACCTGGCCGACCGCCTCCAGCGGTGGACCAGCGAGAGCGACGTCTTCGCCGTCCACCGGATCGACGAGCAGCTGATGAAGGCGCTGGACCGCAAGGTCTGGCTGCCCAGCGGCGGTTCCCTGGTGATCGACAAGACCGAGGCCATGGTGGTCGTCGACGTCAACACCGGGAAGTTCACCGGCCAGGGCGGCAACCTGGAGGAGACCGTCACCAGGAACAACCTGGAGGCGGCCGAGGAGATCGTGCGCCAGCTGCGCCTGCGCGACCTCGGAGGCATCGTGGTGGTCGACTTCATCGACATGGTTCTGGAGTCCAACCGCGACCTGGTGATGCGGCGTCTGCTGGAGTGCCTGGGCCGCGACCGGACCAAGCACCAGGTGGCCGAGGTGACCTCGCTGGGCCTGGTGCAGATGACCCGCAAGCGGGTGGGCCAGGGGCTGCTGGAGTCGTTCTCCGAGACCTGTGTCCACTGCAACGGGCGCGGTGTGATCGTCCACATGGAGCAGCCCGCCGGCAGCGGTGGCGGTGGCGGCGGCAAGCGCGCGAAGAAGCGCGGCCGCGGCGGTGCCCCGGAGCACCACGAGCACGTCCATGAGCAGGAGACCGCGGCCGGGGCGCCTGCCGAGACCGCTGAGGAGGTCGCCGCGGAGGCGGCCGCCCCGGTGGCGCTCGCCGAGCCCGCGTTCGGTCCCGACGAGGAGCTCTACAGCAGCGTGGCCGAGGCGGAGGCGGCTGCCTCCCGCGGGCGCGGTCGCCGGCGGGCCACCCGCAAGGCGACGGCCCCGGCGGGTGCGCCGAAGGCGGAGGGCGCCCCGGAGCCGGTCGCCGAGGCTGCCCCGGCGCCGGTGGAGGAGCCTGTCGCGGCGCCCGCGCCGGAACCGGTGGCCCCGGCCGCCGAGGAGGCGGCCCCCAAGGGCCGCGGGCGCCGCAGGGCGACGCGCAGCGTGTCCGCTCCCGCGGCCGCTCCCGCGCCGTCGGAGACGACCGTCGTGGAGCCGGTCGCGGAGCCGGAGTCCCCTGCCGAGCCGGAGTCCCCGGCGGATCCCGAGTCCCCGGCACCGGAAGCCCCCGCGGCGGAGGAGCCGCCCGCCGCTCCGGTCCGTGCCCGGCGCCGTGTGACCCGCAAGGCCACGGCCCCGGCGGGTGCGCCCGCGGGCGGCGAGGAGGCAGCCGTGGTGGTCGTCTCGTCCGCGCCCCGGGCGGAGGGCGAGCCCGCCCCCGAGGGAGCGGCGTCCGGGTCCGAGGCGGAGGAGGCCGCGCCCGCGGCCAAGAAGACCGCGCGGAAGACGGCGAAGAAGACGACCGCCAAGAAGGCCGCGGCCACGAAGACGACCGCGAAGAAGACCGCCGCGAAGAAGACCGCGGCGACGGCCAAGAAGGCGGCGGCGAAGAAGACGACCGCCAAGAAGGCCGCCAAGAAGACGGTGGCGGCCGCGCAGGCGCCTTCCGGTGAGGTGTCGGTCAGCGCGTCCGAGGAGTGACCGGGCCGCTTCTGCGGCGCCGAGTGCGGCCCGGCCCCGTCACCGGGGCCGGGCCGCACGGCTGTGCGTCGTGCGCAGGCCGGGGCGGGGCCCCGCCCCGGCCGGCGTCCCCTGACCGGCGTTCCCTGACCGGCGTCCCCGGGCCGGGCCGCACTCCGCGGCGGGCGTGCCCTCCGGTTCCCCCGCGGGAGCGCCCCCGACGGCGGGCCCGGCACCCGGTTTGACCGGCGGCAGGCCGGTCCGTAACCTTGACCCTCGGCGTGTTTCCTGTACACGTCCACTCCTGAGCATCTCCCTCCCGGCTCGGCCGGGAGAGGCCGCTCGTCCGCATCCGGATCATCGGGCCCCGGCCCGTGTGGGCGGCTGGCATCAGGGGTTCCGTTCCGAGCGAGAGAGAGATCCGCGTGTACGCCATCGTGCGCAGCGGTGGTCGCCAGCACAAGGTTGCTGTCGGCGACATCGTTGAGGTTGACAAGATTTCCACCGCCCAGGTTGGCGACACGGTCGAGCTCTCGACCCTGCTCGTTGTCGACGGCGACGCCGTGACCAGCGACCCGTGGGTGCTGGCCGGTATCAAGGTCACGGCCGAGGTCGTGGACCACCACAAGGGCGCGAAGATCGACATCCTTCGCTACAAGAACAAGACCGGCTACCGCCGCCGCCAGGGTCACCGTCAGCAGTACACGGCGATCAAGGTCACCGGCATCCCCGCGGCTGCGAAGTAAGGGACTGAGGAGAGATGGCACACAAGAAGGGCGCATCGTCCACCCGGAACGGTCGCGACTCCAACGCTCAGCGGCTCGGCGTGAAGCGCTTCGGCGGCCAGGTCGTCAGCGCCGGTGAGATCCTGGTCCGTCAGCGTGGCACCCACTTCCACCCCGGTGCGGGCGTGGGCCGTGGCGGCGACGACACCCTGTTCGCGCTCCTGCCCGGTGCCGTGGAGTTCGGCACCTCCCGTGGCCGCAAGGTCGTGAACATCGTTCCGGTCGCCTGACCGGTTCTCCACGAGGGGCGGACCTCACTTCCCGGCAGGGAAGCGGGTCCGCCTTTCGCGTGTTGAGAGACAGAGAGACAGACGGACCCCTCGGTCCCATCCGCAGTCGCGCAGTACCCATCGTTCTCACTGGAGGCACCACCCATGACCACCTTCGTGGACCGCGTCGAGCTGCATGTCGCCGCGGGTAGCGGAGGCCACGGCTGCGCCTCCGTGCACCGGGAGAAGTTCAAGCCGCTCGGCGGGCCCGACGGCGGGAACGGCGGACGCGGCGGGGACGTGATCCTGGTCGTGGACCAGTCGGTCACCACCCTCCTCGACTACCACCACAGCCCCCACCGCAAGGCGACCAACGGCAAGCCCGGCGAAGGCGGCAACCGCTCCGGCAAGGACGGCCAGGACCTGGTCCTGGCCGTGCCCGACGGCACCGTCGTGCTGGACAAGCGGGGCAACGTGCTGGCCGACATGGTCGGCCAGGGCACCACCTACATCGCCGCCGAGGGCGGTCGCGGCGGTCTCGGCAACGCCGCCCTCGCCTCGGCCCGGCGCAAGGCCCCCGGCTTCGCCCTGCTCGGCGAGCCCGGCCGGGCGGGCGACGTGGTGCTGGAGCTGAAGACCGTCGCCGACGTGGCCCTGGTGGGGTACCCGAGTGCCGGCAAGTCCTCGCTGATCTCGGTGCTCAGCGCCGCCAAGCCGAAGATCGCGGACTACCCCTTCACCACCCTCGTGCCGAACCTGGGCGTCGTCACCGCCGGGTCGACCGTCTACACCATCGCCGACGTGCCGGGGCTCATCCCCGGTGCCAGCCAGGGACGCGGCCTGGGCCTGGAGTTCCTGCGCCATGTCGAGCGCTGCTCGGTCCTCGTGCACGTGCTCGACACGGCGACCCTGGAGTCCGACCGCGACCCCGTCTCCGACCTCGACGCCATCGAGGCCGAACTGCGCGAGTACGGCGGCCTCGACGACCGCCCGCGCCTCGTCGTCCTCAACAAGGTCGACATCCCCGACGGCCAGGACCTCGCCGACCTGATCCGCCCCGACCTGGAGCAGCGCGGCTACCGGGTGATCGACGTCTCCGCGGTGGCCCGCAACGGGCTCAAGGAGCTGTCCTTCGCGCTGGCCGAGATCGTCGCCGAGGCACGTGCCGCCAAGCCCGTCGAGGAGGCCACCCGCATCGTGATCCGGCCGAAGGCCGTGGACGACGCCGGGTTCACGGTCACCGCCGAGGCCGAGGGCCTGTACCGGGTCCGGGGCGAGAAGCCGGAGCGCTGGGTCCGCCAGACCGATTTCAACAACGACGAGGCCGTCGGCTACCTCGCGGACCGGCTCGCCCGGCTCGGTGTGGAGGAGGAGCTGATGAAGGCCGGCGCCCGGGCGGGCGACGGCGTCGCCATCGGCCCCGAGGACGACGCGGTCGTCTTCGACTGGGAGCCGACCATGCTGACCGGGGCCGAGATGCTCGGCCGCCGGGGCGAGGACCACCGCTTCGACGCCCCCCGGCCCGCGGCGCAGCGGCGCCGGGACCGGGATGCGGAGCGCGACGAGGCGCAGCGGGAGTTCGAGGGCTTCGAGCCCTTCTGAGCACTGCGGCGTTCCGGGCCCGGTGTGCGGGGGAGGCGCTCGGCGGGTCCTCCGCGCAGCTCGCCGCCGGCCCCGGAGGACACCGGAGAGCGCGGTGGCTTCCCCCACCCCGCCCCGGGCCGGTCGGGCTCCTCCTAGAATGACCCGATGACGTGGATGATCACCGGCGGTGCCGGCTACATCGGTTCGCACGTGGTGAAGGCCATGGCCGACGCCGGGGAGCGCGTGGTCGTCCTCGACGACCTGAGCACCGGCGACCCGGCGCGGCTCCCCGCCGGCGTTCCCCTGGAGCGCGGTTCGGTGCTGGACGGGGAGCTGGTGGCGCGGGTGCTGCGCGACCACGCGGTGGACGGGATCGTCCATGTGGCCGGCAAGAAGCAGGTCGGCGAGTCCGTGGAGCGTCCGCTCCACTACTACCGGGAGAACGTCACCGGTCTCCAGACCCTGCTGGAGGCGGCCGCGGATGCCGGGGTGCGCCGCTTCCTGTTCTCGTCCTCCGCCGCGGTCTACGGCATGCCCGATGTCGACCTGGTGACGGAGAGCACCGAGTGCCTCCCGATGAGTCCGTACGGCGAGACCAAGCGCGCGGGCGAGTGGCTGGTGCGGGCGACGGGCCGCGCCCACGGCATGGCGACCGCCTCGCTCCGCTACTTCAACGTGGCCGGAGCCGTGTCCCCGGAGCTGGGCGACCCGGGGGTCTCCAACCTGGTGCCCATGGTCTTCGAGCGGCTGGACGGGGGTGAGCGGCCGCTCGTCTTCGGCGACGACTACGCCACCCCCGACGGCACCTGTGTGCGCGACTACATCCATGTCGAGGACATCGCCTCCGCCCATCTGGCGGCGGCCGGCCGGCTCGCCGAGGACCCCGCCGCCGAGCTGGTGCTGAACATCGGCCGCGGCGAGGGGGTGTCCGTCGCCGAGATGATCCGGCTGATCTGCGAGGTCACCGGCCATGTGGACACCGAGCCCGAGATCGCGCCCCGCCGCCCCGGCGACCCGGCGAGGGTGGTGGCCTCGGCCGACCTCATCCGCCGGGAGCTGGGATGGACCGCCCGCCACGACGTGCGGCGGATGGTGGAGTCCGCCTGGCAGGGGTGGCGGCTGCGCCATCCCGGCCCCCGGGGCTGAGCGCCGCCTCCCTCCGACGCCCGAGGGGCGTCCCTTCCGCCGCCGCCCGCGCACCGTCCACGGTCGCGCGGGCGGCGGCGTACGTTCACCCGAACGGGCCTGGCGGGGAAGCCGAAGGGTGCGACCTTTCGGGCATACTGGGCGCGCGGTCGCCGGGGCCGCCGACGCCCGGGAGGCCGTCGTGCGGGCGCCGGGGAGGCCGAGGCCACGCCCGCCGCGCACACGTGCGGGACGCTTCCCGCGCCCGGGCAGGAGTGAGCTGAGCGCCATGAAGGTCTCCTTCCTCATCCACACCGTCTACGGCATCGGCGGGACGATCCGCACCACCCTGAACCTCGCCGGGGAGCTGGCCGACCGGCACGAGGTGGAGATCGTCTCCGTCCTCCGCCACCGGGACGAGGCGGCCTTCGCCCTCGACCCCCGCCTGCGCGTCGTGCCCCTCGTGGACACCCGCCAGGGCAGCGCGGACCGGGCGGACCCCCTGTACTCCGAGCCCGCCCGCGTCTTCCCCCGTGCGGAGGCGCGGTACCGGGAGTACAGCCGGCTGACCGACGAGCGCGTCCGCGAGCACTACGCGGGCTCCGACGCGGACGTCGTGATCGGCACCCGCCCCGGGCTGGTCGCCTACGTGGCGCGGTTCGCGCCGCCGGACGCCGTGCGCGTCGGCCAGGAGCACATGACGCACAACCACCACAGGGCGGCGCTGCGGGAGGAGATGTACGAGCACCTGGACGCCGTCGACGCCTTCGTCACGGTCTCCGAGGGGGACGCGAGGGCCTGGCGGGAGAAGATGCCCCTGCCCGCCACCCGGGTGCTCGCCATCCCCAACAGTGTGCCGGAGCCGGTGGTGCCCCCGTCCGACGGCACCGGCAGGACGGTCGTGGCGGCGGGGCGGCTGTCCGCGGAGAAGCAGTACGACGTGCTGGTCGACGCGTTCGCCCGGGTGGCGGCCGCCCGGCCGGGCTGGACCCTGCGCATCTACGGCTCCGGCGACCGGCGGGAGGACCTGCGCCGGCAGATCGACGCGCTCGGCCTCTACAACGCGGTCCATCTGATGGGGCCGCGCTCGCCGATCGAACCGGAGTGGGCCAAGGGCTGCATCGCGGTCTCCACCTCCCGCCACGAGTCCTTCGGGATGACCCTGGTCGAGGCGATGCGCTGCGGTGTCCCGGTGGTGAGCACCGACTGCGACTACGGGCCCCGGGAGATCGTGCGCGACGGGGTCGACGGCCTGCTGGTCCCCGTGGGGGACGCCGGGGCGGTGGCCCGGGCGCTGCTGCGGCTGATCGACGACGAGGGCCTGCGGCGCGGCATGGGCGCCGCCGCCCTGCGCCACGCACGGCGCTTCGACCCGGGGGTGGTCGCCAAGCAGTACGAGACCCTCTTCGGCGAACTCGCCGCGAGCGCCGGGGAGCGGGCGCCGCTGCGCGGTGCCGCCCCCGCGGCCGACTGCACAGTCGCCGAGGACGGCTCCCTGCGGGTCGACCTCCTCGCCCCGCTGCCGTCCGGCTTCGGCCCCGGGGCCCGTCTGCTGTGCGCCAGCACCGGCGCCCGGACCGAGGTCCGCTCCTTCCCCTTCGACGCGGCGGGCTCGGCCCGGGTCCCGGCCGGGGAGGACGTGCCGGAGGGGGTGTGGAGCGTCTATGCGGAGCTGCCCGGCGGATACCGCCGCCGGCTGGCGGCCCGGGTGGTGGACCAGCGCGGTGCGCTGCACGCCGCCCGGCGCCCCTTCGGGGGCGAGGGCGTGCGGATCCTGCTGCCCTACGAGGACGAGGCCAGGGGCGGGGCCCTGGCGCTGCGGGCCTGGCACCGGCCGGTGCACGCGGAGGTCGCCTCGGTCCGTGTCTCGGGCGGCGGTGCGGTCTCGGTGGAGGGGGCCCTCTTCGGGGCGCTCGGCGGGGCCGGCGGGCCGGAGCCGTCCGGCCGGCCCGTGCTGCTGCTGCGCCGCCGCGGCGCGCCGGAGGAGGAGCTCGCCTTCCGGGGTGCCCGGGTGGGGCGCTACGGCTTCCGCTTCCGGTTCCCCTCGGCCGCGCCCGCCGCGCGCCAGAGCACTCCCCACGACGTCTGGGACCTGTACGTGCGCTGGGCTCCCGGGGGGCCCGGCATCCGTATGGCGGGGCTCCTCGACGACGTGGTGGCGAAGAAGCAGGTCTATGTCTTCCCCCGGACCGTGCTGCCCAGGAGGCGGGAGGGCGGCCGTGCGCGGGCCTGGGCGAAGCGGCTTCTCGGCAGGCCCGTGAAGGAGGTCCGCGTGCACGTGTATTACACGGTCTCCAACGATCTGGCACTCAACGTGGTGGACATGTAGCCATCTCTTGTTTCGATCTGGAATGATTCATTCCGGTGTGGTGGGTGCCCGGCGTCGCACGAGCGTCACCATGCGGTCACGCCCTTCCTCGAAATACTCGGAGGTAGGGGTTTTATTCGAATCTTCGGGGGAGTGACAACGCCTTGCGGGAGGGTAAACACAAATGCAAGCATCAGCTCGCTCCCCCGCCTCCACGAGATTGGTGCCGCCGTCCGTGCAAGATCTGGTCACTTCCCGAAACACGGCCGTCCTCCTCGCCGGCGGTACCGGGCAGCGTGTGGGGCTGTCCATTCCCAAGCAGCTGCTGAAGATCGCCGGAAAGGCCGTCATCGAACACACCCTGGCGGTGTTCGAGCGTGCGGGGTGCATCGACGACATCGTGGTGATGATGGCCCCGGGCTATGTGGAGGACGTCGAGAAGATCATCGCCAAGGCGGGGTTCGCCAAGGTCTCCGCGGTCATCGAGGGCGGCGCCACCCGCAGTGAGACCACCGAGCGCGCCATCGCCGCCCTGGGGGAGGGCCTGGCCGAGGGCGAGGACCGCAACGTGCTGTTCCACGACGCCGTCCGGCCGCTGCTCTCCGAGCGCGTGATCGAGGACTGCGTCGCCGCCCTCGACCGCTACCAGGCCGTCGACGTGGCCATCCCCTCGGCGGACACCATCATCGTCACCCGCACCCACGGGGAGGACGGCGAGTTCATCACCGACGTCCCGGACCGCTCCCGGCTGCGGCGCGGTCAGACCCCGCAGGCCTTCAAGCTGTCCACGATCCGCCGGGCCTACCGCATCGCGGCCTCGGACCCGAAGTTCCAGGCCACCGACGACTGCTCGGTGGTCCTGCGGTACCTCCCGGACGTGCCCATCCACGTGGTCGCGGGCGACGAGTACAACATGAAGGTCACCCAGCCCGTCGACGTCTTCATCGCCGACAAGCTCTTCCAGCTCGCCTCCACCGCGGCCCCCGGCACCGGTGACGAGGCCGCCTACCGGGAGCTGCTGCACGGCCGGACCCTGGTCGTCTTCGGCGGCTCGTACGGGATCGGCGCGGACATCGCGGCGCTCGCCGAGTCCCACGGCGCGCGGGTGTACGCACTGGGCCGCTCCACCACCGGCACGTACGTCGAGAACCCCGAGCACGTGGAGGAGGCCCTGGCCAGGGCTTATGCGGAAACCGGCCGGATCGACCATGTGATCAACACCGCCGGGGTGCTGCGCATCGGCAAGCTCGCGGAGACCGACGCCGCCGCCATCCAGGAGGCGCTGGACGTCAACTACCTGGCCCCGGTGCAGATCGCCCGCGCGGCGCACAAGTACCTCGCCGAGACCCGGGGCCAACTGCTGCTCTACACCTCCAGCAGCTACACCCGCGGCCGCGCCGAGTACAGCCTGTACTCCTCGACCAAGGCCGCCATGGTCAACCTCACCCAGGCCCTCGCCGACGAGTGGGCGGCCGACGGGATCCGGGTGAACTGCGTGAACCCGGAGCGGACGGCCACCCCGATGCGGACCAGGGCCTTCGGTGCCGAGCCCCCCGGCTCCCTGCTCTCCTCCGAGGCCGTCGCACGGACCTCGCTGGACGTGCTGCTGTCGGAGCTGACCGGTCATGTGATCGACGTCCGCCAGCAGGACCCGACGCGCGGGGCCGGCGAGGCCTCCGGGTTCGAACAGGCCCTTGCCGCCGTCCTCGACCGCCATGAAGACTGCTGAGGCCCGCCGCCGGGTCGACGCGCCGGGCCTCCGCGGACGCTGCGGGGGCCCCGTGCTTTGGCGGGCACGCGCGGCTTCTTCCCAGGGAATTCTCAGAAAAGCGCACACGGTACCGTCTGGAGCAGGTTCCTCGTGATCTCGAAAGCCATTCGTCTGGCCCGCGTGGGCAGTGGGCCCGAGCTGGCCGCCGCGATTCTTCTGACGCTCGCCTTCCCGAGCGTCATGCTCGCGGCAATAATCCCGAGCGTCTGGCTCTTCGCGTTCGCCGTTGCGATCAGCTATGCCGCCGACTGGTTTCTGCACCACCGGTCCAGTTATCTGATCAACAGGCTCAGCAAGGTCCGCGCCGGGCTTTCCATCAGATTCCTCGTACGCGAACTCCTGCTGGTCCTGCTGCTCGCCCGCGTCGGGCGGGCCGAGGACACGGTCTTCTATGCGACCGTCGCCTGCCTGCTCGCCTTCTACGGCCTCCAGGCGCCCCAGGGGGCCATGGTCACCCTGCTGCGGCTGCGCCGCAGGCTGCCCGTGGTCACGCGCAACGTCGACCTGTCCGGGATCCGCATCCCCGACGCGCCGCCGCCGGTCCTGATACACCGCAGCGGGCAGAAGATGCTCCACCTCGACGTCTTCGTCTTCGCCGGGGTGCTCGCCGCCCTGCTGACCGGGGAGGACGCCTACGCGTACGCGGGCCTCGGACTGACGCTGGCCCTCGCCACCGCCTACCTCGCCGCCCTGATGCCCCGGCTGCGCGCCTCCCGGCTGCCCGACCCGCCGCAGAAGGTGCTGGAGGGCGTCGACGCCTGGCTGCGCCGGTACCGGCCCACCGTGATGCTCTACTTCTCCGGCTCCAAGGACTCGGCCTACCAGGTCAACATGTGGCTGGACACCCTGGAGCAGCTCGGCGGCCGCCCCCTGATCGTGCTGCGGGAGCGCAACCTCGTCCCCCAGCTCGCCCGCACCTCCGTCCCGGTGCTGTGCGTGCCGGGCGGCGTCCACCTGATGAACCTGGACCTGACCTCCGTGCGGGTGGCCCTGTACGCGGCCAACGTCGGCAAGAACATCCACATGCTGCGGGTGCCGACCATGAAGCACGTCTTCATCGGCCACGGCGACAGCGACAAGCTCGCCAGCGTCAACCCGTTCAGCAAGGTCTACGACGAGGTGTGGACCGCCGGCCGGGCCGGGCGCGACCGCTACGCACTGGCCGACGTCGGCGTGCGCGCCGAGGACATCGTCGAGGTGGGCCGGCCGCAGCTGGCACCCATCCGCCCCTGGCGGGGCGGCCCCCGCCGCTCCGTCCCCACCGTGCTCTACGCGCCCACCTGGGAGGGCTGGGACGACAATCCGGGCAACACCTCGCTGATGCTCGCGGGCGAGGCCATCGTGCGGCGGCTGCTGGACTCGCCCTCGCCGGTGCGCGTGCTGTACCGGCCGCACCCCTTCACCGGCACCCGCGACCCACGGGCCGCCGCCGCCCACCGGCGGATCCTCGCGATGATCGAGCGGGCGGCCGCCGAACGCGCCCGGGAACCGCGGTGGATCCGCGAGGCGGCCGGGAGCGCCGCCGAGCGGGAGGCCGCCCGCGCCGAGCTCCGGGGCGTCGAGGCGCGCCTGGCCGAGCTCGCCGGGAGCATCCGCGCGGGCGGCCGCGACGAGGCCGAGGAGTCCCGCGACGCGGTGGCCGACCCGCCGTGCGCGGCGGAGACCGCCCGCCTGGAGCACCAGTGGAACGACGCCTACTGGCGCTCCTTCGGCTGGTGGGAGCACCGGGTCGTCACCGAACCCCGGCTCTACGACTGCTTCAACCGGTCCGACGCCATGGTCTCGGACATCTCCAGCGTGGTGTCCGACTTCATCGCCACCGGCAAGCCCTATGCCGTGACCGACTCCGCGGGCCTCGGCCCGGCCGAGTTCGCCCGCCAGAACACCGCCGTGCGCGCCGGCGTGGTCCTGTCGAACAGCGCCGTCGAACTGGATCAGCTGCTCGGGGCCGTCACCGATCCCGCCTCCGACCCGCTCGCCGAGGCGCGGCGGGAGCTGAAGCAGTACCTGCTCGGCCCCGACGAACCCCCGGCCATCGAGCGGTTCCGCTCGGCCGTCACCGCGCTCGCGGGCGCCGCGGAGGCCCGCAACGCCCGGGCGCTCCAGCGCGCGGCGGCCCCGGAGCAGGCCCCGGGGCTCGACGACACGCCCGTCGCCTGACGGTCCTCCGCCGTCGCCGCCCGCGCCGCCGCCCTCCCTGCACGCGGCGGCGCGGCCCGCCCTGGCGCCTCGCACTCCCGAGCGACGACACCCCCCTCGGAGCGGGGAACGCAACGGGGCACAGTGAGACATAGGTAACATCGAGGCGCCGCGGCGATGACCGCCGGACGACCACTCTTCCGACGCTTGGGCAGGGGCAGTGAAGGCACTCGTACTCTCCGGAGGGGCCGGCACACGACTGCGGCCCATCACCCACACCTCCGCCAAGCAGCTGGTGCCCGTCGCCAACAAACCCGTGCTCTTCTACGGCCTGGAGGCGATCGCGGAGGCGGGCATCACCGAGGTCGGGGTCATCGTCGGGGAGACCGCGGCGGAGATCGAGGAGGCCGTGGGCGACGGCTCGCGCTTCGGCGTCCGGGTCACCTACATCCCCCAGGAACGCCCCCTCGGCCTCGCCCACGCGGTGCGCATCGCCCGGGACTTCCTCGCGGACGAGGACTTCGTGATGTACCTGGGCGACAACTTCATCGTGGGGGGCATCAGCGGCCTGGTCGACGCCTTCCGGCGGGAGCGGCCCGACGCCCAGATCCTGCTGACCAGGGTGGCCGACCCCACCGCCTTCGGCGTGGCCGAACTCGACGGCTCCGGCCGCGTGGTCGGACTGGAGGAGAAGCCCGAGAAGCCCAAGAGCGATCTGGCACTCGTCGGCGTCTACCTCTTCACCCCCGCCGTGCACGCGGCGGTCCGGGCCGTCCGGCCCTCCTGCCGCGGCGAGCTGGAGATCACCCACGCCATCCAGTGGCTCATCGACCAGCGGTGCGACGTCCGCTCCACCACCATCGCCGGGTACTGGAAGGACACCGGGAACGTCACCGACATGCTGGAGGTCAACCGCTCGGTGCTGGAGACCGTGGAGCCCGCCGAGGAGGGGAGCGTCGACGGCACCAGCGAGATCATCGGCCGGGTCCGCGTGGAGCGGGGAGCGCGGATCGTCGGCAGCAGGATCGTCGGCCCCGCCGTCATCGGTGCGGGCAGCCTCGTGCGGGACTCCTACGTCGGGCCCTTCACGTCCGTCGCGGACGGCTGCCGCATCGAGGACAGCGAGATCGAGTACTCGATCGTGCTCCGCGGCGCCTCGATCACCGGGGTCCGCCGGGTCGAGGCCTCCCTCATCGGGCGGGACGTCGAGGTCACACCCGCCCCGCGCAACCCCTCGTCCCACCGACTCGTCCTCGGCGACCACAGCAAGGTGCAGATCTCCTCATGACCACCAGGATCCTCGTGACCGGCGGAGCCGGCTTCATCGGCTCCCACTACGTCCGGACGCTCCTCGGTCCCGGCGGCCCCGGCGACGTCCGCGTCACCGTGCTGGACAAGCTGACCTACGCGGGCAACCCGGCCAACCTCGCCCCGGTCGCGGACGACCGGCGCTACACCTTCGTCCGGGGCGACATCTGCGACGCGGACCTCGTGGCCAAGCTCATGGCCGAGCACGAGGAGGTCGTCCACTTCGCGGCCGAGTCCCATGTGGACCGCTCCATCGGCGACGGCGCCGAGTTCGTCCGCACCAACGTCCTCGGCACCCACACCCTGGTCGACGCGGCGCACCGGGCGGGCGTCTCGGTGTTCGTGCAGATCTCCACCGACGAGGTCTACGGCTCCGTCGACGAGGGCTCCTGGACCGAGGAGCAGCCGCTGGCCCCGAACTCCCCCTACTCCGCGGCCAAGGCCTCCGGCGACCTGGTGGCCCTGTCCTACCACCGCACCCACGGCCTCGACGTCCGCGTCACCCGCTGCTCCAACAACTACGGGCACCACCACTTCCCGGAGAAGATGATCCCCCTGTTCATCACCCGCCTCCTGGACGGAGGGAAGGTGCCCCTGTACGGGGACGGCCGCCATGTGCGCGACTGGCTCCACGTCGACGACCACGTCCGGGGAGTCGAGCTGGTCCGCACCGGGGGCCGCGCCGGGGAGGTCTACCACATCGGCGGCGGCACCGAGCTCTCCAACCGGGAGCTCACCGCCCTCCTCCTCGACGCCTGCGGCGCCGACTGGGACACCGCCGTGGAGCACGTCCCCGACCGCAAGGGCCACGACCGGCGCTACTCGGTGGACTGCACCAAGATCCGCGAGGAACTCGGCTACGCCCCCCGCACCGACTTCGCGACCGGACTGGCCGAGACCGTGCGGTGGTACCGCGACCACCGCGACTGGTGGGAGCCGCTGAAGGGGCGGGCGGCGCTGTGAGCACCTGGCTGGTCACCGGCGCGGGCGGCATGCTCGCCCAGGACGTGCTCGGGCGCCTCGCCGCCCAGGGGATCGGGGCGGTCGGACTGGACCGTGCCGCCCTGGACATCACCGACCCGGACGCGGTGCGCCGGGCGCTGCGCCGCCACCGTCCCGAGGCCGTCGTCAACTGCGCCGCCTGGAGCGACGTCGACGGCGCCGAGGGCCAGGAGGAGGCCGCACACCGGGTCAACGCCACCGGCCCCCGCCACCTGGCCGAGGCCGCCGGGGAGACCGGTGCGGTCCTGCTGCACCTGTCCACCGACTACGTCTTCGCCGGCGACGCGAGCCGGCCCTACGCGGAGGACGCCCCGACGGCACCGCGCGGCGCCTATGCGCGCGGCAAGCGGGCCGGGGAGCGCGCGGTCCTGGAACTGCTGCCCCGCACCGGCCATGTGGTGCGCACCGCGTGGCTCTACGGTGCGGGCGGCGCGAACTTCGTCCGCACCATGATCCGGCTGGAGGGCGAGCGGGAGACCGTGGACGTCGTCGACGACCAGCACGGCCAGCCCACCTGGAGCCGCGATCTCGCCGATCTGCTGCTGAGGCTCGGCCGGGGTGCGCTCGCCGGGACCGTGCCGCCCGGGGTGCACCACGGCACCAGTTCCGGCGAGACCACCTGGTACGGGCTGACCCGCGAGGTCTTCCGGTTGCTCGGCGCCGATCCCGGCCGGGTGCGCCCCACGACCAGCGCCGCCTTCGCGCGCCCCGCGCCGCGGCCCGGCTACAGCGTGCTGGGCCACGAGGGGCTGCGCAGGGCGGGGGTCGAACCTCTTCGCGACTGGCGTGCGGCACTCGCAGAGGCGTTCCCCTGCCTGGTGGCCGCAGAACGCGGAAAGAGCCGCGAAAGGCATGCTACCCGGCGGTAGAAGTTTACGTTCCCATATCGGCCGCGCTAACTTCGCCAGGAATCAACACAATTGGTTCCCAGGAAAGGGAAGACCCAGTGGACCGCCACGAATTCCTGCGTCGTCTGCACCGCGTCCTCAAGCCCCGGACCTATGGTGAGATCGGGGTCAACGACGGGCGCAGCCTGGCGCTTTCGCGTGTCCCGTCGGTGGCGGTGGACCCGGCGTTCCGGATCGTCACCAGCCTGAGCTGCGACGTCCACCTGGTCCGGTCGACCAGCGACGACTTCTTCGCCCGCCGGGATCCGCTGCAGCACCTGCGCACCGGGCGCAATCCCTTCCGTGCGCTCGCCCGCAGGGACCCCATGGCGGTTCTCGGAGAGCAGCCCCGGCTGGAGCTGTCCTTCATCGACGGAATGCACCTGTTCGAGTTCGCATTGCGTGATTTCATGAATATCGAGCGGCATTCCCGCTGGTCCAGTGTGATCGTCCTGGACGACATGCTCCCCCGAAACGTCGACGAGGCTGCCCGGGACCGCCATACGACGTACTGGACCGGTGACGTCTACAAGGTCGTCCAGGTGCTGCGCCGGTTCCGCCCCGACCTCGTCGTGCTGGAGGTCGACACCGCTCCGACGGGCGTGGTCGCCGTGTTCGGGGCGGACCCGGGGAGCACCGTGCTCGCGGACGCCTACGACCGGATCGTCGAGGAGTACGTCGCGCCCGACCCCCAGGACGTCCCCGAGGAGGTGCTCACCCGGAAGAACGCGGTGGCCCCGGAGGCGCTGCTCGGGGCGGACCTCTGGCCCGGACTGGTCAGGGCCCGCACCCTGCGCAGGGGGCGGGCGGCCTTCGCGCCGGTGCGCAGGAGCCTGGACCGGCTGGCCGGCTGACCGCCGCCCGGCGGCTCCCCACGTCCGCACCTCCGGTGCGCCGGGACGGCGGGTGCGCCGGGGGAGGCCGGCCGCCGTGCGGCGGAGCGCCCCGGGGCCTGCGGCCCCGGGGCGGACTCATGCCCCGCCGAGCCGCCGGTAGTGGGCCACGCAGGCGTCGTAGTCGGGCAGCAGACCCCGCCGCTCCGCCTCGGACAGGGCCGGCGCCGCGGCGTCCTTCTCCGAGAGCAGAGGCTCGACGTCCGCCGGCCAGGCGATGCCGAGTCGCGGGTCCAGCGGGTCGATGCCGCGCTCCCGCTCCGGTGCGTAGCCCTCGGAGCACAGGTACACCACCGTGGCGTCGTCCGTGAGCGCCATGAAGGCGTGCCCCAGCCCCTCTGCCAGGTACAGACAGCGGTGGTCGGCGTCGTCCAGGCGGACGGCCTCCCAGCGGCCGTAGGTCGGAGAGCCGACCCGGACGTCCACGACGACGTCGAGGACGGCGCCGCGGACGCACGACACGTACTTCCCCTGCCCGGGCGGCACATCCGCGAAGTGCACGCCCCGCAGCGTGCCGCGGCGGGAGACCGAGCAGTTGGCCTGCGCCAGACTCAGCGGGTGGGCGGCGGCGCCGCTGAAGTCCGGCGCCCTGAACCACTCGTGGAAGCTCCCGCGGGTGTCACGGAACACCCTCGGCTCATGGGCCCAGGCCCCGGCGATGGAGAGCTGCCGCATCCGATCACGTCCTCGCTGTCGTTCCGACCGCTGTCGTCGCACCCTGGGCCCCGCAGGGCCGCACCGCCGGTGCTCGTCCGGCCGTGCGGGGAGCCTGCGGGCGGCCGGGTGCCCTCCCTCCCTCTCCCCGTCCCCCCCCGGTGGTGCCCGCCCCGGCCCGCGGGGCCGGGCACCACCGCACCTCAGCCGAGGACCCGCGCGGCGAGCCGGCGGGCCTTGCGCCGGCCCGCCGGGGGCAGTCGCCGCACCACCGGCCCCGCCACCGCCTTGAGCACCTGCCTCGCCGCCGAACGGCGCTGCTCGGACGCCAGACGGCGGAGCACGGCCGGTTCGGGGGAGGCCAGCGTGCCGTCCGTCCGGAGCCTGCCGGCGCGGTCCACCTCCGCCCCGCACAGCGGCAGCAGCGGCCCACCCGGTCCGTCCAGCCGCACGCACAGCAGCCAGCTGCCCTCGGGTGCCCCCGCCGCCTGGCGCGGCACCGTCAGATGGGCCCGCCCGAGCCGGGGCCGCAGAGTGCCGGGGAAGGTGTGCACCGCGACGGGCTCCGCCATCCCGTCCCCCTCCGCGGGCTTGGCCAGGGCCAGCTCGGGCTGCCCGGAGCCGCACCCCGTGCCGGAGCCGGTGGTGGAGGCGGTGAACAGGTCGAGCCGCAGTTCCACCGGGGCCCCCGGCATCCGCTGCACCCTGCGGCCCCGCAGCTGGGGCACGGTCCGCTTGCCTCGGCGCGCCACGTCGAGGGTCAGGTTGCCGTGCGGATCGGTGAAGTAGGGGATCACCGAGCGCGGACCGTCGGAGAGCAGCGCGGGCAGGCAGCGCTCGTCCACGTGCCCCGCCCGGTCGGCGCCCACCCGCGCCTTCCGTACGAGGCCGAGCCCTCGGACGGTCACCCAGGCGTCCCAGAAGCCGCGGGGCAGACTGCCCCGGCCCGAGCGTCCGCCCTCGGTCGCGAGCTCGCCGGTTCCCCGGAGCACCACCTCGCAGCGGCCGTCCGCCCCCTCCGGGGCGGTGCCGCCGTCCACGACCTCCGCGGTGAAGGTCGCGCGGCAGTACCACTCGACTGCGGTCTCCCGGTCGCGCAGCGACAGCTCGGCCGTGAAGGCGCCCAGATCGTCGGTGACGTCGATCGGCGCCGGCAGGGCGTGTGCGTCGGCCTCCGGCGCGTCGGCCTCCGGCGCGGCGGCCAGGGACGGGTCGAGCAGGACCCGCCCGCCGCGGCGCACCAGGGGCAGGGCCTCCCGGCCGGGGCCGCAGGCGAGGCGGGCGGTGAGGCCGATCGCGATCCGCCCGTCCGGCCGCCACTCCAGATCCTCCAGGCGGACCGCCCCCTTGACCGCGGAGGCGAACCGGGCGAGGGCCACCAGCCCCTCGGCGTCCCCCGCCCGCAGCAGCTCCGACCTCATCCGGAGCATCGGCCCCAGGCCCTCGTGCACGGCGTCCGTCATGAAGTCCCGCGCCAGCGGACGCACCGCCTCGACCATCTCCCGCAGGTAGTCGCCCCCGTAGGTGAGGACCGCCGGCTCGCTCAGCCGGCCCAGCATCTCCACCCGGTAGAAGCGCCGCAGCACCCGGTCCCTCAGCGGGCCCGGCTCGATCCCGTCGACCACCACGTCGAGCACCTCGCGGAGGTTCCCGTAGTAGCCGGCGGGCACGAGCCGGGCCGAGCCGGCGTTCTTCCCGTCGTCCCGCCGGGAGTAGTGGTAGCAGGTGTACGAGCCGAGGATCGAGACCACCCGGGCCGGGATGTACGCCCGCATCATGTACAGCTGGTCCTCCAGCCGGCGCTTGCCCTCCGGGTAGGCGATGCCGTGCTCGCGCAGGAAGGCGGTCCGGAACATCTTGTGCGGCGTGAGGCTGTCGAACAGCGGCGCGTTGCGCAGGGTGCAGCGCTCGCGGTCCCTGCGGAAGACCCCGTGCGGCACACCGCGGAAGTCGCTGGCGACCTTGCCCATGACGATGTCCGAGCCGTTGCGGTGGCCCATCGCGTACAGACGGCGGAGGGCGTCCGGGGCCAGCCGGTCGTCCTGGTCGAGGAACTGCACGTACTCGCCCACCGCCTCCTCCACCCCGACGTTGCGGGGCTTGCCCGCCCAGCCGGAGTTCGGGATGTGGACCACCCGTACGTGGGAGTGCTGTTCGGCCAGTTCGTCCAGCCGCGCGGATGTCCCGTCCGTCGAGCCGTCGTCCACGAAGAGCGCCTCGAACTCCCCCGGGGGCAGTGTCTGCCCGAGCAGCGAGGCGATGCAGGGGTCGAGGTACTTGCCCGGGTTGTACACCGGGATGACGACACTCACTTTGACCGACACCATGTGCCCCGTCTCTTGTGGAAGCCCGAGTCAAGGAAGGAAACGGCCGGGGGGCGGGACGCTGCGGGCCCGGCCGCCGCCCTCGTGGCCGTCCACCCGATGGTGCAGCAGAAAACAGGACAACTCCGCCATGTAGTACGTGTGTTCCCCCGCTCGTGGCGGCGCGACGGGCGGGCCGCGGCGCCGGATGCCTGTCCAGCGGACGGACCGGCCGCGCGCCCGGGCACCGCCCTGACATAGATTCGGCGTGTGACAGTGGCAAGACAGCAGGTGACGCAGGCCCGGAGGATCGTCGTCAAGGTCGGTTCCTCGTCCTTGACCACGGCCGCCGGGGGGCTCGACGCGGATCGGGTGGACGCGCTCGTCGACGTCCTCGCGAAGGTGCGCAGCGGAGGTGAGAAGGAGATCGTGCTGGTCTCCTCCGGCGCCATCGCCGCCGGCCTCGCCCCCCTCGGCCTCGCCCGCCGCCCCAAGGACCTCGCCCGCCAGCAGGCGGCGGCCAGCGTCGGGCAGGGGCTGCTGGTCGCCCGCTACACGGCCTCCTTCGCCCGCTACGGCGTCCGGGTCGGGCAGGTGCTCCTGACCGGCGACGACACCAGTCGGCGCGCCCACTACCGCAACGCCTACCGGACCATGGACCAGCTCCTGGCGATGGGCGCACTGCCCGTCGTCAACGAGAACGACACCGTTGCCACGGACGAGATCCGCTTCGGTGACAACGACCGGCTCGCGGCCCTCGTCGCCCATCTCGTCCGCGCCGACCTGCTGGTGCTCCTCTCGGACGTCGACGGCCTGTACGACGGCGACCCGTCCCGCGCCGGCACCTCCCGTATCGAGGAGGTCCGGGGCCCCAAGGACATCGCCCATGTGCAGATCGGCAGCGCGGGCAAGGCCGGTGTGGGGACCGGCGGCATGGTGACCAAGGTGGAGGCGGCCCGGATCGCCGCCGCCGCGGGCGTGCCGGTCGTGCTGACCTCGTCCAGCAGGGCGGCCGACGCCCTCGCCGGCCGGGACACGGGCACGTTCTTCCACGCCACGGGACGCCGCTCGGCCGACCGGCTGCTCTGGCTGGCGCACGCGTCCACCCCGAGGGGGGCGCTCACCCTCGACGACGGGGCCGTCCGGGCCGTGGTCGAGCTCAGGAAGTCGCTGCTGCCCGCCGGGATCGCCGCGGTGGACGGGGAGTTCACCGCGGGGGACCCGGTGGAGCTGCGGGACGCCACGGGCCGGCCGGTGGCGCGGGGGCTGGTCAACTTCGACGCCAAGGAGCTCCCCCAGCTGCTGGGGCGCTCCACGCGGGACCTGGCCCGCGAACTCGGCCCGGCCTACGAGCGGGAAGTCGTACACAGGGACGATCTCGTCGTCCTGGAGCCCTGACCCGCCCCGAAAGGGCGGAAAGTGCCGCCCTCCCGCAGAGACCTTTACCAAAACGGCCCCACCGCCTGCCGTGGGCTGGTCAACTTTGTTGCGGACCCGAGGGATCCACGGGTCCGCAACGACCAGCAACAGGAGGCGGCCGGTGAGACGAGCGCGCCCTGGGGACACGCCCCGCGCCAACGGGAAGCCCTCCCTCGCCCGGCGGGCGGCAGGCGAGGAGCGGACGCTGACCAGCGTCCTGGATGCCACCGGTGGGGCGGGGGCTCCGGCGGCGGAGCACGGCGGCGCCCGGGAGCAGCCGCTGTCCAGGCTCTGGCACATCACACTCAGCGTCTCCGGGCCGGAAGAGCCGCTGAAGGAGGTGCGGCGAGGACTGGAGCAACTGGCGCGGGACCACCCGTTCCTCCTCACCAGCCGCTACGCCAACGACCACGCGGAGATCCGCTACTGGGAGGAGGCGCGCGACCTGCACGACGCGGCTGCCGTGGCGCTGCGCCTGTGGGGGGAGCACCGCTCCACGGCACAGCTTCCCCCCTGGGAGATCGTCGGCCTGGAGGTCGTCGACCGGCAGACCTACCACCAGCGGGTCGCCGAGGGGTACGGGCCGCCTCCGGCCTCACCGGTGGGGGTCCACCCCTTCTGATCCGGCCCGGCGCCCCGGACGCGGCACCGGCCGCTCCGCGGGGCGGCGCGACGGCGGAGGAGCCGGTGGAGGAGCCGGTGGCGGCGCCCGACACGGTCGCCCTTGTGGTGCGTATGTCCAGGTGGTGCGTATGTCCAGATATCGTCTCGCACTCCGGGACATGGGCCGGTGCCGCACCGGCGGCGCACTACCCTGCGGGGTATGACGTCGCTCTCCTCGGTCACGCCCCACGACAACCTGTCCCCGGTCGCCCAGGCCGCCCACCGGGCCCGCGCCGCCGCCGCCGACCTCGCGCCACTGCCGCGCTCGGCCAAGGACGAGGCGCTCCAGGCGATCGCCGAGGCCCTGGAGGTGCGCACGGCCGAGATCATCGAGGCCAACGCGGTGGACGTCGAGCGGGCCCGCGCCGCGGGCACGAGCGAGTCGGTCATCGACCGGCTCACCCTCACTCCCGAGCGCGTGCGGGCCATCGCCGCCGACGTGCGCCAGGTGGCCGCACTGCCGGACCCGGTCGGCGAGGTGGTCCGGGGCTCGACCCTGCCCAACGGCATCGACCTCCGCCAGGTCCGGGTGCCGCTCGGGGTCGTCGGCATCATCTACGAGGCCCGGCCCAACGTGACCGTGGACGGCGCCGCGCTCTGCCTGAAGTCCGGCAACGCCGTGCTGCTGCGCGGCTCCTCCTCGGCCTACTCCTCCAACACGGCCCTGGTCGCGGTCATCCGGGACGCCGTCGGCGGGTCCGGTCTCCCGGCCGACGCCGTGCAGCTGGTCCCCGGCGAGAGCCGGGATTCGGTGACGGAGCTGATGCGCGCCCGCGGCATGGTGGACGTCCTTATCCCGCGCGGCGGTGCCTCGCTGATCCGCACGGTCGTCGAGGGTTCCACCGTCCCGGTGATCGAGACCGGTACCGGCAACTGCCATGTGTACGTCGACGCCGACACCGACATCGACATGGCGGTCGACATCCTCGTCAACTCCAAGGCCCAGCGCCCGAGCGTCTGCAACGCCGCGGAGACCCTCCTGGTCCACCGGGACGTCGCCGACGCCTTCCTGCCCCGCGCACTCGACGCCCTCGCCGAGGCCGGGGTGACCGTCCACGGCGACGAGCGCGTCGTCTCCTACGCCGAGGCGACGAAGGCCACCGTCGTGCCGGCGGTCGCCGAGGACTGGGAGACCGAGTACCTCTCCTACGACATCGCCGCCGCCGTCGTCGACTCCCTGGACGCCGCCGTGGCCCACATCAGGCTCTGGTCCTCCGGTCACACGGAGGCGATCGTCACCACCTCCCAGGCCGCGGCACGGCGCTTCACCCGACTGGTGGACTCCACCACCGTCGCCGTCAACGCCTCCACGCGCTTCACCGACGGCGGCCAGTTCGGCTTCGGCGCCGAGATCGGCATCTCCACGCAGAAGCTGCACGCCCGCGGGCCGATGGGGCTGCCCGAACTCACCTCCACGAAGTACATCGTCACCGGCGACGGCCACACCCGCTGATCCGGGCGGCCGCCCGCTGACCTTCGCCCCCCGCCCGGGTATCACCCGGGTGGGGGGACTTCGCGCTCCCGCTGCCGGAAGCCGCCCCCCGGGTCTACTCTGAGAGCGTGCCGGACGACGTGGGGGGCAAGCCGTTCCCGGACGGCTGGGAGCCCGACGACGACCGCGGGGGCGCGGACCAGGACTTCGCCGCCGTGGAGTTCGACGAGGACTTCGTCCGGGCCGCCGCGTTCCACGAGCCCTCGGCCGTCGAGCGGCTGCTCGCCGCCGCCCAGGCCCGTGCCGAGGCCGATGCGGCCGCCCGCTCCGGGCTGCACCCCGACCCCCGGGACGACGCCCCCGGGAGCCGACCCGCCGGAGGCGACGGTCACCAGGCGGACGGCGAGGACGAGCCCGACGGCCCCTACGGGCGCCACGGAGGCGCCCTGCGCCCCTACCGGGGGACCGCCCGGTGGCACCGGCCGGTCGCCTGGCTTCTCGCCCTGCTGATGGGCGTCGGCATGGTCGTCCTCGCCTTCGCCGCGGTCTACCGCGGCGCCGCCGCGGGCAACCGGGACGACCGCATACCGCAGCCGACGAGGACGGGTGTGGACGCCTCGCCGACGGGTGCCACCGTCGGCGGACGCGGCCCCGCGGCCGTTCCCCCCGCGCCCACCCCCGTACGGCCCTACGCGACCTGACCTGTTCGCCGTCCCGAGGCCGGGGGCGCCCCGGGCGGGGCCGGTTCCGCCCGGGGCGCCCGGCCCCGCAGTTCCCGGCGGCCGGACCGGGCCTTCGGCGACGGGTGCGGCCGGCCCCGCCCCCGGCCTCCGGGGGGACAGCGCCGCGATATGCCGTCCGGCGAAGCGTTTATCGTGCCCCTGCCAGACCTACCCTGAAGGTATGGCCCGCCGCGGGGACCCGCCGGAGGAAGGCCCCGAGGGGCTTCCGGGCGGTGACGACGAGTACCGGTCCGTCGTGTTCGACGAATCGTTCGTCCAGGCTGCCCGTGTCCAGGAGTACTCGGCCGTCGAGCGTATGGGCGACCATGCGCGGGCCGTGCGCAGCCTTCCCGCCGTCCGGCGCGGCGGCTCCGGCCAAGTGCTCCTCGTCGTCGTGCTCGTGGCCGTCGCCTTCGCCGGTGCCGTCTATCTCGGCCTGCGCCAGCCGCAGCAGCCCGCCCCCGTCCGGCCCGCCGAGGCCATGCGCATGACCCTCACCTCCCTGGCGCCGCGCGGACAGGTGCCCGGCGGGACACCCCGCCAGGTCCTCGACAACGGCCCGGCCGCCGACTACCGGCCGGGTGCGGAGGGTCTGGCCATGCCCGCCGTCCGTCGGACCGCCCACTTCACCGAGGCCCAGGTCACCGCCGCCCTGGCCACCGTCAAGGACTACCTCGTCGCCTCCTCGCTCGATCCGGATGTGCTCACGGGGGGCGAGGTCCGTGCCGTCAGGGCACTGCTCCATCCCGACCAGCTCGCCCAGTTCGACCGGGCTGTCGCCGACCCCGCCGCCGACGGCAGGCACGCCATGACGGGGTGGATCGTCCGCTTCGACCCCGAGCAGGTGGCCCTCGCGGACCGCGAGGTCCGCGTCAGGGGCGCCCTCCAGGTCAGCGAGGGCTCCTCCGGAGCCCTGGAGGTGACCTCGGACCACACCTTCGCCTACGCCCTGGAACCCGCCGAGGGGGCTGCCGCCCCCGGGGCGCAGGCGTCCCTGTTCACCGTCCGCCGCGAGCTCCACTTCCGGCTGGACCGTGACGACCTCCGCCAGCGCAGGGTCGAGGTGCTGGCCGGCGACACACAGGCGGGCCCCCAGGACTGCGCCGCCGACGCCACCGCCGTGCTCCGTCCGCTGCTGGCCGGGGAGCGTGCCGGGCGGGAGGGGCCCGCCGGAACCGACCCCTATGCGCCGGGCCCGCCCGCGGTCGCCCTGTGCGGAACGCTGTCCGCCGAGGCGCTGCCCGACCCTGCCGCTCCCTGACGGGGCCGCCGCCCGACGCCCCCGTGGCGACCGGCGGGCCCCGCCGTCCGGTGCGCGCCCCGGAAGCCCGGCGGTCTCCCGCGGGACCCTGCCGGGTGCCGGGTGCCGGGTGCCAGGTGCCTGGGCTGGCCCGTCCTGCCCGCCTCGCCCCTCCCGGGGTGGCCGCGTGCCGGGGCCCGCTACTCCCCCTTCTCGCCCGGGCCCGCCGCGCCGGAGCCGTTCGCGGCCCCCGACGCGCCGCCGGTGAACCTGTCCCGCAGCCTGCCGCCCAGGTCGCCCGCGCCTCCCGCGATGTCGCCCACGAGCTTCATCAGAGGGTCCTGGCTGGTGCGCACGGTATCCGCGTAGTGCGAGGCGGACTCCCGGAAGGAGTCCCCGACCGAGGCGTCCTTGTCCTCCTCGCGCCGCGGGTAGTGGCCGTCCATGATCCGCTGGTAGTCGCGGCTCTCGGCCCAGCGCTTGAGCTCCGCGGCCCGGACCGTGGTGAACGGGTGGGAGCGCGGCAGGACGTTGAGGATCTTCAGCACCGAGTCGCGCAGGTCCCCGCCCGCCTCGTACTCCTCGGCCTGCTCCAGGAAGGCGTCCACGTTCATCTCGTGGAGGTGGTTGCCGCCCGCTATCTTCATCAGCCCGCGCATCGAGGCGTGGAGGTCCTGCCCCACCAGCAGACCCGCCCGGTCCGCGGACAGCTCGGACTTGCGGAACCACTCGCGCAGCGCCGTGACGATCGCCGTGATCGCCACGTTGCCCAGCGGGATCCAGGCGACCTTCAGCGCGAGGTTGGTGAGGAAGAGGAGCACCGTGCGGTACACGGCGTGGCCCGAGAGCGCGTGGCCCACCTCGTGGCCCACCACGGCGCGCATCTCCTCCTCGTCGAGGAGTTCCACCAGTCCGGTGGTCACCACGATGAGCGGCTCGTCCAGGCCGATGCACATCGCGTTGGGCTTGGGATCCTGTGTCACGTACATCGGCGGGACCTTCTCCAGGTCCAGGATGTAGCAGGCATCCCTCAGCATCGTGTGCAGATGGGCGAACTGGGCGTCGCTCACCCGTACGGAGTCCGAGAGGAACAGCAGGCGCAGGCTGCGCTCCGGCAGCAGCCCGCTGAGTGCCTTGAAGACGGTGTCGAATCCGCTGAGCTTGCGGAGCGCCACCAGCGCGGAACGGTCCGCCGGATGCTCGTACGTCCGCGAGGAGATGTCCGGGAAGCGGCGCCGCTGCCTGCTCGGTGCCTGCTCATGGCCTTCGGTCATGGGTGCCCCCTGTTTGTCGCGAGTCGTGCTCGTCCCCCTGACAGGTCCCCAGCGTAGGCGCTGGCGCCATGGCGCGGCGGAGCCTGTGGATAACCTCAACGACCGAGTCGGCGTGAGCGTGCCCGAGGGCCCCGCATACGATGTGCGCGAAGTCTCCGAGCCCGAACCCGATCGGATAGGTCCTGCTGAAGATGAGCCTCACGAGCGCCGCCACCCTGGTCACCCTCGCCGAAGGCGCCGAGCACGGCGGCAACCACCAGAGCCTCAGCCCCTACGTCACCGGCATCGGCGCCTTCATCGCCCTGATGCTGCTGCTGTGGATCACCACGCGCTTCAACCGCGACCGCTGAGTCCGGGCCGGACACGTGTGCCAGTAGGCTCTGCACGCATGGAGCAGCAGAACGAGGCCGCGGGGTCCGGCCCCGGCAAGCGCCGACTCGGGGTGATGGGCGGGACCTTCGACCCGATCCACCACGGGCACCTGGTGGCCGCCAGCGAGGTGGCCGCCCTGTTCCACCTCGACGAGGTGGTGTTCGTACCGACCGGCCAGCCGTGGCAGAAGAGCCACAAGACCGTCTCCCCGGCCGAGGACCGCTATCTGATGACGGTCATCGCCACGGCGTCCAACCCGCAGTTCTCGGTCAGCCGCATCGACATCGACCGTGCAGGACCCACCTACACCATCGACACCCTGCGGGACCTCCACCGGCTCAACGAGGGCACGGACCTCTTCTTCATCACCGGCGCCGACGCGCTCTCCCAGATCCTCGGCTGGCGGGACGCCGGGGAACTGTTCTCGCTCGCCCACTTCATCGGAGTGACCCGGCCGGGCCATGATCTGACGGACGACGGACTGCCCGAGGGCGGCGTCTCCCTCGTGGAGGTGCCCGCCCTGGCGATCTCGTCGACCGACTGCCGCGACCGGGTCGCCCAGGGCGACCCGGTCTGGTACCTGGTGCCCGACGGCGTGGTGCGCTACATCGACAAGCGCCGCCTCTACAGGGGCGCATGAGTCACGGAGAGGGGCACCGGTGAACGACCAGCAGCAGCCGTACGACCCGTACGGGCAGCAGCCGCAGATCATCGGCTACGACGAGTACGGTCGGCCGGTCTACCAGCAGCCCCCGCAGTACGACCCTTACGCACAGCACCAGGACCCCTACCCTGGGCACGCGCAGCAGGCCTACCCCGGGTACTCCCCGCAGGACCCCTACCCGGGCGGACCGGGCTACGACCAGGACCCCTACGCCCCCGGCGCCGGTCCCCACGTCCCGGGCACGTACCACGACCCGGAGGTCCCCGCCGGCGACCCCTACGCCACGGGCTCCGGCGGCGCGTACCCGCCGGCCTCCCCGGGCGGGGGCCGGATCCCCGACGGAGGCGAGGCGTACCCCCAGGCCCACGGCTACGACCAGGGCGGCCCCGGCTACGGGACCGGGGGCCGGCCCGCAGCCGTCGACACCACCCGGCAGTGGGGCATCCCGCAGCAGTACCCGGCCCCCGCGGACGGGAACCACCCCGACGCCCCCGCCGTCCCCGAGCAGCGCCGGAACGGCCCGGACGGCGGCCCGGGGGAGGGACGGGGCGAGGCGGACGACCGGGAGTACCGCACCGAGCAGTTCTCCTTCATCGAGGAGCCCGACGAGGACTCCGAGGACGTGATCGACTGGCTCAAGTTCACCGAGAGCCGCTCCGAGCGCCGCGAGGAGGCCAAGCGCCGGGGCCGCAACCGCCTCGTCGCCTTCGCCGTCGTCCTCGCGCTGGCGGCCGTCGGCGGCGTCGGATACCTCTGGTACGCGGGCAAGCTGCCGGGCACCTCGGCGGAGACGGCGTCCGAGGCCGCCCGATCCGGGCCCCAGAAGCGCGACGTGATCGTGGTGCACCTGCACAGCACCAAGAGCGAGCGCACCTCGACCGCGCTGCTCGTCGACAACGTCACCGCCCGGCACGGCACGACGGTCCTGCTGCCCAACACCCTCTCCGTCGCCAACGACGACGGCACGGCGACCACGCTCGCCAAGTCCGTCGAGGACGACGGGTCCACCGGGACCCGCGAGGCCGTCGGCACCCTCCTCGGCGCACGGATCTCCGGCACCTGGCGCCTGGACACGCCGTACCTGGAGAACCTGGTCGAGCTGGTCGGCACGATCGACCTCACCACCGACACCGAGGTCCCCGGCGCCAGGAAGGGCGACCCGCCCCTGGTGCAGAAGGGCGAGAACCAGACGCTCGACGGACGGGCGGCCGTGGCCTATGCCACCCACCTCGGCACCGGCGAGGCCGAGGAGAAGCAGCTCCGGCGCTTCGGCCAGGTGATGCAGGGCGTGCTGAAGAAGATGCCGACCGACCCCGGCTCGGCGACCCTCGTCGTCGAGACGCTGGCCCAGATCCTCGATCCCTCGCTCGACGAGCAGGACCTCGGCACCTCCCTGGCGAAGCTCGCCGAGCACGCCAAGGGCGGCGACTACACCACGGCGGTCCTGCCGGTGCAGGAGGACGGCACGCTCACCGAGAAGACCGCGGCCGGAGTCGTCAAGGACGTGCTCGGCGGCAAGGTCACCGCACCGGAGCAGGGCGCGGCGGTCAGGGTCGGCCTGAGGAACGGCACCGGCGACGACACCTCCACCGAGGCCGCCCGCATCGCCCTGGTGAACGGCGGCTACAGCGTCGTCGACGGCGGCAGCGCGGACGCGGCGGACGCGTCCCGGGTCACCTACGGCGACGACACGCAGAAGGCGAGGGCCGAGGAGGTCGCGAAGACGCTGGGGCTCCCCGCAGCGGCCGTGGTGAAGGGTGAGGCCGCCGCCAACGCGGACGTGTCCGTGGTCCTCGGCTCCGACTACGGGGGCTGAGCGGCCGGGGCGGCGGGAATGCAGGAGAGGCGCGCCGGTGGTGCATGAGACCCTGGAAGGGATTCTGACCGCCGACGAAAGCCTCCCTGTGACCGCTACCGACCGATCCATCGAGCTTGTCACCGCCGCCGCCCAGGCGGCCGCCGACCGGCTCGCGCACGACATCATCGCGTACGACGTCAGCGACGTGCTGTCCATCACCGACGCCTTCGTGCTCGCCTCCGCGCCCAACGACCGGCAGGTCCGGTCGATCGTCGACGAGATCGAGGAGCGGCTGAACAAGCAGCTCGGGGCCAAGCCCGTGCGTCGCGAGGGCGACCGCGAGGCCCGCTGGATCCTCCTCGACTACGTCGACATCGTCGTTCACGTCCAGCACAGCGAGGAGCGCGTCTTCTACGCGCTGGAGCGCCTGTGGAAGGACTGCCCGGAACTCCCGCTGCCCGAGGACGCGCTCAGGACGCGCGGCAAGGGCGAGGAGCACGCCCAGCTCACCGGCAAGGATGCGGAAGGTGAGCTGAGCTGAACCGCATGACCGACCCGGGCGGGGCCGCCGGCGCCCGTGCCGGCAGGAGGCGCGGCCGCCGGATCGTGCTCTGGCGGCACGGCCAGACCCCCTGGAACCTCGAGCGCCGTTTCCAGGGCTCCACGGACATCGAGCTGACCGAGACCGGTCTCGCCCAGGCCCGGAGGGCGGCCCGCCTGCTCGCGGCCCTCGCCCCCGACGCGATCGTCGCCTCCGACCTCAGGCGTGCGGCCGTGACCGCCGCTGAGCTGGGCGCGGTCACCGGTATCGAGGTCACCCACCACACGGCGCTGCGCGAGACCTACGCAGGTGTCTGGCAGGGCCTCACCCACGACGAGATCGTGGCGCGTCACGGCGAGGAGTACGCCGCCTGGAAGCGCGGCGAGCCCGTGCGCCGGGGCGGCGGGGAGTTGGAGACCGAGGTGGCCGACCGGGCCGCCCCGGTGGTCCTGCGCCATGCCGACAAGCTCCCCGACGACGGGACCCTCGTCGTGGTCAGCCACGGAGGCACCATCCGCACCACCATCGGCAGGCTGCTCGGGCTGGAGCCGCACCACTGGGAGAGCCTGGGCGGACTGTCCAACTGCTGCTGGTCGGTCCTCGGCGAGGGCGCCCGGGGCTGGCGTCTTCTGGAGCACAACGCCGGCACCCTGCCGGAGCCGGTGCTCGGCGACGACACCTGAGGCGGGTGCCCCCGGGCCCCGGGGGCACCGGCGACTCGATTTCACTTTCCGGCAGGTCGCAGGCTAGAGTTCTTCTTGTTCGCAGCGCCGAGCGCGAGGAACACGCGGGGCTATAGCTCAGTTGGTAGAGCGCCTGCATGGCATGCAGGAGGTCAGGAGTTCAATTCTCCTTAGCTCCACAGGCAGAAGATCCCGTCCCTTCACAGGGGCGGGATCTTTCGTTCATCCGGTGATTCCGCTTCCGGTCCCCGACGTGCGGCCGAAGCTCCGGTCACCGGGTGGTCTCGTTCACGAACGCCGCTGACCTCCCCGCTCCGCCATGGCAGAATCGGACGGCCGGGAGGGGACGCCGGCGGTACCGGAGGGAGCGCACGATGTCCGCCAGCGGCGAGGACGCCGGAAAGGCTGCCGATGACCTGCGTGCGGTGGCGGAGGTGCCACATGGGCTCAGGTGCCCGGCCTGCGGCTCGTCCCATGTCGCACAGGTCCTGGGGGACAACGGAGGCGTGTCCTCCGTGTGTACGGCCTGCGGCCGCAGCTGGAGCTGACTGATGGGTGCACACAGGCGGAAGTGCGACTGGTGCGACAGCGGCACCCCCATCGTCCGGGACATGGATCCGGTCAACGCCGAGTTCCAGTACTGGTGCGAGGAGTGCGCGCGGGCGCTGATCATAAAAGGCGACCCGATCGAGACGTACCGGGAGCTGGAGGGCGAGCCGATCTACGGCCGTCTGCTGGAGGAGCACTGCACCCTCAAGCGCTTCTACTCCTTCGCCACGGCCTGACGGCCCGCCCCGATGCCGGTGTCCGAGGCCCCGCGGGCGACGCTCGCGGCTCGCCTCCCCGGCAGGTCGGCCCGGCCTCGTCCCGGGCGCCCGGCGGGCACGGGCGGCGGCGGGCAGGCCCGGAACCGGCCCGCCGCGGGGTGATCCCCGCGCTCGAAGAACGGATTTGGAGAAGCGAGCACGGGGGCGTTAATGTTCTCTACGTCGCCGCGAGGGAGACCGCAGCGGAGACACACAGCAAGGGGCTATAGCTCAGTTGGTAGAGCGCCTGCATGGCATGCAGGAGGTCAGGAGTTCAATTCTCCTTAGCTCCACAGGACGCGAAGGCGGCCCATCCGGACGGATGGGCCGCCTTCGCGCATGCCGTCCCGTAGGCCGTCCGGCGCCTCGGACGGGCACCGCGCACCGCCGCAGTGCACGCCCGGGGGGTCCCCGGCGGCCGGACCGGCCGCCGGGGACCGGCTCAACTCCGGCCGCTCCCCAGCTCCTTGCGGCTGCTGCTCGGCAGCTCCGGCCGCGAGGGCCGGGGGGCGGCGGGGGAGTCCACCTTCTCGATCCGCATCGCCAGGGCGGGGCAGCGGCGCACCGCGCGCTGAGCCGCCCCCTGCACATGGATCGGCACCACGGCGTCCGCCACCGAGGGGAAGCCGTCCGGGTTCAGGCGGATCAGTTCGGGGACGATGTCCGCGCACAGCCCGTGCCCCTGGCACAGCGTCCAGTCGATGAAGATCTTCTCGCCGCTCGGGATCGACTCCTCGGCCTCCTCGTATCCGGGCAGCGGCAGGGGGAGCACCCCGGTCGTGGGACGGCCGCAGCCGCCGTGCAGCACGTGCGCGGCCAGGTCGTCGGTGAAGGCGGAGAGCGTCGAGGCGAAGAACCGGGCGCTCCCGTCCGGGTGCTTGCACGCGCCCCGGCCCTTGACGGCCTGGGTCACCTCGCGCAGCGCCTCCAGGGCGGCCGGGCCGCCGCCGTTCATCACGTCCGCCAGACCGCCGGCCGCCGCGGGGAGCCCCAGCTTGCAGGGCCCGCACTGTCCCGCGGTCTCCGCCGCCAGCCAGTTGGCCACGCGCAGCGACTCGCCGAGCGGGCAGGTCTCGGGGCCGATGGGCAGGATCGCCCCCGCGCCCAGGGCGCCCCCCACGGCCGCCAGGGACGCCTTGGAGACGACCGATTCGTGCACGGCGGCCGCGTCGATCCAGTTGCCGTGGTAGCCGCCCGTCAGCACGCCCTGCGGCTGCGGGGGAGCCCCGGCCATCTGCAGCACATAGCGGAGCGGCACCCCCGTCGGCACCTCGACCACCATGGGCCGGGCGACCGCTCCGGAGATGGTGAGCATCACCGTGCCCGGTTCCGACTCCAGCCCGGTGTGGGCGTAGCGGCGGGAGCCGATCCGCGCGGCGACGGCGAGTTGGGCGAAGGTCTCGGCGTTCGACAGCAGCGTCGGCGCCCCTCCCACACCGGACTCGGCGGCGCGCACCCGGCGCCCCGGCGGCAGTGCGGGACCCCCGTTGACCGCGCGGATCACGGAGGACGCCTCGCCGGAGACCATCCGCTCGGGAGTGCGGACCACGCGCGCCCTCAGCTGCTGGCCGCGCCGGTCCGACAGCCCGCGCTCCGCGAGGGCCGCCCGGATCGATATCTCCGTCGAGTTCCGGGTCACCGCGACCACCAGGGTCCGTGCCCCGAGCGCCTCCGCGGCCAGCAGCGCACCGTCGAGGATCAGGTGCGGTGCCCGGTTGAGCAGGACGGTGTCCTTGCGGCAGGCGGGTTCGCCCTCACTGCCGTTGACGACGACGACGGGCCGGACCCCGCGCCTGATGGCCGACTTGGCGACCGCCCGCAGCTTCTTGCCGAACGGGAACCCCGCTCCGCCGCGGCCGGTCAGGGATATCTCCTCGGCGAGTTGCGCGAGGCGCTCCCCGCTCACCGGCTCCAGGGGGCCGTGGACCTTCAGATGCATCTGCAGGTCGAGCCGCTCGACCAGGTCGAAACCCTGCGTCAGCTGCGGGAGGCCGACCACGCGGACCTCGGGGACGTCAGGGAGGGGGGTGTTCACGGTCGTTCTCCTGCAGGTGCGTTCCAGGGTTCCCCGGCCGGCGGCGGGAAGAGGGGGCCGGGCATGGCCGCGGTGTCCTCGGGGCCGAGCGGCCCGCCGCCGGGAGCCGCCTCGCCCGGGTACCCGCCTGCTGCGTACCCGCCTGCCGCGGCCCCTCCGTCCGGGTACGAGCCGTCCGGGTACGAGCCGCCGGGGAAGGGGCCGGAGCCCGGGAACGGCTCGGCGGGCGGCGCATAGCCGGATGCGGTGCCGTAGGGGTCGGCGGAGGAGTAGGCGTCCCGGCCGTAGGAGGCCGGGGGCTCCGGCGCCGCGCCGTACGGGTCCGGCGTGCCGAAGGCCCGCGGGTCCTCCCGGGAGGCCGTGTCGAAGGGAGGCGGCGTCTGGTCGAAGAGCGGGGAGCTCCCCGAGCCGGAGTAGGCCGCGGGCTCCGGCCGGACCGCCTGGGCGGGTGGAGGCGGTGACGGAGTGGGCCAGGCGCCGGCCTGCGGCCCCGTCTCCGCCACCACGGGTATCTCCTCGGTCATCGGTACACGTTCGGCGAGCGGCGGCTGGTCACCGGCGCGCGAGACGGCGCGGTACGCGGCGGCCATGCCGGGCCCGCGCCGCCCGCCCGCCGCCGCGCCGGGTTCCCCGTCGGGCGGCGGCGGGGCCTCGTACAGCGGCGGCGAGGGGGCGGCCAGCCGGGGCGGATCTACGCGCGTCTGCCCGAGCGGAGAGGGCTCCTCCGCCGGTGGGCGCGACGAGGTCGTGCCGCCCGGCCGGTCCATGCGGTCCATGCGGTCCATGCCAGCGGGTACGCGCGCGAAGCCCGAACCGTTCATCGCGGCGGCACCGCTCATGCCGCCCGAGCCGGGCAGCGGTGAGACGGAGAGGTCCCGCTGGGCCTGCTCCTCCGCGGCCGGGGGACGCGCGTCCCCGCCGCCGGTCAGTGCCAGGATCCGCGCGGCGACACGGCGCTGCACCGGAACGGGCAGCAGCCGCACCGACACGGCGGCGGCCACCCCCGCCAGCGCCAGGCAGTACAGCGTGGTCACCCAGCCGGCCGCCGGCCGCCCGGCGTACAGGCCGTGCATCAGGGCGAAGCACCAGGCCGGGTAGGCCAGCATGTGCAGCGGCCGCCAGCGCCCGGCGACCTTGACGTTGCCGGCCAGCGCACTGCGCAGCGCGCCCGTGGTGCCGGCCACCACCATCAGGAAGCCCGCCAGCGAGCCCAGGCCGATCAGGGCGGAGGATCCGGTCACGCCGAGCCCGAAGGGGATCAGCGCGCCGATGAGTTCGGTGTGGCCCAGCGACACCTTCACCGTGGCGTGCAGGAGGAGGAAGCCGAGCGAGGCGATGGCCGTCGTCCGGTGGATCCCCTGGGCCAGAAGGCGCTGGCGGGGGGCGAGCAACACCCGGTCCGTGGCGAGCAGTCCCCAGGCGACGGATGCGGAGAGTGACACCAGGGAAAGGACTCCGGTGGTGAAGTCGAGCGCGGCGCGGAAGCTGTCGCTGCCGACGATCGCGAGGAGAGGCACGAGGAGGAACGCGGCGGCGTAGAGGCCGCCTTGCACCGGGCGGCTGAGTCCCGGCCCGGGTTCCGGCTGCGGAAGCCGTGTGAGACGAGGGTTCATGGGGCAACTCCGAATGGTGCGGGAAAGCGGTCCCGTTGACGCACTCTAGGTCGGGCCATACCGCGTGGTAGGGGGTTTCGGCGTTATCTGAGGTGAAGGAGCGGCAACTGACCCGGGGGTTGCCCTGGATCGGGCCGGTACGCGGAGTAACCCGAACGACAAGATCACATTCCGCTCCCGGCGGGGCCGGAGGACGGCGCATGCACCCGCTTCACCGGCTGCGGTACCCTGACGCCATGCGTGCCGTACGCCTTCTGCTTAGCGAGCCGCGCTGATCAGTCCCGACGAACCCGAACACGTCGGAATCGGCGCGGCGTCCCCTCCTGTGCGAGGGGATTTTTCATTTCGCCGGCGCGACGGAGCGACCGCGGTGGGCAGAGACGATCGATGGAGCTTTCAAGGATCATGAGCGAGACGAACCCTGCTGCCGAGGCGGCAGCCCCGCATCGTTACACGGCCGCGCTCGCGGCGGACATCGAGGCACGCTGGCAGGACTTCTGGGACGCCGAGGGGACGTACGAGGCGCCGAACCCGCGCGGTGACCTGGCCGGCGACCTTGACGTGGCCGCGCGCCCCGAGAAGTTCATCATGGACATGTTCCCGTACCCCTCGGGCGCCGGGCTCCACGTCGGCCACCCGCTGGGCTACATCGCCACCGACGTCTACGCCCGCCACCAGCGCATGACTGGGCACAACGTCCTGCACACCCTGGGCTTCGACGCCTTCGGCCTGCCCGCCGAGCAGTACGCCGTGCAGACCGGCACCCACCCCCGGGTGTCGACCGAGTCCAACATCGTCAACATGAAGGCCCAGCTGCGCCGTCTGGGCCTGGGCCACGACAAGCGCCGCTCCTTCGCCACGATCGACCCCGAGTACTACCGCTGGACCCAGTGGATCTTCCTGCAGATCTTCGACTCGTGGTACGACACGGAGGCGCGGAGGGCCCGGCCCATCGCCGAACTGGTCGACCAGTTCGAGAAGGGCACCCGCGAGGTGCCCGGCGGCCGGGCGTGGCAGGAGCTGAACACCGCCGAGCGCGCCGACGTCCTGGGCGGCTACCGGCTGGCCTACGCCTCCGACGCGCCCGTCAACTGGTGCCCGGGGCTGGGCACCGTGCTGGCCAACGAGGAGGTCACGGCCGACGGACGCTCCGAGCGCGGCAACTTCCCCGTCTTCAAGGCCGAGCTGCGCCAGTGGAACATGCGCATCACCGCCTACGCCGACCGCCTGCTCGACGACCTGGACGCCCTGGACTGGCCCGAGGCGATCAAGCTCCAGCAGCGGAACTGGATCGGCCGCTCCGAGGGAGCCCGGGTCCACTTCGCCGTCGAAGGGGCCCCCGACACGCCCGTCACCGTCTTCACCACCCGGCCCGACACCCTGTTCGGTGCCACCTACATGGTGCTGGCACCCGAGCACCCCCTGATCGACTCGATCCTGCCCGCCGAGTGGCCCGAAGACGTCCCCGGGGCCTGGACCGGCGGCGCCGCGACGCCCGCCGAGGCCGTGGCCGCCTACCGCAAGCAGGCGCAGACCAAGAGCGACGTCGAGCGCCAGACGGAGCACAAGGACAAGACGGGCGTCTTCTCCGGGGCGCACGCCGTCAACCCGGTGACCGGGCAGCGCATCCCGGTCTTCGTCGCCGACTACGTCCTGATGGGCTACGGCACCGGTGCGATCATGGCCGTCCCCGGCCAGGACGAGCGCGACTGGGAGTTCGCCGAGGCCTTCGGCCTGCCCGTGGTGCGCACCGTGCAGCCGCCCGAGGGCTGGGAGGGCGAGGCCTACACCGGGCAGGGCCCGGCGATCAACTCCGCCAACGACCGCATCTCCCTGGACGGCCTGGAGGTGGCCGAGGCCAAGCGCCGGATCATCGCCTGGCTGGTGGCCGAGGGAGCCGGCGAGGGCACCGTCAACTTCCGGCTGCGCGACTGGCTCTTCAGCCGCCAGCGCTACTGGGGAGAGCCCTTCCCCATCGTCTACGACGAGGACGGCACCGCCCACGCCCTGCCCGCGTCCATGCTGCCGCTGGAGCTGCCCGAGGTCGACGACTACTCGCCGCGCACCTTCGACCCGGACGACGCCGACACCCAGCCGGAGACGCCCCTGTCCCGCAACGAGGACTGGGTCAACGTCACGCTCGACCTGGGCGACGGTCCGCGGAAGTACCGCCGCGAGACCAACACCATGCCCAACTGGGCCGGATCCTGCTGGTACGAGCTGCGCTACCTGGACCCGCACAACACCGCCCGGCTGGTCGACCCGGAGATCGAGCGCTACTGGATGGGACCGCGCGAGGGCAAGCCCCACGGCGGCGTCGACCTGTACGTCGGCGGTGCCGAGCACGCGGTCCTGCACCTGCTGTACGCCCGCTTCTGGTCGAAGGTCCTCTACGACCTGGGCCACGTCTCGTCCGCCGAGCCGTTCCACAAGCTGTTCAACCAGGGCATGATCCAGGCGTACGTGTACCGCGACGCCCGCGGCTTCCCGGTGGCGGCCGCCGAGGTCGAGGAGCGCGACGGGGGGTTCTTCTTCGAGGGCGAGCCGGTCAGGCGCGAGCTGGGCAAGATGGGCAAGTCCCTGAAGAACGCCGTCACCCCCGACGAGATCTGCGCCGAGTACGGAGCCGACACGCTGCGGCTCTACGAGATGGCCATGGGCCCGCTGGACGTGTCGCGCCCCTGGGACACCCGTGCCGTCGTCGGCCAGTATCGGCTGCTCCAGCGCCTGTGGCGGAACATCGTCGACGAGGCGACCGGCGAGGTCACCGTCGTGGACACCGAGCCCGACGAGGACACCCTGAGGGCCCTGCACAAGGCGATCGACGGGGCCGGCCAGGATCTGGGGGCGCTGCGCTTCAACACGGCGATCGCCAAGATCACCGAGCTGAACAACCACCTGACCAAGGGCGGCGCGCCGCTGTCCCGCTCCGTCGCCGAGCGGCTCGTTCTGCTGGTCGCCCCGCTGGCGCCGCACATCGCCGAGGAGCTGTGGCACCGGCTGGGCCACACCGGTTCCGTGGTGCACGCCGCGTTCCCGGTGGCCGACCCGGCCTACGTCGTCGACGCGACCGTCACCTGCGTCGTACAGATCAAGGGCAAGATCAAGGCCCGGCTGGAGGTGCCCCCCTCGATCGGGGACGACGAGCTGGAGGCACTCGCCCTGGCCGACGAGTCCGTCGCCGCTGCCCTGGGCGGCGGTGCGATCCGCAAGGTGATCGTCAGGGCGCCGAAGCTGGTCAACATCGTTCCGGCCTGACCGGATGTGACCGTCCCCTAGTGGGCGGTCTGAGGGCAGGTTGGGGGTTCGCAGGAACCCTCGGCCTGCCCCCAGCGTTTACGGTGGCAGTAGTACGGCCAGTGCCGACCCGGCACCGGTGCAGGCGAGGTGGAGGGGCACCCATGGGAGAATTCGTCGTGATCCTTCTGGTCCTCTTCCTCGCCTTCGTGGCCCTCGGGGCGTACGCGGCCGTCAAGGTGGTGCGCGCCGCCGGTCGCGGCGTCGAGCGCACCGTGAACCAGGCCCGCCGCACGGTCGAGGACACGGCCCTGCGGGCCAAGAGCTACGGGCAGGGCGGCGCCGCGGCGGAGCTGGCGCAGCTCCGGCTGTCCCTGCGCACCTCCATGCGGGCCACCCAGGAAGCGCTCGGCGCCGGTGCCCGGGAGGACGCCTCCCTCGCCGAGTCCCTGGCGCTGTTCGAGCGGCTCAGCGCACACGGCCACGAACTGGACGCCGAGCTCAAGCGCCTGGAACGGGAGCCCGACCGCACGGCACTCGCCTCCCAGCTGCCCGGGCTGCGCGAGCGCACCGAACGCGTCACGCACGCGGCGGACTCCCTGCGGTGGGCGGCGCGCGACCGGGCCCAGCGCTTTGCCGAGGACGACCTGGATCTGCTGAGCGCACAGATCGACATGGAGGCCGGTGCGCTCCGGCACTGGGCGGCGGAGGAGCCGTCGGCCCCGGGCGCGGAGCCCCACCCGGGCCAGGCCCCCGCGCACCAGGACCCTGCACACGGCACGGGGCGCGGAGAGGGCACCCCCGCGGCGGGGTCCGACCGGAGCGGTGCGGTGTCCGGCGACGCCCCCCAGGCGATCACCGCCAGGGACCCCAGGGCGCAGACCGCCTACCCGTGGGAGAAGAAGACGCCGAGACCGGAGACGTCCGGCTGAGGCGCACGGCACCGCTCCCTCCTGCAGCGGCTGCCGCGGTTCCGGCGCTGTGGTCCCTGCGCCCTGTACGGTCGGGGCACGCGCCTCACGGGGTGCCCCGGCACGACAACGGCCGGATGCCGTCGGACCGGGGCCGCATGTCGGGCCGTCCGCCCGGATCGGACCGGTTGTCCGGGGAGGGCCGTCCGCCCCGATCGGGCCGGCCGTCCGCAGGGCCGGTCTCCCGCACACCGGCGACTGCGGGTAACCTCCCGCTCATGTCCCGCCATGTCGCCATCGTCACCGATTCCACGGCCTACCTTCCGGCCCCGGCGATGGAACGGCACGGCATCACCGCGGTGCCGCTGACCGTCGTCCTCGGCGACCAGGCCCTGGAGGAGGGCACCGAGATCTCCGCCCGCTCGCTGGCGGCGGCACTCCAGGACCGCCGACCGGTGACCACCTCCCGGCCGAGTCCGGAGACCTTCGCCCGCACCTACCGCTCCCTCGCAGCGGCGGGGGCGACCGGGATCGTCTCCCTGCACCTCTCGTCCGAGTTCTCCGGTACGCACGACGCCGCCGTCCTGGCCGCGAGGGAGGCCGCGGTACCGGTGCGCGTCGTGGACACCGGCATGGTCGCCATGGCCCTGGGCTTCTGCGCCCTGGCCGCGGCGGAGGCGGCCGATGCGGGCGGCTCCCTGGACGAGGCGGCGGCCGCGGCGGAGAAGCGCGCGGGGGGCACGTCCGCCTTCTTCTACGTCGACACCCTCGACTACCTGCGGCGCGGCGGGCGGATCGGTGCGGCGCAGGCCCTTCTCGGCTCGGCGCTCGCGGTCAAGCCGCTGCTCCAGCTGGAGGACGGCAGGATCGGCCCCCTGGAGCGGGTGCGCACCGCGTCGAAGGCGATCGCCCGGCTGGAGGAGATCGCGGTCGAGCGTGCCGGCAGCGCCGCCGTGGACGTCGCCGTGCACCACCTGGCGGCACCCCAGCGCGCCGAGGCCCTGGCCGAGCGGCTGCGGGAGCGGGTGACCGGGCTGGTGGACCTGCACGTCAGCGAGGTGGGCGCGGTCATCGGCGCCCACACCGGGCCGGGGCTCCTGGGCGTCGTGGTCTCGGCTCGCTGAGGCCGGTCGCGGGCGGGCGGTCCGCGGGGGCGGTTGTGCGCTTGGGGCGCGGCAGTGGCCGTGCCCGGGCCGCCGTGCGCGCTGCGAAGGATGGTCGGCCGTTCTCGGCGCCTCCGGCCGTCGGCGTCCCGCCCCGGGGCCGCCGGAGGGTGCGGACGGTCGTGGCCTGCCCCGCGGTGCCACCGTGCTGCGCTCGCGGCGTCTGCTGCCGTTGCCCGGCCGCCGTCCCGCGGTCCTCACGTCCCGCGGTCCCGCCGTCCGCCGCAGGGGGCCGGGGGTGCGGAGGACGGCTGCCGGGGTGCCGCGCCGCCACCACCGGGCGCCCTTCCGCACGACGGCCGACCGCCCGCGAGGGTGCTCGCCACCGGCACGGGTCCGGATCCGACGCGGAGTCATTTCACCTGTACGAGGGGAGGGTTTTTCCACAAGCGCGAGGTTATCCACGGAATTCGGGCTGTTTCCGCGGCCTCCGCGCGATCTCCGTACGGTCCCGGGCATGACGATTCGAGCGACTTCGGCAACCAGCGGCCCCGGCCGAGCCTCCGCGTCCGACGGGCGTGTGCGCCACCGGCGAGCGCGACTGTCCCTGCGCCGGGGACCCGGCGGGAGGCATCGGGCCGGACCCGCGAACCGAGCCCCGGGAGCGGCGCGGAGCGCCGAGGGCTCCCCGTCGTCCGGGTCTTCGGGGACGTCCGCACGGCAGATGGACGGAGCCGTCTCCGACGGCTCAGCGGGGGAGGCCGAGGAGCGGCACGACACGGGGCTGCGCGGGCGTCGGCGCCGCAGCGACGCCGCGGCCTCCACCCGCAGGAGGGTCGACGCGCTGCTCCGGGCGGCGGGCCCGCACGGGGGCGAGCAGGCGGAGCCCTGCCCGGCCGCCCCTCCTCCCGGCGCCTTCGGCACCCTCCGCGGCGAGGGGCCGGAACCCGTGGGAGGCGACGGCGTGGCGAGCGCGCGGTCCGCCTCCCGGCCCACGGCACCGAGCCCGACAGACGCCGGTCCGACGGGGCGCCACGCCTGGCACGAGCAGGCGGCCCGAGGCCGGGACCACACGGCCTGGCTCCGTTCGCTGCGCGAGCCGGTCGCCGCCGACCCCGCCCGCCTCCCCGTGCGTCCCGCCCGCGCCGCACCAGGGGTCCCGGCGGGTGCACCGCCCCGGGTCCCGGCCGCCGCCCCGCAGCCGGCCGCGCCACGAGAGCGGGTCCCGGACCGGGGCCCGGCTCCACCGCCCGGCGGACCGTGCGGGTTGGCCGGCCGGGCCGACGCGCCACGCGCCCCGGGGCCGTCGGGAGCTCGCGACCGCGGCCCTTCCGCACCGGAACGGCGGCCGGGCCCTCCCGCACCGGTATCCCACACCGAGCCGCGGTCCGCCCCGGCCGCCACACGTCCCGTCGCGCCGACGCGGGGGCCGTCGCTCTCTCCCCGGGAGTACCTCCCGCCGGGCGCCGTCGGCGTCGCGGCCGACCGCCCGCGGCCGACGGGGCACGCCGGGAGTCCGCCCGACGAGCGGGACGACGCCGCAGCGGGCGCGGGGCGCCGGTGGGCGGCACTGAGAGACCGCCTGCCGCTGTGGGTCCGGCTGCGCTGCGGCCTCGAACCGCGTGCCCTCACCGCGCTGGTCGTGGTGCTCGTGGCTGCCGCCCTCTTCGCGGGGCAGCACTTCTGGGCGGCCGGTCCGCGGCAGGTTCCCGTCCCGGAAACGCTGGGTCCGGGCGGCACCCGGTCCCAGCCACTGCCCCACCTGGAGCCCGCGTCCGCCGCGGTACCGCCCCCGTCGGTCGCTGCCCCTGCGGGGCCGAGGACCCGCATCGTCGTGGACGTGGGCGGCAAGGTCCGCCGGCCGGGAGTGTTCCACCTGCCGGCGGGGTCCCGGGTCCAGGACGCCCTGAAGGCCGCCGGAGGCGCGGAGGAGGGGGCGGACCTGACGGGTCTCAACCGGGCCCGGATCCTGGTGGACGGGGAACAGGTCGTGGTCGGGCTTCCCCTGCCCGCCGGAGAGCCGGCGCCGGGCTCGGCCGCCCCTGGTGCGGCCACCGGGCCGATCAGCCTCAACACGGCCACCGGCGAGCAGTTGGAGACGCTGCCCGGCGTCGGTCCCGTCCTCGCCGGGCACATCATCGACCACCGCACGCGGACGGGTGGATTCCGGTCGGTCGACGAACTCCGGGACGTCACCGGGATCGGCGAGCGCAGGTTCGCGGAACTCCAGCACCGGGTCACGCCGTGAGCGGGAGCCGGGCCCCTGCTGGCGCCTCTCCACCCGGGAGCCGGGCCCCTGCGGGCGCCACTCCCCCCGGCCGCACCCCCGGCCCTCGACCGGGGGCCGCATTCGGCCGCCTCCCGTCGGCCGGCGCACGGCCCCGCCCCGGACCGGCGGCTCCGGCACCGGACGGCGGAGTCGCCGCCGCCGTCGGCGCCGACCGGAGCACGGAGCCGCCGCCACGCCGCCGAGCAGGACCGGCGGACCTCCGGCTGGTGCCCCCCGCCCTCGCGACCTGGGCGGCCGCCGCACTGGCCCTCGGGGCTCCCGTGCGCTGGACCGCCGCAGGAGTGGCCGGATGCCTGCTGGCCGCGGGCGCCCTGCTCGTCGCGGCCCGGTCCCCGCTTGCCTCCGCCCCTCCCGGCGGGCCCATGCTGCCCTCCTCCGCACCGGATCCGGCCACCGGATGCGAAGGGGCCGACGGTCGGGGAGCCGGGGCGCCGTCCGGCCACCGAGAGGCGCGGCCGACCACCCCGGAACCGGTCCACCCCGCAGTCCCGGAGGCGCACCGCGCGCCTCCGCGCGGCCGGCCGGGCCCCGGTCACCCGCCGCCGCCCGAGGGTCCGCCGCCCGACTCCGGCCGCCACCTCGACACGGCAGGGAGCAGACCTCGGCCCTCCCCCGGCCTGAGCTCTTCCGGCTGCACGGCCCCCCGCGACGCCCCGGCCCCCTCGGCAACAACACAGGGCCTGCGCCCTGCGGGCGCACCGGCACCGGGGCCCACACCCCGGCACACGGCCCCCTCAAGAGGCCCAGCGGCCGGCAGAGGGCTGCACCGCCCGATGGGCGGCAGGCTCCGCGCCGCCTCGCGGCTCCGCACCACCGCTGCCGGGGTGCTGTTCTGCGCCGCGGCCGGAGCGGCGGTCGCCGGCCTCCACACGGCGGATCTGCACCGCGGCCCACTGCCCGGACTCGCCCGCAACGGGGCGCATGTCACGGTCGACGCCGTGGTGGTCTCCGATCCCCGCCGGTCCCGCCCGCATGCCGGCGGAGCCGCACACCACCGGCCGGCCATCGTGCTCGACGCCGAAGTGACCCGGGTGGCCACCGGTCGCATGGGCGCCGTGGAGGTCCGGACACCGGTGCTGGTCCTGGTCTCCCCGGACAGCCACGACGACGCATGGCTCCGGTTGCTTCCCACGACCCGGCTGCGGCTGTCCGGCGGCCTGGCCCTTCCCGACCACCCCGACGGCCGGATCGCCGCAGTGCTGAGGGTCCGGGGTGGCGACGGGCCGCCCGTCGTCGCGCCGCCGACGGGCCTGCAGCGCTTCGCCGGGTCCCTGCGCGCCGGCCTGCGTACGGCGACCGACGGCCTGGCCCCCGACGCCCGCGCCCTGCTGCCGGGCCTGGTCGTCGGCGACACCTCCCGGGTCCCCGAGGATCTGCAGAGCGCCTTCGAGGCAACGGATCTGACGCACCTCACGGCCGTGTCCGGCAGCAACCTCACCATCGTGCTCATGCTGCTCGTCGGCCCGCCCGGCAGGGCCCTGCTCGTCGAACGGGGAGGTGCCGCACCCCGGTTGGGCGTCACACTCCGCGGCACGGCGGTACTCGGCGGCGCCCTGACCCTCGCGTTCGTCGTCGTCTGCCGCCCCGAGCCGAGCGTGCTGCGCGCCGCCGCCTGCGGGCTCGTCACCCTGCTCGCCATCGCCACCGGCCGCCGCCGCTCCCTGCTGCCCGCCCTGGCCGCCGCCGTGCTGCTCCTGGTGCTGTACGACCCACGGTTGGCGCGGAGCTACGGGTTCCTGCTGTCCGTGCTCGCCACCGGCGCCCTGCTGACCATCGCGCCGGGGTGGGGCAGGGCCCTGCGGGACAGGGGCGTCCCGGCGAGACTGGCCGAGCCGCTGGCCGCGTCGGCTGCCGCGCAGGCCGTGTGCGGACCGGTGGTCGCCGTGTTCGCGGCCCGGGCGAGTCTGGTCGGCGTCCCCTGCAATCTGCTGGTCGAGGCGGCCGTCGCACCCGCCACCGTGCTGGGTTTCTCCGCCCTTGCCGCGGCGCCGGTCGCTCCGGGGGCCGCCGAAGCACTGGCATGGTGCGCCGGATGGCCCGCGGGCTGGATCGCCGCGGTCGCCCGCAGGGGCGCCGAACTGCCCGGAGCAGGGGCGCCCTGGCCGGGCGGCCTGACGGGCGGACTGCTGCTCGCGGGGGTCACGGGAGCCGTGCTGCTGCTGGTCCGGAACCTCTCCCGACGACCACTCGCCTGCGCGGTCTGCGCCGTGCTGCTCTGCCTCGTGATCGCCCGCCCGGCGCCGCTCGGACGCCTGGTCACCGGCTGGCCACCCGCCGACTGGAGCTATGCGATGTGCGACGTCGGCCAGGGGGACCTGACGGTCCTCGCGGCGGGCGGCGGTTCCGCCGTGGTGGTGGACGCCGGCCCCGACCCGGCCCCTGCCGACCGCTGCCTCAGGGAACTGGGCGTGACACACATCCCGCTCCTGGTCGTGACGCACTTCCATGCGGACCACGTCGCGGGGCTGCCCGGAGTCCTCGACGGCAGGAGCGTGGGCGCCATCCAGACGACATCGCTCCAGGAACCCGAGGAACAGGCGGAGTTCGTGCACCGGACGGCTGCGCGGGCCGGGATCCCCGTCGTCTCGGCCGTCCCCGGCGAGCGGCGGCGCGCCGGGCCGCTGGAATGGGAGGTCCTGTGGCCGCGGCAGGCCCCCGCTCCCGTCTCCGGCGAGCCCAACGACGCGAGCGTGACCCTCCTGGTGCGGGCCGCGGGAGGGTTGTCGCTCCTGCTCCTCGGCGACCTTGAACCCCCGGCCCAGCAGGCGCTGCTGCGCGCCCGCCCGGACCTGCCGCGGGTGGACGTCCTCAAGGTCGCGCACCACGGCTCGGCCTACCAGCATCCGGGACTGCTGGCCGCGGTCCGCCCCCGTCTGGCGCTGATCAGCTGCGGGCGGGACAATCCCTACGGCCACCCCTCCGCGCGCACCCTCGCACTCCTGCGCGCCCAGGGCGCTCTGGTGCTGCGAACGGACGGCAACGGATCCGTCGCCGTGGGCGGCTCGGGGGAGGGACTGCGCGCGACGGCAGAGCACGGCTCCGCCGAAAGTCCGAGCGGCCCTCCTCCCGAGGACCGAAGGCCACAGGCGCATGGCGCCGGCCCCGTTCCCCGCGGAAGACTGGGCCCATGGCAACCGACACCCGCGCGCAGGAGCCGTCCCCGCCGACGAAGGCGGGACCGCGTGACGAGGCGGGCTCCGTGCCCGCTCCGGCCGAGCGGAGTGCCGCGTTGCCCCCCGCGGTGGTCGGCGCCTACCTCCACCGGATCGATGCCGAGCGGCCGGACCGGGCCGACGCCGCGGCGCTCAGGACGCTCCAGACCCGGCACCTTGCGGCGGTTCCGTTCGAGAACCTCTCGGTCCACCTGCGGGAGGAGGTCGTTCTGGACGAGCGGCGGCTCGCGGACAAGATCGTCGAACGTGGACGCGGGGGCTTCTGCTACGAACTCAACGGGGCGTTCGCCGCCCTGCTGACCTCGCTGGGCTTCACGGTCGCCTTCCACGAGGCACGGGTCCTGGACGGGGACGGACGACCGGGCATCCCGTACGACCACATGGTGCTGCGGGTCGACACCGTCGACGGAACCGGACCCTGGCTGGCGGATGTCGGCTTCGGCGACCACGCCCGCTTCCCGCTGCTCCTCGACGGACGCGGCGACCAGCGCGACCCCGGCGGGCTGTTCCGGTTGATCCCGGGTCCTGCCGACGGCGAGCTCGACCTGCTGAGGGACGGCACTCCGCAGTTCCGGCTGGACACCCGGCCCAGGGCCCTGGCCGACTTCGAGGCGGGCTGCTGGTACCACCGGACCTCGCCCGGTTCGCACTTCACCGCGGGCCTCGTGTGCTCTCGGTTCACCGCGGACGGCCGGATCACGCTCTCGGGCCGCAGACTGGTCACCACCGTCCGCGGGGAGCGCGTGGAGCGGGTCCTGGCGAGCGACGCGGAGGTGCTCGACGCCTACCGCACGCACTTCGGCATCGCCCTGGAGGAGGTTCCCGAGGCCGCGGTGTTCACGGCGGGCGGCACCACCACCCCCTGACCGCCCCGCCCTGGAACCATGCGGTACCGGCACCGGCACCGGCACCTCCACCGCCGCCGGGCCGTTCCGGTGGCCCCCGCCCGGCCGGTGCCATGCCCCGGAACCGCCCGGCCGTCGCACGGGTCGGCCGCGGGTCGGCAGTGCGCCTCCAGGAGGGAGGGAGCCGGCCCGCCCGGTGCGCGGCCGGGCGCGGCCGGCGAGACCCGGAACCGGCCCGCCGCACCGGGCACCCGGGCCGCCCCGGCAGAATGCGGGGGTGAGCGACGTGAGACATGTGCTGGTGCTGCCCGACCGCGACGCCGCCGAGGAGGTGGCCGAGGCGCTCGGCGACCGCTTCGGCGTCCGTGAGGAGCCCCAGCTGGTGCGGGACGCCCTGGCCGGAGAGGACGATGCCGAGGACGCCCAGTGGCTGGTGGTCGTCGAGGACCCGGACGGCGCCCTGGACTCCGCGGCGCTCGACACCTTCGTCGCGGACTGGGACGGCTGGCGCGAGGCCCCCTGACGCCCCGCGCGCCTCACCGGCGCCGACTCCGCGCAGGGGCTGTCGGTGGTGCGTGGGATGCTTGGCGTTGATGGCCAGGAACACTACGACCGACGATCCGCTCGCCTCCGTCACCCTTGCGGTGGGGCAGGAGGACCTGCTGCTGGACCGCGCCGTGCAGCAGGTCGTCGCGGCAGCCCGTGCGGCGGACGCGGACACCGACGTCCGCGACCTCACCGCGGACCAGCTCCAGCCGGGCACTCTCGCCGAGCTGACCAGCCCCTCGCTCTTCGCCGAGCGCAAGGTGGTGGTCGTCCGCAACGCGCAGGACCTCTCGGCGGACACGATCAAGGACGTCAAGGCGTACCTCGGGGCCCCGGCCGAGGAGATCACCCTGGTGCTGCTCCACCCCGGCGGGGCCAAGGGCAAGGGCCTGCTGGACGCCGCCCGCAAGGCGGGGGCGCGCGAGGTGGCCTGCCCCAAGACCACCAAGCCCGCCGAGCGGCTCACCTTCGTCCGGCAGGAGTTCCGGGCACTGGGCAGGTCGGCGACCCCCGAGGCGTGCCAGGCACTGGTGGACGCGATCGGCAGCGATCTCCGGGAGCTGGCCGGCGCGGTGTCCCAGCTGGCGGCCGATGTGGAGGGCACGGTCGACGAGGCCGTCGTGGGGCGCTACTACACCGGCCGTGCCGAGGCGTCGAGCTTCACCATCGCCGACCGCGCGGTCGAGGGGCGGGCGGCGGAGGCCCTGGAGGCGCTGCGCTGGTCCCTGGCCACCGGTGTCGCGCCGGTCCTGATCACCAGCGCCCTCGCGCAGGGCGTGCGCGCCATCGGCAAACTGCTGACCGCCCGCGGCGGACGTCCTGCCGATCTCGCCCGCGAGCTGGGCATGCCCCCGTGGAAGATCGACCGGGTACGCCAGCAGATGCGGGGCTGGACCCCCGACGGCGTCTCCGCCGCGCTGCGGGCCGTCGCCGAGGCGGACGCGGGAGTCAAGGGCGGCGGGGACGATCCCGAGTACGCCCTGGAGAGGGCGGTCGTCGCGATCGCCGGGGCGGCCCGCTCCCGCCGCGGCTGAACCTCCACCGGCGCGCCGCCCGGGAGGCCCCGGGAGCAGCGGCCGGCACGGGAACGGCCGAGGCCCCGGTGGCCGTCCTGGGGAAGGACGGCCACCGGGGCCTCGGCGTCAAGCTCGGTGCGCCGCACCCGCGTGGCGAACGCAGGCCGCGTGCGGCGCGAGGAGTGCCGTCCGGGAGCGGATGAGAGGGCCCGCTGGACCCCCGACGGCGGTCAGTTCAGATGCTCTGCTCAGCCCTGCAGGGAGGAGACACGAGAGGCCAGCGCCGACTTCTTGTTGGCGGCGGCGTTCTTGTGGATGACCCCCTTCGAGACGGCCTTGTCGAGCTCGCGCGACGCGGCGCGGGCGGCGACGGTGGCCTTCTCGACGTCGCCGGCGGCGACGGCCTCGCGGGCCTTGCGGATCGCGGTCTTGAGCGACGACTTGACGGCCTTGTTGCGCAGGCGCGCCTTCTCGTTCGTCTTGTTCCGCTTGATCTGGGACTTGATGTTCGCCACGAAGTGAGCCCTTATCTGGGTTCGCTCCCACCCGCGAGCTGCGAGGGGAACCGGATGATCTCATTGCGCGTGTCCCGGACCGGGAGGGCACGAGACACAGCTGCCCAGGCTAGCAGCCGCCCCGCGGACGGCCCAAACCGGGCGCAGTCCCGCACCCGTGGGACGATGGAGCCTGCGTATCGATCCGACATCGACCCGAGGCGGGTCTCACCGACCCGGCGTCTGCCAGAGAATCAGGACCCTGCGTGCCCGCGACTCCTTCCCACGTGCCCGAGCCGAGTCGTACCGACCCGGCGCTGATCCGCAACTTCTGCATCATCGCGCACATCGACCACGGCAAGTCGACGCTTGCCGACCGGATGCTCCAGCTCACCGGGGTGGTCGAGCAGCGGCAGATGCGTGCCCAGTACCTCGACCGCATGGACATCGAGCGCGAGCGCGGCATCACGATCAAGTCCCAGGCGGTGCGTCTGCCGTGGGCCCCCACCGAGGGCGAGGGCCAGGGCCGGACCCATATCCTCAACATGATCGACACCCCGGGCCACGTCGACTTCACCTACGAGGTGTCCCGCTCCCTGGCCGCCTGCGAGGGCACCATCCTGCTGGTGGACGCCGCCCAGGGCATCGAGGCGCAGACTCTGGCCAACCTCTACCTCGCGATGGAGAACGACCTCACCATCGTGCCGGTGCTCAACAAGATCGACCTTCCGGCCGCCCAGCCGGAGAAGTTCGCCGAGGAGCTGGCGAACCTGGTCGGCTGCGAGCCCGACGACGTGCTGCGCGTCTCCGCCAAGACCGGCCTCGGTGTCGAGGCCCTGCTCGACCGGGTGGTGCGGGACGTCCCCGCCCCGGTGGGCGTCGCCGACGCCCCGGCCCGCGCGATGATCTTCGACTCGGTCTACGACTCCTACCGCGGTGTCGTGACCTACGTCCGGGTGGTCGACGGGCGGCTCGGCAAGCGCGAGCGCATCAGGATGATGTCCACCGGCGCCACCCACGAGCTGCTGGAGATCGGTACCAACTCGCCCGAGATGCTCCCCTCCGACGGTCTGGGCGTCGGTGAGGTGGGCTACCTCATCACGGGTGTGAAGGACGTCCGCCAGTCCAAGGTCGGTGACACGATCACCCAGCAGTCCAAGGGCGCCACCGAGCCGCTCGGGGGGTACAAGGACCCCAAGCCCATGGTGTTCTCGGGCCTGTACCCGCTCGACGGCTCGGACTACCCCGAGCTGCGCGACGCCCTGGACAAGCTCCAGCTCAACGATGCCGCACTGGTCTACGAGCCCGAGACCTCCGCCGCCCTCGGCTTCGGTTTCCGCGTCGGCTTCCTCGGTCTGCTGCACCTGGACGTCATCCGGGAGCGTCTGGAGCGCGAGTTCGGTCTGGACCTGATCGCCACCGCGCCGAACGTGGTCTACCGGGTGGTGATGGAGGACGGCACCGAGCACACCGTCACCAACCCGAGCGAGTTCCCCGAGGGCAAGATCAGCGAGGTCTTCGAGCCGGTCGTACGCGCCACGATCCTGGCGCCGAGCGAGTTCATCGGCTCGATCATGGAGCTGTGCCAGAGCCGCCGCGGCACCATGCTGGGGATGGACTACCTCTCCGAGGACCGGGTCGAGATCCGGTACACCCTGCCCCTGGCGGAGATCGTCTTCGACTTCTTCGACCAGCTGAAGTCCAAGACCCGCGGCTATGCCTCGCTCGACTACGAGCCCACCGGCGAGGAGTCCTCCAGCCTCGTCAAGGTCGACATCCTGCTCCACGGCGACAAGGTCGATGCCTTCTCCGCCATCACCCACAAGGACCAGGCGTACGCCTACGGTGTGCGCCTCGTCGCCAAGCTCAGGGAGCTCATCCCGCGGCAGGCCTTCGAGGTCCCCGTCCAGGCGGCCATCGGTTCCCGGGTCATCGCCCGCGAGACCATCCGCGCCATCCGCAAGGACGTGCTCGCCAAGTGCTACGGCGGTGACATCTCGCGGAAGAGGAAGCTGCTGGAGAAGCAGAAGGAGGGCAAGAAGCGCATGAAGATGGTCGGCTCCGTGGAGGTCCCGCAGGAGGCGTTCATCGCCGTGCTCTCCAGCGACGAGGGCGGCAAGAGCAAGAAGTGACCCCCGCGGTGGGGGGGGGGGGGGGGGGCGCCCCCGCGGGGGGCCCCCCCCCCCCCCCCCCCGGAAGGACCAAATTATTTGTGAAAGAGACCACCCCGGGAGGAGGGGGGGGGGGCCGGGGGGGGTT
>NZ_JBIDBN010000014.1:0-192890 GCF_043203115.1 Streptomyces sp. NPDC048001
CCCCCCGCGGGGGGGGGGGGGGGGGGGGGGGCCCCCCCCCCCCGGGGGGGGGCGGGGCCGCCCCCCCCCCCCCCCCCCCCCCCGCGCCGGGGGGTCAGCCGCGCAGGAGGCGGGTGGCCTCCTCGCGCAGGTCGCGTCGCAGCTCCTTGGGCAGGGAGAAGGTGATGGACTCCTCGGCCGCCTTGACGATCTCCACGTCCTCGAAGCCGCGCCGGGAGAGCCATTCCAGGACGCCCTCGACCAGCACCTCGGGCACGGAGGCACCGGAGGTGACGCCGACCGTGGAGACGCCGTCCAGCCACGCCTCGTCGATCTCCTCGGCGAAGTCCACCAGGTGCGCGTCGCCCGCACCGGCGCCGAGGGCGACCTCGACCAGGCGGACGGAGTTGGAGGAGTTCCTGGAGCCGACGACGATCACCAGGTCGGCCTCGGCGCCCATCTGCTTGACGGCGATCTGGCGGTTCTGGGTGGCGTAGCAGATGTCGTCGCTCGGCGGGGAGACCAGGCCCGGGAACTTGGTCTTCAGGGCGTCGACGGTCTCCATCGTCTCGTCGACGGAGAGCGTGGTCTGGGACAGCCAGACGACCTTCTCGGGGTCGCGGACCTCGACCTTGGCGACGTCCTCGGGGCCGTCGACGAGGGTGATGTGCTCCGGGGCCTCGCCGGAGGTGCCGATGACCTCCTCGTGGCCCTCGTGGCCGATCAGGAGGATGTCGTAGTCCTCCTTGGCGAAGCGCACGGCCTCCTTGTGGACCTTGGTGACCAGCGGGCAGGTCGCGTCGATGGTGGCGAGCTTGCGCTCGGCGGCCTCGGCGTGCACGGTCGGCGCGACGCCGTGCGCGGAGAACATCACGATCGAGCCCTCGGGGACCTCGGCGGTCTCCTCGACGAAGATCGCGCCCTTCTTCTCCAGGGTCTGCACGACGTACTTGTTGTGGACGATCTCGTGGCGGACGTAGACGGGCGCCCCGTACTGCTCCAGGGCCTTCTCCACGGCGATCACGGCACGGTCGACGCCCGCGCAGTAGCCACGGGGAGCGGCGAGGAGGACGCGTCGGGCAGGCGGCACAGCAGTCATGCCCCCCATCGTAAGGCCGCCCAGAACAGGCACCCGGCCGCCCGCCGGCCGCACACTGGGCGTGACCCACCGCTGGGAGGACGCGATGAGGCGATCGCCGGGGGCCCGCAGCGGCCGCGGTCCCGGGCAGGGCGGGCTGCACCGGGAGCTCGGCTTCCGCGACCTGGTGGTCTACGGCCTGCTGTTCATCGCCCCGATGGCCCCGGTCGGGGTGTTCGGCACGCTGGACGCCAGGTCGGGCGGCGCGGTGGCGCTGGTCTACGCGGTGGCGACGGTGGCCATGGCGTTCACCGCTTCGAGCTACGCGCAAATGGTCCGGGTGGCGCCCCGGGCGGGCTCGGTCTTCACCTATGCCCGCAAGGGGCTGGGAGAGGCTCCGGGCTTCGTCGCGGGGTGGATGGCGATGCTGGACTACCTGCTGATCCCGGCGGTGGCCTATCTGTTCTCCGGGATCGCGATGGAGGCGCTGGTCCCGGAGGTGGACCGCTGGGTGTGGACCGCGCTCGCGGTGGTGGTGACCACGGCGCTGAACCTGTGGGGTGTGCGGGCGGCGGCCCGGGTGGGCTTCGCGGTGCTCGTGATGGAGATCGTGGTGCTGCTCGTCTTCGTGGTGGCCGCGGTCGCGGTGCTGGCGCGCGAGGGTGCGCGGCGGGACTGGCTGACACCGCTGACCGGGGACACGGGCTTCTCGACGGCGGCGGTGCTGGGCGCGGTGTCGGTGGCGGTGCTGTCGTACCTGGGCTTCGACGCCGTCGCCTCCTTCGCCGAGGAGGCCACGGGCGGCTCGCGCCGGGTGGCCCGGGCGGTGCTGTTCTGCCTCGGGGTGGCGGGTGTGCTGTTCGTGGTGCAGACGTACCTGGCGGCACTGCTGATGCCGGTGGCCTCGGCGGAGCTCCGTGCGGAGCCGGCGGGGCAGGGGACGGCGTTCTACGACGCCGTGGACGCCTCGGTCGGGACCTGGCTGCACGACCTGGTGGCGGTCAGCAAGGCGGTCGGCGCGGCCTTCGCGGCCCTGGCGGCGCAGGCGGCCGCCGGGCGGCTGCTGTTCGCGATGGCGAGGGAGCAGCGGCTGCCCCGGCCGCTGGCCCGGACGGACGCGGGGGTGCCGCGGGTGGCGCTGCTGGCGGCGGCGGCCGTGACGCTGGTGGCCGCGGTCGCGGCGGCCCAGCTGGACGACGGGCTGGAGCATCTGGTGTCGATCGTGGACGTCGGGGCGCTGTCCGCCTTCATCCTGCTGCACGCCAGCGTGGTGGGCTGGTTCGTGGTGCGGCGGATGGGGGGCCCGCCGCAGTGGGGGCGCCATCTGGTGGTGCCCGTCCTGGGGGTGGTGGTGCTGGGCGCGGTGGTGCTGGAGGCGGCGCGGTCGGCCCAGCTGGTGGGTCTGGTGTGGCTGGGGGCGGGGCTGGTGGTGCTGTCGCTGCAGTGGGGGCGGCGGGAGTGGTGAGGGCGGGCCCGCGGTGTCGTATCCGGCCGCTACGCTCGCGGTCATGGCTCTCAACACGTCCGCGGAGGCGCCCCTGCCGGTCGGCGAGGTGTCGCGGCTCATCGGCGGCTGGATCGACCGGCTCGGGTCCGTGTGGGTCGAGGGGCAGATCACCCAGCTGTCGCGCCGCCCCGGCGCCGGGGTCGTCTTCCTGACCCTGCGCGACCCGTCGTACGACATCTCCGTCGGCGTCACCTGCTACCGGAAGGTCTTCGACGCGGTGGCGGACGTGGTGTCGGAGGGGGCGCGGGTGGTGGTGCTCGCCAAGCCGGAGTGGTACGCGCCCCGCGGCCAGCTGTCGCTGCGGGCCGCGGAGATACGGCCGGTGGGCATCGGGGAACTGCTGGCCAGGCTGGAGCAGTTGAAGCGGTCCCTGGGGGCCGAGGGGCTGTTCGCCGCCGACCGCAAGCGGCCGCTCCCCTTCCTGCCCCACCGGGTGGGTCTGGTGTGCGGGCGGGCCTCGGCCGCGGAGCGGGACGTCCTGGAGAACGCCCGCCGCCGCTGGCCGCAGGTGCGCTTCGAGGTGCGCAACGTGGCGGTGCAGGGCGTGCACGCGGTTTCCCAGGTGGTCGGGGCGGTGAAGGAGTTGGACGCCCATCCGGAGGTGGACGTGATCATCGTGGCGCGCGGCGGCGGCAGCGTGGAGGATCTGCTGCCGTTCTCCGACGAGCAGCTGGTGCGCGCCGTGGCGGAGTGCACCACCCCGGTGGTGTCGGCGATCGGCCACGAGCCGGACGCACCGCTGCTGGACCTGGTCGCCGACGTGCGCGCCTCGACACCGACGGACGCCGCCAAGAAGACGGTTCCGGACGTGGGCGAGGAGCTCCGGCGGGTGGACCAGCTGCGGGAGCGGGCGCTGCGTTCGGTGCGGGGGCTGCTGGAGCGCGAGGAGCGCGGTCTGGCGCACACGCTGGCCCGCCCCTGCATGGAGCATCCGCAGCGGATGGTGGAGCAGCGCGAGGAGGAGGTGCGGGCGGTGCGGGCACGCGGCCGCCGGGTCCTGGGGCATCTGCTGGACCGCGCGGAGTCCGAGCTCGCGCACACCCGGGCCCGGGTGGTGTCGCTGTCGCCCGCGGCGACCATGGAGCGCGGCTACGCGGTGCTCCAGCGGGAGGACGGGGCGGTGGTGCGCTCACCCCACGGGGCTCCGGCCGGGGAGCGGCTGCGGGCCCGGGTCGCCGAGGGGGAGTTCGCCGTGCGCGTCGAGGACTGAGGGCAGGGGAGGCCGGGCGGGCGGACAGGACCGGCGTGGACAGGGCCGGCGTCGTGTGGACGGCGGCCGGAAGGCAGGAGGAGGACGGAGCGAGCATGGGCGGCAGGACGGAAGAGGCCGCGATCGGCTACGAGCAGGCACGGGACGAGCTGATCGAGGTGGTGCGCCGGCTGGAGGCGGGCGGGACCACGCTGGAGGAGTCGCTGGCGCTGTGGGAGCGCGGCGAGGAGCTGGCCAAGGTGTGCCGGCACTGGCTGGAGGGGGCCCGGGCCCGGCTGGACGCCGCGCTGGCGGAGGAGGAGGCGCAGGAGGGAGAGGTGTCCTCGTAGGACCGCACCGCGGACGGGGCGGCATGTGAGTGGAGTCACCACACATTTTAGTTGAAGGTTAATCTATTCGAGGTACGGTGAAGAGGTACTTGGCTGACCCATGAAAGGCCCCCCATGCCCCTCGTCCTCGACCCCGCCGCACAGGACCTGCTGTTCCGCGAGGCCCGTACCGCGAACAGCTTCACCGACGAGCCGGTGACCGACGAGCAGGTCCAGGCCATCTACGACCTGGTCAAGTACGGCCCCACCGCCTTCAACCAGACGCCCCTGCGCATCGTGCTCATCCGCAGCGACGAGGCCCGGGCCCGCCTGCTGCCGCACCTGGCCGAGGGCAACCGGGCGAAGACCGCGGCCGCGCCGCTGGTCGCCGTCCTGGCCGCGGACAACGAGTTCCACACCGAGCTGCCGACGCTCTTCCCGCACTTCCCGCAGGCCAAGGACGTCTTCTTCAGCGAGCGCCCGGTGCGCGAGGCGACGGCGACGGTCAACGCCGCGCTCCAGGCCGCGTACTTCATCGTCGGCGTGCGCGCCGCGGGGCTCGCGGCCGGCCCGATGACCGGCTACGACGCCGTCGGCATCCAGAAGGAGTTCCTGGACGGCGACCACACCCCGCTGATGGTCGTCAACATCGGCAGGCCCGGACCGGACGCCTGGTTCCCGCGCTCCCCTCGGCTGGACTACGGCAAGGTCGTCACCAGCGTCTGAGCCCCGCCCACGGCAGCCGAAGGCCGCCGCGCCCGGTTCCCCGGCCGCGGCGGCCTTCGCCTGTCCGCGGGGCGCCCCGCACGGGCCGGCGGGCACCGCACCGGAGCGCCCCGCGAACCGGGCGAGCAGCCGGACGGGCCCCGGCGACCGGGGGCGCGGCGGCTATCCCGCCGCCGGGGACGGGGAGGCCGGGGACGGGGACGGACCCCGCTCCGCCACCAGGGCCTCGGCCATCTCGACCAGGCGCCCGGTCGCGGCCGTGCCCATGACCACCGTCGTCACCTCGTCGGAGGCCAGCACCAGGGCGTCGTACTTCGGGCCCTCCCAGTACTGCCAGGTCTCGCCGTCGACCTGCTCGGTCCGCTCGGTCCTGCGTGCCTGACGGGTGACCTCGCGCACGTACTTCTCGTCCGGCCGGGCGGTGGACTGCTCCACGGCGACGTACTGGCGGTCCGGGTCGAGGAAGCCGAGGTGCCAGGCGTGGCCGTCGGCGCCGTCGAAGGTCACGCTCGTGGCGCGCCAGCCCTCACCCAGCCCGACGGGGGCCGCCACCGGGTACGGTGCCGCGCGCCGCGCCGTCAGCAGCTCCACACGGTAGTCCTGCTCCTGCACCGGGTCCGCGTTCTCGTCATGCGGGACCAGCGTGTAGATGCCCGCCACGACGATGCCGATCACCGCCATGGACTGGAACATCCCGCGGATCGTCTGTCTGCCTCGCATACCTGCCACGCCCCCCATGGTCGCATCCGGCATCCGTGCTCAAACGTGGCCCCCTCTGCTCAATTTGTCGATGTACCGATAGAGTCGCAGGACCCTCCCAATACGGCCGTCGCGTCGTACAGAAAGGTGCGCTCCCGATGACCGAGCATCATCTGCCGCCCCCGCTCGAGGTCTCCCCCGAGGCCCCGGACCGCAACCTCGCCCTGGAGCTGGTCCGGGTCACCGAGGCCGCCGCCATGGCCGCCGGCCGCTGGGTCGGCCGCGGCGAGAAGAACGGCGCCGACGGCGCGGCCGTGAAGGCCATGCGCACCCTCGTGTCCACCGTCTCGATGAACGGCGTGGTCGTCATCGGCGAAGGCGAGAAGGACGAGGCGCCGATGCTGTACAACGGCGAGCGCATCGGCGACGGCACCGGCGCCGAGTGCGACATCGCCGTGGACCCGATCGACGGCACCACGCTGACCGCCAAGGGCATGCCGAACGCCATCGCGGTGCTCGCGGCCGCCGACCGCGGCACCATGTTCGACCCCTCGGCCGTGTTCTACATGGACAAGCTGGCCACCGGCCCCGAGGCGGCCGACTACGTCGACATCAACGCCCCGGTGTCGGTGAACATCCGCCGGGTCGCCAAGGCCAAGAAGTCGACCCCCGAGGACGTCACCGTCGTCATCCTGGACCGCCCCCGCCACGAGGGGATCGTCAAGGAGATCCGGGAGACCGGCGCCCGGATCAAGTTCATCTCCGACGGGGACGTGGCCGGGTCGATCATGGCCGTGAGGGAGGGCACCGGCGTCGACCTGCTGCTCGGCATCGGCGGCACCCCCGAGGGCATCATCTCGGCCTGCGCCATCAAGTGCCTGGGCGGTGTGATCCAGGGCAAGCTGTGGCCCAAGGACGACGAGGAGCGGCAGCGGGCCGTCGACGCCGGCCACGACCTCGACCGGGTGCTGTCCACCAACGACCTGGTCAGCGGCGACAACGTGTTCTTCGTGGCCACCGGGATCACCGACGGCGAGTTGCTGCGGGGGGTCCGCTACCGGGCCGAGACGGCGACCACGCAGTCCCTGGTGATGCGGTCCAAGTCCGGCACGATCCGCCAGATCGACTCGACCCACCGCCTGTCGAAGCTCCGGGCGTACAGCGCGATCGACTTCGACCGCGCGCAGTAGCGGGCCCGGCCCGGCGTCGGCCGGAACGGCGGGAGGCGCCCTCGTGTCGAGGGCGCCTCCCGCGCCGGGTCGTGCGGCCGGGGTGCGCGTCTCCCCCTCGTACGCGGCTGCGCCGAACCGGCCGGGACCGGGAGGCCCGGGAGCGGTTCAGGCCGCGGAGGCCGGGTTCTTCAGCTCGACCTCGCGCCGGCGGCGGCGGGCGAGGACCACCCGGCGCTCGGCGGCGGTGAGCCCGCCCCAGACGCCGTAGGGCTCGGGCTGGAGCAGGGCGTGCTCCCGGCACTCGATCATCACCGGGCAGCGGGCGCAGACCCGCTTGGCCGCCTCCTCGCGGGCGAGCCTGGCGGCGGTCGGCTCCTTGGAGGGCGCGAAGAACAGCCCGGCTTCGTCGCGGCGGCACACCGCCTCCGCATGCCAGGGACCGGCCTCGTCGTCCCGGGCCGGGACGCGCTGACGCGGAACGGCGGCGACCTGCGGGGCCACCGGCAGTGAATGAGGCGGCAGTTGCAGCACGGTCTACTCCTGACGACGGATTCGCGAGCGAGAGACGATGCAGCAGTCCCTACCCGCTGTGCGTACGCCTATGCACTGAGTGGCCCGCGCAGCGGCGGCGCCCCGGGGCGCCCCGGCGCCGCGGCAGCGTGAACGCTGCGCTCGCACGCCCTCGTCAGCCGAGGCGTTTGCGCAGGCGGGCGTGGAGGTCGGCGACCCGGCGGCCACGCCTGGGCTTGGCCTCGACATTGCCGAAAACCGTGTACCCGTTGACGACCACGACCGGAGCCTCCGGGTCCGCCGCCTCCAGGGTGACCACCTCGAAGTTGCCGAACACGCCCGTGCCGCTGCCGCGCAGGGTGATGTTCTCCGGGACCCGGATCTCGACGCTGCCGAAGATCGAGGTCGCGTTGACGGTGGTCAGCCGCTGGCGGAAGAGCGCCTCGGTGAGGTCGATCTCGACGCTGCCGAAGAGCGAGAAGGCGTTGGTGCGGCGACCGACCCGCCAGCGGCCCTTGCGGACCGAGGCGGAGAAGACGGCGACGACGTTCTCCGCCGGGGCCCCGTCCGCCTCCTCGCCCCCGGGAGCGGCCGCATCGCGGGCCCGCGATGCGGGCAGGTCCCGCACCAGCGGCTCCAGTTCGCCCATGGTCTTGGCGCGGTAGACGGCGTCGATCCGCTCCGCGTGCTCCTCCGCGTCCAGCCTGCCCTCGGCCAGGGCCGCCCCGAGGACGTCCGCGGTCCGGTCCCGGTCGGCGTCGGAGGCGCGCAGGGCCGGCGCCGCGGCCTCGGCCCGGGCGGTGCCGGCCGGCTGCTGGGGGTGCTTCTCGAGGTCCACGGCCTCAGCGTAGCGAAACGCGATAGATCGCGACCAGTGCACCGGGGGGATGCACCCGGACGCGCGCAGGGCACCCACCGCGGCGCCAAGTGAGCCTTACCTCACAAGCCCGGCGCGGCGGGCGCGCCCTACCCTGGAGGGCGCTGCCAACGGAGGCACGCCGCTGTCTGTGAAGTGAGGAATGGGCGAAATGCCGGAGTTCGCGTATACGGATCTGCTCCCGCTGGGCGAGGACACCACGCCGTACCGGCTGGTGACCTCGGAGGGCGTCTCCACATTCGAGGCCGACGGGCGCACCTTCCTGAAGGTGGAGCCGGAGGCCCTGCGCACCCTCGCGGCCGAGGCGATCCACGACATCCAGCACTACCTCCGCCCCGCGCACCTCGCGCAGCTGCGGCGCATCGTCGACGACCCCGAGGCGTCCTCCAACGACAAGTTCGTCGCGCTGGACCTGCTGAAGAACGCCAACATCGCCGCCGCGGGCGTGCTGCCGATGTGCCAGGACACCGGCACCGCGATCGTCATGGGCAAGCGCGGCCAGAACGTGCTCACCGCCGGGGGCGACGAGGAGGCCCTCTCCCGGGGCATCCACGACGCCTACACCAGGCTGAACCTGCGCTACTCGCAGATGGCCCCCCTCACCATGTGGGAGGAGAGGAACACCGGCTCCAACCTGCCCGCGCAGATCGAGCTCTACGCCACCGACGGCGGCGCGTACAAGTTCCTCTTCATGGCCAAGGGCGGCGGCAGCGCCAACAAGTCCTTCCTCTACCAGGAGACCAAGGCCGTCCTCAACGAGGCGAGCATGATGCGCTTCCTGGAGGAGAAGATCCGCTCGCTCGGCACCGCGGCCTGCCCGCCCTACCACCTGGCGATCGTCGTCGGCGGCACCTCCGCCGAGTTCGCGCTCAAGACCGCGAAGTACGCCTCGGCGCACTACCTGGACGCACTGCCCGGCGAGGGCTCGGAACTCGGCCACGGCTTCCGCGACGAGGAGCTGGAGAAGAAGGTCTTCGAGCTCACCCAGAAGATCGGCATCGGCGCCCAGTTCGGCGGCAAGTACTTCTGCCACGACGTCCGCGTGGTGCGCCTGCCCCGCCACGGGGCCTCGCTGCCCGTGGCCCTCGCCGTCTCCTGCTCCGCCGACCGCCAGGCCGTCGCCAAGATCACCGCGGAGGGCGTCTTCCTGGAGCAGCTGGAGACGGACCCGGCGCGCTTCCTGCCGGACACCACGGACGAGCAGCTCGCCGAGGACGCCGACGTGGTGCGGATCGACCTCAACCGGCCGATGGACGAGATGCTCGCCGAGCTGACCAAGTACCCGGTCAAGACCCGGCTGTCGCTCACCGGCCCGCTCGTGGTGGCGCGCGACATCGCGCACGCCAAGATCAAGGAGCGGCTGGACGCGGGCGAGGAGATGCCGCAGTACCTCAAGGACCACCCGGTCTACTACGCGGGTCCGGCCAAGACGCCCGAGGGCTACGCCTCCGGCTCCTTCGGTCCGACCACCGCCGGGCGCATGGACTCCTACGTGGAGCAGTTCCAGGCGGCGGGCGGCTCGAAGATCATGCTCGCCAAGGGGAACCGCAGCCGGCAGGTCACGGACGCCTGCGGCGCGCACGGCGGCTTCTACCTGGGCTCGATCGGCGGCCCCGCGGCCCGCCTGGCGCAGGACTGCATCAAGAAGGTCGAGGTCCTGGAGTACGAGGAGCTCGGCATGGAGGCGGTCTGGAAGATCGAGGTCGAGGACTTCCCCGCCTTCGTCGTGGTCGACGACAAGGGCAACGACTTCTTCACCGAGCCCGCTCCGGCGCCCACCTTCACCTCCATCCCGGTGCGCGGGCCCGGCCTCGCCTGATCCTCCGCGTTCCGGCCGTCCGGGCCGGCCGTTCCCGAAGGGGAGCGGCCGGCCCGGACGTGTGCCGGGGGACCGGGCGGGGCCGGAGGCGGCAGTCGGCCGCACCGGCCCGGCCCGTGCGCCGGGAGCCCGGCGCACAGGCCCCGGCGTGCCGGAGCACCGGCGCACGGGCACGACGCCGGCTCCCGGCTCCCGGCTCCCGGCTCCCGGCTCAGGCGAAGCGCTGCCCGGCGGAGCCGTCGCAGGCCCGCAGGCGGAGTGCCTCGCCCGCCGCTCCGGCGGTGGCGCACAGGGACTGCGCGGAGGAGGGGCGCAGCGTGTCGCCGACGCGCGCGAAGCGCTGGTTGGCGCCGCCGTGGCAGTTCCACACGATCAGGGCCGTCCCCGCCCGGGCGTCGCCGCCCGGGACGTCCAGGCAGCGGTCCTGGCTGAGCTCGGTGTGCAGCGACCCGCGGTCGGGGTCGTACCACCAGCCCTGGTTGCGGCCGCCGTGGCAGTCCCAGCCGAGCACGCGGGTGCCGTTGCGGCTCACCGCGCCCTCCACGTCCAGGCACGGGCCGGAGGCCGCCTTCAGCGGCCGGTAGGCGTCGTCCCAGGCGAACGGGAACAGCTCCGGACGGCCCGAGGAGGCGACGTCGGCGCAGCCGGCCTCGCGCAGGCCCGACGCGTACAGCTGGGTGAGGCACGAGGCGAAGGCGGCGTGGCCGCGGGCGTTGGGGTGGAAGGACTGGCGGACGGAGTTGGAGTCCGGCGGGAAGTGGGACAGGTCGATGTACAGACCGCGGGCCCAGGCGTCCTGGTGGCAGACCTCGTGGCCGTGGAAGAGCCGGGAGTTGTCCAGGTAGACGGCTCCGGTGGCCCGGGCGACCTCGCGCATGCCGCGCTGGAAGGCGGGCACGGCGGTGTTGCGGCCCCACACGGTGTCGGAGTCGTAGCCCATCCCGCCGCAGATCAGCTTGCCGGGGAAGTCGGGGTTGTCGCGGAAGTCGGGGCCGATGGGGCTGGGGTAGCCCATGACCACGAGGCGGTAGTCGGCGTCCGCGTAGCCGGCCTCGCGCATCACCGTGCGCAGGTCCCGCACGGTCTGCGTGACCTTGGGCACGAGGGCGTCGACACGGGCCTGCCAGCCGGGCGCGTACGTCGGCGCGCAGGGCCCCTGGAGGAGGATGTAGCGGGTGACGCAGTCGGTCATGACCGGTCCGAAGCGGAGGTCGTCGTTGGCGCCGGCGACCAGGAGGACCATCTTGACGCGGGTGTTGCGGGCCTTGATCGCGAGGTTGTCGCTCTGCACGAGCTCGTCGGCGTACTGGGGGCTGCCGCCGATGCGGATGTTGCCGGTGTAGGCGCCCGAGCAGGAGACGTTGTAGGTGACGTCGGCCTCGATGCCGGTGCGGTGGATGGCGGCCTCGGGCGAGCGGTGGCACCAGTTGTCGGGGCCGTCGGTGCCGGGCTCGTAGCGGCCGACGCCCTCGCCGGAGATCTCGCTGTCGCCGAGGGAGACCAGGCCGGTCTTGCGCTCCTCGGGAGGGCGCTGGTCCGGGCTGCCGTAGAGCGCGGTGGCCTCGGCAGCCCGGACGGCCTCCAGTTCGGGCGGTAGGGGGACGGCCGCTGCCCCCGCCGGGGCGGGGGCAGGAGCGGGAGCGGGAGCTGCGGCGGCGCTCGTGGCACCGGCCGCGGTGGCGAGGACGGCGGTCGCCGCCACCGCTCTGAGGAGCATGCGAAGTCTTGGGCCTGAACGCGTCATTGCGCCTCCCCGGGTTGTGGTTACCCGGGGTATTTACTGGCGGGTAAGGCAGTTGGGAATACACAGAACAAGACAACTGCTCACCTTTTCGGCGGCAGGCGGAGAAAGGACAGTGCGATGAGCGGCAGCGAGGCGGACGGCTCCCGGGCCCGGGACGTGGAAGGCCCCCGGGCCGGGGAGGCGGCCGGGTTCCGGACGGAGCGCGACTCCATGGGCGAGGTCCGGGTGCCCGCCGGCGCCCGGTGGCGGGCCCAGACCCAGCGGGCGGTCGAGAACTTCCCCGTCTCCGGGCAGCGGCTGGAGCGGGCCCACATCGAGGCCCTGGCCCGGATCAAGGGCGCGGCCGCCCTGGTCAACGCCCGGCTGGGCGTGCTGGAGCAGGACGTCGCCGAGGCGATCGCCGACGCCGCGGCCGAGGTGGCGGAGGGCCGCTGGGACGGCCACTTCCCCGTCGACGTCTTCCAGACCGGCTCGGGCACCTCCTCGAACATGAACGCCAACGAGGTGCTGGCGTCGCTCGCGAGCGAGCGCCTGGGCCGGGACGTCCACGCCAACGACCAGGTGAACGCCTCGCAGTCCTCCAACGACGTCTTCCCCTCCTCCATCCACATCGCCGCGGCGGCCGCCGTGACCGGCGACCTCGTCCCGGCCCTGGAGCACCTGGCGGGCTCCCTGGAGCGCAAGGCGGCGGAGTTCGCCGCGGTGGTGAAGTCCGGCCGCACCCACCTGATGGACGCCACTCCCGTCACCCTCGGCCAGGAGTTCGGCGGCTACGCGGCCCAGGTCCGCTACGGCGTCGAGCGGCTGCGCTCCGCCCTGCCCCGCCTCGCCGAACTCCCGCTCGGCGGTACGGCGGTGGGCACCGGCATCAACACCCCGCCCGGCTTCGCGGCCGCGGTGATCGCCGAGGTCGCCCGGGCGACCGGGCTGCCGCTGACCGAGGCCCGGGACCACTTCGAGGCCCAGGGGGCGCGGGACGCCCTGGTGGAGACCTCCGGGCAGCTGCGCACCGTCGCCGTGTCGCTGACGAAGGTCTGCAACGACCTGCGCTGGATGGCCTCCGGGCCGCGCACGGGGCTCGCCGAGATCAACCTGCCCGACCTCCAGCCCGGCTCCTCGATCATGCCGGGCAAGGTCAACCCGGTGGTGCCGGAGGCCGTGCTGATGGTCGCCGCCCAGGTCACGGGCAACGACACCACCGTCGCGGTGGCCGGGGCCGCGGGCAACTTCGAACTCAACGTGATGCTGCCGGTGATCGCCAAGAACCTGCTGGAGTCGATCCGGCTCCTCGCCAACGCCTCCCGCCTGCTGGCGGACCGGACCGTGGACGGCATCACGGCCAACGCGGGCCGGGCGCGCGAGTACGCCGAGTCCTCGCCGTCCGTGGTGACCCCGCTCAACCGGTACCTCGGCTACGAGGAGGCGGCGAGGGTCGCCAAGAGGTCGCTCGCCGAGCGCAGGACGATCCGCGAGGTCGTCCTGGAGGGAGGCTACCTGGAGCGCGGGCTGCTGACCCTGGAGCAGCTGGACGAGGCCCTGGACGTGCTCCGCATGACCCACCCGTGAGGGGCCCCGCCGCGGGCGGCCGCGTCCGGCGGGGCACCGGCGCGCGTCCGCGGCGGCCCGACCCGCCCCTCGGCGGACGGCACCGCATCCGGGCCGGACCTTAGGATCTGCTCATGCCAGGGACGGAAGACATCGCACGCTGGGCGCCGGGGGACCACATCCTGTGGCGCTACTTCGGCCGCGCACCGCACCCCGGCGGCCGCGCGGTGCACATCTGCCGGCCGGTCACGGTCGTCCGGGACACCGAGGAGCTGCTCGCGGTCTGGATGGCTCCGGGCACACGCTGCGTCAAACCGGTCCTCGCGGACGGCACTCCGGTGCACCTGGAGCCGCTCGCCACCCGCTACACGGCCCCGCGCACCCTCACCACCGGCCGCTGGTCCGGTACGGGGGTGCTCAAGCTCGCCCGTCCGGGGGACCCCTGGTCGGTCTGGCTCTTCTGGGACGCGGGATGGCAGTTCAGGAGCTGGTACGTGAACCTGGAGGAGCCGCACACCCGTTGGCCGGGAGGCGTCGACTCCGAGGACCACTACCTCGACATCTCCGTCTACCCGGACCGCAGTTGGCTCTGGCGGGACGAGGACGAGTTCGAACAGGCCCAGCGGGCAGGGCTGATGGACGCGGCGACGGCGGAGCGGGTGCGTGCGGCGGGGCGGGCCGCGGTGGCCGCGATCACCGCCTGGGAGGCCCCGTTCTCCTCCGGTTGGCAGGACTGGCGGCCGGACCCCGGCTGGCCGCTGCCGGAGCTGCCCGCGGACTGGGACCGCTCCCCCGGGCGCACCCTGGCGTCCTGAGGGGAGCACTCCCGGGGTTGACGCGGACCGAACCTGGCCGAAAATTTGCGTTTCACCGTCACCGCGCCCCTTCTTTCCGCTCCGTGGCCGTTCCGGCAGCTCCTTGTCTGTCCGATTCCGGTCCGGAAACGCGCTCCCGGGTGCACGACCTCGTGAGACTCTTGATGCGCCCCCTCGGGGCAAACGTAGGATCGTCCTCCGCGGTGCAGCCGGCACCCGCGGCACGGGCGCCACAGGGGTTCCGAGGGAGTGTTCGGAGGAACACTGCACGTCAGCACCAGTCACCGAAGTCAGCATGCGTCGCACAGAGGGGGTCGAGCCGTGCCGGATGCGCGCCGTCCCGTGCCGGCCGGACCCGGAGCGGGTGCCGCGCCCCAGGGGGCGCACCCCGTCGCGACCGCAGCGCACCACCGGCCCGGACGGACGGAATCCCAGGCGTGACGGAGCATCCCACCTCCCATGACGGCCGGCAGCCGCTCGCTGCCCGGTCCCAGGAACGCACCCGGCCGCGGGCCGAGGGCGCCGCGTCCCCGCCCGCCGACCCGCCGCCGCGGCGGGCCCCGGCCGCCGGGCCACCGGCGCAGCCGCTGCCGCCCGCCCCGGCCGTGCCCGCGCCGCCGCACGCCCCCGAGGCCGCGTCGACCGACCTCGCGGGCACCGCACGCCGCGAGGGCGACCGGCTCCGCTTCGTCGGCGCCGCGACCCGGCGGATCGCCCGCGGCCTGGACCTGGACGAGATCGTCCTGGGCCTGTGCCGCGCGACGGTGCCGACCTTCTCGGACGCGATCCTCGTCTACCTCCGCGACCCGCTGCCCGTGGGCGACGAGCGGCCCGTCTCGCCCTTCGTGCTCCGCCTGCGCCGTACCGACCGGCTGCGCTCGACCGGCGAGGAGGGCGAGACCTCCGGCGGCCTGCTGCCGGCCGCCGACCGCCTCCTGGACCCGGCACCCGCCGCGGAGCTGTGCGAGGTGCGCTCCGGGGGAGCGCTGTCGGAGGTGCTGCGGGGCGTGCGGCCGGTGTTCGGCGACTCCGCGGCCGCCCGGGCCGCCCTGCCGGAGCTGCTCGGCGAGGGCCGCGGCGTACCGGGCGGCCACCGGGCCATCCTCGCCCCGCTCCGCGGCCGGCGCCGGGTCATCGGCGCCGCGGTGTTCCTGCGGCGCCCGGACCGTCCCGCCTTCGAGCCGAACGACCTGCTGGTCGCGGCCCAGCTCGCCACCCACACCGCCCTGGGCATCGACAAGGCGGTGCTCTACGGGCGGGAGGCGTACATCGCCGACGAGCTCCAGCGCACCATGCTCCCGGACTCCCTCCCGCAGCCCACCGGGGTGCGCCTGGCCTCCCGCTATCTGCCGGCCGCCGAGACCGCCCGGGTCGGCGGCGACTGGTACGACGCGATCCCGCTGCCCGGCAGCAGGGTGGCGCTGGTCGTCGGCGACGTGATGGGGCACTCCATGACCTCGGCCGCGATCATGGGCCAGTTGCGCACCACGGCGCAGACCCTGGCCGGGCTGGACCTGCCGCCGCAGGAGGTGCTGCACCACCTCGACGAGCAGGCGCAGCGCCTCGGCACCGACCGCATGGCCACCTGCCTGTACGCCGTCTACGACCCGGTCTCGCACCGGATCACCATCGCCAACGCGGGGCACCCGCCGCCGGTGCTGCTGCACCTGGGCGGGCGGGCGGAGGTGCTGCGCCTGCCGCCGGGCGCCCCGATCGGGGTCGGCGGCGTGGACTTCGAGGCGGTGGAGCTGGACGCCCCGGCGGGCGCGACGCTCCTGCTCTACACGGACGGGCTGGTGGAGTCCCGGCTGCGGGACGTGTGGACGGGCATCGAGCAGCTGCGGGAGCGGCTGGCCGCGACCGCCCAGCTGACCGGGCCGGACCACTCGCCCCCGCTGGAGGCCCTCTGCGACGACGTCCTCGACATGCTCGGCCCCGGGGACCGCGACGACGACATCGCGCTGCTGGCGGCCCGCTTCGACGGCATCGCCCCGAGCGATGTCGCCTACTGGTTCCTGGAGCCGGAGGACGCGGCACCGGGCCGCGCCCGGCGGCTGGCCCGCCGGGCGCTGGAGCGCTGGGGTCTGACCGAGCTGTCCGACTCGGTGGAGCTGCTGGTCAGCGAGGTGGTCACCAACGCCGTGCGCTATGCGGAGCGACCGGTGATGCTGCGCCTGCTGCGCACCGATGTGCTGCGCTGCGAGGTCGGGGACGACTCCCCCCAGCTTCCGCGGCAGCGCCGGGCCCGGGACACCGACGAGGGCGGCCGCGGTCTGTTCCTGGTCAACCGGATGGCCCGGCGGTGGGGTGCGACACGGCTGTCGACCGGCAAGGTGGTCTGGTTCGAGCTGCCCGCCCGCGGCTGACACCCCGGGACGGCACGGTCCACCGGAACGCGGTCCACCGGAACGCCGTCCGGGACCGGACCGGGACCGCTTCCGTACCGGGAAGAAGTCCGGATTGCGTCTATATGTTGCCGGAGGGGTGTCGTAGGCGTTGACTGGGGCACACGGCCGAAGCGACCACCTAGACCCCAGACCGACGGGAGGACGCTCGTGTCCGAGTCGACCCCCAGGGCCCCCTACACCACGAACAACGCCGGCATCCCGGTGGAGAGCGACGAGCACTCGCTGACCGTGGGGCCGGACGGCCCGATCCTGCTCCAGGACCACTACCTGATCGAGAAGATGGCCCAGTTCAACCGCGAACGGGTTCCCGAGCGGGTGGTCCACGCCAAGGGCTCCGGCGCCTACGGCTTCTTCGAAGTGACCAACGACGTGTCCCAGTTCACCAGGGCGGACCTCTTCCAGCCCGGCAGGCGCACCGAGATGCTGGCCCGGTTCTCCACCGTCGCCGGGGAGCAGGGCTCCCCCGACACCTGGCGCGACCCCCGCGGGTTCGCGCTGAAGTTCTACACCGAGCAGGGCAACTACGACCTGGTCGGCAACAACACCCCGATCTTCTTCGTCCGCGACACGATCAAGTTCCAGGACTTCATCCGGTCGCAGAAGCGCCACCCCGCCACGGGACTGCGCAGCAACGACATGCAGTGGGACTTCTGGACGCTCTCGCCGGAGTCGGCCCACCAGGTCACCTGGCTGATGGGCGACCGGGGCATCCCGAGGACCTACCGGCACATGAACGGCTACGGCTCGCACACCTACATGTGGGTCAACGGCGCCGGCGAGCGCTTCTGGGTGAAGTACCACTTCAAGACCGACCAGGGCATCGGCTTCCTGACCCAGGCCGAGGCGGACGAGCTCACGGGCGAGGACGCCGACCGGCACCGCCGCGACCTGTACGAGTCGATCGCCTCGGGCGACGCGCCCTCCTGGACGCTGAAGGTGCAGATCATGCCCTTCGAGGACGCGGCCGACTACCGCTTCAACCCCTTCGACCTGACGAAGGTGTGGCCGCACGGCGACTACCCCCTGATCGACGTCGGCCGGATGGTGCTGGACCGGAACCCGGAGGACTACTTCGTCCATATCGAGCAGGCGGCCTTCGAGCCGTCGAACATGGTGCCCGGTATCGGGCCCTCACCGGACAAGATGCTGCTCGGGCGGCTCTTCTCGTACCCGGACACGCACCGCTACCGGATCGGCCCGAACTACGCCCAGCTGCCGCCGAACCGGCCTCATGCGGCGGTCGGCTCGTACGCCAAGGACGGCCCGATGCGCTACGAGCCCGCGAAGACCTCGCGGCCGTACGCACCGAACTCCTACGGCGGTCCCGCGGCCGACGTCGGGCGCTTCGGCGACCCGGCCGGCTGGGCGACGGCGGGCGAGATGGTCCGCGAGGCGACCGTGAAGCACCGCGAGGACGACGACTTCGGCCAGGCGGGCACCATGGTCCGCGAGGTGCTGGACGACGCGGCGCGGGAGCGGCTGGCCTCCAACATCAGCGGCCATCTTCTCGACGGGGTCACCCGGCCCGTGCTGGAGCGCGCACTGCAGTACTGGCGCCAGGTGGACAAGGACCTCGGCGACACCGTCGCCGCGAAGGTGGACGGCGGCTGAGGGCCCGGGCACGGCGACGGCGGCGCCCCGCGGGCTGCGGGGCGCCGCCGTCGCGGTCGCGGGGAGTGGCGGGCCTCAGCCGCCGCCGTCGCTCCGGGGGCGCTCGGCGCCCTCCTCCGGCTCCACCGGCGGGGTGAACGTCGGCTCGCCCGTGGGGGTCGGGTCGGGGATCAGCGTCGGGGTGTCGGAGGGGGTCGGCGTGGGCTCCTGCGTCGGGGTGTCGGAGGGGGTCGGCGTGGGCTCCTCCGTCGGGGTGTCGGAGGGCGTCGGCGTGGGCTCCGGCTCCTCGGACTCCGTCTGCGAGGGCCCCGGGTCGGGCCGGGGCCGTGCGGGCTCCGCCACGTCGAGGTCGAAACGGGCGTCGGAGCCGCCGCCGAGGGCGTCCAGGGTGTAGGCGGCCCAGATCCGGGCCGGGAAGCCACCGCCGTTGGCCCGCCCGGAGTCCGCGGTGCCGGTGAGGCTCTTCTGCCCGCCGCCGTCCGCGGTGGACTCGCCGAACAGGGCGACCACGGTGGTCAGTTCGGGGGTGTAGCCGGCGAACCAGGCCGAGCGGTTCTTCTCGGAGGTGCCGGTCTTCCCGGCCGCCTGGTACGCCGGGGACGCGGCCGCGACGCCGGAGCCGGACCGGACCACGCCGGTGAGGCCGGCGGTGACGGTGTCGGCGGTCTCGCGGCTGATCACCTGGCGGCCGGCCGCCTCGGGCATCTCGATGGTGCGGTCGTTGTGCTCGGCCCTGGCCACGATGGAGGGGGTGACCTTCTTCCCGTGGTTGTCCAGGGTCGCGTAGACACCGGCCATGTCCCAGGTGGAGGCGTACATGGTGCCCAGCGAGATGGCCGGGACCTCGGGGAAGTTGAGGTCCTGCATACCGAGGTCGAGGGCCGTCTTCTTCACCCGGTCCAGGCCGACGTCGACGGCCATCTGCGCGAAGGAGGAGTTGATCGACCGTTCGAGCGAGGTCTGGACGCTGACCGGCCCGTAGCTGCGCCCGAGGTCGTTCTGCGGGTCGAAGGGGACGTCGCTGCCGACCACGGGGCGGCGGCTGGTGCCGTCGTAGACCGTGTTCAGGCCGATGGGCCGGCCGTCCTGGGTCTCGGAGCCGTTCTCCAGGGCGGAGGCGAAGACCACGGGCTTGAAGGTGGAGGCCGGCTGGTAGTCGCGGCGGGTGGCGTTGGAGAGCCAGTGCTGCGTGGCGTCCACGCCGCCGTAGAGGGCGACGACCTTGCCGGTCTTCGGGTCGACGGAGGTGGCGCCCGCCTGCACGGTGGCGTCGACCTCGCTCCCCTCGCGGTCGAGCTTGGACTCCAGCTGCTCCTCGACCGCCTTCTCCAGGGCCTTCTGGCGCTTGGAGTCGATGTTGAGGGTGATCGTCCAGCCGCCGGCGTCGAGGTCCTCCTCGTCGAGGCCCTCCCGCGCCAGTTCCTTCTTGGCGGCGTCGACCAGGTAGCCGGTCTGCCCCTCCATACCGGGTGCGGGCCGCGGGTCCTCGGGCACCGGGAAGGTCAGCCCGGCCCGCTTGCCCGCGTCCAGCCAGCCCTCCTCGACCATGTTGTCGAGGACGTACTCCCAGCGCGCCTCGACCAGCTTCTTGCCCTTGCCGGAGGCGGCGGTCCAGTCGTACTGGCTGGGCGCCTGGAGCAGGGCGGCGAGGTAGGCCCCCTGGGCGACGTCCAGCCGGTCGGCGTCCACCCGGTAGTAGGCCTGGGCGGCCGCCTGGATGCCGTAGGCGTTGCGCCCGTAGTAGCTGGTGTTGATGTAGCCGGCGAGGATCTCCGACTTGGTCTTCTCCTGGTCCACCTTGAGCGAGATCACCAGCTCCTTGAGCTTGCGGGTGACCGTCTGGTCCTGGTCCAGGTAGTAGTTCTTGACGTACTGCTGGGTGATCGTCGACCCGCCCTGCTTGCCCTGGCCGGTGAGCGTGTTCTTGAGGCCGCGGAGCGTGCCCTTGACGTCCACGCCGGAGTCCTCGAAGAAGCTCTTGTTCTCCGCGGCGACGAAGGTGTACTGCACGTCGCGGGGGATCTCCTCCAGGCCGACGATCTCGCGGTTGACCTCGCCCGTGCGGGCCAGCACCGTGCCGTCGCTGTACTTGTAGATGTTGGACTGCATCTCGGCCTCGGCGTTGGCGGCCGGGACCGGGACCATCAGGTAGACGACGAGGAACGCGCCCATCCCCAGCAGGCACAGGGCGAAGAACGTCCCCACCAGCTTCCGCCAGGTGAAGAGCCGGCGTATCCCGGATGCCCCCGTCCGGCGCGCATCGCGCTGCCCCGGGGCCTGTTGCCCGTCCGCTCGGCCCATCGCTTCGCAGCCCCGCTCTCTTGTCGTCGCATCCGTGGTCGGCGGCCGCCCCCCACCGGTGTCGGGCGGTCCGGAATCAGCTCAGAAAGGTAACACCGGCGAGTGCGACAAAGGCGCCGCGATCCGCTCTTTTCATGACGTGACAATCAGCACCTCTCCCGAGGGAACCGACTCACCACGGGGCCGAAGGGTTGCCACCCGGGATTATGTGCTATCACTTTGCTAGAGGTCCCGGGGCGCCGGGACGCGCCGCGCACACGACGACAGGACGGGGAGAGGCCATGGCGGGAACAGGGATCGGCACGGGCAGGGACGGCGCCGCGGAGGAGGCCGCGCGGGCGGTCGTCCACCCGGACGGACTGCCGGAGGGACCGGCCGAGGGACCGGCCGAGGAGCCCCGGAGCGGGCCCCGGATGCCCGCCCCGCGGGTGCGGGAGTTCCCCGCCCACAGCATCGGGGGCGGACTCGCCCTGCTGCTCGGGCTGCTGGGGCTCGCGGTCGGCGCGCTGCTGGTGTTCTCCGCGATCCCCGTGGAGTCCGCGGGCGGCAAGGCGGCGCTGATCGTCACCGGCCTCCTGGTCGGCCTTGCGGCCCTGCTCGCGATGGCCGGGCTCAACATGGTCGCCCCCGGCGAGGCCCGCGTGGTCCAGCTCTTCGGCCGCTACCGGGGCACCATCCGCACCGACGGGCTGCGCTGGGTCAACCCGCTCACCTCGCGCGCCAAGATCTCCACCCGGGTGCGCAACCACGAGACCGCGGTGCTGAAGGTCAACGACGCCTACGGCAACCCGATCGAGCTGGCGGCCGTGGTGGTGTGGAAGGTCGACGACACCGCGCAGGCCGTGTTCGAGGTCGACGACTTCCTGGAGTTCGTCTCCACCCAGACCGAGGCGGCCGTGCGCCACATCGCCATCGAGTACCCCTACGACGCCCACGAGGAGGACGGCCTCTCCCTGCGCGGCAACGCCGAGGAGATCACCGAGAAGCTGGCGGTCGAACTGCGGGCGCGGGTGGAGGCGGCCGGTGTCGCCATCATCGAGTCCCGCTTCACTCACCTCGCCTACGCCCCCGAGATCGCCTCCGCGATGCTCCAGCGCCAGCAGGCGGGTGCCGTGGTCGCCGCCCGGCGCCAGATCGTCGACGGTGCGGTGGGCATGGTGGAGGCGGCCCTCAACAAGCTCACCGAGCAGGACATCGTGGAGCTGGATCCCGAGCGCAAGGCGGCCATGGTCTCCAACCTGCTGGTCGTCCTGTGCGGCGACCGCGCCGCACAGCCGGTCGTCAACACGGGCACCCTGTACCAGTGACCCCGCCTCCCCCGCCCCCGCCCGGAGGGCGCAAGCAGATCCTGCTCCGCCTCGACCCCGCGGTCCACGAGGCCCTGGCCCGCTGGGCCGGCGAGGAGCTGCGCAGCGCCAACGCCCAGATCGAGTACCTGCTGCGGCGGGCCCTGGCGGAGGCCGGGAGGCTGCCGGGGAACGTCGCCCCGCAGGCCCGCCGCGGGCGGCCGCCGCGCAACCCGGCCCCCGGGGACGGCGGCCCGGGGGCCTGAGGCGGCGGGTGCCGACCGGAGCGGCCGGCCCGCTCAGTCCGCGACCCGCACGGGCAGGGAGCCCAGGGCCTCCCGGAGCGCCTGCGCGAACTCGGCGAACTCGCCCCCGCGAGCGGCCCCCGTGCGCATCGCGAGGGCGATCCGGCGGGACGGCGCGGGCGCGGCGAACCACCCGGTCCGCAGGTCGCCGCGCCCCGCCTCGACGGCCACCGCCGTCCGGGGCAGCAGGGTCACGCCCATGCCCCCGGCGACCAGCTGGACCAGGGTGGCCAGCCCGGCGGCCGTGGTGGTGACGGGCGCCCCCTCGGTCCGGCCCGCCTCCCGGCAGACGTCCAGGGCCTGGTCGCGCAGGCAGTGCCCCTCGTCCAGAAGGAGCAGGGGGAGTTCCCGCAGCGCCTCCCGGGGGATGCCCTCGCGCCCGCCGAGCGGATGCCCGGTCGGCGTCACCAGGACGAAGTCCTCGTCGAACAGGGGCAGTTCCGTCACCCCCGGCACACCGAGCGGAACGGCGAGCAGCAGCAGGTCCAGACGGCCGGCGGTGAGCCCGTCGAGCAGCGAGGAGGTCTGCTCCTCGTGGACCTGGAGGTCCAGCTCGGGGTAGCGCCTGCGCACCAGGCGCAGCACCGTGGGCAGCAGGTACGGCGCGACGGTGGGGATCACGCCGAGCCGCAGCACGCCGGTGAACGGCGCACGCACGGCCTCCGCCTCCTCCATCAGCTCGCCGACCGCGTCGAGCACCGCCTTGGCCCGCACCGCCAGCCGCTCCCCGGCCGGGGAGAGCAGCACCTTGCGGGTGGTGCGCTCCAGCAGCTGCACACCCAGCCCCTCCTCCAGGGCCGAGACCGCACCGGAGAGCGCGGGCTGGCTCATCCCGATCGCCGCCGCGGCGTCGCGGAAGTGGAGGTACTCGGCCACCGCCGCGAAGGCCCGCAGTTGCGCGAGGCTCGGCTGTTTGCCCCGATTCGCCACCACCACTGATAACCACCTCCGATCGCGATGACCGAGTCTAGCTATTTCCGTGATCAATGCACCCTGTGCCACCATCAAGACCTGTCCAACCCCCATGGAAGACCTCAAAAGGGACCTTCCTGTATGCAAGGAGAGCGCGTGCTCACTGTCGGTGACCAGTTCCCCACGTTCGAGCTGACCGCCTGCGTCTCGCTGGAGAGCGGCAAGGAGTTCGAGACGATCACCCACAAGTCCTACGAGGGCAAGTGGAAGGTCGTCTTCGCGTGGCCGAAGGACTTCACCTTCGTCTGCCCGACCGAGATCGCCGCCTTCGGCAAGCTGAACGAGGAGTTCGCCGACCGCGACGCCCAGGTTCTCGGCTTCTCCGGCGACTCCGAGTTCGTCCACCACGCCTGGCGCAAGGACCACGACGACCTGCGCGACCTGCCCTTCCCCATGATGGCGGACTCCAGGCACGAGCTGATGCGCGACCTCGGCATCGAGGGCGAGGACGGCTTCGCGCAGCGCGCCGTCTTCATCGTCGACCCGAACAACGAGATCCAGTTCACCATGGTGACGGCCGGCTCCGTGGGCCGTAACCCCAAGGAGGTCCTGCGGGTCCTGGACGCGCTCCAGACCGACGAGCTGTGCCCCTGCAACTGGACCAAGGGCGAGACCACCCTGGACCCGGTCGCCCTCCTGGCCGGTGAGTGACGATGGCCCTCGCCGAGCTGAAGTCCGCCCTGCCGGACTACGCGAAGGACCTGCGCCTCAACCTCGGATCCGTCATCGGCAACAGCGAGCTGCCGCAGCAGCAGCTGTGGGGCACCGTGCTGGCCTGCGCCATCGCCGCGCGCTCGCCGCGGGTGCTGCGTGAGCTGGAGCCCGAGGCCAAGGCCAACCTGAAGCCGGAGGCGTACACCGCCGCCAAGTCCGCCGCCGCGGTCATGGCGATGAACAACGTCTTCTACCGGACCCGGCACCTGCTGTCGGACCCGGAGTACGGCACCCTGCGCGCGGGCCTGCGGATGAACGTCATCGGCAACCCGGGCGTGGAGAAGGTCGACTTCGAGCTGTGGTCGCTCGCCGTCTCGGCGGTCAACGGCTGCGGCCAGTGCCTCGACTCGCACGAGCAGGTGCTGCGCAAGGCCGGAGTGGACCGGGAGACCGTCCAGGAGGCCTTCAAGATCGCCGCGGTGATCCAGGCCGTGGCCACCACGCTGGACGCCGAGGCGGTCATCGCCGAGTAGGCGCGCCGCCCCCGGGACGACGGGCCCCGCCGGATCGGACGATCCGGCGGGGCCCGCGCGTTTCCCGGCGGCGCCCCGGACCGGTCAGCCGTCCGCCTTCAGCCGGCCGAGCAGGGCGCGCATGTCCTCGACCAGGACATCCTCCAGCCCGGAGACGTCCAGCGAGGACTCGCCCGTGCGGTAGTCGACGTTGCCGGAGAGGACGAGGCGGACCTCCGCCTGGCCGTCCAGCACGTCCAGGGTGATGTCCGAGTCCCCCCGCACCACGAAGGCCCGCTCGCCCGGGCCGTCGAGCTCGCGCACCTCCGTACCCGGTTCCCACATCTCGTGCCGGGCGCGGACCGTCGCCTCGAACTCCGGTTCGGGGTCCAGGCCCTTGTGGAGGATGTAGGAGACGTACAGGGTGGGCATCGAGCCGAGTTCGTTCCCCTCCGCGTCCACGGGGACCTCGTAGCCGGCGGGGCGCAGGGACCGGATGCAGCTGGCCTCGTCCCGCGCCACGTGGCTGAAGGACTCCGACTGCCCGCGGTCCTCGAAGGATCCGACGGCCTCGCGGATGCCCGCGAGCCCGGTCCGCTCGCACAGGTCCTCCACCGCCCCGTAGGCGCCGGGGCCGAGGGCCAGGCTCTGGTAGGCGGTGAGCCCCGCGGCCCACAGCGCGGAGGCCGCGAGGGCGCCGCCGAACGCCCACCACCAGGCCGGACGCCGCCGGACGCCGCCCGGCGCCCGGGCGCCCCCGGTGACCGTGTCACCGGGGTCCTCATCCGGGGGGCGTCCCGGGCCGACGGCACCGGGCCGGTCGCCGGGGCGCTCGAAGGGCTCGCCCACGAGTTCGGGCTCCGAGATCATGACTGCTCCTCCCCGTCGGAGCGGCGCTGCGCGCTCGGTGGCAGGACGGGCGCGGTGGCGAGCGCCGTCGCGCCGTGGGGCGGCGGGGCGAGCCTGGCCTCCTGCTCCTTGCTGTAGGCGCGCAGATAGCCGACGACGGTGTTGGTGACCGCGACGAGCGGCACCGCCACGACCGCCCCGCCGATGCCCGCGGTCAGCCCGCCGGCCGCCACCGCCAGCACCACCGCCAGCGGATGCACCCGTACGGCCCGTCCGAGGATGAACGGCTGCAGCACATGGCCCTCGATCTGCTGCACGGCGAGGACGACCACCAGCACCATCAGGGCCGTGAACACGCCCTGGGTCACCAGCGCCACGACCACCGCGAGCGCCCCGGAGATCACCGCGCCGACGAGCGGGATGAAGGCGAACAGGAAGATGAACACGGCCAGGGGCACCGCCATCGGCACGTCGAGGAACCAGATCCCGAGGCCGATGAAGATGGCGTCGATGAGCGCCACCAGCACGGTGCCGCGGACGTAGGCGGTCAGGGTGCGCCACGCCCGGGGCCCGGCCCCCGCCACTCCGTGCCGCGCCTGCTCGGGGACCAGCTTGAGGGTCCACTCCCAGATGCGCCTGCCGTCGTAGAGCAGGAAGAGCGTGGAGAACATCGCCAGCAGTATCCCGGTGAGCACCTCGACCATCACGGTCACGCCCTGCAGGCCCGCGGAGGTGATCTCCTCGGTGTTGGTGCCGATGGTGTCGCTCAGGTTCTCGGCGATGTCGTTGATCTGGCTCTCGGTCACATGGAAGGGGCTGTCCAGCAGCCAGCGCTTCAGTTCGTCGATGCCGTCGCGGACGCGGGCCGAGAGCGTGTCCAGGTTCTCCATGACCTGCCACACCACGAACCAGCCGACGAGGCCCATGATGACGAAGCCGAGGATCGCGGTGACGGCGGTGGCCAGGCCCCGCGGCAGCCCCGTACGGCGCAGCCGGGCCACGGTCGGCTGGAGCATCGCCGTGACGAGCAGCGCGGCGACGAAGGCCAGCACCACGAGCTGGACCGCGCTGATGACCCGCATCAGCACCCAGAGGGTGCCCGCGAGGACGAGCAGCCGCCAGCCGGCCTCGGCGGCGACGCGGATGCCCCAGGGGATCGCGGCGACGGGGTCGGGGCGGGCCGCGACCACGGGCGCGTAGGACGGCGGGGCGGGCACGCTCCCCCGGGCCTCCACCCGGGCGTCGGGCACCGGGGGCAGCTCGTCCTCGGCGACGGCCTCCCTGCGGCGCTCGTCCAGCCGCTCACCCACCCGGGTGAGGCTCGCGCCCACGCGTCCGAGCCACCCTGGAACCTTCGACATGTTGCTCCCTCTTGTCCCCACCGCTCTCCCCCGCGCCCCGAAGGGCGGGGTGGTGCCCCCGCCGGGGAGTGACGGACCCCGACGGTACACGCACGGAGCCCCCCGCCGAAGGACGGCGAGGGGCTCGCGAAGGTTGAGCGGCGGTACGGGCCCGAAGGGCCTGGTCCCCCGTCAGACAGGGGTCCGCCAGGGGCGGACCCTGCCCGGGGAGGCTCCTAGTACCAGTTGTTGGCCTGCCAGAAGGACCAGGCGCCGCACGGGCTGCCGTAGCGGCCGTCCATGTAGCTGAGGCCCCACTTGATCTGGGTGGCCGGGTTGGTCTGCCAGTCGGCGCCGGCCGAGGACATCTTGGAGCCCGGCAGGGCCTGCACCAGGCCGTAGGCGCCCGAGGAGGGGTTCTGGGCCCGGTAGTTCCAGCTGGACTCGTGGCTCACGATGTTGCTGAAGCACTGGAACTGGTCGGCGGGGACCATCTGGCGGGCCATGGCCTGGACCTCGGCGACCGTGTAGGAGGCCTGGGCGGCGAAGCTGGTCGCGGAGCGGACCTCGTCGCGGCTGGCGCGCTCCTCGGCCTCCTCGCGCTCGCGCTCGGCCTTCTCCTCCGCGGCGGCCTCGGCGGCCGCCTCGTCGGCGGCGGCCTTCTTCGCCTTGGCGGTCTTGGCGGCCTGGAGGCGGGCGGCCTCCTCGGCGGACTTCTTCGCGGTGGCGTCGGCGGCGGCGGCCTGGGCGTCGGCCTGCTGCGTCAGGGACGAGACCTGCACCTGGGCCTGCTGGCCCATGGGGATGTCCGCCAGGAGCGTCGCGTCCGCCGCGGTCGCCTCGAAGTCGTCCGAGGGCGCGGTGCTGCCTGACGCGACGCCGACGACGGCGCCGACGGTGGTGACCGCGGTCGCCGAGGCGACTGCGAATCCCCGGACCGAGATCCGGCTCACACGGTTTCCTTCCAGCAACGCCCGCATCGGTGACCTCGCGAGCGCGATCGTGCCCCTGACGCTGGCCTCCACCTGAACGGGTCACGGAGGCGCGGGCCCGGTGGGCGGCTCCGCTTCCGGAGTCGCCGCGTTGTGCTCGCGGGCGGCATGCGACGACATGTCTTGAGTTGTCTGTTCTTCGTGCACCACGGATGGTGCGGTTGGGTCGCATGCGGGGCCTGACGGAAGCAAGACTCTGCCGGAAGCCGATGACGCAAGGCAATTCCCCGTTGCGTGGGAAAGGTCACACCCCGTTTGGGTCAGGGCTTTTGACGGAAAGGGCGCGCAGCACGGCGCCGCCCGGCTAAGCTTTCGCGCTTTGCCGGACGGCGCCAACTCCTTCAGCCCTTTTGTCCGATAAGCCCATTCATGACTGCCGGACGCCGGGGGACATCAGCGGTCAGACACGCCCGTCCTCCAGCATTTCGGTCACCAGGGCGGCGATCTGGGAGCGCTCCGAGCGCGTCAGTGTGACGTGCGCGAAGAGCGGATGCCCCTTCAGCTTCTCGACCACGGCGACCACTCCGTCGTACCGCCCCACCCGGAGGTTGTCCCGCTGCGCGACATCGTGGGTCAGCACGACGCGCGAGTTCGCCCCCACCCGCGACAGGACCGTCAGCAGGACGTTCCGCTCCAGCGACTGCGCCTCGTCGACGATGACGAAGGCGTCGTGCAGGGAGCGGCCCCGGATGTGCGTCAGCGGGAGCACCTCCAGCATGCCGCGGCCCAGCACCTCCTCGATGATCTCGCGCCCGGCCACGGCGGACAGCGTGTCGAACACCGCCTGCGCCCAGGGGCTCATCTTCTCGGCCTCGGTGCCGGGCAGGTAGCCCAGGTCCTGGCCGCCCACCGCGTAGAGCGGGCGGAAGACCATCACCTTCTGGTGCTGACGGCGCTCCAGCACGGCCTCCAGCCCCGCGCACAGCGCGAGGGCCGACTTGCCGGTGCCGGCGCGGCCGCCGAGGGAGACGATGCCGATCTCCTGGTCGAGCAGCAGGTCGAGCGCGATGCGCTGCTCGGCGCTGCGGCCGTGGATGCCGAACGCCTCCCGGTCCCCGCGGACCAGGCGCACCGTCCCCTCCGGAGTGACCCGCCCCAGCGCCTTGCCCCGCTCCGAGGCCAGGACGAGCCCGGTGTGCACGGGCAGGTCGGCCGCCTCGGGCACGTACAGGGTCTCCTCCGCGAACAGCAGGTCGACCTGCTCACCGGAGAGCGGCATTTCGGACATACCGGTCCAGCCGGTGTCCGTGATCGCGAGCTCGGCCCGGTACTCCTCCGCGAGCAGCCCCACCGACGACGCCTTGATGCGCAGCGGCAGGTCCTTGGAGACGACGGTGACGTCGTACCCCTCGGCCTGGAGGTTGCGCGCGACGGCGAGGATCCGGGAGTCGTTGTCGCCGAGCCGGAAGCCGGCCGGGAGCACCCCGGGATCGGAGTGGTTCAGCTCGACGCGGAGCGTGCCGCCGAGATCGCCGATCGGGAGCGGTGCGTCGAGGCGGCCGTACCGGACGCGGAAGTCGTCGAGCAGGCGCAGCGCCTGCCGGGCGAAGTATCCGAGTTCCGGATGGTGCCTCTTGGCCTCCAGTTCCGTGATCACCACGATCGGCAGCACCACCTCGTGCTCGTCGAAGCGGCTCATGGCGTGCGGATCGGCCAGCAGGACGCTGGTGTCGAGAACGTAGGTGCGCCTGTCGGGCAGGCGGCGCTTAGTACTGTTCACCACGGAAGGACGTACCCCCTCGGACGAGGTCGGGGTGCGACGGCGGGCGACCGCGTCGCGGACCATGGGTCCAGCCGCCGGAGCGGAGGACGGGCCGGGTGCGGGCCCGGTGCACGGGCCGGACACCGGCCCCTCCCGCGGGCCGCACGGGCCCGGTGGTCCGTGCGGTGCGCGCACCGGCCGCGAGGGCCGGGGCAGTCCTCGGTGTGCAAAGGGCCTCCCGGGTGAGCGGTGTCGGCCGCTCACTGAGATACGACGTCCGTGGATCGGACGTCGACCTGGAAGTGGTATTCCCTCGAACAACTGCGGCCATGCCATGACACGTGTCGTCGCCCGGGTGAACACCGGATGACACCCCTTCGGGGCGGACCGGCGGCACCGCCCGCGCCGCCGCGCCCCGTCCCGCGCCCTTGCGGGGCCGGGGCGCCGGACCGGCCAGGTGGCGGGCGGTCGGGCGGGCGGCGGCACGGCGCGGGTGACGTCCCGCCGGGGCGGCGGGCCCGGCGCGACGCGGCCGGGCTCCGGGCCGCGGGCCCGGGCGGCGCATCCGGGGCGCCGCGGGGCACGTCCCCGGCGCGGGGGCGGGACGCCGGGGGCGGGGGCACCGGGCGGGGGCACCGGGTGGGGGCCGCCGGTCAGGCGGCTAGGCGGTCAGGCGGTCAGCCGCCGTAGCGGCGGTGGCGTGCCGCGTAGTCCCGCAGGGCCCGCAGGAAGTCGACCTTCCGGAACGCGGGCCAGAAGACCTCGCAGAAGTAGTACTCGGAGTGGGCGCTCTGCCAGAGCATGAAGCCGGACAGCCGCTGCTCGCCGCTGGTGCGGATCACCAGGTCGGGGTCGGGCTGGCCGCGGGTGTAGAGGTGCTCGGAGATCAGGTCGATGTCGACGGTCTCGGCGAGTTCCTCGAAGCTGGTGCCCTTCGCCGCGTGGTCCAGCAGCAGGGACCTGACGGCGTCGGCGATCTCCTGGCGCCCGCCGTACCCGACCGCGACGTTGACGAGTATCCCGTCGATGCCCGAGGTGGCCTCCTCGGCCTCCTTCAGGACGGACTGCGTCTCGGCGGGCAGCAGGTCGAGGGTGCCCACGTGGTGCACGCGCCAGCGGCCGTCCGCCGCGAGGTTGCGGACCGTGTTCTCGATGATGCGCAGGAGCGGGGTGAGCTCCTCCGCGGGACGGTCGAAGTTGTCCGTGGACAGCAGCCACAGGGTGACGACCTCGACGTCGGTCTCGTCGCACCAGCCGAGCAACTCGGAGATCTTGTCCGCGCCCGCCTGGTGGCCCTGGGCCGCGGTGCCGCCCGAGGCCTTGGCCCAGCGCCGGTTGCCGTCGAGGATCACGCCGATGTGCTTGGGCACCTGGGCGTGGTCGAGGCGGCCCTCCACCCGGCGTGCGTAGAGCCCGTACACCAGGTCGCGCAGGTTCACTGTGGTTACACCCCTCGATACGGCAGTCCCCGAAGGCGCCACAGTACTGCGGCGGGGCCACGGCGGCCCAACCCGGTGTGTCACAAGTCCGTGATAGGGAGAGAAGCGTGACTCTCTCCCTGCACCACCTGCCCGCCGAGGACCGGTACGACGCCATGGAGTACCGGCGTGCCGGGCGCTCCGGGCTGAAGCTCCCCGCGATCTCGCTCGGCCTGTGGCACAACTTCGGCGACGACCGGTCCCTCGACTCCCAGCGGGCGATCCTGCGCCGGGCCTTCGACCTGGGCGTGACCCACTTCGACCTCGCGAACAACTACGGCCCTCCGCCCGGCTCGGCCGAGCGGAACTTCGGCACGATCCTCTCCCAGGACTTCGCCGCGTACCGCGACGAGCTGGTCGTGTCGACCAAGGCCGGCTACCTGATGCACCCGGGACCCTACGGCGAGTGGGGCTCCCGGAAGTACCTGCTGTCCTCCCTGGACGCCTCGCTGAAGCGGACGGGCCTCGACTACGTCGACATCTTCTACTCGCACCGCTTCGACAAGGACACCCCGCTCGAGGAGACCATGGGGGCGCTGGCCTCCGCGGTCCACCAGGGCAAGGCCCTCTACGTGGGCGTCTCCTCCTACACCGCGGAGCAGACCGCCGAGGCGGCGCGGCTGCTGAGGGAGATGGGGGTGCCCGCCCTCATCCACCAGCCGTCCTACTCGATGATCAACCGCTGGATCGAGGACGACGCGCTGCTCGACACGCTGGAGGGGGCCGGGATGGGCTGCATCTCCTTCGTCCCGCTCGCCCAGGGGCTGCTCACGGGCAAGTACCTCAAGGGGATCCCGGAGGGCTCGCGCGCGGCCCAGGGGAAGTCCCTCGACCCGGACCTGCTGTCGGAGGAGGTGCTGCGTCGGCTGCACGGGCTGAACGGCATCGCCTCCCGCCGCGGGCAGACCCTGGCGCAGCTGGCGCTCACCTGGGTGCTGCGCGACCCGCGGATGACCTCTGCGCTGATCGGCGCCTCCCATGTGCGGCAGCTGGAGGAGAACGTGGCCGCCCTTTCGGGGCCGCCGCTGACGGACGCGGAGCTCTCGGAGATCGACGCCTTCGCCGTGGACACCGCCGGGACCAACATCTGGGCCGCCCGGGGCTGAGTTCCGCCCCGGGTCCGCCCCCGGGGGAGCGGAGACACGAAAACGGGCCGGTCCGTGGGGGGGATACGGACCGGCCCGAGGGGGGGTTTCCACCATAACCCTTCGTAAGGGCGGATGGGTGGCCCGCCATGCCACAACCGCGCGTCGAACAGGCGGCGGGGACGTCACGGATCCCGCCCGGAACGGGAACAACCGGGTCAGCGGCCCGCCGGGCCCTCGGAGTCGTACCTCCTAACGGGTGATGCACCGTCATGTGTCCCTCTTTGACGAACACGTGACGTAACGTCAGCCGTCCGGGGATCGCCCGTCCCCCCGCGCCGGACACCCCGGGGACCGCAGGGCCCCCGGCGGTGGGAGAATCCCGGTGACCTGCCGGACGATCGAAAGGCACCCGGTGCCCACTCTCCCCACACGGCATCTCCTCCCCGCGGCGGCCGCCCTGCTCCTCGCCACGGCGACCGGCTGCGGAGCCGGATCCGGCGACCGGGCGGACGGCGGGGCCGCGAACGGCTCGGCAGCCTCTCGGATCGAGGCGGTGAACCAGGCCATGCGGGAGACCTCGTTCACGGCCACGGGGACCACGACGGCCTTCGAGGGAGCAACGCAGCAGACCTGGTGGGACCCCGAGCAGGGCTTCCGGATGCGCATCAGCGGCTCCGCGCCGGAGCACAACGGCGAGATGTACTGCAAGGACGGCACCAGCTACACCAGCGCCCCGCTCTTCGCCGCGATGCTCGCCCAGAAGGGCCAGCGGATCTCCGTCCCCGAACGGCTCGAGGACACCTTCGTGGCCACCGAGACGGGCGACTGCACGGCCTACTTCGCCATCGCGCCCTCGGGCGAGTACGCGCCCGGCAAGGACACCGTGATCGACGGCACCGACGCCCTGGCGATCGAGGTGACGGCGGGCGGGGCCTCGGACACCTACTTCGTGAGCGGCGGCGCACCGGACCGCCTGCTCCGGCAGGAGGCCACCCGCGACGGGAGCACCAGCACCACCGAGTACAGCGGCTACGGCGAGGCGGTGACCGTCACGGTGCCGTCCGACGAGCAGTCCCTGACCATGGACGAGTTCCGCGGCGAGGTGCTGCCCGGCTGACACCCGGCCGCCCCGCGGAGCCGGGGGCACCGCGGGGGCCGCCGGACCGGGCGCCCGGGGTGTGCGGGGCGGGGCCGTGGCGTCACGGCACCGTGAGCGCTCCCGCCAGCAGGCCCAGGAACGCCCCGGCGAGCATGAAGGGGCCGAAGGGGATACCGGTCCGGCGGTCCGCGCGCCGCAGCGCGAGGAGCCCGAGGCCGTAGAGCGCACCGAGCAGGAACCCCGCGAAGGCACCGGCGAGGAGCACGGCCCAGCCGTACCACCCGAGCGCCGCGCCGAGCGGCAGCGCGAGCTTCACGTCCCCGAACCCCAGGCCCCCGGGGTTGAGCAGGAAGAGGAGGAAGTAGACGGTACCGAGGCCCGCCCCGCCCAGGAGCGCCCCGGACCAGGAGCCGCCCGCGCCCGGGAGGAGCGCGGCCAGGCCGAGCAGCACGGTCACGGCCGCCGCCAGCGGCAGCGTCAGCCGGTCGGGAAGGCGGTGGACCGCCCCGTCGACGACCGCCAGCAGCACACCCACCGGGATGCACAGCAGCCAGACCGCGAGTTCGGGGCGCGCCCCGGTGGCCAGCGCGGCCAGCAGACAGGCCGCCGCCGTGACGAGCGGCGCGAGGAGCGAGGGCCCGTACACCGCCCCCGCACCACCGGGGTCGCCCGCATCGCCGACCGGTACCGCGCCGTGGCCCGGGCCCCCGGGGGCGTCCGCCGCCGCGGACGCATCCGTGCGGAGGGGGCGGGCCGGGGCACCGGAGGCGCAGGGCACGCAGCGGGCCGGGCCGAGCCAGCCGCCCGCGGGTCCGGTGAGCGGATGCCCGGCGGGGCAGGTGTCGCGCCAGGGCTCCTCCGGCCGCACCGACAGCCGGTACGCGGCCCGGGGGACGAGCGTTCCGGCGGCGGCCCCCCAGAGCACGGAGGCCAGGGCGGCGGCGGGTGTCAGCAGATCCACGCCCCGACCCTAGAGGGTGGCGCGCGGGCCCGCCGTGCGCTCCGCACGGCCCGTTCCGCGGGCGCCGCCCGAGCGCTCCCGGCGCGGCGGAGCCCCGTCGGGCCCGGGACCGGGCCGCGGCCTCCCGCCGGGGCGGGGGGCGCGCTACCGTCGCCGTATGCGGAGGTGGCACGACGGCATCGGCGAACTGCTGGTCGAGGGGCGGGAGGAGGCACCGGTCGCCCTGCGCATCGCGGCGTCCTCCCGCACACGCGCCCGCGGTCTGCTCGGCCGGGACGGGATCGACGGCGCGATGCTGCTGACGCCCTGCAACTCCGTGCACACCTTCCGGATGCGCTTCCCGATCGACGTCGCCTACCTGGACCGCGGCTTGCGGGTGCTGGCCGTGCACACCCTGCGCCCGGGGCGGCTGGGCATGGTCCGGGTGCGGGCGCGCCACGTCCTGGAGGCCGAGGCGGGATCGATGGCCGGCTGGGGCGTGGTGCCGGGGGTCCGGGTGTCCGTCGTGGCCACGGGTGCGGACGGAGGCAGGCCGTAGGACCACAACCAGCGTGCGGGACACGCCTGTTGGCGGTCCGCCGGTTGCCCGCCCTCGCCCGGCAGGGCCGCTGGAACCGGTGCTACCTTGCGTCCGGACCGGACCGGACGGCGGCAGCAGGAGCCGAGGACCACGGGGGCGTGCATGGAGTGGGGGACGCTGGTCGCGACGCTGGGCGGAGCGGTGATCGCCATCGCGGGCACGGTGCTGGCGGACCGGCTGCGCACCCGCCAGGAGGCCGACCAGGGCCTCGGGGCACGGCGCCGCGAGCTCTACACGGAGTTCATCACGGCGGCGGGAACCGCCCACACGGAGCTCCGGCGCCTCGCCCAGGAGCGCGCCCCGGGGGCGGAGGAGGTGGGGGCGGAGGAGGCGAGCCGCACCGCGCTCAGCGCGGCGGGGATCTACGAGGTGCGGGAGCGGCTGTACCTCGACGCCTCCGCGCGCGTCGCGGGGGCGGGGCAGGCGATGTTCGAGAAGCTGCGCGCGCTCAGGGCGGTCGTGGGCGCGGGGGCTCCGCTGGACTCGGCCGCGTTCCACGAGGCCTACCACCCGTACCTGGAGGCGGTCTGGTCCTACCGGGCCGTGGTCCGGGAGGAGTTGGAAGGACGCCCGCTCACGCCGGAGGACTTCGGCTGGGGCTCCTGGGACGGGCGCGAACGCTGCGGCCGGTGCCGGCAGGGTGCGGGGCGCGCGGCGGTGGGCGGCTGAGCGCTCCGGGACGCGCCCCGGGCGGGGGCCCGGTCCCGCAGCAGGCACTGCGGGACCCGTGGTGCGGCCGGACGCCCGGGCGGTGGGCGGCTCTCAGCCGCCGGAGCCGTCGCCGCGGGGGAAGGAGATCTCCACCCGCCGGTTCTTCCTGCGGCCCTCCTCGCTGCTGTTGTCGGCGATCGGGAACAGTTCGCCGTAGCCCCGGATCTCGTAGCGGATCTCCGAGGAGTCCAGTTCCCGAGCGAGGACCTGGTGCACGGCGTCGGCCCGCTTCTTCGACAGCACGTCGCCGTGGGCCGCCGAGCCGAGGTCGTCGGTGAAGCCGAAGACACGGACCTGCGTGGAGCCCTGCCGGGCGATCTCGGCCGCGACCGAGGCGATCCGCGCCTGTGCCGCTCCCGAGAGCTCGGCGCTGTCCTTGCCGAACAGGACCTCGGCCTGGAGGGCGAACTTCAGGCTCTCGTTGGTCTCCTCGCGGCGCTCCTCGCCGCCCTCCGTCTCGACGATGGAGACGATGGGCAGCACCCTCGCCGGAGCGAGGGTGGCACCGTCCCGGAGCCTGAGCCCCGGGGAGCGGCCGTCGATCTCGGGCGGGCGCCCGGTGGGCTCGGTACCGGGCGGGACGCTCGGTCCGTCGTCGGCGAGGGCGCCGGCCGCCGTGGAGAACTGCGCCCCGGAGAACAGCAGCACGACGGCGACCGCGACGGCGACCGCCCTGCGGGGGCGGCGGGTGGCGGCGGGCATCACGAGAGCTCGATCGTGGCGACGGGCATTTCCGGCACGAGGATGTCCACCTCGGTGGTGGTGGCGGGAGGGGCGGGGAACTGGGCGAAGAACGTCACCGTCTCTCCCGCGTCCAGCCGGTCGATGCCGGTCGTGGTCAGCGGATATCCGTCGGTGTCCCGCAGGACGTAGTAGCGCTTCTTCTCGTTCTTGTCCACGAGCGTGATGCCTGCGAGCGAGCGACCTGTCGCCCGGACCTGCTTCTCCTGGCCGCTCCATACGACCCGCGGCGCAAGCCCCTTGGGGCTCGTGTTCGTGATGGCACCGGTGACCGTCAGGAACCCGCCCTCGTCCCGGGCCGCGGAATGGACCAGGAACTGGAAGCCGTTGCTGCCGTTGATGGTGGCCAGGGTCCGGCTGGTGTCGGGGACGGTCGCCCCGTCCTCGCCCGGCGTCCCGCCCTTCCCCTCACCCGTCGCCGCGGAGGTGGACGCTGCCGGGCCCTTGTCGGGCGTGTCGGTACCTCCGGTTCCGCAGGCTGTCGTCGCCAGCGCGAGGGTCAATGCCCCGACGACCGCCGCCCCGGGGCGTCGGGACCTGCTTCTCTTCCACATACTCATCAGCGTTCTTCCTTTGCGGTCGTTCTCAGTCAGTCCTCAGCGAGCCGAACCCTGAAGAGGTCGGTCATCTCCGGAAGGTCGAGGCGCTCCGGATCGATGACCCAGTCCTCCGCGTCGCACCGCAGCGCTCCGGGCGACGAGGGCTCCTCGGGCTCCTCTGCGTCGTCGTCGGCGGGCGGGCCGTCGCTCTCGTCCGGCAGAGGCTCCTCGCCGGCGGGGGGCTCCTCGCCCTCGGCGGGCTCGAACGTGCACCGGGACTCCACGACGGCGGTGGCCACAGCCGTCGCACGGGCGTTCTCCGTGCCGGGAAGAATGGAATCGCCCATGCCGTCCTGCGTGACCACGTCGACGGTGAAGCCCCATCGCCCGTCCGTGATCCATCGGCACGCCCCGACGTCAGCGCCGTTGCGGGCCGCGAAGTAGCCCGCCGCCGAGCAGCCGTCGTCCGCTCCCGGGAACCCACCGTTGAAGACGTCGTCGAGGAAGACGGGATCGAGCAGCCCGGCCAGCAGGTCGTCCCGGAGCCCGTCACGGGACTCCTGAGCAGCGCCCAGCGCCGCCGCGTCGGCAGCCGACTGGGCCTCGTTGTGCGTGGCGCCCGCCTGGCCGACCGCGAAGAAGGCGAGCGCCAGAAAGAGCAGGCCCGCCACCATCGTGAGATACACGGGGGCGGCCTGCCCGGTGTCGCGGGAGGCGCCTGCCGTCAGCCGGCGTTGAGGATCTCGCTCACCTTGTCGGTCAGCCCCTGCGCGATGTCGTCCGCCACGCCCGTCCCCACGATCGCCACGATGATCAGCGCCACCAGCACGATCACCCCGACGTACTCCACCGCGCCCTGGCCCCGGTCCGAGCGGTGCCGGAGCGACCGGGCGGCCGTGTCGGCCCAGGAGCCGATGTGGACCTTGACGCGGGCGGCGGCCTTCAGCGTGTTGTCCGACATGGTGGTCCCCTCGGTCGTCGGCCGCGGAACGGCCGGGTGCACTGTCGACAAGGGGAGGGTACGGCGGAACGCCGCCCCGCCGCATGGGTCTTGGGGCCCAATCGCGGCACCCGCACCCGCACCCCGCCTGCCACCCGCCCAAGGCGGTGCCGGGACCCGGTCGCTCAGCCATGGTCGCGGTCCCCTCGTCCCGGGCGCGGACGTCCGTGCCACAGGGCGATGGCCTCGCCCCTGCTGCCCGCGTCCAGCTTGGCGAAGATGTGGTTGATGTGGTTCTTCACCGTCTTGTGGCTGATGAAGCAGGCAGCGGCGATCTGCTGGTTGGTCATGCCCGAGGCGATCAGCTCCATGACTTCCACCTCCCGCTGGCTCAGTCCGATCGGCAGGGCCCCCGGCACCCCGGCCCCCTTGCATGAATGTCCCACATCCGCTTGCGTTTGCGAAGCTGTTCGGAGAGGTTGCCCTCCCGGGCGTAACCGATGTTCACCCTTTCGCTGCGGCGAGTTGGGCAAACCGGACCACTCGTACGGATGACAACCATGTGCGATCGCAGACGAATGAACCTGTCCCGCGCCTGCCCTGCAGGACGAAGCCGTCAGGCCGTCCGGACCCCGCAGCAGCAGCGGGCTCCCGTTCCGTTCGGGCACCGCGGCCAGGGCGCCGCGGGCCGAGGGGGTGAACGCGCCCCGGCCGCCCGGCACGGCCCGCACGGCGGCGAGGAGTTCGTCCGCGGTGAACTCACCGTGGACGAGATAGCCTCCCGCGCCGCGCAGCACGGCCTCCCGGACGACCTCGTCCTCCGCGCTGTAGGTCGTCATCACCACGGCGGCCAGGCCCACCAGGCGGGGCAGGACCGCGAGTCCGTCCACCCCGGGCATGCGGACGTCGAGCAGGACCACGTCCGGCCGGTGGCGGAGAGTGCCCTCGTACGCCTGGCGGCCGTCGGCGGCCTCGGCCACCACCTCGATGCCACCGCCGCCCCGGAGCAGCGCGGCGAGCCCCGCCCGGACGACCGGGTTGTCGTCGGCGACCAGCACGCGCAGCAGCGGGGTCTCCGGCGGGTGGCCACCGGGGGCTCCGCCGTGCGGAACGGCAGGGTCCGGGGTGGGGGCCGAGGCCCGCGGCGGCGCGGCCCCGGAGGGCTCGGAAGGACGGGTGAACGCGTGCGGCATGGTGCGGCCTCCTCTCTCAGGGACGGGTGCGGGAGCGGGTGCGGGGCGGACGGCGGCGGCCTCCCGGGGAGCCGGCGCCGACGGCCTCGGCACCGGGAGGCGCGGCGGGGCCGGTGCCGGGAGGCGGGACGGCCTCGGCGCCGGGAGGCGCGGCAGGGCCGGCGCCCGGGTGCGCGGCGGCGCCGAGGGGCGCCGGGTCGGCCGGGTCGGCCGGGAGAGCCGGGTCGGCCGGGAGGGACCGGACGCCCGCCGCCTCCGCCTCGGCCGGGTCCGGGCGGGCGGGGCGCAGCAGGTGCAGCGGGAGGTCGACCCGCACCTCGGTGCCTGCGGCGCGGGTGTCCCGTCCGATGCGGATACGGGCCCCGAGCGCCGCGGCGCGCTCGACCATGCCCAGGAGTCCGAAGTGCCCCGAGTGCGCGAGCCCGTCGAGCGTGGTGCCGGGAGGCAGGCCGCACCCGTCGTCGTGGACGCTGACGCGCAGCAGGCCGCCGACGACCCCCGCGGCGACCTCGACCCCGTCGGCCCCGGAGTGCCGGCGGGCGTTCTCGACGGCCTCGTCGGCGATGGCGAGGAGCTGCCGGGCGAGCGGGGCCGGGATCCGCGGGAGGGGTCCGGTGCCGAGGTCGCGGTAGGCGACGCGCGGCCCCGGCCCCCCGCCCGGTTCGGCCGCCCGGCGGCGGAGTTCGGCGGCGAGGTCGGTGCCCGCCTCGCGGTCCGGGCCCCGGCGGAGGTCGCTGAGCAGCTCCCGGGACTCGGCCGCGGCCCGCCGGGCGGCCCGGGCCACGAGTTCGGCCTGGTGCCGGAGGGCGGGCGGGTCGCCGCGGTCGACTCCGGCCGCCAGCCCCTCGGCGGCGAGGGCGACGCCGTGCAGCGTCTTGGCGACCGAGTCGTGCATCTCGCGGGCGAGCCGGGCCCGTTCGCCCTCCACCGCCTCGTGGGCCGCTATCCGGGCCCGGGCCTCGCCAAGGGCGTGGGTGGCGGTGCCGAGGTCGAGGATCAGCTTGCGCAGGGTGCTGCCGACGGCCCCGGCGATGACGCACAGCCCCGGCAGCAGCAGGGCGTTGCCGCCCGCGTCCACGGTGTGGTTCACCGCGTAGGCCCCGGCGACCAGCAGGGACTCCAGGACCGCGAAGGCCGCCGCGCCCCGCCAGCCGTAGACGAGTCCGGCGAGGAGCGGGGTGCACAGGGTGACGTAGCCGAGCGTCGACTCGGGGGAGGCGGTGACCAGCAGCAGGGCGCCGAAGAGGGCGTCGGCGGCCAGCAGCGAGGGGTGCCGCAGCAGGACGGGGCCGAAGCGCTCCCAGTCGCGCAGCAGGACGTAGGAGAGCATGAAGGTGACCAGCACCGCCACGCTGACCAGCCAGGTGGCGGGGCCGCGGGCGGTGTTGGCGAGGGCGAACGGGGCGGCGAGCGCGATCATGGCCAGCCGGAAGCCGAAGGTCTTGCGGCACAGCGCCTGGAGCGCGTTGACCTGCAGGGCGGGGGCCGACGGCCGGGGCGGGGAGCCCGGGGCGGGCGGCACCGGAGGGAACGGGGCAGGGGCGGCCGGGTCGGGGGTCACGGGGGATCACCTCCCGTTCGGGGTCGGTGCGGAGGGGCGCGGGCCGGGAGAGGGGGAGCGGGGCCGGCCGGGGCGGGGCGAGGGCGGGGCTCCGCGGCGGGAGGCGGCCGGTCAGCCGCCGAGCAGGGTGCCGAAGTCCACTCCCGAGCCGTAGTAGAAGCTGAGCACGATCAGGATCATGGTGGCGGGCAGCATCACCATGGTGACCACCAGCGTGGTCTTGGGCACCGCCTTGGCGGCCGCGCGGCGGGCGTTCTGGGCGTCCGCACGGCGCATGTCGTTGGCGATCTGGATGAGCGTGTCCACGATGGGGGCGCCGAGTTCCTCGCCCTGCTGCAGGGCGGTGACGAACATGGAGACCTGTTCGGAGTCGTTGCGGCGGCGCAGTTGCTCGAAGGCCTCGCGGCGGCTGACGCCCATGTCCATCTGCCGCAGGGTGATGCGCAGTTCGTCGGACCAGGGGCCGGTGTACCTGTCCGCGACGCGCTCCAGGGCCTGGCGGAACCCCAGGCCCGCGGAGACCACCACGGCGAGGACGTCCAGGAAGTCGGGGAGCGTCCGCTCGATGTCGGCCCGGCGCCTGCGGACGGACGCCCGCAGCAGGACGTCGGTCCAGAACAGGCCGTACAGCAGGGCCAGGAGCGCCACCAGGGGCTGGCCGCGCAGCAGGGTCGCCAGGGCCGCCAGGACGCCGAGGAGGCCGTACACGGCGCGGCGGGCGGCGTAGCGGTCGACGGTCAGGCCCCGGGGGTTGCCGGCCCTGTCCAGGCGGCGGCGCAGGGCGTCCACCCGGCGGGGCCCCATCCACCGCAGGACGGCGGGGGCGAAGCGGATCCCCAGGCGGTCGATGCCGGAGCCGACGGCCGTGGTGCGCGTGGCGCCCACTTCGAGGGCGAGTGCGAGGTCCCCGGGGAGCCGGGCGTCGGCCCGGTACATGCGGATGCCGTGGAAGACGCCGTAGACGGCGAGGGCCGCGACGGTGGCGAGCAGCAGTCCCATGTGCGCCCCCTCAAACCTGGATCCGGGACAGCCGGCGGATCAGGAAGAACCCGACGGCGTACATGCCGAAGGCGAGGAGGACGCCCGCCTGGCCGACGACGGAGCCGGTCATCTTGTCCAGGGCGCCCTCGGTCATGCCGTTGATCATCAGCAGGAAGCCGAGCCCGAGGAGGGGCACGGCGACGGCGGTGACCTTGATCTGGGAGAGCGTGGTGGAGACCTCGCGCCGGGTCTCCTTGCGCTCCTCCAGGGTCTCGGTGAGGTTGCGCAGGGAGCTGACGATCTGGCCGCCCGCGCGGTTGGACAGCACCAGTGTGGTGACCAGGACGACGAGCTCGCGGGAGGGGAGCCGGTCGGCGAGTTCGCCGAGCGCGTCGTCCAGGCTGTGCCCGACGGCCAGGCGGTCGGCGACCCGGCCCAGTTCGGAGCCCGCGGGGTCGTCGAGCTCCTCGGCGGCCATGGCCAGGGCGGTGCGCATGGCGAGTCCGGCCTGGGTGGCGTTGGCGAGGACGCGGGTGAGCTCCGGCAGCTGCCCGATGAAGGCCTCCGTGCGCTTCTGGCGCTGCCAGGTGAGGAAGGCGTTGGCGGCCCAGAGCCCGGCGAGCGCCGCCAGGACGCCGAAGAAGGGGGCGAAGACCGCGCCGACGACGAGGTAGACGGCGAGCAGGCCCGCCGCGGTGTAGACGGTGTACTCGCCGGGGGTGAGGGCGAGGCCGGTGGCGGCGAGCCGGCGTTCGATGCGGCGGCCGGGGCGGGTGGTCCGCAGGCGGCGGTCCAGGGCGTCGAAGCGCCGGCGGCGCACGCCGTGGTGGTGCTCCGGGGACTGGGCCATCCGCTCCACGAGGGCCTGCCGGTGCGCCCGGCCCGTGGCGTAGCTGCGGACTCCGGCCACGCCGAGCACGCAGGCGAGCAGCGTGACGCCGATCGTCAGCTGGGGGAGGTGGGCCATGTCGGGTGGACCTTCGTGTCGGGGGCGGGGTCGCGGGGCGGGCGGGGCTCAGGCGGCCGGTCTGCGCATCAGCAGCTGGGTGTCCGAGTCCGCCACCCCGAAGACCGGCGGCGGTGCCTCGCCCTTCATGTGGAGCCGCTCGGCGACCCGTCGCGGCAGCGGGTGGTAGGAGAACTCCCCGTGCACCCGGCCGTCCGGGGCCGGGGGCCGGGCCTGGAAGCGGCAGACGGACACGATGCGGTAGTCCTGCCGCCCGTGGGAGTCCACGACGGCGATCTCGGTGACACGCCGTGAGCCGTCGGCGTGGCGGGTGAGCTGGACGATGACGTCCACGGCGCTGTTGATCTGGTCCTTGATGGCGACGAAGGGGATCTCGACCTCGGACATCGACCCGAGGGTCTGCAGGCGCAGCAGGGCGTCCTCGGCGCTGTTGGCGTGGACGGTGGCCAGGGAGCCGTCGTGGCCGGTGGACATGGCCTGGAGCATGTCCAGGGTCTCGCCGCCGCGGACCTCGCCGACCACGATCCGGTCGGGGCGCATCCGCAGGCTGTTGCGCACCAGGTCCCGGATGGTGACCCGGCCCTGGCCCTCGACGTTGGGCGGGCGGCTCTCCAGGGTGATCACATGCGCCTGCTGGAGCCGGAGTTCGGCGGAGTCCTCGATGGTGACGATCCGCTCGCCCTCGGGGATCATCCCGGAGAGGGCGTTGAGCAGGGTCGTCTTCCCGGTGCCGGTGGCCCCGGAGACGATGATGTTGAACTTGGCCCGCACCAGTCCGGCGAGCAGCAGGGTCATCTGCTCGTCGAGGGAGCCGAGTTCGATCATCTCCGCCAGGGTGAAGGCCCGCGGGAAGCGGCGGATGGTCAGGATCGGGCCGGTGAGGGAGAGGGGCGGGATGATGACGTTGACGCGCTCGCCGGACGGCAGCCGGGCGTCGACCATCGGGTTCGCCTCGTCGACCCGCCGGTTGACGGTGGAGACGATGCGCTCGATGGTCTGCATCAGCTGCTCGGTGGAGGAGAAGCGCATCGGCAGCTGCTCCAGCCTGCCGCGCCGCTCGACGAAGACCTGCTCGGGCCCGTTCACCATGATCTCGCTGATGGAGGCGTCCTCCAGGAGGGGTTCGAGGATGCCCAGCCCGAGGGCCTCGTCGACGACCCGCCGGATCAGCTGGGAGCGCTCGGCGGTGGACAGGACCGGGCCCTCGCGGCTGATGATGTGGCCGAGGACGCGTTCCAGCCGTGCCCTGCGCTCGGCCGCGGCGAGGGCGGACATCTCCGCGAGGTCGATCTCCTCCAGCAGTTTCGCGCGGTAGACGCCGACGAGGTGGCCGCCCTCCCCCTGGCCGCCGGACGGCTGGGGGCCCTTGATGCGCGCCCGCAGGCTCATCTCCTCAACTCCCTCGCTGTGCTGTGCTGTTGCGTCGTCGGCGGCGTGCGGCCACGGTGGCGGCCGTCAGTCGCGGGGCATGGTGGTGGTGCGCTGGGCGGTGCCGAAGTCGAGGAGGGGCAGCAGCGCGGGCACCCGGACCCGCGCCGTGACCGACACCTCCTCCTCGCCGTAGGAGGCGGCGAACTCGCCGTCGAGCCAGCCGCTCAGCGCCCGCCGGCCCGCGGCCTCGGGGCCGATGTCGACGCCCTCGTAGGCGGCGGCGCGGGCGGCGGCGCGCGAGGCGGTCCCGGCCTGCTGGGCCGCGTAGGCGACCAGGCCCAGCTGGATCGCCGCCAGGGCGGTGAACAGCAGGACCGTGATCACGCCGACGTACTCCAGGGCCGCCTGGCCCCGCTCGTCCCGCCTGGTGCGGCGGCGCTCGGGGCGCTCGGGCTGCTCGGGGCCGCATGGTGGGCGCATCTCAGCTCTCCCTCACCGCTGCGGCCTCGCCGGGCGCGTCGATTCCCAGGGAGAGGCCCGGGAACAGGACGGGGATCCTGACGTCGACGGTGGCCTTCACCAGGTCCCCCTCGCTCCAGCAGCCGATCTCGGCCGACCAGGCGCCGGGCAGGTCCTGCCGCCCGGCGCGCTCGCAGGCGCCCGCGCGGTCGCCCTCCGCGACGGCCCCGGCGCGCACGGCCTCGTCCGCGGCGTGGCCCGCCAGGGAGAAGGAGTAGCCGACGAGGGCGGCCTGCCAGAGCAGGACGATCGTGGCGAGCACCACGGGCACCATGCCGGTGAACTCGATGGCCGCCTGCCCCCGGTCGTCGCCGAGGCGGAACCGGGCAGGACCGGCGGCCCTCCCCTGCTGCGGACCGCCGGCGCGCCCGTGCGGCCCGGCGCGGGCGGCCGGGCGCGGGCGGCGCCCCGCGGGGCGCGCCGAGGGTCCTGCCGTGCGCGGGACGCGGCCCGCCGTGCGTGTACGTCCCATGGCTCCCCGTGCCCCCTCGCCCCCCGCGGTCCCGGCGGCGGCCGGTACGCCGCGCGCCCTCGTCCCGTTCCCCACGTGCCGCCCCCGTCACCGGCCGCGCTGCCGCCGGGGGCCGGCGGGCCCCCGGTCGCCGCGCTGCCGTCCCCGCCTGCCGGGTACGTCCGGAGTCTCCACCATGCCCACTTCGGCCGCCAGTGCCCACAGGGCCTGCTTGACGGCGGACTTGGCGTCGAGGTCCTGCATCCGCCCGGCGTCGACCGCGGCCGCCAGCTCCTTGAAGGCCGCCGGGACGACGGACCGGGCGGTGCGGGTGCGGGTGATCTTCTCGACGAGCTGGGGCTGGATCTCGGTGGAGCGGGTGTGGCGGTTGACGACGGTGACCGTCTCCTCGGCCTTGCGGATCTGGAGCCGGTCCCACAGGCGGACCGTCCGCTTGGCCGCACGCACGGCCACCACGTCGGGGGTGGTCAGCAGCAGCGCGGTGTCGGCGGTCTCCACGGCGACCGCGTTGGCGTTGGTCATATGGGTGCCGCAGTCCACGACGACCACCTCGTAGCGGTGGCGCAGGGCGCCGAGGATCTGCCGGACCGCACGGTCGGTGACCTCCTCGCCGCGCTCGCCGTCGGCGGGCGCCAGGAGCAGTCCGAGGCCGGTCTCGTGGACGAAGACGACGTCCTGCAGGACCCGCGGCGAGATGTCCTGGATCCCGGCCAGGTCCACGACCGACCGGCGGAACTGGACGTCGAGGTAGGAGGCGACGTCACCGGCCTGGAGGTCGAGGTCGACCAGGGCGACGGTCCGCCCGGAGGCCCGTGCGGCGAGGGCGAGCTGGACGGCGGCGACCGTGGTGCCGACCCCGCCCTTGGCGCCCGCCACGGCGACGACCGTGCCCCCCGGCCCCGTGGGCGCGTCCGCGCCCCGGCCCAGGTGGCGGCGGACGCCCGACGCCCAGGCGGCGGCGGCCTGGACCCGCTGGGCCAGCTCCTCGTAGGAGAGCGGCAGGCCGATCAGCCCGCGGGCCCCGGAGTCCATGGCGGCGGAGTACAGTCCGGTGCCGGTGTCCGCCGTGACGAGGACGACCCCCACGGCGGGGAAGCGCAGGGCGACCTCCCGGATGAGCTCCAGCGCGGGCACCGGGCCGATGTGCTCGTGGACGAGGACGACCTCGGGAAGCTCGTCGAGGGATTCCGAGGCGAGGCGCGCGAGGGTGTCGATCAGCGCGGTCGAGTCGCCGGCGGGCGGCGAGGGCTCGCTGTCGGGCAGTTGGCCGAGCAGGCCGGCGAGCGAGCGGGCGGCGTCGGCGTCGCCGACCGCGGGGAGGATGCGTGTGGTCATGGCCGCCTCACCGGTCCCGGTCCTCGTCGAGGGTGTAGGTGCCCTCGCCGGGGCGCAGGTCCGTGGGGCTGCCCTGGGCGACCAGCGCGAGGCGGACGTGGACCGCGAAGGACTCGGCGAAGGCGACGCGCTGGGCGTCCTGGGTGTCCAGGGCGAAGGTGATGGGCACCGCCTGGGTGACGGTCCGGCCGCGGTCGCCGGCCTTCGGGTCCAGGGGGGTCAGCCGGCCGACGTCGATGACCTTGGCGTTGGCCACGATGATCCGGGACTCCGGGACGGAGCCGCGGCCCCGGGACTCCTCGTCGAAGGTGGCGAAGATGTTGACGCGGGCCCCGGGCGTGATCTTGCCCGCGACGCCGGTGGCCGCGTCGATCATGATGGCGATCTCCTGCTCGCCGTCCTCCAGCGCGGGCCGGAGGACCATCATGTCCCGCTGGAGCAGGGAGCCCTTGAGCAGCCGGGTGACGGCCGTCCTGCCCTCGACCGCGGCCAGGTCGGTCACCGCGCTGTCGGAGAGCCACCGCCGGGGCATGCTGACCTCCTCGAACTGCCCGGCGCTGAGTTCGGTGTACGGGGCGATGTCGGCCTTCACCCGGTAGGCGGTGACCTCGGGTCCGACCTTGGCGTTCACGTCGCTGACCACCGACAGCACGCCCGCGAACGCCCCGAGGGCGCAGAGTACGGACAGGAGCATGAGGACGACGCCGCGGCGCTGCCGTGAGTTCATGGGCGGGGCAACCTCGTGGGAGACGTGGGCTGGCTGGGTTCGGTCGGGTGGTCGGGTGGTGCCGGTCGCCTCCGCCCTCCCGGGAGGGCCGGACCCGCGCACGCCCGCGGCGCGGCCGGTGCGCGGCTACGGGCCGAGGCTGCTCGGGGTCCCCTGCCGCAGGGGGACCGGGGCGCGGTCGCGGGGCTCCCGGGGGCCGATGGGGGCGGCGCAGAACCCGCAGTGGTCGCCGATGAGTTCGAGGCCGCACCAGCGGCAGACCTCCCTGCGGACCGAGGCCACCAGCTGGTGGACCACGCCGAGGTCGGGCAGGTGCGCGGCGAACTCCACGAGCCGCCCGGTCCCCCACCACCCGGGGGACGCGGCGGGCAGGGGGGCCTCCTGGACGTCCTGCACCCGCCAGGCCGCCGCGAGGTGGTCGGTGACCCAGTCCGCCGCCAGCTGCCCCCGGGCGAAGAGCAGCCGGGTGGCGTACTCGGGTCCTTCGAGTTCGCCCGCGCCCGCCTTGACGAGCTGCGCCCGGGGGTGGGCGGCGACGGCGAACCGGGAGCCGGGGACCCAGGAGCGGGCGTGCGCCTTCAGGCCCACGGGCACGCGGTCCAGGTGGGCCACGCTGCCGAGCAGCGCCCCGGCGTGCAGGTAGTGGGAGAGCAGCCGGGCGGCGGAGGCCAGTACCCCCGGGCCGACATCGCACAGCGACAGCTGGCGCAGCTGGCGCACCAGCAGGGAGAGGGCGAGCGGCGGGAGCGGGGAGGCGAGCAGGGCGATGCGGTCGCTCTCCAGCAGGGCGCGGACCGCGTGGATTCGTCTGCGGTGGGCGGTGGGGAGCGAGGCCGGGTACAGGGCGACCACGTAGCCGGACTGCTCCACGAGGACCTGCATGTCGGCGACGGCCGCCTCCAGCGTCTGGTCGTCGGGGTGCTGGAGCAGGGCCGCGGTGGGCGTGTGGTGGTCGGTGGCGGGCAGCACGAGGTCGGCGCTGGTGACGGCTATGGAGGTCGGCACGCTGATCCCCCGTTCAGCTTCGGCGGCGGCCTGCGGCGGATGGCCGCGGCGCCTGCTGGCTCCGTGTTCCTCGCCGCCTCACCTTATCCACCTCCCACGACGCAGAGAACGGCTTTCGGCACGCAGCGTCGCAGGGGTGGACGGGCGGGGCGGACAAACCCTCAGAAACGGTGCGGGCAAACGGGGTTGGGGTGCCGGTCGACTCCCTCCGGCCGCGCGGCGGGCGACGGGCGGCGGCCCCTGCGCCCGCGCCGGACCCGTCGCGCGGGAGGTCTTGACAAGCCAATTGGTCTGGACCAGCTTGTACCTCCACGGTGGCCGCCGTACGCCCCCGGTCTCCACGACGCCGCGGAGACCGGTCCCTCCCCGACTTCCCCCACCGGAGGACGCAAGTGGACCGCAGCACACCCATCCGCAGATGGCTGGGCGCCGGTATGGCGCTCGCCGTCGGAACCGGGCTCTGCCTCCTCGGCACGGCCGGAACGGCCCAGGCCGCCGACGTGAACGTCGTCAAGAACGCCGGATTCGAGTCCGGGCTCGCCAACTGGTCCTGCTCCGCGGGCAGCGGTGCGGCCGTGTCCTCCCCCGTGCGCACCGGGGCGGGCGCCCTGAAGGCCTCGCCCGCCGGGCTGGACAACGCCCGCTGCACCCAGACCCTGGCGGTCAGGCCGAACTCCACCTACGCGGTGAGCGCCTGGGTGCAGGGCAGCTACGTGTACCTGGGCGCGAGCGGCACCGGCACCCAGGACGTGTCCACCTGGACGCCGGGCGCCACCGGCTGGAGCAGGCTCGCCACCTCCTTCACCACCGGGGCGAGCACCACCTCGGTCACCCTCTACACCCACGGCTGGTACGGCACCCCGGCCTACTTCGTGGACGACGTGAGCGTCCTCGGGCCGGACGGGGGCGGCGGCACGGACCCCGACCCGGTCGTCCCGCCGCCGCCCGCGACGCCCTCCCTCGGCGCCGTGACCACCACCTCGGTGGGCCTGAACTGGGGCGCGGTCTCCGGCGCCACCGGCTACAACGTCTACCGCGACGGGACGAAGGTCCAGTCGGTGGCCGCCACCTCGGCCACGGTCGGCGGGCTGTCCCCCGACACCGCGTACCAGTTCCAGGTGACGGCCACCAACACGGCCGGGGAGTCGGCGAAGTCCCCCGCCGTGACCGGCCGCACCGCCAAGGACGGCGGCGGTCCCGGCAACCCGTCGGTGCCCCGCCACGCGCTGACCGGCTACTGGCAGAACTTCGACAACGGGGCCACCGTCCAGAAGCTGAGGGACGTGCAGGCGCAGTACGACATCATCGCCGTGTCCTTCGCCGACTCGACGGCGGTGCCGGGTGAGATCGTCTTCAACCTCGACCCGGCGGTCGGCTACGCCTCCGTCGCGGACTTCAAGGCGGACATCGCCGCCAAGAAGGCCGCCGGGAAGTCGGTGATCATCTCCGTCGGCGGCGAGAAGGGCAACGTCACCGTCAACAGCGACGCCTCCGCCACGGCGTTCGCGAACAGCGCCTGGGCGCTGATGCAGGAGTACGGCTTCAGCGGGGTGGACATCGACCTGGAGCACGGCATCAGCTCCACCTACCTGACCAAGGCGCTGCGGCAGCTGTCGGCCAAGGCGGGCCCGTCGATGGTGCTCACGATGGCCCCGCAGACCATCGACATGCAGAACACCGGAACCGAGTACTTCAAGCTGGCCCTCAACGTGAAGGACATCCTCACGGTGGTCAACATGCAGTACTACAACAGCGGCTCCATGCTGGGCTGCGACGGCAGGGTCTACTCGCAGGGCTCGGTGGACTTCCTCACCGCGCTGGCCTGCATCCAGCTGGAGGGCGGCCTCGACGCCTCCCAGGTGGGCCTCGGCGTGCCGGCCTCCACCCGCGGCGCGGGCAGCGGCTATGTGCCGCCGTCGGTCGTGAACAACGCCCTCGACTGCCTGGCCCGCGGCACCAACTGCGGTTCCTTCAAGCCGTCGAGGACCTACCCCTCGCTGCGCGGCGCGATGACCTGGTCGACCAACTGGGACGCGACCGCGGGCAGCGCCTGGTCCAACGCGGTCGGCCCGCACGTCCACAACCTGCCGTAACCATGCCACCGGCCGGGCCCGTGCCACCGCTCCCCCGGTGGTACGGGCCCGGCCGCGCCCTCACCAGGGCAGCTCGCGCACCTGCTGGACGCACAGCACGACGAACAGCAGTCCGGCGGCCGCGAGCATCGTGTTGGACAGCGGCCCGTTGCGCCATTCGGGCGGTGTGCGGCGGGAGTTGAGCAGCCACAGCAGGGTGGTGGCCAGGAAGGGCATGAAGAACGCCCCCAGGACCCCGTAGGCCACGACGAGCCCGAACGGCCGGTCGAGGAAGAGCAGCAGCATCGGCGGGAAGGTCAGCCACAGCAGATAGGCGCGGAAGGCCGTCGTCCGCTCGGGCGCCCCGGCGCCCTCCGCGTCCCCCGCGCCGCCCCCGGCCGCCGCCGCGCCGCCCGCCGGGCCGTGGGCGCGCCCGCGGCGCAGCCGGGTGGCGAAGTCGGCGAACAGCAGGCTGACCCCGTGCCAGACGCCGATCAGCGAGGAGAACGAGGCCGCGAAGAAGCCGACCAGGAACAGCGTGGCGGTCGCGGAGCCGTAGCGGTCCGCGAGGACCTCGCCCAGGTCCACCAGCCCGCGGTCGCCGCCCTCCAGGGCGATCCGGGAGGAGTGCAGCAGCTCCGCGCCGATGATCAGCATGGCGACGACGAAGATCCCGGTGGTGAGGTAGGCGACCCGGTTGTCGAGGCGCATGACCCCCATCCAGCCGGGTCCGCTCCACCCCTTGGCGTTGACCCAGTACCCGTAGGCGGCCATCGTGATCGTCCCGCCGACGCCGCCGACCAGGCCCAGGCTGTAGAGCAGCGAGCCGTCCGGCAGCACCGGGGCGAGTCCGGCGAGCACCGCGCCCAGGTCCGGCGCGACGCGGACGGCGACGTAGACCACGACCACGAACATCACGCCGACCAGGACCGCCATCGCCTTCTCGACGACCGGGTAGCGGCCCCACCACACGAACACCAGCCCGACCAGGCCGGTGACGACGGCCCAGGTGCGCAGCCCCGGCCCGTCGGGGAAGAGGGCCGCCAGCGGCAGGGCGCTGGAGGACATGGCGGTCGCCCCGTAGACGAAGCCCCAGACCACGACGTAGACGCCGAAGTAGCCGGTGGTCCAGCGGCCGAGGGAGCGCCAGCCCTCGAAGAGGGTGCGCCCGGTGGCGAGGTGCCAGCGGCCGACCGCCTCCGCCAGTGAGATCTTCACCAGGCAGCCGATGACGGCCGCCCACAGGAGGGTGTAGCCGTAGCGGCTTCCGGCGACCAGGGTGGCGACCAGGTCCCCGGCGCCGACGCCGGTGGCGGCGACGACGATCCCGGGGCCGATGAGCCGCCAACTCGCCCTGCGGGGCGGCGCCGGGGAACCGCTCGCGCCCTCCTCGGTGATGCCTGCCATGGATGCATCCGCCTTCCCGCTCGTCCCACCAGGTGAGCCGTCACGTAAGCGGGGGCGCGGGTCGTCGCGCAAGAGGGCCTCGGGTGGTCCGATGGGCGGACCGCCGCACGGGGGCCCGGAGGGACCGGGAATGACCGGGATGCGTATTGACCGGAGCATGCCATGACTCGACGATGTCCCCGCACGCACCGCGGCGGGCGCCGATCCCCGCGCACCGCCGTACCGCAGCGACCCCCACACCCCCAGGAGCCAGCCCATGAGACTCCCTCCCCTCGGCAGGCGGTCGGCCGCGCTCGCGGCCGTCGTCGCCCTCGCCGTGGCGGCGCCCCTCGCGGCGACCGCCTCCGCCGCACCCGATCGCTCCGCGCGGATCCCGGCCGCCCCCTCCGACGAGGCGGAGCGGACCCGCCAGTACCTCGTCCACGGGCCCTCCACCCCCGCCGACCGCAGCGCCGTCGCCGCGACCGGCGCCGCGGTCGACGAGGTCTCCGACCACACCCTGGTGGTGAGCGCGACCCCCTCCGAGGCGCGCCGCCTGCGCGGCCTCGGGCACCGGCTCACCCTGCTGCCCGCGCCCCCCGCGCACCGCAGCACGGCCGAGGTGCGGCCCGCCGACTTCCCCCCGTCGGACGCGCGCTACCACACGTACGCGGAGATGTCCGCGGAGATCGACCAACGGGTCGCCGAGCACCCGGACATCATGAGCAAGCAGGTCATCGGCAGGAGCTACCAGGGCCGGGACATCGTCGCCGTGAAGATCAGCGACAACGTCGCGGTGGACGAGGACGAGCCGGAGGTGCTGTTCACCCACCACCAGCACGCCCGCGAGCATCTGACCGTCGAGATGGCGCTCTACCTGCTGCGGGAGTTCGGCGAGGACTACGGCAGCGACCCGCGGGTGACCGCGGCCGTGGACGGCCGGGAGATCTGGATCGTGCCCGACCTCAACCCGGACGGCGGCGAGTACGACATCGCCACCGGCTCGTACCGGAGCTGGCGCAAGAACCGCCAGCCCAACAGCGGCTCCTCGGCCGTCGGCACCGACCTCAACCGCAACTGGGCCTTCCAGTGGGCCTGCTGCGGCGGCTCCTCCGGCTACCCGGGCTCGGACACCTACCGCGGGCGGTCCGCCGAGTCCGCGCCCGAGGTGAAGGTCGTCGCGGACTTCGTGCGCAGCCGGGTGGTCGGCGGCAGGCAGCAGATCCGGACGGCCATCGACTTCCACACCTACAGCGAGCTGGTGCTCTGGCCCTTCGGCTACACCTACTCCGACACCGCGCCCGGTATGACCCGGGACGACCGGGACGCCTTCGCCGCGGTGGGCCGGAAGATGGCCGCCAGCAACGGCTACACCGCGGAGCAGGCGAGCGACCTGTACATCACCGACGGGTCGATCGACGACTGGCTGTGGGGCAGCCAGCGGATCTTCGGCTACACCTTCGAGATGTACCCGCGCGGCTTCGGCGGGGGCGGCTTCTACCCGCCCGACGAGGTGATCGAGCGGGAGACCTCGCGCAACCGGGACGCCGTGCTCCAACTGCTGGAGAACTCGGACTGCATGTACCGCTCCATCGGCAAGGAGTCGCAGTACTGCACGGACTGACGGCCCCGTCCGCGGAGCCGCCCCGCGCCCCGCGCCGCGGTCCCGGCGTCCTCCAGTGCCCCGTCGGGCGACGTTCGCCCCGTCGCGACGCCCGTTGCGGCACTAGCCGAGGACCGCCATCGCGTCGATCTCGACCAGCAGCCCCTCGGGGAGGCCGACGTAGACCGTGGTGCGGGCCGCGGGCGGCACCGCGAGCTCCGCGAAGTAGGCGTCGTAGATCTCGTTCATCTCGGCGAAGTGGGCCGTGTCGGTGAGGTAGACGCGGATCATCACCGCGTCCTCCCAGCCGGACCCGGCCTCCCTGAGGACGGCTTCGACGTTGGCGAGGGTCTGCTCCATCTGCGCCCGCAGGGTCGGGCCCGCGGGCCGCGGCGCGGCGCCGTCCCGGGTCGGCAGGAAGCCCACCTGACCGGCGACCTGGAGGATGCCGCCCTTGCGCACCCCGTGCGAGAACCGTGCGGGCGGTGCCGTGTGGGTGGCGGGCGTGTAGGCGGTCTTCTCGGTCACCTGGGTGCGTCCTTCCGGGAGGCGGATCCCTGACGGGGCGTGTGTCCTGCGTACTCGCGGCTGACGGCCTCCGCCGTGCGCCGCACCAGCGGGAGGAGGGCGAGCAGCTCGTCGGCGGTGACGACGACGTTCGGGGCGGAGAGCGACATCGCGGCGGCGACCCGCCCGTCCGCGCCGCGCACCGGGGCCGCGACGCAGTTGATGGACTCCTCGTGCCCGCCGAGGTCGGTGGCCCAGCCCTGGGCGCGCACGGTGGCGAGCTCCCGGAGGAAGGACTCCGCGTCCGGTGTCGAACGGGCGGTGTAGCGCGGGTAGTCGAGGCGTGCGGCCGTCGCGCGCCGCTCCTCCTCGGGCAGGTCGGCGAGGAGCAGCTTGGCCACCGCCGCCACGGTGGTGGCGACGGGTCTGCCGATGCGGGAGTACATCCGCACCGGGTAGCGGCTCTCCACCTTGTCGATGTAGATGACCTCGTCCTCCTCCCGGACGGCGAGATGGACGGTGTGCCCGGTGCGCTCGTTGAGCGCGAGGAGGTGGGGGTGGGCGATCCCGCGGACGTCCAGGCTCTCCACGGCCTCCTGGGCGAGGGCGATCAGCCGGGCCCCCAGCCGGTAGCGCTGGTCGGGCTGGCGGTAGACGAGGCCGTGCTCGTGGAGGGTGCGCAGCAGCCGCAGGGCGGTGGACTTGTGGACGCCGAGGCACTCCGCCACCCGGCCGAGGTCGGCGGGCCCCCGGGCGAGCAGCGGCAGGATCCCGAGCGCGCGGTCGACGGTCTGGCTCATGGCGTAGGCACCTCCTGGTCCCGGCCCGTCCAGCCCGGGCCGAGGTGCAGTCTCCCCCAGGCGGTGTCGTCGAGGGCGGTGAGCCGTTCGGTCTGCTGCCGGCCGGGCGGGGCGGCGAGGTCCCCGGGGACGGTGAGGGCCGCGGCGGCGAAGAGGTGGCCGCGGCGCAGCCGGTCGCGCAGCGGCAGGGAGCCGAGGGTGCCGGAGAGGAAGCCCGCGGCGAAGGCGTCCCCCGCGCCGACGGCCGCGACGACCTCGACGCGGGGCGCCCGGGTCTCGACGCGGTCCCCGTCCCCGGTGAAGGCGACGGCGCCCGCGGCACCGCGCTTGACCACCACCAGCCGCGCCTCGGGCAGCGCGGCGCGGACCGCGTCGGGGGTGTCCAGGCCCCAGGCGGCGCGGGCCTCGTCCTCGCCCACGAAGACGAGGTCGGCGCCGCGGGCGAGCCGGAGCAGGACCTCGGGCCCGTCGGCGCCCCGCCACAGGGCGGGCCGGTGGTTGACGTCGAAGGAGACGGTGCCCCGTCCGGGACTGCGTGCGAGGAGCCGGTGCATCAGGTCCCGGCAGCCGGCGGAGAGGGCCGCGGTGATGCCGGAGACGTGCAGGATCCGGCCGGAGGCCAGGGCGGCGCGGGGGACGGTCCGGTGGGACAGGGCCGAGGCGGCCGAGCCGGAGCGGTAGTAGAGGACCTCGTGGTCCGCGTCCGCCCGGTCGGCCGCGGTGCGCAGGTACACACCCGTGGGCCGGTCCGGGTCCCGCACGACGGCCGAGGTGTCGACCCCGCGGGCGGCGACGGCGGCCACCAGGTGGTCGCCGAAGCCGTCCGCGCCGACCCGTGAGACCCACCGGGCGCGGTGCCCGGCGGCGGCGAGGGCGCAGGCCACGTTGGACTCGGCGCCGCCGATGCCGCGGACGAACACGTCGGCGTCGGCGAGGCGTCCGCCCCGGGCGGGCAGCAGCGCGACCATGGACTCGCCCAGGCAGACGACGTCCACCGGGGCGCTCGCGGTCGGGCTCGCGGTCATGGCGCGCTCCTCGCTGGTCCTGGCCGGCCGGTCCGGGCCGGGCGGGCGGCCCCGGGAGGCGGGGGCCGTGCGCCCCGGCGACCGGACACCATTGACCCGGCATCCGACCGGATGTTAGACACCACAGAGCGTCATGTGCAACGCATGTTGCAGATGACGCAACGACAGTGGAGGAGGTCCCATGGCAGCCGACAGCGCCGTCGCCGGTCTCGCGGACGAGCCGGCAGACCACCGCTTCAAGGGGCTCCCGCCGGACGCGGGGGAGCTGACGGTCGGCGCCCTCGCCGCCCAGCGCCGCAACCTGTTCACCGGCGGGTTCACCACCCCCGTCCTGGCCCTCTCCGCGGAGGCGCTGGAGCACAACCTGGCCCTCCTGGAGACCTACGCCGAGGAGCACGGCCTCGCCTTCGCCCCGCACGGCAAGACCTCCATGGCCCCCCAGCTGTTCGCCCGTCAGCTGGAGCGCGGCGCCTGGGGGATCACCGCGGCCGTCCCCCACCAGGTGCGGGTGTACCGGGCCTACGGGGTCCGCCGGATCTTCCTGGCCAACGAGGTGGTGGACGCCGCAGCGCTCGCCTGGATCGCCGGGGAGCTGGACCGCGACCCGGAGCTGCGCCTGATCTGCTACGTGGACTCGGTGCGCGGCGTGGCGCTGATGGACGAGGCGCTCGCCGGGGCCACGCGCCCGCTGGAGGTCGTGGTGGAACTCGGCGCGGGCGAGGGCGCCCGCACGGGCGTCCGCACCGCGGCCGAGGCACGCGCCGTCGCCGAGGCGGCGGCGGCCGCCCGGTCTCTGCGCCTGGTCGGGGTGGCGGGCTACGAGGGGGAGGTGCCCCGCGCGGACGGCGGGCGGGTGCGCGCCTGGCTGCGCGCCCTGGTGGCGCTCGCCGCCGAGCTGGACGCCGCGGGCCTGCTCTCCGACACCGGCGAGATCGTGGTCAGCGCGGGCGGCAGCGCCTGGTTCGACGCGGTGGCCGAGGTGTTCGCGGAGCTCCCCCCGCTCTCCTCGCCGGTGCTGAAACTGCTCCGCTCGGGCGCCTACGTCTCCCACGACGACGGGCACTACCGCCGTCTGACCCCCTTCAACCGGGTCTCCGGGGAGGGTGCCCTGCAGCCCGCCTTCCGGCTGTGGGCGCAGGTCCTGTCGCGGCCCACGGCGGACCAGGCGTTCGTCAACGCGGGCAAGCGCGACGCCGCGTACGACCTGGACCTGCCGCAGGTGCAGGTGGTGCGGGACGCCCGCACCGGCGAGCTGCGCCCGGCCGAGGGCATCACCCTCACGGGGCTGTCCGACCAGCACGGCTGGCTGCGCACCGGTCCCGGGGCCCGGCTGGAGGTCGGCGACTGGGTGGGGCTCGGCCTGTCGCACCCGTGCACGGTGTTCGACAAGTGGCAGCTGATCCCGGTGGTGGAACGGGACGGCACGGTGGCGGACTTCGTGCGCACCTTCTTCTGACCCTCTCCCCGGCGCGGGCGCCCCGGACGGCGGGGCCGGGCCGCACCCGACCGAAAGGCCTCCCCCATGGACCTCGTCATCCGCGGAGCCCGTGTCGTCGACGGCTCCGGCGGCCCGTCCTGCCGGGCCGACGTCGGGGTGCGCGAGGGCCGGATCGCGGCCGTGCGGCGGGAGGGGGAGCGCAGCCTGGCGGGCCGGCGCACCCTCGACGCCGACGGGCTGGCGCTCGCCCCGGGCTTCGTCGACATGCACGCCCACAGCGACCTGGCCCTGCTGCGCGACCCCGACCACTCGGCCAAGGCCGCGCAGGGCGTCACCCTGGAGGTCCTCGGCCAGGACGGCCTGTCGTACGCGCCGGCCGACGACACCACGCTGGAGGCGGTGCGGACGGCGATCGCCGGCTGGAACGGCGGCGGCCCCGGGGACGAGCGCGTCGACTTCGACTGGCGCACCGTGGGCGGGTACCTCGACCGGCTCGACCGGGGCGTGGCGGTGAACGCGGCCTACCTGGTCCCGCAGGGCACGGTCCGGATGATGGTGATGGGCTGGGAGGACCGGCCGCCGGCCCCCGCCGAGCTGGACCGGATGAAGGCGCTCGTCGCCGAGGGCCTGGAGCAGGGCGCGGTCGGGATGTCCTCCGGGCTGACGTACACCCCGGGCATGTACGCGGGCGACGGGGAACTCACCGAGCTGTGCCGGGTGGTGGCCCGCCACGGCGGCTACTACTGCCCGCACCACCGCTCCTACGGCGCGGGCGCGCTGGCCGCCTACGCCGGGACGGTGCGGCTGGCGCGCGTCGCCGGCTGCCCCCTGCACCTGGCCCACGCCACCATGAACTTCGGCGTGAACGCGGGCCGCGCGGGCGAGCTGCTCGACCTGCTGGACGCCGCCCTGGACGCGGGCGCCGACATCACGCTCGACACCTACCCCTACACCCCCGGCTGCACCACGCTCGCCGCGCTGCTGCCGAGCTGGGCGGGCGAGGGCGGGCCGGAGACCGTGCTGGCCCGGCTGCGGGACGCGGAGGTGTCCGAGCGGATCCGCCGCGACCTGGAGGAGACCGGCTCGGACGGCTGCCACGGCGTCCCGGTCGACTGGGGCACCGTCGAGGTCTCCGGCGTGCACGAGGCCTCCCTCGCCGCCCATGTCGGCCGGACGGTCGCACGGACGGCGGCCCTGCACGGGGAGGCCCCGTGGACGACGGCCCGGCGGCTGCTGGTCGAGGACCGGCTCGGGACCACGATCCTCCAGCACGTGGGGCACGAGGAGAACGTCCGGACGATCATGCGCCACCGGGTCCACACGGGCGGCAGCGACGGCATCCTGGAGGGCGCCAAGCCGCACCCCCGGGCCTACGGGACCTTCCCGCACTACCTCGGCCGCTATGTGCGGGAGCTGGGGGTGCTCTCGCTGGAGGAGGCCGTCGCACACCTCTCGGGGCGGCCGGCGGCCCGGCTGGGGCTGCCGGACCGGGGCCTGGTCCGGCCCGGCCACCGGGCCGACCTGGTGCTGTTCGACCCGGAGACGGTGGCGGCGGGCGCCACCTTCGACTCCCCCCGGGCCCGCCCCTCGGGCATCCCCCACGTACTGATCGACGGCCGGTTCGTCATCGCGGACGGGGCCCGCACGGATGTGCTCGCGGGGCGTTCGGTGCGGCGCGGGCCCCGGTCCTGACGCGGCGGCGGGCCGGGCCGGTCACCGCACGCCGCGCGGGCGGAACTGGACGCTGATGCGCGGCCCGACCGCGCGGGAGGTCTTGGGCACGGCGTGCTCCCAGGTGCGCTGGCAGGAGCCGCCCATCACGACCAGGTCGCCGTGGCCGAGCGCCCTGCGCACCACCGGGCCGCCGCCCCCGGAGGGCCGCAGGACGAGGTCGCGGGGTGCGCCGAGGGAGAGGACGGCCACCATGGTGTCCTCCCGGGCGCCCCGCCCCATCCGGTCGCCGTGCCAGGCCACGCTGTCGTGGCCGTCGCGGTAGAGGCAGAGCCCCGCCGTGGTGAAGGGCTCGCCGAGTTCGGCCGCGTAGTGGCGGGAGAGCGCCTCGCGCGCCGCGCCGAGCGCGGGATGGGGCAGCCGGGCGCCCTCCCCGTAGGAGGCCAGCAGCCGGGGGACGTCGACCGTGCGCTCGTACATGGTGCGGCGCTCGGCGCGCCAGGGTACGCACCGCTCCAGCTCGCCGAAGAGCGCGTCCGCCCCGGTCAGCCAGCCGGGCAGGGCGTCGAGCCAGGCGCCCGCACCGAGCAGGGTGCGCCCGAGGCCGTCCAGCGGACCGAGCCGGATCTCGTCGGTCTGGTCGAAGAGGGAGCCCTGGAGGTGTGCCGCCATGCCCTCCACCCTACCCCCTTAATAGAACATACGAGCGAATACGCGGGTGCGCCCGCCGGGCCGGGACGGGGCGGCGGGACCGTTGGGGTCGGAGTTCGCCGTGATCCGTTACCGGCGTCCGGTTGAGGCGTTGAACGGTGCGTGATGGCCGCAAACCCTGCGGCCGCCTCTGAATCGTGCAAGGAGAAGTTGATGTCGCGTATCGCGAAGGCCGCCGCCGTTGTCGCGGGCACGGGTGCCATCCTGGCCGGCGGCGCCGGCATGGCTGCCGCCGACGCCGGAGCGCACGGTGCGGCCGTCGGTTCCCCCGGTGTCCTCTCGGGCAACCTGGCCCAGGTTCCCGTCCACGTGCCGGTCAACGTCTGCGGCAACACGGTGAACGTCATCGCGCTGCTCAACCCGGCGTTCGGCAACACCTGCGTCAACGCGGACGGCAACGGCGCCTACTGATGCACCCGGCGGGGCCCCGGCCCCGCCGCCGCATCGGCCCTGCGGCCCCTCCCGTGCGACCCCCGCACGGGAGGGGCCGCGCGGCTGTGCGCGGGGTGCGCGAAGGCCGCTCCCCCGCCTGAGCACCGACGCTGTCGAGCCGCCGGGTCTTCCGAGAGGGGATTCCCGTCGAGCCCGGGGGATTCCCGTCTCGGCGGCGGCGCGGGGAGGAGGAAGGGGGGCGGGACGGCTTCCGCGCGCTCGCGGGGCGGTGGTGCCCTGCCCGCGGACGACGGTGTGCCGTGCGGGCTCACCGCTCCTGTGCGGAGGCCGGGCCGGCGGCGGCCCGCTCCGGCCGTGATGTGCGGGCGACGAGCAGGAGCAGTACGCCGCAGGCGGCGACCAGGGCCCAGCCCGGACGGGAGGCGCCTGCGATACCGGTCGGGCTTTCGGCCGCGACCAGACCGCCGGCGAGAGCGATGCCGACGGCGGCGCCGAGTTGCCGCGCGGTGGAGGTGATCGCCCCGGCCACGCCGGCCCGGGCCGGCGGCAGTCCGTTGACCGCGGTGTTGGTGATCGGGGCGTTGGCGAAGCCGAACCCGATGCCGATGAGCGAGTACGCGGCCAGGAGCAGGGGCACGCCCGTGTCCGGGGTGAGCCCGACCAGGCAGAGCCCGCCCGCCGTGATGGAGCCGCCGGCGAGGAGCAGCGGCAGCCTCGGTCCCACGCGGCCGACCATCCGGCCGGACCAGGGGGCGCAGACGGTCGCTCCGAGGGCGAGGGGCAGGGTCGCCACGCCGGCGGCCAGCGGAGTCCATTCCCGGGTGTGCTGCAGGTAGAGGGTGTTGAGCAGCAGTGTCGTGCTCAGGGCGACGAAGACCGCCACCGCGCCCACCACGGCGCCGCTGAAGGCCGGGCGCCTGAAGAGGCGCAGATCCACCAGGGGCTCGCGGCGGCGGGACTCGACCCACACGAATCCGGCTGCCGCCAGGGCGGCCCACGCGAGTCCCGCCAGCAACGCGGGCGACGTCCACCCGAGGCGCGGCCCCTCGATCAGGACGCCGACCACACCGGCCAGGACCATGGTCAGCAGCACCTGGCCGGGCAGGTCGAGCCGCCGGGGCCGCTGCGCCCGGGACTCCGGCACGAACACCGCGCCGAGCACCAGCGCGATCGCGATGACGGGTGTGCTGACCCAGAACAGCGCCCGCCAGTCGAGCCCCGCGAGCAACGCACCTCCCAGGACGGGCCCGACGGCCATGCTCAGGCCGAACACGGACGCCCAGACGCCGATCGCCTGCGCCCGCTCCTTCGGATCCGGCATCGCGTTCACCACGATGGCGAGCGCCACGGGGCTGAGCATCGAGGCTCCGACGCCCTGCAGCGCGCGGCCCGTGACGAGTACGCCCGCCGTCGGGGCGAGGGCGCAGACCAGCGAGGCCGCGCCGAACAGGACCAGCCCGCACTGGAACACCCGGCGGCGGCCGAACCGGTCCGCCAGTGCGCCGGAGGAGATCAGGAGGCTGGCCAGGACGAGTGTGTAGGCGTCCACGATCCATTCGAGACCGTGCGTGTCGACGCCCAGGTCGCGCCCGACGGCCGGCAGACCCACATTGACGATGGTGGTCTCCAGGCCCACCAGGAACATGCTCAGGCAGCAGACGGCCAGTACCGTCCAGCGCCTGCGTGCGCTCAGCACGGGCGGCGCAGGCTGTGTCGTCGCGGTCACGGTCCACCTCGGACGTCCGGGAACAATGCCCGGCAAGGTTCCGCCCCGGCCAGGGTCGCGGCCCATCGGTTTTGCGGACACGGCAAACTGGATCCGTGAACACCGGACCCAAGGACGCGGAGCTGGAGCGGATCCTCGGCGGCATCGGGCCGCGGCTCCGCAGGCTGCGCCAGGAACGGGGACTCACGCTCGGGGCACTCGCAGCCACGACCGGGATCTCCCTCAGCACGCTGTCCCGGGTGGAGTCGGGCAAGCGGCGCCCGACGCTGGACCTGCTCATCCCGCTGGCCAAGGCGCACCGCGTCGCGCTCGACCAGCTGGTGGCGGCGCCTGCCAGCGGTGACCCCCGGGTGCACCTCCAGCCCCTGCGCGGGAAGCGTGGGAGCGTCCTCGTGCCCCTGACCCAGTACCCGGGCCGTGTGCAGGTGTTCAAGCAGGTACTGGCGCCCCGCCGACTGGAACTGGTCACCCACGAGGGCTACGAATGGCTCTATGTCCTCGCCGGCCGGCTACGTCTCGTCCTCGGGGCGCAGGAGTTCCTGCTCCGGCCCGGAGAGGTGGCCGAGTTCGACACCACCGAGCCCCACTGGTTCGGCCCTGCGGACGCCGGCACCGTGGAGATCCTGCACCTGTTCGGCCCACGAGGGGACCAGGCCGTCGTCCGTGCCGGCCCCTCCACCGCCGGCCCCGCCCCGCCGGCCCCGGGGCCGGCAACGCCCTGACCCGCGACGGCCGTACAAGCGCACGCACCGGACGCCCGCCGCTGCCGGCCCGCCTCCGCCACGCCACGCGACCCCGCACGGCAGCGGCAGCGGCAGCGGCAGCTCAGGCGTAGCGGTAGTGGCGCGTGTGGTCCAGCAGCTCCGAGGGGCGCACGTCCCAGGGGGGCATCGGATCGTCGAGCGAGAAGACCTTCCCGTACCCGGGGTCGGTGGCCGGGAGCGGCTGCGCGGGAAGGTACCCGGCCTCGGGGTGCGCGGCCTGCCAGCGCACCCAGAGCAGGTCCACGAACGCATGGTGGAGCCAGAAGACGGGATCGTTCGGCGAGGTCGACCCCATCATCAGACCGCCCACCCAGCGGTGGACCCGGTTGTGGTTGCGCCAGCGCGCCTCGCCCCCGGGGTTCCAGCCCTCCACCGCGTTGCGGAAGCCGCGGGTCACCCGCGAGTCCCAGGGGGCGGTGTCGTAGACGGGCTCGGCCAGCGCCTCGGCGACGTCCTCCCTGGTGGGCAGCGTCACGGGGTTGCGGGGGCGTCCGAGGTCCCGTGTGAGGAACTTGCCGTCCGTGATGCGGCTGTCGATGCGCCAGCCGCCGTTCCTGTACGCGAAGGGCCCGGTCGTCACCTGCCGGTCCAGCCCGCGCCCCGTGCCGCCCATGAAGTCGTCCGCCCAGAGGGAGGAGGACGGGCTGTCGTCGACCGTCCAGTCCCAGTAGGGCACCGACACACCCGGGTCGACCGACTGCAGCGCCCGTTCGAACTCCAGCAGGTAGCGCCGGTGCCAGGGGAAGAAGGAGGGGGCCATATGGGCCGCCCGGGGCCGCTCCTCGGCATCGGTGACGTAGTACGCGCCGTGCATCCTGACGAACTCGTCGTACCGGCCGGAGCGTTTGAGCGCCAGCAGGGCGTCGACGAAGCGGCGCTTCTGGGCCCGGGTCATGTTCCGCTGGTTGATGCGGGTGTACACGGGTGCGGTCCCTCCCGGGTCGGGCACGGTCCGTCTCAGTGGCCGTGCGTGGGGGTCAACGACAGCTGCGCGCCGGCCAGTTCGTCGACCGCGGCACGGGCCACCCCGCGCAGGGTCGGGAACGACTCGTAGTGGTTCACCATGCTCAGATAGCTGCCGTCCGCACGGCGCATCACCTGCAGCGGCCGCCCGTCGATGCGGACCTCGACGCTCGGCACCCCGGCCCGCGCCCGCGCCTCGGCGTCCGTGCCGGCCGGCGCCCCGGCCGGGACCATCACCGTCGCACTGCCCTGGATGTGGCGGCCCCGGTAGGTCTCGGCGAAGTCCTCCAGCGAGCGGGGCGCCGGCTCGCCCGCCGGCCCCCGCGCCCCGTCCGCGCCCCGGCGGGCGAGGACGGGGGCGAGCGCCCCGGCCGTTCCGGCGATCACTCCGGCGGTGAGCAGGGCGCGCAGCACGATCCGGCGGGCGAGGGGGCGGGCGGTCGGCCATCGGGCCGCGGCCCCGGCCAGGGCCCCGGCGGTTCCGCGCGTCCCCCTGCTGCCGATCATGTCCTCGCCCCTCCCCGTCGCTCCGCTCCGAGGTGCACACGGCTTCGCGGTGCACGCACGCTCGGTCTGCACAACGAGGGCGGACCCGAAGGGTTGCTCGCCCGGACGGGGGGCCCGCTGCGGGCCGGGCGTCGGCGCCCCGGCCCGTGGCGCGCCCCGGGCGTCAGCCCAGCAGGAGGGCCGCCGCCGGGGCTCCCTGGAGCACCGGCGCGATCACCCCGGCCTCGGGCATCGTGGGCTCCGGCTGCCCGAAGGAGCCGGGCCGCGGCTGGGTCAGCGGGGCGCCGAGCGAGGCCCCCGGGCTGGACAGCCGCAGGTCGGACGCCTCGGTGACGGCCCGGACGACGCCCAGCTCGCCCTCGCCGAGCGGGTTGTCCACCGGGAGCTCCACCAGGGTCTCGGGGAGCTGACCGGCGAAGGGCACCGCGGGGAGGGTGTGGTCCGGCAGCAGGTTGCCGGTGGTGTGGCGCGGGGTCTCGGGGGCGCCCGGGACCGGGACCGGCACACCCGTGCTCAGCGAGGGCGCCTCGACGGGCAGCGCCGCCTCGACGCTCTCCAACGGCACGGTGACCGGCACGGATCCGGCGGCGACGGCGGGCGCCCCGGTCGCGGCCGAGGCCACGCAGGCCACCACGGCGGCGAGCGAGCCGCGCGTTGTCAACTTCATCACGGTGTTTCGTCCCCTCGGGAGTTACCCGGACCGGGTTCGGCCCGTTGCCTGCAACAACGAGCACACGCCCCGCACCCGCGCAGATTTCCCCTGTCCGCAGCAATCGGCGGACCGGTGCTGACGCGGCGGGCCCGTCCGCTGGAGGTCGAGATGGCACGCAGGATCCCGGGAGCCCGGGGAGTACCCCCCGGGGAGGCGGGGGCACCGGGGGTCCCCGACCTGGCGGACCCCTCGTTCTGGCGGCTGCCGCGCGAGGAGCGGCTGGCGGCCTTCGCGCACCTGCGCACGCTGCCCGCGCCCGTCCGCTTCGGCGGGCGCACCGGGGCCCCGTTCCACGCGCTGGTGCGGCACGCGGACGTGGTCGCGGCCAGCCGGCGGCCCCGGGACTTCGCCAGTGCGCCCGGTGTCACCACGCCCGAGCCGGCCGCCTGGGCCAAGGCGCTGTTCGGGAACTCCATGGTCAACATGGACGGGCCCGACCACGCCGACCTGCGGCGGATCGTGGCCCGGTCCTTCACCCCCCGGCTGCTGGCCGCCACCGAGGTCAACGTCCGCGCGACGGCCCGCCGGATCGTGGACGAGCTGCTCGCCCGGCACCCCGGGGGCGCCCGGGAGGCCGACTTCGTGAAGGAGGTCGCCTCGCGGATGCCCTTCGAGGTGATCTGCGACCTGATGGGCGTCCCGCAGGGGATGCGGGCCGGGATCGCCCGGCGCGTCGACCTGGCGTCGGAGAACGTGGGCGTGCGCCGCGGACTGCGGGTGCCGGGCCGGGGCCTGCGCGCCCTGGCCCACCTCCAGACCTCGATGGTCCGCCTCGGCCGGGAGCGCCGCCGCCGCCCGGAAGGCGACCTGGTCTCGGCCCTGGTCTCCGCGGACGTCCACGGACGCGGCCTGAGCGGACGTCAGTTGGGCGCCTTCTTCTCCCTGCTGCTGGTGGCGGGGGTGGAGACCACCCGCAACGCCCTGGCGCACGGCCTGTGCCTGCTGTCCGCCCACCCGGAGCAGCGGGCGCTGCTGGAGGAGGACTTCGACCGCCACGCGGACGGCGCGATGGAGGAGATCGTGCGGCACTCGACGCCGATCATCCAGTTCCGCCGCACGGTGGCCGCCGAGTGCGAGCTCGGCGGACGGGTGTTCCGCCCCGGGGAGAAGGTGGTGCTGTACTACGCCTCGGCCAACCGGGACGAGGCGGTCTTCGCCGACCCGGACGCCTTCGACATCACCCGCGACCCCAACCCGCACCTCGGCTACGGCGGCGGCGGGCCGCACTACTGCCTCGGCGCGCACCTGGCCCGCCAGGAGCTGAAGGCGCTCTTCGGTGAACTGCTCGGCAGGCCGCGGGGTCTGCGCACGGCCGGTCCGGCGGGCCTGGTGGACTCCAGCTTCGACAACCGGGTCCGCAGCCTGCCCTTCACCTTCGGCACCTGACCGGCCGGGCGGCGGCCTTCCGGCCCGGCCCGCCCGGCCGGAAGGCGGGTCAGCCGCGCAGCCGGGAGACCGGGAGCAGCACATGCGCGGTGTCGGCGAGGACGGCCTCGTCGCCGAGGAAGCTCTTGAGGACCTCCTCCGACAGGGCCGTACCGGGCCTGGCCTCGGGCCACGGACGCGCGGCGATCATGAAGTGGACGCTGCCGCGCTGCTCGGCGGCGGCCAGCCACTCCTCGGGCGCGGGGCACTGCGCGTTCATGTGCGGCATGGTCAGCACGGCCTGCCCCGCCTGGATGAGCAGCTGCACGGCGAAGGCGCCCTCCCGGGTGCGGTCCTGCAGCACGTCTCCGGTGGTCAGCCCGAGTTCCTCGATCATCGTGGCGGCGGCCGCCCGGGCGGCCTCGCCGCCGCCGGTCCCGTCGCCCAGGGAGTAGGCGACCAGGTAGGGGGTGTCATGGCCCTCGGCCGGGTCGCCGGTCCAGGCGAGCAGCACCATGGTGCCCAGCTCCGCGGGGTCGACGGCCGTGTTGACGGTGTTCGCAGTGGTCATGGCTCGGCACCCTAGTGCCCGGCGGAGGCCCTTCCGGGCCGCGTTCACCTGCCCGGGTGAACGCTTGCCGTGCCGGGTGTCACAGGACCCAGCGGTGCTCCCCGGCCGCCGTCCGGCAGTGCAGGGCGACGGCCCGGGAGCCGTGCGGGACGGCGAAGGCGAGCCAGCCCCTGCGCTGCTCGCCGACCGTCATCCGGCCGCGGGCGAGCGGGAGTCCGGTGGTCAGCTCCCCGGTGTCGACGGCGGGGTGGCTGCGCCCCCGGTCGTCCACGACCCAGGCCCGGGCGACGGCGGACTCGTGGGCGGTGCCGCCCACGTTGACGACGGTGAGTTCGACGCCGACCCAGCGGGTCCCGGGCGCCGGGCGCGGTGCGGTCGGCACGCCCAGCGCCGGGTCCACCTGGCCGCGCAGGGTGATCCTCAGGTGCTCCCCGGCGGGGGTGCCGCCGTCGTCCACCGTGTCCCCGACACCGGCGGGGGCGGAGGCCGCCGGGGAGCGGCCCTTGGCGGTCCCCGGTTCCACCGGTGCCGGCAGGGCGGCCGACTGGCAGGCGGTCATGCCCAGCAGCAGTGCGGGGAGCAGTGCCGCCGCCGTGCCCTTGCGTCCCATCGGTCCCCGTCTTCCCTCGTTCCCGTCGCCGGGGCCCGTATCCTCCGGGCCCCGGTGAGGGGAACGAGGGAGCCGCGCGGGATGTCACGCCGGACCGGCCCCGTGCGGGCGGCAGGTCCCCTCGAATGGCCGTTCCGGTCGTCCCCTGGGACCGGGGCGCGGCGGTGACCTCGGCACGGCGGGGCGCGTTGGCCCGGTATGGCAAGGACCACGGCGCCGACTCGTTGGCAGCGCGTATCGACGGGCACGGACCCGGCACCGGCGGCACCGCCCGGCGCCGGGACCCCGATCTACGACCGCCTGGCGGCGGAGTGGGCGGCCGCGGGCCGCACCCTGCCGGGCCGTCCCGACGCGGAATGGCGCCGGCTGACGGTGTTCCCCCCCGTGCCGGACGGGGGGCTAGGGCCGCTGCTGCCGCCGCCGGCGCGCCGCGGCTGGCTCTACGACCGCCACACCGCCTGAGCCGGGCCCGGCCGGCACGGGGCAACACAAACCGGGCACGGGCGGCACGGGCGGGCACGGGCCGGGCTCCGACGATGGCAGGGCCCGGCCCGGGCCCGGGCCGGGCGCGGCTCAGCCGCGTCGGCCCACGGCCGCCTCCCCGCTTCCGGGCGGCGCCGGGGAGGGGTGCGGCAACCGCGGCACGGCCGGGGTGCCGCGCAGTCGGCGCCGGACCCCGGCGACCAGCCGGGGTGCCGTGTAGGAGGCCCCGTGGACGAAGCGCATCGCGGGGCCGAAGGCGGGGGCGGAGAGCAGCCCGGCGAAGAACAGCCCCGGGTGGGAGGACTCGAAGGCGCCGCTCAGCTCCGGTGCCCCGGTGCCCGGCTGGAGCCGCAGGACGCGCCCGAGGGCGTCGTCGAGCAGTCCGAGGCGGGCCAGGTCCGGGGTGAAGCCGGTGGCGGCGACGACATGCCCGGTGTCGACCGCCGTCGCGTTCCCGTCCGGCCCCCGCAGGTCGAGGCGGACCCGCCCGTCGGCCCGCACCCGCGAACCGCGCAGCACGTGCCCCAGGAGTTCGGGGACCCTCCCCTCGTAGCGCTCGCGCAGCCACCAGGCGCCCGCCGGGCCGAGGGCCGGGTCCGCGTGGCGGCGGCGGGCGCGGGCGGGCAGCAGCCGTACCGCTCCCGGCAGTTCGGCCCACACCCAGGTGCTCCATCCGGTGCCGAGTCCGCTGTGGGGGGTGCGCAGCGCGCGCAGCAGGGGGCGTTCCAGCGGGGCGGGCAGGGTGTTCCAGCGCAGCCGCCGGGTGCGGGCGACCAGCCGGGGGCGGGCGCCGCCCTCGGCGAGCAGCACGGCCGTCTCCAGGGCGGCCTGCCCGGCGCCCACCACCGTGACGTCCGTACCGGCGAAGCGGCCCAGGTCGCGGTGGTCGCAGCTGTGGGTGAGCAGTTCGGCAGGCAGGCCGGCGAGGGGTCCGGGCAGCCTGCGGAAGGGGGTCAGCCCGACGGCCAGGACGACGGTGCGGGCCCTGGTCTCCTCGCCGTCCTCGGTGCGCAGGCGGAAGCCGTCCGCCTCGGGTGCCAGGTGGACGACGCTCCGCTCGTCCACGGGCGGCACCGCCCGCCGCGCGAACCAGTCCCCGTACCCGGTGAACTCCGTGATGGGGACGGGGCGGCCGTGGGCGGCCTCGAAGCCGCGTCCGGCGGCGTACTCGGCGAGGGTGTGGGCGCCGCCGGGGTGGGAGAGGTTCGAGGACCAGGGCTCGGACTTGAGGAACATCCCCTCGGGCATGTGGTCCCGCCACGAGGCCATGACGCGCCCGAAGACGCGCAGGTCCAGTCCGGCGGCGGCGGCGTGCGCCGCGACCGAGAGCCCGTAGGGGCCCGCGCCGATCACTGCCAGGTCGTACATGGTGCGCTCTCGCTCCTCGGGTCGGGGTGTGCGGGGGAAGGCGCGGCCTCGGCGGGCGCGCCCGGGCGGTCGGGGCGCAGCCGTCCGGCGGCCTTGGCGAGGCCGCGGCCGGCGAAGGCGCGGGCCATGGCGGCGAAGGGGGCCGGGTCGTCCCCGGCGAACCAGGCGGTCTCGACGCCTCTGCCGCGGGGGATCCGGCTGCCCGGAACCGGGCGGGTGGACCGGCCGCGGGGGGAGACGAGGCCGGAGAGGACGGACAGGGCCGCGTAGTTCTCGGCGAGGAACACCCGCCCCGGGCGCGCCGGGGAGGGCCGCACGCCCCGGCCGGTGAGGTCCAGGTGCAGGGCCCGGACGACGTCGAGTCCGTCGGCGCCGGTGAACAGGCGGAACTGGGCGCCGGGGCGGGGGTTGGCGTCGAGCAGCCGGTAGGTGCCGTCCGCGTCCCGCCGGAAGTCGAGGTCGAGGATGCCGTGGTAGCCGGTGTGCCCGGCCAGGCGGCGGGCGGCCTCGGCCACCGCCTCGTTGTGCTTCCAGCGGCCCAGGGCGGTGAGTCCGGTGCGCGGCGGCCAGGAGAGCTCCTTGCGGCCGGTGCCGCCGTGCAGGCAGGTGGCGTCCGCGGCGAAGTAGCCGTGGAAGAACCAGTCGGCGTGGGCGCGGTCCGGAAGTCTCCGCTGGAGGAGCAGGGTACTGCCCGCCTCGGCGCTGCGGTCGAAGAGCCGGGCCGCGGCGCGCGGTGAGGAGACCAGGCTGGTGCTGCGCAGACCGGAGGCCGGGTCCAGCAGCCACGGCCTGCTCCACTTGGCCACCAGCGGCACCCCGATCCGCCGTACCGCGGCGGCGGCCTCGGCGGGGCTGCCGGGCACCACGGTCTCGGGGTGGGGGATGCCGGCCTCCCGGCACAGGGTGGCGAGTGCGGCCTTGTCGGCCAGGTTCCCGGGCAGCGCGGCCGGCTGGACCGCGGTCAGGTAGCGGCCGGCGAGCCGGTGGGCGTGCTCGGCGACCAGGAGCGCCCCGAGGTCGTCCATCGGGACGAGGACGGCGGGGCGCCCGATCCGCTCCGCGATGCGGAGCAGCGCGCTCACCAGGGCCTCCGGGTCGGGCGGTCCGGTCGGCCGCGGGTGGGCGCGGTGGAGGTGGCGGGAGCGTACGACGGGGCTGCGCGGCGATTCGACCACCGCGTGCACCTCCACGCCCGCCCGCCCCAGCGACCGGACGGCGCCGAGGGTGCCGTGGTGGAAGGGGTTCCGGTCGAGACGCAGCACCAGTGCGGGTACCGACCGGTCGAGTTCGGTCATCGGGGTCACATCTTTCACCTGGACGGGCCTGATCACTGCGTGCCTCTTCGCTAATGGCCTAGGAAACGACCTTCCGACTGATCATCCGAAGGGCTTTCTGCCTAACGTCGTGTCAGTCGCAGAAGTACTCCACAAGGAGGAAGGCATGCCCCAGAGGCACCGTCTGATCCATTCATGCATAGCGACGGTCGCAGCCGGACTCCTCGTGTCCGGCGGACTGCTCGGCACCGCGGCGGCGTCGGCCGCGGAGGACACCGGCGGCGCGGACGCCGCCCCGCCGCCCTCGGCGACGGCGGTCGGCGCGTATCTCCACTACGGGCCGACCGGGATAGAGCGGATGGCGGAGCTCTCGGACTGGCTCGGCGGGCGGGAGCTGACGGTCGCCCACACCTACCTCCCCGGGGACGTGTGGACGAACATCGAGGGCCGGCGCGAGTTCCTGCGCCCGTGGGCGGAGTGGCGGAGCGGTGCCGAGGAGCGGATGTTCGTCCTCAACGTGCCGATGCTGGACCGCAACGAGGACCGGCTCCCCGACGCGGCGGTGGCCCGGCTGCTGCAGGCGGGCGCCCGGGGACAGTACGACCACCACTACCGCACCCTCGCCTCTCGCCTGGTCGACCTGGGCGCCCGGGACACGGTGATCGTGCTCGGCTGGGAGATGAACGGCACCACGTACACCCACCGGTGCGGGCCGGACCCGGCCGCGTGGCGGGCGTACTTCAGGAGCATCGTCACGGCCATGCGCTCCGTTCCCGGTCAGGAGTTCCGATTCGACTTCGCCCCCAACCGGGGGCTGGACGCCGTCCCCTGGACCGAGTGCTATCCCGGTGACGACGTGGTCGACATCATCGGAATGGACTCGTACGACCAGGCTCCCGGCAGGTCGTTCGACGACCAGGTGAACACGCCGTACGGACTGCAGCATCAGGTCGACTTCGCGGCGGAGCGCGGAAAGGCGATCTCGTATCCGGAATGGGGGCTCTTCCGGAACGGTGACAACGCCGAGTACATGCGCCGCATGCTCGAATGGATCGACCTCCACCAGCCCCTGTACCAGACCATCACGGACTACTGTCCGCACGGGGTCTGGCAGTGCGGGAGCAATCCGGAGTCCTCGGCGGTGTACCGGGCCGCGATGTCCGCGGCACCCGAGGAGCCGACCGAGCCCGACCCGGTCGAGCCGGACCCGGTCGACCCCGACCCGGTCCCCGAGATCCCTGAGATCCCCGAGATGCCCGAGATCCCCGAGTTCCCCGGAACGGGCGACGACTGGGTGGAGCCGGCCGAGTGGTGCGCCCCCGTCGACCTGGCCGACTGGCTGGCCCCATGGCTCTCCGGGCAGCGCTTCTGCCTCACCGTTCCGACGGTCCACCGCCGCCCGTCCTGACCGAGACGCCCTCCGCCCGCCAGTCGTTGAACCGGCCGCGCCACTCGCGCGCGGCCGGCAGGCGGCTGCGCACCACGTCCGCGGCCCGCTCCCGCATCCGCGCCCGCGACTCGTGCAGCCGCAGCAGCGGCTCCAGGGCGGGGCGGGCCAGCAGCAGCCGACCGCTGGTGACCGTGTTCGGGCGCCAGTGGTTCTTGTACGGCTCCGCACCGCGCAGCAGGCTCAGCACCGCCGCCCCGCTGCGGGCCGCCTCCCGTGCGTCCTCGCGCAGCAGCATCGTCGCCACGTCGGCCTTGCGCTCCCGCAGCACGGGGTCGGCGCCGTAGAGGTAGCCGCCGCCCAGCCTCCCGGCCCGCAGGGTCAGCCCCGCCGCGACCACCCCGCCGTCCAGGGTGTACTCGGTGAGCGTGGCCTGGCCCGCGGGCACCATCGCCCCCACGGCCCGCACCAGGTGGTCGTGGAAGCGGGGCCGCAGGTGCTCGATGTTCACCCCCCGGCCGCGCCACTGCCGCTCGTGCAGCCGCAGCAGCCGCCCGACGCCCTCCGGCACCTCCTCGGCCGGCACGCGGCGGGCGGTGATCCCCAGGGCGTCCAGCTTGCGCAGCTTGGCCCGCACCCGCTGGGCGCGGTTCGCGGCCATGCGCGTGACCAGCTCCTCCACCGGCAAGGCCGGCAGCTCCATGCACACCGAGTCCTCCAGCCGTGCGCGGGGGCCGGGCCAGAGGGCGTACAGGCGCTCGGCGGCGGCGCCGGGGCGCACCTCCCGCAGGTCGACGACGGCGTGCCGGGCCACCCGCTCCAGGCCGCGGGCCAGGGCCGCGAGGGCCGCCGGGGCGTGCTCCTCGTCGACGACCACATCCCCGTAGTCCGAGATCGCACCGCCCAGGGGCACCAGCAGGGGCATCGGCCGGTGCACCAGCATCAGCGGCGCGGCGCCCACCAGCCGGCCCTCGCGGCGGGCCAGCAGCACCCGCAACCGCCCCGCGGCCCCGTAGGAGAGCCACCAGGAGTGCAGCCAGGCGTGGCTCTGGAACGGGGTGGCGGCGGAGCAGGCCCGGTGCAGCCGGTCCCACTCGGGCCCGAGGGCGGCGAAGGCGTCCGGGTCCCGGCAGAGGGCGACGCCGGTCTCCGACGGCGCCTCGGGGCCCGGGTGGACGGCGGCCATCAGACGCGCTCCCGGGCCGCGGCCGGCTGCGACGGCGCGGGCACCGCCGTGGCCGCGCCCGGGGTGCCGCGCCCGGCCCGGGGCCGTACGAGCAGGACGAGCCCGCCGACCAGGCCGCCCGCCGAGGCGCCGACCGCCGTGGCGACCGGGAGGGAGGGGGAGACCGGCTCGCCCGGGGTGACCGCCCGGGAGAAGGACATCAGCTGCACACCGGTGTCCTTCGACAGCTGGTTGCTGTTGACGAAGATCGCGCCGGAGACGGCGTTGGCGATGCGGGCGGCCTCGGCGGGGCGGGTGGAGGTCCCCGAGACGGCGATCATCGGCGAGTCGGGCGAGGTCTCCGTCCGCACCCGGGTGCGGAGTTCGGCGAGCGGCAGCCCCGCCTCCTTGCGGGCGTAGGCGAGCGTGGCCTCCCCGGTCGCGATCCGGCCGTAGGCCTGGGCGAAGCCGAGGGCCGCCCCCGGCTCCGCGCCCTCGGCGGGCACCGCGACGACATAGCTGGTGGCGACGTACTCGGGGGCCTTGACCACGCCGTACCCGAGGCCGCAGACCGTGCCGAGCACGGCGCAGGCCGGGACGGCCCACCAGGCGGGGGCGGCGTGGAGCTTCGCGAGGAGGCGTCCCGGCCGTCCGGGGGCGGGCTGCTCCTGCTGGTGCGTGCGGGTCATCGGCGTGCTGCTCTCTCGACGGGGACGGGGGTCCGGGTGCGGGTGGGGCGGGGGACGCGCGGCGGGCGCGCGCCGCCCAGGGTGTGCGCGTACAGCTCCGCGAGGAGGTCCGCGCTGCGGGCGATGTCGTAGTGCGCCACGGCGGGCGGCGGGGGCAGCCGGCGCGGCCCGGCCGCCGCGGCGGTGCGCAGCGCGGCGGTCAGCCCGGCGGCCGGGCACTCGCCGAGGGAGCGCGCGCCCGGGGCGTGGTCCCCGGGCAGGTCGTCGACGGCCGGGCAGGGGCCGTGGAGCACGGGCAGCCCGGCCGCCAGCGCCTCGACCACGGCCAGCCCGAACGCCTCCTCCCGGGACGCCGAGACGAAGAGGTCCGCGGCGGCGAGCAGCTCCGGCACGTCCTCGCGGGCGCCGAGCAGCCGGATCCGCTCCGCCGCCCCGAGACGGGCGGCCTGCGCCCGCAGTGCCGCGCGCTCGGGCCCGTCCCCGGCCAGCAGCAGCACGGCGCCGGGCAGGGCGGCGACCGCCTCGACGAGCGCGTCGAAGCGCTTGCCCGCCACCAGCCGGCCGACCCCGGCGACGGTGAAGACCCCGTCCGGCAGGCGCAGTTCGGCCCGCAGCCTGCGGCGCGCCGCGGGATCGAAGGCGAAGCGGCGGGCGTCGATGCCGTTGGGCACGGTGCGGATGCGCCCGGGCGGCACCCCCCAGTCGCCCAGGCGCCCGGCGACGGTCGGCGACACGGCCGCCGTCGCCGCCCCCAGCCGCTCGCTGGCCAGGTACAGGGCGCGGACCCCGCGGGTCAGGGGCCGGCCCTCGATCTCCCGGGCCCCCAGCGAGTGCTCGGTGGCGACGGCGGGGACCCCGGCGAGCCTCGCGGCGAGCCGCCCGTACACACAGGCCCGGTAGAGATGGGCGTGGACCATGTCGTACCCGCCGCGGCGGATGTGCGCCACCAGTCGCGGCAGCGCGGCCAGATCCCGGTTGCCGCCCATCTCCAGGCAGCTCACCGGCACGCCGTCGGCGCGCAGCCCCTCGGCGACCGGGCCGGGGTTGGTGAGGGTGAGCACCTCGCAGCGGTAGCGGGCGGGCAGGTGGCGGAGCAGCAGCCGCAGTTGCTGCTCGGCGCCGCCGATGCCGAGCCCGGTGATCACCTGGAGGACCCTGGCGGTCATCGCACGCGCTCCTGGGGTGCGGGCACCACGACGGGCGCGAGGCCGGGCATCCGCCGCAGCCGGTGGCGCAGCCGCTTCGCGGCCAGCCGGGCGCCGCGGTCGGCGTGGCTGATGTGGGTGCGGGGCAGGGCGTGCGGCCCGGCCGCGGGGCCGGGTGCGATCGCACAGGCGTAGGAGTATCCCGCGGCGCGCACGGCGTCGGCCGCCCGCTGGTCGAAGGTGCCGTACGGGTAGCAGAACCCGGCGGGCGCGGCGCCGGTGATCTCCCGTAGCAGCTCCCGGCTGCGGGCCGTCTCCTCGGACAGCTGCGCCCGGGTGAGCGTGGTCAGGTCGCGGTGGAACAGCCCGTGGGAGCCGATCTCGGTTCCCTCGGCGGCGGCCTCCCGGATCGCGTCGGCGTCCAGCAGCGGCCGCCGGGGGCCCTCGCGGTCCCAGTCGTTGTCCTCGCCGAGGCGGCCGGGGAGGACGAAGAGGGTGGCCGAGCAGCCGTGGCGGCGCAGCAGCGGCAGGGCGCTGGTGGCGAAGTCCGCGTAGCCGTCGTCGAAGGTGAGGCCCACCAGGTGGTCGGCGCGGCCGCGGGCGTGGGCGCGCAGCAGGGTGCTCACGTCGACCCCCCGCAGGCCGCGCGCGCGCAGCAGCCGCAGCTGGCGGTCGAGCCGGTCGGGGGCGACGGTGATGCCGTACGGATCGTGGGCCGGGTCGCCGACCGCGTGGTACATCCAGATCCACGGCTGAGGGCGGCGGTCGGTGGTCGGGTCAGGGGTCATGACGCAGCCTCCGTCGTACGAGGGCCAGCAGGTGGACTGCTTCCGGTGCTCCGAGGGCGCGGGCGGCGCCCAGGAAGACGAGGGGGACGAGCACGGCTCCGACGGCCAGGGAGACGGGGGCGGGCCCCGTGGCCGGTGCGGCGAGGAGCGCGGCGGCGGCCGCGGCGGCCGCCGCCAGCACCAGGCGGGCGATCCGCAGGCCGATGGCGCGGACCTCGATGGCGACCACCCGCGAGCCGAGGCCGTTCAGCAGCAGCAGGGCGGTGGTGCTGATGCCCGCGGCGTTGGCCGCGGCGATGCCCTGTACGCCGTGGGGGCCGACGGCGGCGGCCCCCGCGGCGATCGTCACGCCGAGCCCGGCGGCCATCGCGGCGGCCGGGAACCAGACGGGCCGCCCGGCGGAGAAGAAGGGCCGGCCGAGGGCGCCGACCAGGCAGTGGCCGAGGAGCCCCGCGGCGTACACCCGCATCACCGCGGCGGTGGTGGCGGTGTCGCCCGCGTCGAAGGCGCCCCGCTGGAAGAGGACCTCGATGATCGAGGGGGCGTGGCCGACGACGAAGGCGGTGCCCAGCAGGACGAGCGCGCCCGCGGTGGCCAGGTCCTCCTCGACGCGGCGGCGGGCCCGCTCCCGGTCGCCCTCGGCCATGGCCCGGGCGACGACGGGGAAGGTGACCGTGCAGACCATCAGGGAGAGCACCATCGGCATCTGCGCGACCTTCTGCGCGTAGTTGAGGTGCGAGATCGCCCCCGGGGGCAGCGGGGCGGCCAGGAACCTCTCGACGAGCACCTGCGACTGGCGGCCGACGGCGAAGAGGACGACGGGGGCGAGCACGGCCGTGCCGATCAGCGGGGCGCGGCCGGTGCGGCGGCGCGGCCGCACCAGCGGCCGGAGCCCCACGTGCCGGGAGAACGCGGGCAGTTGGACGAGGATCATCAGCACGCCGCCGACCGCGACCCCGGCCGCGGCGGCCCGTACGCCCCACAGGTGGTGCAGGGCGAGGGTGGTGGCGATGATCCCGATGTTGTAGGCGGTGTACACGGCCGCGGGCCGCAGGAAGCTGCCGTGGGCGCGCAGCGCTGCGCTGAAGTAACCGGTGACGCCGAAGGTGAGCACGGTCAGCGCGGTCAGCCGGGTGCACTCCGCCGCGAGGGCCGGGTCGCCGAAGCCCGGGGCGAGCAGCCGCACCACCTGCGGTGCACCGGCCATCAGCAGGGCGGCGACGCAGGTCAGCACCGCGAACAGCCGGGGGAAGGTGGCCGATGCGAGCTCCCGGACCGCCCCCGGGTCCCGGGCGGCGAGGGCGTGGGCGAAGGCGGGCACCAGGACCAGGGCCATGGCGTCCTCGATCAGGAGCGTGGAGGCCATCTCGGGGACGGTCCAGGCGATGAGGAAGGCGTCGCTCTGCGCGCTCGCGCCGAAGAGGTGGGCGATGGTCTGGTCGCGGACGAGCCCGAACACGGCCCCGGCGACGGTGAGGGCGCCGGTGACGGCGGCCGCACGGGCGAGGCCCCGGCCGAGCGGCGCGGCCGGCCGCTCGGCGGGGGCCCGTGCCGGGCGCCGGGCGCCGGTGCCCGCGGCCGGCGCGGGGCCCGCGGGGGCGGGTGCGGCCTCCGCGGGGGCGGATGCGGGGCCCGGGGGTGCGCCGGGTGCGGGTGCGGGGCCCGGGGGTTGTCCGGGTGGGGTGCCGGGGCGGTCCGGGGCGGTGTCCGCCGCGGGCGGGGCGGGGCGCCGGGCGGGCCCGGGGCGCGCCGCGGGGCCGCTCCGGGCGTCCTGCCCGCTGCGCGGGCGCGGGGCGGACGGGGGCGGGGGAGCCGCCGGTCCGGACCCGGCGGGGGGAGGGCGGTCGGCGGGTGTCATGGCCGTGTCCCCGGCGGTGCGGGGTCCGCGGGCGCGGATACGGCGCCGGACGCGGGTGCCGGGGCAGGGGCGCGTCCGGACGCAGGTGCGGCGGCGGGGGCGGGTGCGGGGCCCAGCGCCCACCAGGCCGCCAGGCCCACCACCACACCGGTCAGCACGGTGGAGGGGCCGCCGATGTCGGCGTAGAGGAAGTCGACCGCCTGCCACAGCATCAGGCCGGTGGCGGCCAGGCCGCAGTCGAGCGGGGCCCCGGGCGCCGCGCGGACGAGACGCCGGACGGCGCCGAGCAGCAGGGCGAGCCAGGACGCCAGGAAGGCGGTGGCGCCGACCAGCCCCTGCTCGCCGAGGACCAGCAGGTACATGTTGTGGGGCGAGAGCAGCGGCTGCTTCTCGAAGGAGCGCCCCGCACCGGCCGTGTCGCTGCCCGCGGACAGGCCGAGGGAGGCGTGGGCGTCCCGGTGGGCGGGGAAGCCCTTGAGCCCCACCCCGGTGGCGGGCTCCTCCTGCCACATCGACACGGCGGCGGCCCACATGCTGTACCGGTCGGTGACCGAGCGGTCGGGCGCGTCCGTCACCTGGGTGATGCTGCCGATCCGCTGCGAGATCGCCTCGGAGCCCACGCCGAGTCCTCCGGCCAGCACCACCCCGGCCGCGACGGCCGCGGCCAGCACCTTGACCGCCCGCCGCGGGCCGTCCAGCAGCAGCACCGCCAGCGCGGCGAGCGCGGTGGCGATCCAGGCGCCGCGGCTGAACGACAGCCCGAGCGGCACCAGCAGCAGCCCGGCCGCGGCGAGGGCGGCGGGACGCAGCCTGCGGTGTGCGCCCTGCGGGGGGCTCAGCGCCAGGGCGAGGGCGGCGAGGAACCCGTAGGACACGACGGTGGCCATGCCCATCACGTCCGTGGGCCCGAAGGTGCCGACGGCGCGGATCTCGGCCCCCCTGTAGGAGGCGCCGGTCCCGGTGGCGAACTGGTACGTCCCGATCGCGCCCTGGACGAGGGCGAGCGCGACCAGCGCGCCGGTGACGGCACGGAAGCCCCCCGCGTCGCGGAGCAGCAGCATCACGGCGCACGGCACGAGGACGAACACCTGGAGGTAGCGCACCAGTCCGGGCAGGGCGGCCACCGGGTCGGCCGCGGTGACGGTGGCGACCGCGAAGCCGACCACCGGCAGGGCGAAGACCGCTGCCGCCGCCGGCCCGAGGGGCCGCTCCCGCCGCCGGACGAGCCGCAGCAGGCAGGCGGCCACCAGGACGCCGGAGGCGATGTCGGCCGGTGCGACGGTGCCCGGACCGCCGTACCGGCCGAGCGGCAGGGCGAGCAGCAGCACCGTCGCGAGCAGCGGCAGGAGCAGCAGCCGGTCGGTGCGGGGACGGGCCCGGCGCGCGGCCGGTGCGGGGGCCCCGGCGGCGGGCGAGGGGGCCTCGCCGGGAGCGGGGGACGCGGTCGGTGCGGCGGTGGCCACGGTCAGCTGCCCCCGAGACGGAAGAGCGACGCGGCGGTGCGCGCCATGATGCACACGTCCTGCCACAGCGACCAGGTGTCGATGTAGTGGTTGTCGAAGCGGGCCCGCTCCTCGATGGAGGTGTCCCCGCGCAGTCCGTTGACCTGGGCCAGCCCCGTGATGCCCACGGGCATCCGGTGGCGGTCGCCGTAGCCGGGGTGGGCGCGGGTGAACTGGGCGACGAAGTAGGGCCGTTCGGGCCTGGGGCCGACCAGGCTCATGTCGCCGCGGAGCACGTTCCACAGCTGCGGCAGCTCGTCCAGCGAGGTGCGGCGCAGCAGGCTGCCGGTGGCGCTCATCCGGCGGTCGCGGGCGACGTTCCAGCGGGTCGCGGACTCGTGCTCGTCGGCGGGCCGCAGGGTGCGGAACTTCAGCAGGGTGAAGGGGCGTCCGCCGAGCCCGATGCGCTCCTGACGGAAGATCACCCCCGGTCCGTCGGCGAGGCGCACCGCGAGGGCGCAGACGCCGAGCACCGGCGCGGCGACGACCAGGACGACGGCCGCGAGCAGCGCGTCCAGGGCGCGCTTGGCCGAGCGGGCGGGGCCGAGCGGGCGCGAGCCGGACGGAAGGGGCTGGACGGAGAACCCCCACAGGTGGTCGGGGTGGGCGGGGCGCGGGCGGACCACGCCCTCGGCCGCTCCCCCGTCCACCAGCCAGGTGCGGCAGCCGTGGTCGGCGAACAGGCGCACCAGCCCGGCGGAGGGCGGGGCGGTGAACAGGGCGTGGGTCACCGCGTTCTGGATGACGGCGCGGCTGACGTCCTCGCCGGTGACCAGGACCGGAAGGGTCCCGGTGTCCTCGGTGGCCGCCCGTCGGCCGGGGGCGACCCGGCCGACGGGCCGCATCCCGTAGCCCGGGTGCGCGTAGAGGGCGGCGGTGACCTGCCGGGCGACGGCCCCGTCGCCGACCACCAGGGCCGAGTGCGGCCTGCGCGCGGCGAACCGGCGGCGGCCGTGGTGGACGGCGGCGCGCCCGGCGCAGGCCAGCAGGGTCTGGAGGGCGGCACCCCCGGCCAGGGGCCCGGCTCCGGTGAAACCGGACCCGTCCGCGGCGAGCGCCTCGCCGAGCAGGATCCACGCGGCGGCCGAGGCCAGCAGAAGGGTCGGCAGTTCGGCGAGCGCGGAGGGCGACAGGGAGCCGCGGTACAGGCCCCTCCAGGCGTGCAGGGCGGCCGCGGAGGTCGCGAGCAGCAGCATCGCGGGGAGCAGGGACCGCTCGGGCCCGGGGACCGCGGCGGCCGCGGCGGCGGCCGCCGCGGCGTCGACGGCGAGCAGGGCCACCGGTCGGCCGCGCTGCCGGATCCGGCGGCGGGCGTGGGCGGCGGGGCGGCGGCCGGCCGACCTGCGGGAGGCATGGAGCGAAGGGGCCCGGCGGGTCGCCGCCACGGGGGCGGTGTGGGGCACGGGAGCACTCTCCGTCGTCATCGTGCGGTGCTCTTCCTCGTCATGGGACGGTGCGTGGTGAGGAGTTCCTGGTAGAGGCCGAGAACGGCGTCGGCGGTGCGCCGCACGTCGCCGGTGGCCCGGACATGGGCGGCCGCGCTGCGCCCGAGACCGGCGGCGAGACCGGGGTCGGCGAGCAGCCGGACGAGAGGGGCCGCGAGGGCGCGGGGGTCCTCCGGCGGGACGGGGGCGGGGTGCTCCCCGCCCGGCGGGAGGCTCTCCCGGGCGCCGCTCACCTCGGTCAGGACCACCGGGCGGCCGCAGGCCATCGCCTCCAGGGGGGCCAGGGCCATGCCCTCCCAGCGGGAGGGCAGCACGGCGGCGTCGGCGGCGTACAGCCAGGGCCTGACGTCCTCGCAGGCGCCCGCGAAGACCACTCCGGGCGGGGCGGCGGCACGCAGGGCCGCGCCGTCGGGGCCGTCGCCGACCAGGACGAGGCGGGCCCCGGGGACGGCGGCGGCCACCTCGGGCCAGGCCCGCAGCAGGACGTCCTGCCCCTTCTGCCGGCACAGCCGCCCCACGCACACCGCGAGCGGGGTGCCCTCGGGGAGGTCCAGCCCGGCCCGGGCGGCGGCGCGCAGCGTGCCCTCGCGGTCCTCGGCGAAGCGGTCCGGGTCGATGCCGTTGCGGATGACCGACCAGCGGGCGCGGATACCGGCACGCTCCCCGGCGCGGCGCTCGCTGTCGCTGACGCACAGGGTGCGGGTGCTCCAGCGGGTGCCGTAGCGCTCCCAGGTGAGGGCCAGGCGCGCCTCGCGGCCCGAGACGGCGTCGAAGGACCAGGCGTGGGGCTGGAACACGGTCGGCACGCGCCCGCGGACGGCGAGGCGTCCGGCGAGCCCGGCCTTGGCGCTGTGGACATGGACCAGTTGAGGGCGGACGGCACGGAGCAGCCGCGCGGCGGAGGCCACCTCGCGGGCGAGCGCCGGTCCGGGGGACCGCTCGGCGGTCCACGCCTCGACACGGGCCCCGGCGCCGGCGGCCGCGTCGGCCAGGGTGCCGCCCGGCGGGCAGGCGACGACGGGGTGCACACCGGCGGCCGCCTGCGCCCGGACCAGATCGGTGACGACCCGTGCCACGCCGCCTTCCACGGGCTGGACGAGGTGGAATACCGTCAGTCGGCTTTTCTCTGTCCGGTCTCTCTGCGGCACGTGGAACTCTCTTCGGACGGGTGGAAGCGAGGGAGGGGTCGGGGGCCGGAATTCAGCGGCTCGTGTCCGCCTGCACGAAGAGGGCGCCCAGGAAGTAGCCGTTCTCCTCACCGCCGAACCGGAAGGTGAGGGAATGCGCGCCGCCGCGGAGCGCAGGACGGATGTCGTACACGTCGGAGTCGTATCCGAGGGTGTTCCGGTAGGCGGGTTTCCGGTCCGAGCTGCTGCGGCCGAGATCGGCCACGGTGGAATTCATGGTGTCGGTGGCGGGGTTGGCCGCGTCGGTGAGCGGCCGGGGGCGGCCGGTCCCGGCGCGGACCGTCACGGTGTCGCCGCGCTCGCCGCGGTCCCCGTCGTAGGCGACGATCCCCGCGCGCCCGGCGGCCCCCGGGGGCAGACGCAGCCCCCGGACGGTCACCTCGCGGGGGCCGCCGGCGGAGCGGACGGTCTCGAAGCCGTCCCAGAGGGAGAGCTCGCGCAGGGGTTCGCGCGCGTTCTCGTAGGCGACCACCAGGGTCCAGCCGCCCCAGGAGCCTGCCGCGCTGCGGCCCATGGCGACGTTGATCTGCGCCACGGTCCAGTAGCCGGGGCGGCTGCCGCGCACCAGGGGGGTGACGTCGGCGGACGCCTGGTAGGAGTCGGTGCCGCCGGCGTCGCGGTGGGCGATGCGGGTGTCGGCGAGGACCTCCCGGTAGCGGCCGCCGGGCTCGGCGACGAGCACCCGGCCGTTGTCCTCGGGCGGCTTCTGCTCGCCGACCCGGAGGTTGCCGCCCCAGTAGAGCCGGGCGTAGCGGACCGTGGAGCCCTCGGGCAGGCCGAGCCGGGCGCGGGTGGCGTTGTAGGTGTTGGGGTCGTCGTCGAGGTCGACGTAGAACATGTCGTAGTCGCCGTTGGCCCCGGCCGCGCCGCGCCGGAGCTCCGGGCAGGAGGCGGCGCCCTTCGCCTCGGGGGTGCGGCAGGTGATGGACGCGTTGGCCGCGCGGACGATCCCGCCGTGGTGGACGGCGTGGTAGCGCTGGGCGAAGGGGATGCGCGGGGCGTCGGCGGGGACGGGAGGGGGCGCCGCCGCGGCGGCCGCCGGGGCGAGCACCGCCGCCGTGCACAGCAGGGACGCCCATGCGCCTCGCCGGGCGAAGCCTGACGACTTCGGCATGACTGGCTCCCCATTGTCGATCAAGGCGGCAAAACAGGAGTGCACTTTGTCAGAAAGCGTGGGCGAAATCACGTCGGACTCGGCGGTTCGACCAACTGGCGGTGCGGGTATTCCGCTCCCGTGCAGGCGTGTTGCGCGGGGGGCTTCGTGCGCCCCCCGAAATCGGGAACCCAACCATCGTGTGACGTCGCGCAACTTCCGGGGAACTCGGTCGTTGAGAGAGCTCGTGGATCGTCCGCGCCTTCGCTGTCCTTCATGCACGGGATAACGGAAGGGTTTCCCGTTCGGATACGGCTCGTTGTACCTGTCGACGGCGGGGAGTACCCGCCGGGAACAGGATTCGCGAAATGAAGAAGTCCAGGGCCGCCGCCATCCTCGCCGGTTCGGCCGCCGCGATGGGTGTCGCCGCTCCGGCCATGGCCGCGCAGCCGCCGAGCGCCGTGCCGATGAGCCTGAACGGCGGGATCGCCCATGTGGCCTCCACCCTGCCGCAGCTCGACGACGTCACGCAGACGGACCAGGTGCTCGGTCAGACCACCGACTCCGTGATGGAGCTGAACAACCTCAAGGGCAACGCTCCCGAGCAGGTCCTGAAGACCGCGGCGGCCACGACCCCGATGCTCGGCGGCGTCTCGCTCGGCGGCTGAGGCCGCCTCCGGACGCGCCCGGCGTCCGGGTACGAGGCGTCAGCAGCCGTACGGACAAGGGCCTTTGGAGTGAACCGGGAGAACCAAAGGGCCGGTCGCACGGTTGGTCAGGCAGCTCCATCGGCGGGCATTCTCAGCAACAGAAGGACGCAACATGTTCAAGAAGGTTATGGCTACGGCGGCACTCTCGCTCTCCGTGGCGGCCGCTGGCGCGACCATGGCCCCGCAGGCGATGGCCGTCGGCGACAACGAGGGCACGCACTCCGCGAGCGGCAACAACGCCTCGCAGGTCTACGGCAACGCCGAGACCTACGGCGACATGAGCCCGCAGATGAGCCTGATCCAGGGCTCGCTGAACAAGCCCTGCGTCGGCCTGCCGCTCAAGGCCAACGTCGGCTCCCTCGTCGGCGCGGTGCCGGTCGCCCTCCAGGACATCCCGGTCCTGTCGGCCCCGCAGAACCAGCAGTGCGTCGAGAACTCCACCCAGGCCAAGGGTGACGAGCCGCTGTCGCACATCCTGAACGACATCCCGGTCCTGTCGGGGAACGGCCTGTCCGGCCGCTGACACCCGGTGGGGAGCCCCGGCGGCCTCGGGCCGCCGGGGCTCCTCCGCGTCCGGGCCCCGTCGGCGCGGGTGGTGCGGGGCGCTCCCGCCGGGGTCCCGGGAGTGCCGGGCCCCGGCGGGCCGACGGCCCGACGGCCCGACGGCCCTCAGGAGGTCCAGAAGTCCCACCAGCGGGTCAGCACCAGCATCCCGATGATCCCGATGTGCAGCACCGGCAGCACCCAGGTGAACTCCCCCAGGAACCCCCGCACCCCCGCCGGCGCCGGCAGCACCCCGCTCCGCACGTTGTGCGAGGTCACGTACCAGAACATCACGATCGTCGCCACCCACGCCAGACAGCACCACAGGCACAGCGCACCGATCACATACAGCGACTGCTGCATCAGCCAGGTACAGAACCCCACCCCGAACAGGCACCCCGCGTTCAACCCCCACCAGAACCACCGCCGGTACCGCGCCCCCGCCAGCAGCCCCGCACCCACCGCCACGACCACCCCGTACGCCACCAGCCCCAGCATCGGGTTCGGAAACCCGAACACCCCCGCCTGCTCGCTCTTCATGATGCTCCCGCACGACACCACGGGATTGAGCGAACACCCCGGCGTGAACCCCGGATCCTCCAGCAACCTGAACTTGTCCAGCGTGATCACCCACGCCGCCAGCAACCCCGCAGCCCCCGTCACCACCAGCAGCCACCCCAGCGCCCGGGACGCACCCACCACCCCCGGGTCCGGGTCCCGGTGTGAGGGGCTGCCGTCCCGGGGTGCGGCGGGCGCGGGTACGGCGGACCCGGCGGCACCGGACGCGTCGGACGTCATTGTCATAGTGAATTCACCACTCGTTTCGACCCGATGGATTCGCCTATTGTGCCGCACCCCGTGCGGCGGAACGGCGCAGAATCCATTCACCAACCCGGACGATCGCGATAGCCCCGACGGCCCCCCGGACCCACGTTGCGGCAATCGGGTGAACGCCCGCAACCAAACCCGGCGGCTCCAGTTGGTCAGACTGCACCGCGTTCGCGCGTTCATAACGAAAAGGGACAAGTAAGTGATCAAGAAGATTCTGACGACGGCCATGGTCACCGCTTCCATGGTGGGCGCCGGCGCGGCCATGGCTCCGCAGGCTCTGGCCGTCGGCGACAACGAGGGCACCTTCTCCGCGAGCGGCAACGGCGCCTCGCAGTCCTACGGCAACGCGGCCACGCACGGCGACATGAGCCCCCAGATGAGCCTGGTCCAGGGCTCGCTCAACAAGCCCTGCATCGGCCTGCCCGCCAAGGCCAACGTCGGCTCCCTCGTCGGCCTGGTGCCGATCGCCGTCCAGGACGTCCCGATCCTGTCGGCCCCGCAGAACCAGCAGTGCGTCGAGAACTCCACCCAGGCCAAGGGTGACGAGCCGCTGTCGCACATCCTCAGCGACATCCCGATCCTGTCGGAGAACGGCCTGTCCGGCCGCTGACCCGCCGGAACGGAGAACGCCCCCGTACGCAGCCGGCGTACGGGGGCGGCCCCTTGGGGCTGTCCCGCAATGCCCGGATGATTTCCGGCATTCGGGGGCCGAATCGCCCGCCGAATGGCGGAAGTAGGTTCGAACCATTATCGGCGAGGCATACGAGTGACTTTTCGAACTGCCCGCCGGTGAGCGGTTTCCGAACGGGAATCCCCTCGTTACCCAGTCTGCGGAGGCGCATGCCCGCACATGCCGAATGTGCGGCTGCGCGGGCACGAAGGCCGTGCCCCCGTATCGCGCCCCTGCTGAAAGGATCGAAATGAAGCACATGAAGGCTGCTGCCGTCGCCGCCGGTATCGTCATGGCACTGGGCGGTGCCGCCGCGCCCGCCATGGCCGACGCGGGTGCCAACGGTGCCGCTGTCGGCTCCCCCGGCGTCCTGTCGGGCAACGTGATCCAGGTCCCGATCCACATCCCGGTGAACCTCTGCGGCAACTCGATCAACGTGGTCGGCCTGCTGAACCCCGCGTTCGGCAACACCTGCATCAACGCCTGACCTCTCCGCCCGGCGTCCCCGGACGCGGCGGAGCCGAGGCCCCGGTGGCGCTTCCGCGCCACCGGGGCCTCAGTGCGCGGGCAGCATCCCCGAGACCACCGCGGCGCCGCGCTCCCCGCACACCGAGGTCTCCACGAGCAGACCATGGCGGGCCAGCACCCGTGCGGTGCGCGGCGCCTGCCGCTCGCCGGTCTCCACCAGCAGCACTCCACCGGGGGAGAGCCAGTGCGGCGCCCCGGCGGCCACCCGCCGCTGGACGTCGAGACCGTCCGGACCGCCGTCCAGTGCGGCCGGCGGCTCGTGGTCCCGGGCCTCGGCGGGCAGCAGCCCCAGCTCCGCGGTGGGGACGTACGGCGCGTTGGCGAGGAGCACGTCGACCCTCCCCCGCAGCGCGGCGGGCAGTGCGCGGTAGAGGTCGCCCTGGTGGACCGTCCCGCCCAGGGGTGCCAGGTTGCGCCGGGCGCAGCGGACGGCGGCCGGGTCGATGTCGGCGGCATGCAGCTCGCCGGCGCCCAGGGCGCGGTGCACGGCCGCGCCCAGCGCGCCCGTCCCGCAGCAGAGGTCCAGGACGAGGGGGCCGGGCGGGGCGAGGGCGAGGGCCCGTTCCACCAGGAACTCGCTGCGTCGGCGGGGGACGAAGACCCCGGGGTCCACGGCGGTGCGGTGGCCGTGGAACTCGGCCCAGCCGAGGATCTGCTCCAGCGGGAGGCCGGCGGCCCGGCGCTCGGTCATGGCGGCCAGTTCGTCCGCCGTGCGGGCGGCGGCCAGCAGCAGTGCCGCCTCCTCCTCGGCGAAGACGCAGCCCGCGGAGCGCAGCGCGGCGACGGTTGCGGAACGGGCACGGCGGGTGGGGGCAAGGGGCATGGACTGCCTTTCGGGTACCGACGGGCACCCGGCGGCCGCGGCCGGCCCGGGGCTCAGACCCGGTGGCCGACGCGGCGGCGGAGAAGGGGCGCCCGGCCTGCGAACGGGTTGATCGGGTCCACCTCCTCCGGTCCCGGGCGGGCCCGGAGACGGCCCGCACCTTGCGTGGACGCACAGTATCCCATCGCATCCGGCCGGGGGTGACGAGCGCAACACCGTCCCCCGCGGGTTGGAATCACAGGTCGCCACGCCGGGCCGGACCGCATTCGAAGGCCCCTGGAGGTCTCCACCACCCAAAGCTGCAAAACGGGACATTCGACGCCCACCCGCCGCGCGGAATCCCGTCGGCGATCACCGGGCCGCCGCCGTAAGCTCGCGACATGCAGGTGATCCAGTCGACGAAGCTCGCCAACGTCTGTTACGAAATCCGGGGCCCGGTCCTCGAGGAGGCCATGCGGCTGGAGGCGGCCGGTCACCGGATCCTCAAGCTGAACACGGGCAACCCGGCGGCCTTCGGCTTCGAGTGCCCGCCGGAGATCCTGGAGGACATCCTCCGCAACGTCGGCGGCGCCCACGGCTACGGCGACGCCAAGGGCCTGCTGTCCGCGCGCCGCGCGGTGATGCAGCACTACCAGACCAAGGGCATCGACCTGGACGTCGAGGACGTCTACCTCGGCAACGGCGTCTCGGAGCTGATCCAGATGTCGATGCAGGCCCTGCTCGACGACGGCGACGAGGTGCTCGTCCCCGCACCGGACTACCCGCTGTGGACCGCCTCGGTGTCGCTGTCCGGCGGGACGGCCGTGCACTACCGCTGCGACGAGCGGTCCGACTGGATGCCCGACCTGGCCGACATCGAGCGGAAGATCACCGACCGCACCAAGGCCCTGGTGATCATCAACCCGAACAACCCGACCGGAGCCGTCTACGACGAGGAGATGCTCCGCTCGCTCACCGAGATCGCCCGGCGCCACCGGCTGGTCGTCTGCTCCGACGAGATCTACGACAGGATCCTCTACGACGGCGCCACCCACACCCCGACCGCCGCGGTCGCCCCCGACCTGCTGGTGCTCACCTTCAACGGGCTCTCCAAGAACTACCGGGTGGCGGGCTACCGCTCCGGCTGGCTGGCGGTCTGCGGGCCCAAGAAGCACGCCTCGTCCTATATCGAGGGCCTGACGATCCTGGCCAACATGCGCCTGTGCGCCAACATGCCCTCGCAGCACGCGGTGGCCACCGCGCTCGGCGGGCGGCAGTCGATCGAGCAGCTGGTGCTGCCGGGCGGACGGCTCCTGGAGCAGCGGGACACGGCCTACGAGCTGCTCACCCGGATCCCCGGGATCACCTGTGTGAAGCCGAAGGGCGCCCTCTACCTGTTCCCGCGGCTCGATCCGGCGGTGTACAAGATCAAGGACGACCGGCAGATGGTGCTGGACCTGCTGCGGTCCGAGAAGATCATGGTCGTGCACGGGACGGGCTTCAACTGGCCCGAGCCGGACCACTTCCGCATCGTGACGCTGCCCGCGGCGAAGGACCTGGCGGACGCGGTGACCCGGATCGGGACCTTCCTCGACGGGTACGGGCAGCACTGATCCGCTCCGGCGGGGCCGCCCCGCCCCGGGGCGGGGCGGCCGCCGGGGCGCCGCCCGGAGACGGATTCCGAGAGCGAGCCAACTTTAGACTCAATCCAATGTAGGATGGTCTCCTGAGAGCGCAGGAGGCCCTCCATGTACGAACCGATCCGCACCAAGTCGGTCCACCAGGCGGCCGGCGACGGCGCCTTCCCCCACCGCTCGCGCGAGGAGGAGCTGGACATCCAGCTCGCGGGGCACCTCTCCTCGCTGCTCGCCGTCACCGACGAGCTCGCCCTGCACGAGGCCGCCGAGGCGATCGCCGTCCAGGTGGCCCGTCTGCGCGGCGCTCCCCCGGCCCGCCACGCCGCCCGCAGCGGCGCCGACGGCACCGCCCTGCACCGGCGGGCGCACGCGCTGGCCGGGCGCGCCCTGGTGGTGGCGGCCTCGCGGGCCGACACCGCCGCGGCGATCCTGGCCGCGGAGCGCATGGACGCGCATGCCGCGGCCCTCGAAGGCCGACCGCTGGTCGGCACCCCCTGATCGGCCCCGGTCCGCCGCCGGGGAGGTCGCGGACCGGGTGCCACCCCCCTCCCCCGCCGGGTGCGGGGCACAGCGAACGGCCCCCGGAGCAGCACGCTCCGGGGGCCGTCGTCACGTGGCCGGCCAGGGGTGACACCACAGGTCAGGGCGGACGTCGGACCGACCCGCCACGGTCGGTGGGTCAGCCCAGGCGGTCGACCAGGGCCCGGTACTCCTCCCACAGCTCCTTCGGGGTGTGGTCGCCGAAGGTGTCGAGGTGCCCGGGAACCAGCGCGGCCTCCTCCCGCCAGACCTCGGGGTCGACGGTGAGCAGGTAGTCGAGGTCGGCCTGGGCGAGCTCCAGCCCCTCGGTGTCCAGCGAGCCGGGTGCCGGCAGCACGCCGATCGGCGTGCGGACGCCCTCGGCGGTGCCCTCCAGGCGCTCCACGATCCACTTCAGCACCCGGCTGTTCTCGCCGAAGCCGGGCCAGACGAACCTCCCGGCCTCGTTCTTGCGGAACCAGTTGACGTAGTAGATCCTCGGCAGCTCGGCCCCGTCGCCCCGGGCCTCGGCGGCCTGGCCCACCTTGATCCAGTGGGCCATGTAGTCGCCCATGTTGTAGCCGCAGAAGGGCAGCATGGCGAACGGGTCGCGGCGCAGTTCGCCGACCTTGCCCTCGGCGGCGGCCGTCTTCTCGGAGGCGACGTTGGCGCCGAGGAAGACGCCGTGCTGCCAGTCGAAGGACTCCGTGACCAGCGGGACCGCCGAGGCGCGGCGGCCGCCGAAGAGGATCGCGGAGATCGGCACCCCCTTGGGGTCCTCCCACTCGGGCGCGATGATCGGGCACTGCGAGGCGGGGACGGTGAAGCGGGCGTTGGGGTGCGCGGCGGGCGTACCGGAGGCGGGCGTCCAGTCGTTGCCCTTCCAGTCCGTGAGGTGCGCCGGCTGCTCCTCGGTCATCCCCTCCCACCAGACGTCGCCGTCGTCGGTGAGGGCGACGTTGGTGAAGACGGCGTTGCCCCAGAGGGTCTTCATGGCGTTGGCGTTGGTGTGCTCCCCGGTGCCGGGGGCGACGCCGAAGAAGCCGGCCTCGGGGTTGATCGCGTAGAGGCGGCCGTCCTCGCCGAAGCGCATCCAGGCGATGTCGTCGCCGATGGTCTCGACCGTCCAGCCGGAGATCGTCGGCTCCAGCATGGCCAGGTTGGTCTTGCCGCAGGCGGACGGGAAGGCCGCGGCGACGTAGCGGGCCTCGCCCTGCGGCGGGGTCAGCTTGAGGATGAGCATGTGCTCGGCCAGCCAGCCCTCGTCGCGCGCCATGACAGAGGCGATGCGCAGGGCGTAGCACTTCTTGCCGAGCAGGGCGTTGCCGCCGTAGCCCGAGCCGTAGGACCAGATCTCACGGGTCTCGGGGAAGTGCGAGATGTACTTGGTGGAGTTGCACGGCCACGGGACGTCGGCCTCGCCCTCGGCGAGCGGGGCGCCGAGGGTGTGCACGGCCTTGACGAAGAACCCGTCGGTGCCGAGTTCGTCGAGGACGGCCTGCCCCATGCGCGTCATGGTGCGCATGGAGACGGCGACGTAGGCGGAGTCGGTGATCTCGACGCCGATGGCGGAGAGCGGGGAGCCGAGCGGCCCCATGCAGAAGGGCACCACGTACATCGTGCGGCCCTTCATCGAGCCGCGGAAGATGCCCTTCTCACCGGCGAAGACCTCCTTCATCTCGGCGGGGGCCTTCCAGTGGTTGGTCGGCCCGGCGTCCTCCTCCTTCTCGGAGCAGATGAAGGTGCGGTCCTCGACGCGTGCGACGTCGGAGGGGTCCGAGGCGGCGTAGTACGAGTTCGGGCGCTTGACCGGATCCAGCTTCCGGAAGGTTCCCTTCGCCACCAGTTCCTCGGCGAGCCGGTCGTACTCGGCCTGCGAGCCGTCGCACCAGACGACCTGGTCCGGCTGCGTGATCGCCGCGATCTCGTCGACCCAGGAGATCAGCTCCCGGTGCCGGGTGGGGACGGTGCCGGGAGCCGCGTTGTCGCGCGCCACGATCGCTCCTAAATGAGGGGTTTGTCGGTTGTTTCCCATGGATGCCCCGTGGGGGCTGCGACCCGGACGCTTCGTAGGCGCTCATCCGGTGCCGACCTCACTCATCTGATCATCCGTGGCGAATGCCCATATGTCCAGAGGGCCTCTCACGTGAGCATCGCCACGCCTGCGTGAGCGTCGCCACTCGGGCCCTGTCACTTACGGTCGCGTAGGTACCATGCCCGCATGACGTCAGCCGCCCTCGAAGCGACCGAGAACGCCCTCCACCACGTCAAGCCCCGACTGCGCGGCTGGCTGCACGCCGGGATGTTCCCCGCCGTGCTCGTCGCGGGCGTCGTGCTCACCGCGCTCGCCGACTCCCCCCGCGGCCGGATCGCCTGCGGCGTCTACGTCCTCACCGCCTGCCTGCTGTTCGGGGTGAGCGCCCTGTACCACCGCGGGAACTGGGGACCGCGGGCCACCGCCGTGCTGCGCCGGCTCGACCACGCGAACATCTTCCTGATCATCGCGGGCACCTACACGCCGCTCACCCTGCTGCTGCTCCCGGACTCCACCGCGCGCCTGCTGCTCTGGGCGGTATGGGCGGCCGCCGCGGCCGGGATAGCCTTCCGGGTGTTCTGGGTCGGCGCCCCGCGCTGGCTGTACACGCCCTGCTACATCGCCATGGGCTGGGCGGCGGTCTTCTTCCTGCCCGACTTCATGCGCAAGGGCGGCATCGCGGTGCTCGTCCTGGTGATCGTCGGGGGGCTGCTGTACAGCATCGGGGGCGTGATCTACGGGATGAAGCGCCCCAACCCCTCGCCGCGCTGGTTCGGCTTCCACGAGGTGTTCCACTCGCTCACGCTGGCCGCGTTCATCGTGCACTACGTCGGCATCTCGCTCGTGGCCTACCGGCACGCCTGAGCCCCCCGCGCAGGGGTACGCCCCCGGGCACCGGCCCGGGGGCGTACCCCTGCGCGGGGGCGTCAGCGGCCCTGGAGCGCCTTGACGTTGTCGCCGAAGGTCCAGCCCCTGGAGCCGTCCCAGTTGGCCGACCAGGTCATCAGGCCCTTCAGCGCCCCGCCGTAGTGGTTCCAGGCGCGGGCCACCGAGGCGGGAGCCATGTACCCGCCGCCCGCACCCGGCTGCGCGGGGAGCCCGGGGACCTGCTTGTCGTACGGGACCCTGACGGTGGTGCCCTGGACGACCAGGCCCCGGTCCAGGCAGTCGGTCTGCGCGGTGAACCCGGCCACGGTGCCCGCGGCGTAGGAGTCGCCGGAGCAGCCGTACATGCTGCCGTTGTAGTACTGCATGTTCAGCCACCACAGGCGGCCGTTGTCCGCGTACTTCTTGATGATCGGCAGGTACGCGCCCCAGATCGAGCCGTAGACCACGCTGCCGCCGGTGACGTAGGCCGTCTCCGGGGCCATCGTCAGGCCGAAGCCGGCGGGCATCCGGGCCAGGACGCCGTCGATGATGCGGACCAGGTTGGCCTGCGAGGTGGACAGGGTGCCGATGCTGCCGCTGCCGACGAGCCCGGTCTCGATGTCGATGTCGATCCCGTCGAAGTTGTACCGCTGCAGGATGGGCACGATCGTCTCGACGAAGCGGTCGGCGACGGCCCGGGAGTTCAGGTCGATGCCCGCGGTGGCGCCTCCGATCGACATCAGGACGGTGGCCCCGGCCGCCTTGGCCCGGCACATCTCGGCGGGGGTGGGCACGCGGACGGTCCGGTCCATACCGTCCTCCCACAGCACCGTCCCGTCCGGGAGGATCACGGGGAAGGCGGTGGTGAGGACGTTGTAGCCGTGGGCCGCGAAGCGGGGGTCGTCCAGGGGCGCCCAGCCGAAGGGCGGGTGGACGCCGTTGGCCGCACCGTCCCAGTTCTCCCAGTAGCCCTGGAGGACCTTCCCGGCGGGCCGGGGCTTGAGGGCGCAGGTCTCGGCGGCGGGGCCCGCCGAGTCGCGGTGGGGCGCGGAGACCGCCGGGGCATGGGTGGGCGCGGCGGTCTCCGCGGGCTCGTCGCCCCCGGCGGCGGCCGGGGCTGCGAGGGCGGTGGCGGTGAGCAGGGCGGCGAGTGCCGCTCCGAGGACACGGGCGATCCGTTGGCCTGGCATGCGTGCTCCTGGGGACGTGGGGGGTGGTCCGGGGGCTGCACTGCGATTGACCGTAGGATGGTCCAGACCTTTCGTCAACAGGTCTGGACCACAAGGGGGTTGATTCACCCGCCCGCGGCCCCGCCCGGCGCCGGAACGGCACCGGAACGGCACCGGAACGGCACCGGGCCCCGTCCGCCGGTCGGTTGCCGGCGGACGGGGCCCGATGGGCCGGGAGGAGGGATCAGCGCCTGCGCAGATCACCCTTCCCGCACGCCACGCCGTCCCGGTTCGGGTCCAGCTTCAGCGGGTCGTCCTTGCCGTTCACCTTCAGCCGCCCGTAGTCGTGCTCCGCCAACCAGGAGCAGCGGGCCTTGGTGGTGGGCGCGACCTTCTTCGGGAAGACGGTCGGCACACAGACCCCGGCACCGCCGTAGTGCCGGTCGCAACCCGCGACCTGCGGGTCGACCGGGGCCGACGCCCGCTTGCGCTGCGGCTGCTCGGGGGCGGCCTGCGCCTCCTGCGCGAACTCGTGCACATGCGCCGAGGGCGCCTCGGCCGCCATCGCCGCCGGACCGCTCAGGTGGACCCACTCGGCCACCGAGGGCACGCCGTTGGCGTCCACCGCGAACAGCATGTACCAGCCGGGCGGGGCCAGGTTCGGGTTGCTGGTGACATTGAGGTCGATGTTGTTGCCGTCGACCGTCATCGGCAGGTCCACGAAGCGCTGGTTCGGGTCCGAGGAGTGGGTCACCGCCGCCGGGCGGATCAGCTCCGCCTTCACCACGGGCCGGTCCACGGTGATCCGCTGGGTGTCGCCGTAGGTCCACTCGCCGTCGATCACCGAGGTGATCTGCGGCCGCGGCCCCTTCAGCAGGTACGGCGGGGTGTACACCGACACGTTGTGGTTCCACGACCCGTTGCCCGGGTTGTCGCCCACCGACATCACCCGGCCGTCCGGCAGCAGGAAGGACGAGGAGTGGTAGCCGCGGGCCTCCGGGTCCGGGGTGACCGGGTCGAAGGTCTCGGTCACCGGGTCGAAGATCGACGCCTCGTACACCGGGTTCGCCCGGTTGTGCAGAGCACCGCCGGTCTCCAGCACCGTGCCGTCCGGCAGCAGCACCGCGGAGACGTACATCTTGCCCTCGGCGCCCGTCTGGGGCCGGGGCCCGTCACCCATGTCGACCGTGCCCTGCGGGATCGGCGGCCCGTGCACGTAACTCGGGTCGGGCTGCTTCAGGTCGATGATGTCCGTCAGCCGGTTGGCCGCCGGGTTGGTGTCGATGTTGCCGCCGCCGAGGGTGAGCACCCGCTGGTCCTGGGCGGGCGGCAGCAGCACGCTCGCGGACTGGTCGCGCTCGTCCTTGCTCTGCAGGCCCGGGACCTCGGTGACGGTGTTCGCCTCGTAGTCGTAGATCGCCGCCCCGGTACCGGGCGTGCCGTTGCCGAAGACATGGCTGCCCGAGTAGAACAGCCGCCCGTCCTGCATGAGGATCATCGACGGGTACAGGCCCCAGTACGACCAGGTCTGGTTGACCTGCCACAGCGGCAGCCACCTGTTCTCGGCGGCCGAGAAGCGCTCGGCGGTCACCGAGCCGGTGGAGTCCTCCTTCAGACCGCCGAAGGAGATCACGTCGCCGTTGCCGAGGATCGTGGCCGACGGGTACCAGTGCCCGTCGTTCATGTCGTTGGTCCGGATGTAGGTCTCGGTCTCCGGGTCGAACAGGTAGGAGTCCTTGAGGCCCTGGTAGCCGATGGTGCCGTCGGCGGAGGGGTAGCCCTTGTTGCCGGACATGATGAGCACCCTGCCGTCCTGGAGCTGGACGTGCCCGGCGCAGAACATGTCGGCGGGGGTCGGGATGACCCGGTAGCTGCCGTCCGCGGGGTCGTACACCGCGGAGGTGAAGCTGCCCGCCTCGAACAGGGACGGGTCGTTGCCGGATCCGGCGATCAGCAGCACCTTGCCGTTGTGCATCACCACCGAGTGCATGGAGCGCACCGGGTTCTGCACCGGCAGCACCTCCCAGCGGCCGTCCTCGCACTCCTGCGCGGTCCCCGTGCACTCCGGGTCCGGCACGGGGACGCTGACCTCCTCCATCGCGTAGTCGTCCGTGGTGACCGAGCCGGTGCCGTAGACCGACACGCCCCAGGCGATCCGGTCGGTGTTCGGCGGGACGGCCGGGGTCCGCACCTCGGCCTGGGCGTAGTCGGCGCTGATCTCCAGCGTCTTGAGGTCGGTCCAGTACTGCCAGCCCGCGTCCGTGTCCCGGCGGAAGAGGGTCACCGAGACATCGGGGGTGGTGGACTTGTACCAGAGCGACAGGTCGTACTGGCGGTCCGGGACCACCGTCGGCGCACAGACCGTGTTCTCGGTGATCAGGGCCTTGCGGTCGCCGTCGACCCGGCGGGTCAGCTCGACCTTCATGGCCTTGGTGCCCGAGTGGGCGTCGGCGACGGTCTCGAAGGTGTAGTCGTTGTCGCCCCAGCCCGACTGGGACCAGCAGGCGGGCATGGCACCCGTTCCCGCGGTCTCGAAGCCCGGGTTGCTGATCAGGTTGGGCGGTCCGGCCTGCGCGCTCTGCGGCGCGGATATCAGCAGAGCCGTGGTGAGGGCGCCGACGGCGAGCAAGGCGGTCCGGGGCCTGCGGCGCAGGCCGCTCCTGAGGGGTGGTGACATGGTGTTCCCTTCGTGCGTTTCTCGGCGGCTCTCGTGCACGTGCGTGCGGCGGCGGCCACGGGGCCGGCGCCGCACGCACGCGGTCTCCTGGGCCGGGCCGCGCCCGCCCGGCCCGCTACCGGGCGGTGTCCAGTGCCCGCGCGCCCGCCCGCCCGCGCCCCGGGGCACCGCGGCGCGGCAGGTAGACCAGCGCCTCGGTCGCCGCGAACCGCACCACGAAGGTGGTCAGCAGGGCGAGGGCCGTCGCGGGCAGCACCGCCATCCCCCACTGGGCGACGAACAGGGCGATCAACGGGATGCGCAGCAGCAGGTCGGCGTTGGCGAGCAGGGCGAAGCGGCCGAACCGGTCCGCCCAGTGCCGGTGCCGCCGCCGCTCGCGGAAGAGCAGGACCTCGATCAGGAGGAAGTTCCACACCACACCGAACTGGTTGGCCACGATCTCGGCCGGCAGGTAGTGCATCCCGCCCGCCACCAGCAGGTGCAGCGCGGCCAGGTTGGGCAGGAAGCCGGTCAGGCCGATCAGCCCGAAGGCGGCCATCCGGGCCGCCGCCGAAGCGGTGCGCAGCCCGGACAGATGGGACAGGAACCTCATCCCCTCCCTGGCCGTGGACTTGGACTCGCCGGCGAAGCGGTCCCGGAAGACGAACGGCACCTCCGCCACCGTCTCCGGGCGGCAGCGCACCGCGAGTTCGAGGAGGATCTTGTACCCGAGCGGCTGCAGCTCGTCGGCGGCCACCACGCTGCGCCGGATGGCGAAGAACCCCGACATCGGATCGCTGATGCCCCGCAGCCGTCGCGGGAACAGCGCCTTGGCGAGCCAGGTCGCGCCGCGCGATACGGCGACCCGGTAGCCTCCGGCGAGCCCTTCGCGGCTGCCTCCGGGGAGGTAGCGGCTGGCCACGACGAGGTCGGCACCGGACGACTCCCCCGCGCGGACGAGCTCCGGCACCAGGGCGGGCGGGTGCTGGAGGTCGGCGTCCATCACCACGACCCAGTCGGACCCCGCGCGCTTCAGGCCCTCGACCACCGCTCCGCCGAGGCCGCCGACCGGTTCCTCCCGGTGGAGGACCGCCACCGGGAAGGGGCAGTCCTGTGCCGCGTCGCGGATCACCTCGGGGGTGTCGTCGGTGGAGTCGTCGACGAACAGGACCTCGCAGGGCAGTTGGGAAGGCACCGACTCGGTGAGCCTGCGCAGGAGTTCGCGGATGTTGCCGGACTCGTTGAAGGTCGGCACGACGAGGGTCACGGCGCCGGGCTCGGCGACCTGGCCGACGGTCAGTTCCGGGTCGCCGAGCTCGCCGGCCCCGGTCCTACGCGGTGTGGTCACTGGGTGCCTCCCTCGCTGCCGACACGGCGGATCTCGATGCGGTCCTCGCCCCGGCCGAACACGGCGACCGCCTCGGAGTTCTCCAGGGCCGCCTTGACGTTGGGCAGGTCGACCGCGTCACGGCGGACGGTCGGCGAGGAGACCACGTAGTCGATGTCCCGCCAGCCTCCCGGGAGGGTCCTGGTCACGGCCGGGTCGAGGTCGGCCTTGTAGAACCAGATGACGCCGGTGCCGGGGGTGAACCCGTCGTGCACCAGGTCCAGCCACAGTGCGTCGTCGACCAGCACCCGGGTGGCGGACGGGTCCTCCACCTGGGTGCCCATCCAGGCCGCGGCCGCCCGGTAGGGGGCGTTGGCGTCGGCGGTCAGGGCGTCGCGGTTGCCCTCGTACCAGTGCGGGACGACGAAGGCGAGGGCCGCCAGCGCCAGCACCCCGGCCAGGGCGCCGCGCACCCGGCGTTCGGCCCGCGGGGCGGCCGCGCGCCCGACGGGCCGCCGCAGCACCGCGTGCGCCACGCTGGCCGCGCCGCCCGCGAGCACCAGGGCCAGGAAGGGCAGCGCCTGGACGACGTACATCGCCGGGAGGTAGCCGGAGGGCCGCAGCGCCACCACGGCCAGGATCAGGACCACCAGCGAGGGGCCCGCCAGCGCCCGCGCGGTCACCGACCAGCGCAGCGTGGCCAGCAGCAGCGCCGCGCCAGCGAGCCCGCCGATCGGCAGCACGGTGTCGTAGTACAGCCAGGAGCGCAGCACCTCGTTCGAGCCCGTGCCCGCCTCCAGGATGAACCCGGAGCCCGGGCGCCCGAGCTGGTAGGTGATGCCGTCCATCAGCGAGACATGGCCGGGCCCGGACAGCAGCTCGTTGTTGAGCAGCGCGTACAGCGGGTAGCACAGCCCGATCAGGGCGCAGGCGGTGATCGCGCCGGTGACGGCGAACTTGCGGGTGTCGCGGTGGCTGTGCCGCCACATCGTCACCAGCAGCGCCGGCAGGACCAGCAGCATCGTCTCCTTGGTGAGCACCGACACGGCGCCGGCGAGGCCCGCGGCGAAGTGGTGCCACAGATGCCTGCTCGGGGAGGCGGCCAGGCAGAACGCCAGCAGCATCCACATCACGGCGATGTTGTCGAGGAAGATCTCCCGCTGGAGCACCACCGACAGCGGCGACAGGCCGAACATCAGCATCGCGAGGGCCGCCGCCCAGCGCGGCAGCCACAGCCGGCGCGCCAGCACGTACAGCAGGACCGCGGAGACGGCGCTGACCACGAGCATCGCCAGGCGCATCGTCGCCACGGTCATCGTCTCGGGCGCGATCAGCGACGGGATCCAGGTCAGGAACGCGATCTGTATCCAGCCGAGCGGCGGATGGTCGTACCAGTACGTGTAGTGCGCCAGGCCCTCGCCCTGCTGGACGGCCCACGCCTGGGCCAGGTAGGTGCCCTCGTCGTCGCTCAGTGCGGGGAAGTGGGCGATGTTCCAGCCCTGCACCACCATGATCAGGCACAGCAGGGCGGCGCAGATCAGCAGGTCGGGGCGGGAGGAGCGGAAGCGGACCACGGGGCGGACCCAGGCGGCGGCGCCGGTTTCCGGGGAGTTCGTGCGCTGGGCGGGGATCCGGAGCGTGCCGCCGGGCCCGGCGTCGCCGGCCGTCCCGGTGGTCTCCGGTACGGGGGGCAGGGTCGTCGTCACCGGCGGGCGTCCTCTCTGGTCTCGGTCAGATCCGTCAGGTGTGCGCCGACGTGGCTGGTCAGCTCCCACTCGTTGCGGCCGGTCTTCTCGCGCCACACGGCGCGCACCGCCGCCCCGGCGAGCATCAGCTGGTAGAAGGGGCCGCCGAGGATCAGCTTCACGTAGTGCACGAAGCGCACCCGCAGCCCGTACGCCACCCCGAAGTCGTGCAGGCCCACGACTTCGAACACGAAGGTGACCAGCGCCGTGATCAGCGGCAGGAAGGTGACGACGGCGATGCCGGCGGGCACGTCGAGGAAGAGCGCGATGCCCACGTTGACCGGGATGATCACACCGGTGAACGCCTGCATGAACGGGGACATCAGGGTGTAGCGGGCCAGCATCCGCTGACCGCGGGTGGGCAGCTGGCGCCAGTCCTTCTTCCGGTACACCTGGAGGAAGCCCTGGTTCCAGCGGGTGCGCTGCTTGAGCAGGCTCATCAGCGTGCCGGGGGTCTCCTCCCGGGTCACCATGTCGCTGTCGTAGGCGACGACGACCTTCTTGCCCACGGAGGACAGGCGCACACCGAGGTCGCAGTCCTCGGCCAGGCACTCCGGGTCCCAGCCGTCCGCCTCGCGCAGCACCGCGGTGCGCACGAAGACGGTGTTGCCGCCGAGCGGGATGAACCCCTTCTCGGCGTGCAGGTGCAGACGGCTGCGGAAGTAGAAGAAGTACTCCAGGCAGTTGCGCAGGCTGTACCAGCTGGAGTGGAAGTTGATCAGCTGCACGCCGCCCTGGACGACGTCGGCGCCGGTGCTGGTGAAGGCGTGGTCCACGTGGGTGAGCAGCTCGGGGTGGACCTGGTCCTCGGCGTCGAAGACGCCCACCACGTCGCCCCGGCAGTGCGGCAGCGCGGTGTTCAGCGCCTTCGGCTTGTTCTTGGTCTCGTGGGTGTCGGTGACCACCCGCACTCTGACCGGGTCCCGCGCGGCCACCCGTTCGGCGACCGCCGCGGTCTCCGGATCGTCGTGCCCGACGATCACGATGATCTCGAAGTTGGAATGGCTGGATTCCAGTAGCCGTTCGATGGTGTGCTCCAGCACCGCCTGCTCGTGGCGGGCAGGCAGCAGCAGCGAGAACGACAGCTCCGTGCCGCCCTCGGGGCGGTCGAAGCGGGTGGACGCCAGCGTCTCGGGTGTACGCCAGGCATGCATCTGCCACCAGAGCGTGAACGCCGCCATCCAGAACAACGCCATGGAAATGGCAACGACGAACACCGATATGAGCACAAAGCCCCCCTAGGCCCCCTTGCGCCGCGGCAAGGACCCCCCTTGGCCGTCCGGCGCGCACACCGCGCCCGCGCACGTACTCCCCGTACGGGCGCGGAACAACGGTCGTTCAGGACTGTAGAGGCGGAGGATTGCGTTCCGGTGCTCGTCGGTTAAATTCCGCCGTTTCAGCTCCGGTTGGTGAGCTTTTGGGCAAGCTCTGGTGCCGCTGTGGTCGGTGTCTCGCACACGAATCCCCGGCAGACGTACGCGGCCGGACCCGAACCCACCAAGGGCCTCTCGCGCAACAGCGGAAACTCGCCATCATCGGGCCCTCCCACGGCGACGACCGCACCGGGCGCCGTCGACAGCAGCGCGGTGCGGTGGAGCTCCGCCCGCAGCGGATCGCCCTCGACCCCCACCACCGCCACCTCGCGCGGGCCGTCGAGCAGCGCCTCGGCCACCGCGAGCCCCCAGCCCACGAACCTCGGAGCCCGGGGCGCCAGCGCCTTCACCACGCCCAGGGCCCGTTCGGCCGCCGTGCGGTGGGCGGCGGAGCCGGTGTGCGCGGCGTAGCCGAGCAGGGCGCCTGCGGCCGCCGTCCAGCCGGAGGGGGCCGCGTTGTCGGTCGGGTCCTGGGGGCGCCGGATCAGCTCCTCGGCGTCGTGCGCGGTGTCGTAGAGCTCGCCCTCCTCCCCGGTGAACCGGTCCATCACCATGTCCAGCAGGAATCCGGCGAACTCCAGCCAGGTGCCCTCCCCCTGCACGGCCGCGAGCGCGAGGAAGCCCTCGGCGACGTCCGCGTAGTCCTCCAGGACGCCCGCACCCGACCCGGCTCGGCCGTCCCGGGACGTGCGGTGCAGCCGCACGCCCCCGGAGGAGAAGTCCATGTGCACCCGCACCAGCAGGTCCGCCGCCTCCGTGGCCCGCTCGACCAGGTCGGGCCGGTCGAAGAACGCCCCCGTCTCGGCGAGTGCCGCGATCGCCAGCCCGTTCCAGGCCGCGACCACCTTGTCGTCCCGGCCCGGCCTCGGCCGCTCCCCGCGCGCCGCGAGCAGCCGGGCGGAGAGCTCCGCGTCGGCCTCGCCGCCGGGCAGGCGCAGCACCGAGGCGCCCTCCTCGAAGGTGCCCTCCTCGGTCACGCCGTACAGCTCCGCCGCCCGGGCGCCGTCCTCCTCGCCGAGGACCTCGCGGAGCGCGACGGGCGTCCACACGTAGAAGGCGCCCTCGGCGTGGCCGCCGTCCGGGGTGTCGCTGTCGGCGTCCAGCGCGGAGGCGAAGCCGCCCTCGGCGGTGCGCAGTTCGCGCACCAGGAAGTCCGCGGTCTCCAGTGCGACCCGGCGGGCGAGCGCACTGCCGGTGGCCCGCCACAGGTGGGCGTAGACGCGGCACAGGAGCGCGTTGTCGTAGAGCATCTTCTCGAAGTGGGGGACCGTCCACTCCCGGTCCACGGAGTAGCGGGCGAACCCGCCGCCGAGCTGGTCGTAGATCCCCCCGCGGGCCATCGCCTCGCAGGTCTCGGCGGCCATCTGGAGCGCGCCCTCGGACCCCGTGCGGGCGTGGTGGCGCAGCAGGAACTCGAGCACCATGGACGGAGGGAACTTGGGCGCGCCCCCGAAGCCCTTGTGCGCCTCGTCGAAGTCCCGGGTCAGCCCGAGGAGCGCGCCCGCGAGGTCGTCCGCCTCCGGGACCCCCGCACCGGAGGCCACCAGCCGGCGCTCGCCGAGGTCCCGGGTGATCCTCGCGGCGACCTCCCCGACCTCCTCCCGGCGGCCCGACCACGCCGCGGCGACCCCCTCCAGCACCTGCCGGAAGGACGGCATGCCGTGGCGGGGCTCGGGCGGGAAGTAGGTGCCGAAGTAGAAGGGCTCCCCGTCCGCGGTCATGAACACCGACATGGGCCAGCCGCCCTGCCCGGTGGCGGCCTGCACGGCCTCCATGTAGACCGCGTCCACGTCGGGGCGCTCCTCGCGGTCCACCTTGACGCACACGAAGTGCTCGTTCAGGTAGGCGGCGGTGCCGCCGTCCTCGAAGGACTCGTGCGCCATGACGTGGCACCAGTGGCAGCTGCTGTAGCCGACGCTGAGGAACACGGGGACATCGCGCCGCTTGGCCTCTTGCATCGCCTCCTCTCCCCATGGCCACCAGTCCACAGGATTGGAGGCGTGCTGGAGGAGATAAGGCGACTGGGAGTCTGCCAGTCGGTTCACCATGCCTGCAGTATCCCAGCTCACCGGCCCTCCGCGCGGACCGATCAACCAACACGCCGGGGACCCGCCCCGCACACAACGCCAGGACTGGGCAATCCACCCAAGTAGCCACACGGAGTCGTTACAGGGCTCTGCCTCGGCCCAAGCACACCCCTACGGGAGCCAGCACGGGTGCTACAGGGGGAGGCCCCCTTGTCGTTGGCGTGGTGATCTCACTCATCACACCGGCGATCAAAGGGGCGGTTCCGCATCCTGCCATGCTCGACGTCCCGCACGAGCTGGTTGAGCATGTCGCCTGGCTGCTGCACGAGCACCGCAGAGTGCGCAGTACCCGATGGCGCAAGCTCGGCTGCTTCCAGCAGGCACTGCTCGCGCTGGTCCACCTGCGGTGGAACGAGACGTTCTCGCAGCTCGGAGCCGGTTTCGGCATATCTCAGGCCACTGCCTGGCGGTACGTCGACGAGACCCTGAACGTCCTGGCCGACCGCGCCTGCCAGGACGCTGGCGCCACCTTCCGCACCCCGTACTACCACCACCGCGAACAGCCCGAGCACTACCAGCAATTCAACCGTGACCACGCCCGGCTGAGAGCGCCGGGTGAGCGAGCCTTCGCGCAGCTGAAGTCCTGGCGAGCAGCACGCCGACACCGCATGACCCACGACGACAAAGGGACTACATGCGTAATAGACATTGTCTTACACTGAGACCCATGAAGCCGACCCGAGCCGGGACCACCGAGAACATCTCCGTGTCCATGCCCTCCGAGCTGGTCAGTGAACTCCGCTCCCGAACCGGCCGCCGTGGGCTGTCCAGCTACATCACCGAAGCCGTCAGGCACCAGCTCGCCATGGACGGACTCGCCGAGATTGTCGCCTCCCACGAGGAGGAGCACGGCGCGCTCACGGAGCAGGAGATCGAAGCCGCTCGTCGCGAGCTGTTCGGGGACGTGAACGCCGAGGACGTCGAGCGGGGCGCCGCGTGAAGGAGCAGCCGGCCCGTTCGCTGGTGCTCGACTCCGAGGCGCTCTCCCTGCTCCTGCGCAACGACCGCGGCATGGCAGCTCGCATCGAGGCATCCCGGCAGGCTGGGGTTCCCGTCCTCGTGTCCGCGCTGACCATTGTCGAAGCCGTACATGGGAAGACCGATCTGGCGCGCTTGAAGTGGGTGCTCTCCCGGCTGCGGGTGGAACCGGTCAGCCAGGAGGACTCCCTGACCGCGGTGGGGTTGCTTCAGGACGCAGGCGGGCTGCACGGGCACAAGTACGCGATCGACGCCCTCGTCGCCGCGCTCGCGCTCCGCGTCCCGGCTCCCGTGATCGTTTTAACCTCCGACCGTGACGACTGGTCGAAGCTCTGCGGGAAGCGCGTGATCATCAGAGCCGTGTAAGCACCGTCGACTACCGGGTCCGCGAGTTCACCGGCACCAGTGGCAGCTGCTGCAGCCGACGCTGAGGAACACGGGGGCATCGCGCCGCTTCGCTTCCTCGAACGCCTCGGGCACCCAAGGCCACCAGTCGACCGGATTGTCGGCGTGCCGCAGCAGATACGGCGAGGTCATACCAGCCAACCGGTTCATGTGATCCAGCCTCTCACAACGGCTGGCACCGCCGACGAAACCACGAGCCCACCCCCCTCGGCCGAACTGCCCTCGTGAGCCGGCTCGTGTTCGACGTCCGCCTGCAGGACGTGCCGCTCACCAACCGCCGCCCGGACGTGATCGTCTACCGGGCGGAGACCATCGGCCTCACACCCACCCGCCCCGAGCACGTACTCCTGGTCGTCGAAGCCGTGTCGCCCGGATCGGAGACCACCGACCGGATCGTGAAGGTGGACCAGTACGCCAAGGCCGGAATCCCCTACTACTGGCGGGTCGAGCAGGCCGCCACCGGCGTCCCGATCGTCTACACCTACGTCCTCGACCCCGCCACCAGGGCCCACCGGGACGGCGAGATGTTCACCGGCACCGTGAAGACCAACGCACCCTTCTCCGTCACGGTCGATCCAGACGCCGTGTAAGGACCGAGGGGCCCCGCTCTCGACAGCTGACGACAGCGCTGGGACCTGTTCACGCAACCGCCCCGCCCATCGTCTGCCCGACCGCGTTCCGGCGCACCGGGGCGGCGCCGCACAGCGCGTCCTGGCCCACGCCACCGACGACGGGGCCTGGTTGCCCGCCATCTGACGGCGGCTCGACGGGGCCCGCGCCGGGCCCGGGGTGCCCGCCCGGGCGGCGCGCGGCCCGGCCTTGGTGCCCGCAGGACGGGTACGGGCGGCGGGTGGTGCGCGCGGTCGCCGCGGCCGGGAGACGGGAGGGCGCGCCACGGCCTCGCGAGCCGTCCCGGTCGCCGCCGGGCACCGGCCCGAGGGGGCGCCCCGGGGCTCGGAACGTGCAGGAGACGTTTCCGCACCGGGCCGGGCGGCGAGGAGGGCTACGCCCTGCCGCCGCGGCGGTTGCGGGTCGCGGCGGCGCGGAGCCAGAGGCGGATCGCATGCGTGATCCAGACGAGCGCCACGGCGAGGGAGCACCAGAACCACACCGAGCCCGGCTCCGGGTTGCGGACCTTCTCGACGAGCAGCAGCGCCAGCACGGCCGCGATGGCCGTCGCCCCGTAGAGTTCGCGGCGCTCCACGCGCGCGGCGCGGCGGGGACCCGCCGCCAGGCGCAGGGCGTACACCTCGACGTCGCCGAAGGCGGTGGCCGCGTCCTCCCCGGAGGCCTCCAGGTGCCGTCGGGCCTCGCGGACGTGTCCGCGCGCCTCGGCGGCGGACAGGGCGTGGCGGCCGCGCAGGACCCCTTCCAGGCGGGACAGCCAGTGCCCGTCGTCGCCGGGGCGTGGGGCGGGCACGAAGCACCGCTCGACGGCCGCGGCGGGCAGGTTGGCCGCGAGGACCGCGAGCACGGCGCAGACCGCCGCCGCCGCCGGGGCGGGCAGGGTGACGCGGGGGTCCTCCGGGAGCAGCGAGGCCGCGGCCACCGCCGCTCCGACGGCGGCCGCGCCTGCGGCGGCGAGGCCGGCGGCGCCGCGGATCCGCCCGGCCGACCAGGCGGTGAGGGCGCAGACGGCGAGCAGGCCCGCGAGGGCGATCCCGGCGAGCGCGGCGAGGGCGGCCGGCCCGGGTGCCATCCAGAGCCCCTCGCGGAACCAGTGCATCAGGCCGAGCAGGATGCCGATGCCGCAGAAGGTGGCGAGGGAGGCGGTGAAGCGCTGACCGGGGGCCATGCCCTTCACGTCGACCCGGGCCCGCTGCTCCTCGCCGACATGCTCCTCGACGGCGGTGCGGGCGTACTCGTCCGGGGGGCCGAAGAGCTCCCGCGCGTCGAGCCCGGTCTCGGTCACGGCCTCGTGCACCTCGTCGAGCACCAGGTCGGCCAGGCCGTCGGGGGCCTGGAGGTCGAGGGCGAGACGCATCTCGACCCTGGCGGCCCACTGTTCGTCCTCTTCCCGCGGCCATGCGCGCGTGCGCTCTGCTGCGTCCTTCACGGGTCCCCCTCGTGTACATGTGACCGCGCGTCTCCGCGCGGGTCGGCGTGCCGGTCGCCGCCCGGCCGGACGGTGCCCGGCGTGGTCGGTGCCGGCGTGGTCGGTGGGCGGGTGTCCGCCCGGCAGGCCGGTCCGGGCCGTGGCCCGCGGTGGTGCGCCGGTGGGCGAGGGCCCGCCCGTCCTGCGGCGCTCCCCGCCCGCCGCGGCCGGTCCCGGTGGGCGGCTCAGCGCCTCGGTGCTTCCCCGGCCCCCGCCTCCCGGTCGCCGAGCAGCGCGGAGACGGCCCGGGCGAGGCCGTTCCAGGCCGCGGCGTCGCCGTCGAGCCGCGCCCGGCCCGCGGCGGTGATGCGGTAGTACTTGCGCCCCGGCCCTCCGTCACCCGCCCGCCACTCGACCTCGACGGCCCCCTCCTCCTCCAGCCGCGCGAGGGCGGGGTAGAGGGTGGCGGCCTTGACCGGGGTCAGCCCCGCATCGCCGAGCCGCCCCAGCAGGGCGTAGCCGTAGCTCTCGCCCTCGGCGTCCAGGAGGCTCAGCAGGCACAGCGGCAGCACGGCCCGTGTCCAGGCGGTGTTCCCGGCCACTGCTCTCACCCGCACTTTCCGATCCATCGACTATTCAGATTTTCAGCATACTGGGGAATCCGGAGATGAAGGAAGGGCGTCCCCGGCGGACGGGAGCGAGGGGAGACAAGGGGCGGGAGGGGCGGAAGGGGCGGGAGGGGCGCACGGGATAGCGTCGGACGGCATGGACGAGCACGAGGGCGGGGAGGCCCGCAGCACGCCGGACGCCCCCGGAGGCGGGTGCGGGGAGCCGCACCCGCCCGCGGGGAGCGCGGACGGCACCGGCGGCGGAGAGCCGCGAGAAGACGGAACCGGCGGAGAGCGGGGTACGGGCGAAACCGGCCGAGGACAGGGCACGGACGGAACCGGCGGAGGGCCGAGTGCGGACGCCGTGTACGTGGGCCGTGCGGCACGGGACGCGGCACTCGACCGGGGATGGCTGCTGGGGCACTTCAAGGAGCCCGGGGATCCGCGCCACAGCCAGGACGTGGAGATCAAGTGGGGGGTCCACCCGCGCGGCGAGGAGCGGGCCCGATGGGTGCGGGGAGAGCAGCGCACCACGCTGCTGGTCCTGGTCAGCGGCCGCTTCCGGGTGCGGCTGCCGGGCCGGGAGGTCCTGCTGGCGGAGCAGGGCGACTACGTGGTCTGGGGGCGCGGGACGGACCACTCCTGGCGGGCCGAGGAGGATGCGGTGGTGCTGACGGTCCGGTGGCCCTCCGTCCCGGGGTACGCCGTCCCTCCCGCCGTCGCGGCCGGGGCCGCCGGCGTCGCGGCCGGGGAGGGGGCACCGCCCCGCTGACCGCGCCGCACGGGCCTCCGGCCGGGAGCGGGGCGGCGGGCCGGTGCCCACGGCCACGGGCCCGGGGCGGCCGGGGGACGCCCTCGGGCCCCGCGGCCGTTCCCGTCCCGCACACGGCGGCGCGCCCTCGCGGCAACCGGGCCCGTCCCGGTCAGGCCGGGGAGCCCCCGGTGCGGCCGGTGCCCTTGGCGGGCCGGGCGTCCGGCTCGGGCTCCTCCTCGAAGTCCACCCGGTTCATGTGCCGGTTCATGGACTTCATCAGGGCCCACACGCCGACCGCCAGCGCCGCGAAGACGAGGAAGCCCAGGACACCGGGGGTGACCTTGTTCTCGTCCAGCTCCTTGGCCAGGGTGGCGACGTGCGTCATTGCGAGGTTCGCGCTTGCGCTCATGTCAGGCATTCTCCCGGATGCCCGCGAAGAGGTCGCTCTCGGGGAGGGAGGTTTCGACGAGCGACCTGGACAGCTCGTACTCCTCGGTCGGCCAGACCTCCCTCTGGATCTCCATCGGGACCCGGAACCAGCCGCCGTCGGGGTCGATCTGGGTGGCGTGCGCGATCAGGGCCCTGTCACGCACCTCGAAGAAGTCGGCGCAGGGCACGTAGGTGGTCAGCGTCCGCTCGGCGCGCTGGAACTCCTTCCAGCGCTCCAGCCACTCGCCGTAGGGGGACTCCAGCCCGCGCTCCAGCAGCGCCTCGTGCAGGGCGACGGTGCGCGGCCGGTTGAAGCCCTGGTTGTAGTAGAGCTTCTGCGGCTGCCAGACCTGGCCGTACTCGGACTCCGGGAACTTCTCCGCGTCCGCGGCGCCGTCGAAGGCGACCATCGTGATCTTGTGGGTCATGATGTGGTCGGGGTGCGGGTAGCCCCCGTTCTCGTCGTAGGTGGTCACGACCTGGGGGCGGAACGCGCGGATCCTGCGCACCAGCTCGCCCGCGGCCTTGTCCACGTCCTCCAGGGCGAAGCAGCCCTCGGGGAGCGGGGGCAGCGGGTCGCCCTCGGGGAGGCCGGAGTCGACGAAGCCGAGCCAGTCCTGCCTGACGCCCAGGATCTCGCGGGCCTCGTCCATCTCCTTCCTGCGGACCTCGTGGATGTTCGCCTCGATGAAGGCGTCACCCTGGAGCTTCGGATTGAGGATGGAGCCGCGCTCGCCCCCCGTGCAGGTCACGACCAGCACGTCCACCCCCTCGGACACATACTTCGCCATCGTGGCCGCGCCCTTGCTCGACTCGTCGTCGGGGTGCGCGTGCACGGCCATCAGTCGCAGCTGCTCAGTCAAGACTCGATCCTCAGTGATTCGTCGCGTCGTGCGCTCTCTATAGTGACCGAACCGGGGGGCGGAAAATTCCTGACTCCGGGACACGAAGGGAACGATCATGACGGCTGCACGCGAGGGCCTTCCGCAGGGGCGCTACGGGCGCTCCGCGGACGAGCGCGCCGACCGCGGGCTGCGCGTCCTCGGCGCCGTGCTCGGGGCTCTCATGGTCGCCATGGTCGGCTGGTTCGGCTACGACTACATCGCGGGCCGGACCCTCAGCGCCGAAGTGATCAAGTTCGACGTGGTGCAGGGCGCGAACGAGGTGCAGATGCACCTGGAGGTGCGCAAGGACGCCGACGCCACCGGCGCCTGCACCGTACGGGCCCTGGCGGAGGACGGCGCCGAGGTCGGCAGGCTGGACGCCCGCTTCGAGGAGACCGGTACCGAGCGCATCGACCGGGTGGTGCGCATCCGCACCACCCGCGAGGCCACCGGCGCCGAGCTGGTCGGCTGCACCGCGTCCTGACCGCCCGCGACGGCGATTCTCCCGGTCCGGCGCCGCGCCGGACCGGGCGCAGACGCCGGTGACCTGCGAGGCTGTGCGTCCGGTGGCTTATGTCCTCCCCCTTTCGCCCTGAAATTGTTAGGCTCGTGGTTTCGCCCACCCGGGACGGACCATCCTTCTGGGTAGGGCGATGCTTTGTATTCCCAGTACCTACGAGGAGCACCTGTGACCCAGACCAGCGAGAACGTCACCTGGCTCACCCAGGAGGCGTACAACCAGCTCAAGGCCGAGCTGGAGTACCTGTCTGGTCCCGCGCGCGTCGAGATCGCCAAGAAGATCGAGGCTGCGCGCGAGGAGGGGGACCTGCGGGAGAACGGCGGGTACCACGCGGCCAAGGAGGAGCAGGGCAAGCAGGAGCTCCGTGTGCGCCAGCTGACCCAGCTCCTGGACAGCGCCAAGGTCGGCGAGGCGCCGGCGGACGACGGTGTCGTCGAGCCCGGCATGGTCGTCACGATCGCCTTCGACGGCGACGAGGACGACACCCTCACCTTCCTGATGGCGTCGCGCGAGTACGCGAGCTCCGACATCGAGACCTACTCCCCCCAGTCGCCGCTCGGGGTCGGCGTGAACGGGAAGAAGGTCGGCGACGAGGCGGAGTACGAGCTGCCGAACGGCAAGAGGGCCATGGTCAGGATCCTGGAGGCCAAGCCCTACAGCGGCTGAGCGGCCGCCGCACCCGGGCCCCCGGCGGGGACGCGCGTCCCCGCCGGGGGCTTCGTGCGTCCGCCACCCCGGGGCGCCGCCCCTGACGTCCGGGCGCCGCCCGTCCTCCGCCCCGGCCTCCGCCCGGACCGCACGCGTCGGCGACGGGGACCGAATGGCCGGAAGCGGCGCTGCCGCTCCGGGTCCGCGGGGGCCACGCTGGCAGCAGCACCCCGAGGGGCGGGCGGGCGGAGGGTGAGGCGATGAGGATCGGTGTGGTCGGCGCCGGGCTCGCGGGACTCGGCGCGGCTCGGCGGGCGCTCGAACTGGGGTCGCGGGTCGAGGTCTTCGAGGAGCAGGAGACGGTCGGCGGTCTCGCCTCCTCACTGCGCGCCGCCGGGCTCGCCTTCGACCTCGGTCCGCACACCCTCTACGCCAGGGAACCGGAGGTGCTCCGGGATCTCGAAGACCTCCTGGGCACCGTGCTGCGACCGGTTCGCCCCACCCGGGGCATCTGGCGCGACGGGCGCCTGTACCGGTTCCCCTTCCATCTGGGGGACTTCGCCCGCGTCGCCGGCCCGCTCCGCGCCGCCCCGCCGCTGCTCGCCTACCTGGCCGCCCGTGCGGGCGGCCGGGTGGCCGACCGGATCGGCCGGGCCGATCCGGTGGACCTGGAGACATGGGCCGTCCGCGGCCTGGGGCGTCCCCTGTACGCCTTCTTCGTCCTCGACCACGTCACCAAGAACATCGGCCTGCCGCCGTCCCGGCTGCCCGCGCTCTGGGGACGCCAGCGCATCGCCGTCCCCCGGCTCGGGACGGGGCTGGCCCAGCTGGCGGGCCGGGAGGAGGAGGCGCCCGCCTCCCGCTACCCGGAGGGCGGCATCGGCCGGATCGCCGCAGCCCTCGCCGACCGGGTGACGCAGGACGGCGGCCTCGTCCGCACGGGTGCACGACTGGTGTCGTGGGCCCGTGCCGCGGGGCACGTCGTGCTGCGGGCGGACACCCGCGACGGCCCGGTGGTCCGCACCGTCGACAGCGTGGTCAACACCGGTCCGGTGGACGCCTTCCTGCTCGGTGCCGACACCGGCACCGTGCCGGAGCCGGTGCGCGCGGCGGCCGCGCGGCTGCGCCACCGGGCCACCGTCTTCGTCTACACGTCCACCCGCGGCGTTCCGGCCGACCTGCCCCGCGATCTCCTGTACTTCCCCGGGAAGCAGGTGTTCAGCCGGGCCTACACGCCCAGGGGCTACGCGGGCGGACCGGCGGGGGGCGCACCGGCCGGGCACTGCTTCGAGATCCACTGCGACCCGGGGGACGAGCTCTGGGACGCCCCCGACGGCGAACTCGGCGCCCGTGTGCTGCGGGACGCCGCGCGCCTGCCCTTCCTCGGTGCCCGGGCGCGGCTGCGCGTCGAGCGGATCGTGCGAATCCGCCGGCACTATCCCCTCTCCGACCCCGGTTCGGCGGAGCTGCGCGCGGTCGAACACCACCTCGACCGCGCCGCGCCCCACGTGGTGAGCGCCGGACGGCTCGGTTCGCACCGGTACGTCAACATGGACAGCGCGCTGCGGATGGGCGCGCTGGCCGCCGAGGTCGCCCACGGCAGGCGCCCACCCGGCGAGATCCGCAGGGTCGCCGACGATCCGGCCTTCGTCGAGGGCGGAGGGCGAGGGCGTTGCGGAGGGCGAGGGCGTTGACCCGGGCCCCAAGGCACGTGGGGATCATTCCCGACGGGACCCGCCGCTGGTCGCGCAGGCACGAGGTGCCCCTCGCCGAGGGCTACCTGCGGGCCATGGGGAACCTGGCGCACCTCGTGGACGCCCTGTACGCGCGGGGGGTCGCGATCGTCAGCGTCTACCTGCTCAGCCGGCGCAACCTGGCGCGCCCGGCCGAGGAGCTCGACGCGGTCTTCCGCGCCGAGCGGCACCTGTGCGAGCACCTCCTGCCGCCGGTGCTCGAGGACCACGGGGTGCGCGTGTCGGCCGTCGGGGACCCGTCGCTGGTGCCCCGCGGGTTCCGCAGGGCGCTCAGCCGGCTCACCGGCCCCGGAGCAGGGGACGGCGCACCGCCGCGCCCGGCCTCCGGAAGGACTCTGAACCTGCTGGTGGCGTACGACGCCTGGGAGGAGCTGCGCTCGCCCCGCACACCGAGGGGTGCGGACGGACGGCCGGTGCTCGGCGTACGGGAGGACGTGGACCTCGTGATCCGGACCGGCGGCGGCACCCTGCTCAGCGGCTTCCTCCCCCTCCAGAGCCAGTACGCGCACCTCCACACCTTCGACCGGCTGTTCAACGACCTCACCCCCGCGGACCTGGCGGCGGCGCTCGCGGCCTTCGCCCGGCACGAACGGCTCCAGGGGCGCTGATCCTCAGCGCAGCAGCGCCGCGATCCGCTCGGCCCTGCGGGACCCGAGCGCCTGGAACGCCTGCCGCGCGTCCCGCAGGACGGCATCCGCCGCCGCCTCGTCGCCGCCCTCCCGCAACAGCAGCCCTCGTTCGTGCAGCACACCGGCGCTCCCCGGCCGGTCGCCGAGCGCGGCGAAGCCCTCGGCGGCCGCGTCCAGGCACGCCGCCGCCTCGGCGAGACGCCCCTCCCTGCGGTGCGCCGTGCTCCGGTGGAGCCGGGAGACCGCCTCCCAGCGCGCGTCGCCCAGTTCGGCGAACACGGGGTCGGCCAGGTCGAGACGACCGTGGGCCCTGGCCTGGTCGCCCAGGTCCGACCAGCAGGCGGCCTGGTGCACGGCCGTGATCGCGACCCAGCTGTGGTTCCCGCGCTCCGCGAAGACGGGGACGACGCCCGCGAGGGTCTCCAGGGCGTCGCGGGGCCGTCCCCGGCCGCGCTGGACCGCGCCGATCCGCACCCGTGCCATCGCCTCCCGCCCGGCGTCCCCGGCGGACCGGAACAGCCCGGCCGCCTCGGTGAGGAAGGCGAGCGCCTCGTCCCAGCGCTCCTGGCCCTGGCGGACGGTGCCCAGACCCCGGACGGCGAAGGCCGTGCCCCAGGGGTCCTGCCCGGGGTCGAGCATGCGCCGGCAGTCCGTGAAGCAGCGCCATGCCGCCTCCCAGGAGCCCTCGTTCCGCAGCGCGACCCCGATACCGCCGAGGGCGTAGGCGACCTCCCTCCCCGGCGGCATGCCCTCGTAGAGCGCCAGGCACTCCTCCAGCGCCTCCCGCGCGTCCGACCACCGGGCCTGCGAGCGCCGCACACCGGCCACGGCGAGCAGCAGTTCCGCCGTGGCGGCCGTGTCGCCCGTCCGCTCCGCCGCGGCCTTCGCCAGGGCGTAGCACTCCTCGGCCGCCGACCACATGCACCGCGTCTGGAAGAAGGGCATCAGCGCCCCGCCGAGCGCGACGGCGTCGGGCCAGCGCCCCGCCCCGGAGGCCCGCCGCACCATGGCGAGGACGTTCGCGTGCTCCGCGGAGCACCATGCGAGGTGGTCGCGGATGGACAGGGTCCCGGTGTCCAGTTCGACGGTCACCTCCTGCGCTCCGCCGGTCCGCGTGGGGGACAGCACCGGGCGCACCGCGTCCGTGACCTGCCGGTAGGCGGTGATCAACCGCTCCTCGCCGGTGTCCGGCGGCTCGTGCTCCGCTTGGAGTTCGTTGGCGAAGTCCCCGATCAGGTCGTGGAACTCGTAGCGGATGTGGTCGCAGCCGTCCGGGTCGGCGGCCGTGCGCACGAGGTTCAGCTCGTGCAGCAGGGCCAGGGTCGACTCCGCACGCTCGTGGTCCCCTCCGGTCAGCTGCGCCAGGTGCCATGCCGCGAACGCGCCGCCGCCGACGCGCGAGAGCAGCCGGAAGGCGCGCTGCGCCGCGTCCGGCAGGTGCCGGTAGCTGGTCCGGAACGACGCGCGCACGGCAAGGTCTCCCGCCGACAGGACGTTCAGACGACGGCGTTCGTCGCCCAGCATCTGTGCCATCCGCTCGCCCGCCGCGTGTGTCAGCACGTTCATCCGGGCACCGGCGATCACCAGGGCGAGCGGCAGCCCCGCGCAGTGGGCGGCCACCTTCGACAGCGCCTCGTCGGGTGCGTCGCCCGCCTGGTGCGCCACGCGCCGCAGCAGGCTTCTCGACGCCTCCTCGCCCAGTCCCCGCACCTCCAGCAGCCGGGCGCCGGAGAGCCCGGCGAGGCGTCTGCGGCTGGTGACGACCACCACCGTCGAGGGGCCCGCGGGCACCAGGTCCCGCACCTGCGCCTCCTCCGCGGCGTTGTCGATCAGCACGACGAGCCGGGTGTCGGCGGTCAGGGTGCGGAACCGGTTGCGGCGGTCCTCCAGTCCTGCGGGGATCCGCTGCGGGGGCAGGCCGAGGGCTCCGAGGAACTCGCCGAGGACCTCGGACGTCCTCCGGTGCCGGCCCCCGAAGCCGCCGAGGTCGGCGAAGAGGGCTCCGTCGGGGCGGCCCGGTGCCAGGGTGTGGCACAGCCGGACGGCCAGGGTCGTCTTCCCCACGCCCGCGGAACCGGTGAGGACCAGGACGGGGGACGGGCCACGGCCGTCCACCAGGCGTGCGGCCTCGGCGAGTTCGCCGACCCTGTTCACGAAGTCGGGCGCGTCCCGCGGCAGCAGCCGCGGGACGGGGGCCGGTGCGGGCGGGGGGCTCTGCACCAGGTGGATGTCCCGGCCGGCGACGTAGCCGCCGCTCACCGTGACCGGGCCGTGGACGACCACCTCCGAGCGCTGGTCCCTGCGGTGGTCGCCGCCCACCGACACGGCGTCCGCGGTGACGTGCGCGGCCACGGGGCCGTCGGACTGGACCAGGTCGCCCCCGACCGAGGTGTCCCCGACGCTCTGCCGCCGCCCGCCGCGCGGCTCCCGGCGCCACGGCCACCACCTGCCGGGAGTCATCCTGCTAGGAGCCATCCGCGCCGTCGTCCTGGTGCTGCGCCAGCCCTCCGCGGATCCGCGTGTCGGTGACGGACTGGTCGCCGCCTCCTCGCAGCCGCTGCTCGACGGAGCCGCCCACCACCGTCCCGGAGACCCGCTGGCTTCGGGCCGGGCGGTCGGACAGGGCCGCCCATGCCTGGAGGCCGCCGCCGACGACCACCAGCACGGCGAGGGCGGCCCACCAGGCGGCCGACCAGGTCTGTGTCAGGACGCCGGTGACCACGCTGACCGCGGCCGCGAGCAGGAACGTCGCGGCGGCCGCCCAGGCGCGCCGAGCCGATGGACTCATCCCCGTACCCCCTGGCAAGGCGGTGGCCGCAGGCGCGGGTTCGCACCGCCGCCCGGGCACCGCGCCGGATTGTGAAGGCCGGCGAAATCGTACCGATCGGGCGGCCCCGCCGTCCGGCGTTGCGGCAAGGCCACGGCGCCGGTCTCCGCTCCCGGCCCGGAAGGACGGGAGCAAAGACGGCGCCGGTCTCCGCTCCAGGTCCGGCGGGCCGGGAGCAAAGACGGCGCCGGTCCTCCGCCCGGGGCCGCGTTCAGGCCGAGGCGGAGCGGTACTTGCGCACCGCGAGCGTCCGGAAGACGGTGATGATCAGCACCGACCACAGGACGGAGGCGAGGACCGCGTTCTGCATCGGCCAGGCGTCCGGGGTGACGTACCCCGGCGGCAGGTTGCCGAAGAGCTCGCGGGCCGCCTGGACCGTGGCGCTGAACGGGTTCCACTCGGCGACGTGCCGGAGGAAGGTCGGCATGTTCTCCGCGGGCACGAAGGCGTTGGAGACGAAGGTCAGCGGGAAGAGCCAGATCAGGCCGCCGGAGGTGGCCGCCTCGGGGGTGCGCACCGACAGGCCGATGAGCGCCCCGATCCAGGAGAACGCGTACCCGAGCAGCAGCAGCAGGGCGAAGCCCGCCAGGACCTCGGCCGCGTTCGTGTGGGTGCGCCAGCCGACCAGGAGCGCGACGAGGGCGAGCACCACCAGGGTCAGCGTGGTCTGGACGAGATCGGCCAGGGTCCGGCCGGTGAGCACGGCACCGCGGGCCATGGGCAGCGAGCGGAAGCGGTCGATCAGCCCCTTGTGCATGTCGTCCGCGATCCCGGCCCCCGCTCCGGCGGTGGCGAAGGTGACGGTCTGGGCGAAGATGCCGGCCATCAGGAACTCGCGGTAGTCGGAGGCCGAGAGGCTGCCGCCGACGGAGATCGAGCCGCCGAAGACGTAGCTGAACAGCACCACGAACATGACGGGCTGCACGATCCCGAAGACGATCATCTCGGGGATGCGGGTCAGGCGGATGATGTTGCGCCGGGCCACGACGAGGGAGTCGGCGAGCGACTGGGCGACACCGCCCCGGGGGCGGGGCGCCAGGGGACGGGCGGCCGGGGTGGTCGTGGTCGTCATGCGGCACTCTCCTTGCCGGGCGCGTCGGACGCCTCGTCGTCGGCTGCGGCGCTCTCGGCCGCGTGGCCGGTGAGCGAGATGAACACGTCGTCGAGGGTCGGGCGGCGCAGTCCGATGTCGTCGATCTCGACCCCGCGGGCGTCCAGGTCGCGGATGACCTCGGCCAGCAGCTTGGCGCCGCCGGTCACCGGGACGGTGAGCTTCCTGGTGTGGCGGACGACGGCGACCTCGCCCTTGCCCCGGCCGGCGAGGACCTCGCGGGCGGGCTCGATCTCGTCGGGCCGGTGGACGACGACCTCGACGCGCTCCCCTCCGGTGCGGGCCTTCAGCTCGTCGGAGGTGCCGCGTGCGATCACCCTGCCGTGGTCGACCACGCAGATGTCGTCGGCGAGGTGGTCGGCCTCCTCCAGGTACTGCGTGGTGAGCAGCAGCGTGGTCCCGGCGCCGACCAGTTCCTGGATCACGTCCCACAGCTGCTGCCGGTTGCGCGGGTCGAGCCCGGTGGTCGGCTCGTCCATGAACATCACGGGTGGGGAGACCACCAGCGCGGCGGCCAGGTCGAGGCGGCGGCGCATGCCGCCGGAGTAGGTCTTGGCGGGCCGGTCGGCGGCGTCGGCGAGGTGGAAGCGCTCCAGCAGCTCGACGGCGCGGGCCTTGGCGTCGCGCCGGGACATCTGGTAGAGCTGCCCGACCATCTGGAGGTTCTCCCGGCCGGTGAGGTACTCGTCGACCGCGGCGAACTGCCCGGAGAGGCCGATGGACCGCCGCACCTCGTTGGGATGCTTCAGGACGTCGATGCCGGCGACGCGGGCGGAGCCGCTGTCGGGCCGGATCAGGGTGGTGAGCACACGCACGGTGGTCGTCTTGCCGGCCCCGTTCGGGCCGAGGAGGCCGAGGACCGTGCCTTCGGGGACGTCGAGGTCGACGCCGTCCAGAGCCCGTACGTCACCGAAGGTCTTGACCAGCCCTTCGGCGTGGATGGCGCCTGGCATAGGGGTTCTCCCTGGGGGTGAGGGGCGGTGCGGGGGTCGGACGCGGGGGCCCGCGGCGGGGCGGTCGCCCGCGCGGCGCCCGGCCCAGCGTAGGGACCGGCGGGTGCCGGGACGAATCATTTCTCCGGGTCGTCACCGGATCGGGGCCCCGGCCCGTCCGGCACCCTAGCGCGGTATAAAAATCCCGGCGAACCCGTTCCGCGGGCGGCACTCAGTCCAGGACCGTGTACCCGGCGGACCGCAGGACCGCCGCGACCTCCTCGCAGTGCTCGGGCCCCTTGGTCTCCAGCTGGAGCTCCACCTCGACCTCCGTCAGGCCCAGCCTCGGGTCCGTGCGGACGTGGCTGACGTCCAGCACGTTGGCGTCGGCCTCCGAGAGCGTCCCCAGCAGCGCCGCGAGGACCCCCGGGCGGTCGGTGAGCCGCAGCCGCAGCGAGAGGTAGCGGCCCGCGGCGGCCATGCCGTGCCGCAGGACCCGCTGCATCAGCAGCGGGTCGACGTTGCCGCCCGACAGCAGGGCGACCACCGGCCCCTCGAAGGCGCCCGGGTCGCCGAGCAGCGCCGCCACCGGGCTGGCGCCCGCGGGCTCCACCACCAGCTTCGCCCGCTCCAGGCACAGCAGCAGGGCGCTGGAGAGCGCGTCCTCGGAGACGGTGCGGACCTCGTCGACGAGCTCGCTGATGATCCGGAAGGGCACGTCGCCCGGACGCCCCACCTTGATCCCGTCGGCCATCGTCGACGGCGCCTCCAGCGAGAGGGGGCGTCCCGCGGCCAGGGAGGGCGGGTACGCGGCGGCGCCCTCCGCCTGGACGCCCACGACCCGGACGTCCGGGCGCAGGGCCTTCACCGCCACGGCGATCCCCGCCGCGAGACCTCCGCCGCCGACGCCGACGAGGATCGTGCGCACCTCCGGGCACTGCTCCAGGATCTCCAGCCCCAGCGTGCCCTGACCGGCCACGATGTCCGGGTGGTCGAAGGGGTGGATGAACACCGCGCCGGTCTCGTGGGCGTACTCCTCGGCCCGGGCGAGCGTCTCGTCGATCACCTGCCCCGCCAGCCGGACGTCCGCGCCGTACTCGCGGGTCGCGGCGACCTTCGGCAGCGGTGCGCCGACCGGCATGAAGACGGTCGAGCGCACGCCCAGCAGCGAGGAGGCCAGCGCCACGCCCTGGGCGTGGTTGCCCGCCGACGCGGCGACCACGCCCGCCGCCCGCTCCTCGGGGCGCAGGCCGGAGATGCGCACATAGGCGCCGCGCAGCTTGAACGACCCGGTGCGCTGCAGGTTCTCGCACTTGAGGTGCACCGGCGAACCGACCAGCCGGGTCAGATGGCGGCTGCCCTCCATCGGGGTCACCCGGGCGACGCCGGAGAGCATCTTCTGCGCCCCCCGGACGTCGTCGAGGATGACCGGACTGATGAGCTGGGGCAGACGGGCGTTCATGGCACAAGTCTGGCAGCCGGGTGCCCGGACCGGGCCGCCGTCCGCATGCCGGTACCCCGGGTGGGACGGGATCGCGCAGCACGGCTCCTTACGCGCCCGTAGCCGCGTACGCTGTCCCCCTACCTCCCGACCACCGCACGAGAGAGCCCCTCAGCCATGCCCACTTCCCAGGACATGACGACCGACCTCGGTCCCGGCCTCCTCGATGCCCTCCAGCACCAGGTGGCCGTCTTCGCCCGGCGCGCCGAGCAGACCCGCCTCGGCGGCGTCGGCCAGGCCCGCAACTCCATGGACCGCGCCGCGTACCTCCTGCTCAACCGGCTGGACCAGGAAGGCCCGATGGGCGTCAAGGCGCTCGCCGCGGGGATGGGCATCGACTCCTCGACGGTCACCCGCCAGGTCGCGCCGCTCGTCGACAGCGGGCTCGTCAAGCGCACCTCGCACCCGGAGGACGGGCGGGCCGTCGTGCTCCAGCTCTCCCCGCGCGGCCAGGCGCGGCTGGACGAGGTGCGCTCCTCCCGGCGGGAGCTGATGCGGCAGGTGACGGACGGCTGGACCCAGGACGAGCGCGAGTCCTTCTGCACCCTGCTCACCCGCTTCAACTCGGCCCTGTCCGCCTGGCAGGCCGGGCTGCACCCGGGCGATCCCCAGGCGCCGACCGACTCCTGACGAGCCCGGCCGGGTGTGCCCGGCCCGGCGGAACCGACCCCGGCGTGCCCGCCCCTGCGCCCGCCCCTGCGCCGGCTCGCGGCCTCGCCGCACCCTCCGGCCGCACGCTCCGGCCACGGCCTCCGCCGGTGGCCCGGCGCCGTAGGCGGTGGCCTCCGCTGGCGGCCCGGCGCCGTACACGGCGCGTACACGGCCGGATGCTTCGCCGTCCGGCGCCGCCGACCCCTTGACCGGAGCACCGCCCCGGGCCCTGAATGAGAACGTGAGCGAACGGCACTCGGCCCAGGACCGGCGCCGCACCCGGGAGTTCGACGCCTTCGTCGCGGGCGCGGCAACGCGGTTGCTGCATGTCTCCACCCTGCTCACGGCCGAGCCGCCCACGTCCAACCCCCGCGCCCAGGAGCTGCTGACGGCGGCCCTCGCCCGCACCTACGCGGACTGGGACCGCCTGCGGGGCGACGACCCGTACGACCGCACGCGCCGCGAACTCGCCGTCCGCTTCGCCCGCGGCGCCTGGCGCCACCACCGGTGGGCCGCCGAGGGCGTGCTGGGCCGGCTCACCCCGCAGGAGCGGCTGGTCCTCGTCCTGCGCCTGTACGAGGGGGTCGCCGAGGAGCAGGCGGCGACGCTGCTCGGTATCCCTCCCGAGCGCGTCCGGGCCGTGTGCACACGGGCGGTCGCGGTCATGCGCAACTCCTCCTCGGCGCCGCCCTCCCGGCTCGGCGTCCCCACCCGCCTCGGGACGGCCTGATGAGCGGATCGGAGCGGAAGGAGGCCGAGGTCCGCCGGATGATGGAGACCCCGCACCCGGTGGTCCCCGGTGGGCTCGGTGCGCAGGCGGCGGCCCGGGGCGACCGGCTGCTGCGCCGCCACCGCGCACTGCGGCGCACGCTCTGGCTGGTGCTGTCCGCCGCGCTGCTGGCCCTGGCGGTGTGGGCGCTGGCCACCGAGCCGTGGCTGCTTCCCCCCTCGGACACGGTGCCGCCCGTGGAGGGCGTCTGAGGGAGCCGCTGCCCTGTGCGGTGCCCGGCCGGCGCACCGGGGCGCGGCCCGGCCGCGGGGGGGGCGCGGCGACATACGGTGACCGGTGGGCCGGTGACGGGTCGCGGCCGGCGGCGGGGTGCGTCCCGCGGGCCGCCCGCACCCGCGGCGGGGGCCTCGGAGTCCTACCCTGGAAGGGAGCGGCGTTAAGGGAACCGATCGTCCCGGAGGAGGCCGCCATGACCAGGAAAGTCGCCGACTGCCGCAACACCCCGAGTGTCAGCGGGTGCACCCTCACGATCACCGGTGAGGAGGAGGAGGTCGTCCGGGCGGCGGCCGAGCACGCCGTCTCGGTGCACGAGCACACGGACGGCCCCGAGCTGCGCCGGATGATCCGCGAGGGCCTGGAGGACGAGAAGGTGCCCGCCTGAGCACACGGCACACGACGGGGCCCCGTCCGCGCCTGTGCGGACGGGGCCCCGCGCGGGGCCCGGGGTCAGCCCAGGGCCTGCTTCAGGTCGGCGACCAGGTCGTCGGCCGCCTCGATGCCGACCGACAGCCGCACCAGGTCGCCCGGCACCTCCAGCGCCGAGCCGACGACCGAGGCGTGGGTCATCCTGCCGGGGTGCTCGATCAGCGACTCCACGCCGCCCAGCGACTCGCCCAGGGTGAACAGCCTCGCCCGGTCGCAGACCCGGACCGCGGCCGCCTCGCCGCCCTCGACGCGGAAGGACACCATGCCGCCGAAGGACTTCATCTGCTTCGCGGCCACCTCGTGCCCCGGGTGCTCGGGGAGCCCCGGGTAGAGGACGCGCGTCACCCGGGGGTGGGTGGTCAGCATCTCGGCGACGCGGGCCGCGTTCTCGCTGTGGCGGTCCATGCGCACCGGCAGCGTCTTGATGCCCCGCAGCACCAGCCAGGAGTCGAAGGGCCCGGCCACCGCGCCCATCGCGTTCTGGTGGTAGGCCAGCTCCTCGCCCAGCTCGGCGTCGGCCGCCACCAGGGCACCGCCGACGACGTCCGAGTGGCCGCCCATGTACTTGGTCAGCGAGTGCACCACGACATCCGCGCCGAGGGCGATCGGCTGCTGGAGGTAGGGGCTCGCGAAGGTGTTGTCGACGACCAGCCTGGCACCGGCCCCGCGGGCCACCTCGGCGACCGCGGCGATGTCGGTGATGCCGAGGAGCGGGTTGGAGGGGGTCTCGACCCAGATCACCTTGGTGCGGTCGTTCACCGCGGCGCGGACGGCGGCCGGGTCGGAGGTGTCGGCCACCGAGTAGTCGACGCCCCACCGCTGGACGACCTTGGCGAACAGGCGGAAGGTGCCGCCGTAGGCGTCGTTCGGGATCACCACGTGCGCACCGGGGTGGAGCAGGGTGCGCAGCAGGCAGTCCTCGGCGGCCAGCCCGGACGCGAAGGCGAGACCACGGCGGCCGCCCTCGATCGCCGCCAGGTTCTCCTCCAGCGCGGTGCGGGTCGGGTTGGCGCTGCGGCTGTACTCGTAGCCGCCGCGCAGTCCGCCGACACCGTCCTGCTTGTAGGTGGACACCTGGTAGATCGGCGGTACGACCGCGCCCGTCAGCGGGTCGGCCGTGTTGCCCGCATGGATGGCGCGGGTCTCGAAGCTGTGCATGGTGTGGTCGTCGCTCATGAGGCCCGAGCGTAGTCCCGTGGCGGGCGGTGCGCGCCCGCGACCGTGCACCCCGTCGGCTCCACCCGACCGCACGCCCCGGCGGGCCCTCGCCCCCGGAAGGCGGACGGGCCGGACGCGGCCTTCGCCGGGGCCGGGGACGCAGGGGGACGGGCCGGACGGGGCGCGGGCGCGGTCCGGGACAATGGGGCCATGGAGATTCTCTGGTTCCTGATCGCGATGGGCATGCTGGCCGCGGTCGTCGGCCCCTTCGTCATGCGCCGCCGCTCCGGCATCCGGCTCGCCGCCCCCGGCTCCCCCGAGGCCGCCGACCCCGACGACTACGGCTTCCTCCGCCAGGAACTGCTGGACGTCCGGCTCCCGGGCCCGGACCAGGACCTCCTCGACGTCCTCGACGTCGTCCAGCGCACCCAGGACTGGCGGGCCGCCGCGCAGCTGCTCGCCGGGACGCCGAAGGAGGGGGAGGTCCGCTGGCAGCGGGTGCAGGCCTTCGCCGGTGCGGCCTCCCTCGAACTCGTGAAGCAGCCGGGTACCGGCGGGGCCTGGCTGCGCGACTGGCGCTCCGATTCGCCCAAGGACGCGGGCGGCGCGCAGGTGCACGCCGAGTTCCTGGTGCAGCAGGCATGGCGGACGTCCACCGCCGGAACGGACGAGTTCCGGATCATCCTGGAAGAGGCCCGCAGCGTCTGCGAACAGGCCGCCCTGCTCGCCCCCGGCGACCCGGTACCCGCCATCACCGAGCTGGCCGTCGCCCGCGGACTCGGCGCCTCCCGGGAGGAGTTCGACCGGCTCTGGGCGCGGATCCTGGACCGCGCCCCCGCGCACATGGGCGCCCACCTCGCCGCGCTGCACCACCTGTGCGCGAAGTGGCACGGCTCCCGCGAGGAGGCGGACCGGTTCGCCGTCGCCGCGGCCGCACGGGCACCCGAGGGCTCGCTGCTCGCCGCGCTGCCGCTGTTCGCGGTCTACGAGCACCTGCCCGAGGTGAACCTGGTGAGCGGCTTCTACCAGGGCGCCGTCGTCACCAGGGCGGTCGAGGGAGCCCTCTACGCCGTCCACTCGGCGCGCGCCGACGACCCGATGCTCGCGCACGTGCGGCACCTGCTGATCCTCTTCCTGGTGCGGTCCGAGCGGTGGGCCGAGGCCATGCAGCAGCTCGTCCGGGTGGACGGCCACGTCGGCGCCGTGCCCTGGACGCAGAGCGCCGACCCGGCGGCCGAGTACACGGTCCACCGCGCCCTGGCGGTGGCCGGCTACGAGGCCAACGGCGGCAGCCCGGCGACGCTCCGGCGCTGACGGCCCCGCCCCGGCCGGGCCCCGGCCGGGGACACCGGTCCGGGCCCGCGGGGCGCGTCCGGGACCTCTGGTCCCGCCCCGCCGGCCCCCGGGGACGACGGGTACGTCGACGCGACGCCCTGCGGTGGCGCCGCCGGGCCGACCCGGCGGAGGCCCGCGTCCGGCGGTACGACGCCCCGGTGCGGCCTGCCGCCGAGCGGACGGCGACCGGGCACGGACCGGGCCCGGTGGAATTCCCGACGGCACCGGGACGTTGTCCCCGGTGCCGTCACCGTGAAGGAGAATCGACCATGCTCTTCGGCCGTACGCCCGTGCTGCCCACCCCGGAGCAGGCCCTCAAGGGCCGCCCCGAACCGTCCTTCACCGTCCCGGAGCGCCACACCGTCCTCGGCAACCCGCTCCTCGGCCCCTATCCCGAAGGTCTGGAGGTCGCGGACTTCGCCCTCGGGTGCTTCTGGGGAGCCGAGCGCGTCTTCTGGCGGACGCCGGGCGTGTGGACCACTCTCGTCGGCTACCAGGGCGGCCACACCGAGAACCCGACGTACGAGGAGGCCTGCTCGGGGATGACGGGCCACACCGAGGCGGTACGGGTCGTCTTCGACCCCTCGGCCGTCTCGTACGAGCAGCTGCTGAAGGTGTTCTGGGAGGCCCACGACCCGACGCAGGGCTTCCGCCAGGGCAACGACGTCGGCACCCAGTACCGCTCGGCCCTCTACACCCACTCCCCCGCCCAGGCCGCCGCGGCCGCCGCCTCCCGCGACGCCTACCAGAAGGTCCTGACGGGCTCCGGACTGGGAACGATCACCACCGAGGTCCTGCCCGCGGAGGGACGCCCCTTCTACCCCGCCGAGGCGTACCACCAGCAGTACCTGGACAAGAACCCCGGCGGCTACTGCGGCATCGGCGGCACGGGGGTGAGCTGCCCGGTCGGCGTGGCCAAGGCTCCCGGGGAGTGAACGACGTACCACTCCCCGACCCGGCGCACGAGCGGCTGACCCGGCTCTGGCAGGCCCACCGGCCTGCCGGGCCGATGCTGCCGTGGGAACTGAAGACGGTGTACGGGAGCCGCTGGGTGCGCTTCCACAGCCTGCCGGGGTCGAAACGCCACGCGGAGGACGAGGCCGAGTACGCGGTCCTCCTCGACCGGTACAACACGGTCCTCGACGAACTCTTCGCGGGCGGCGAGGCGTACGTGGTGACCTCCGAGTGGGCGGCCCCGTCAGAGCCGACGGACCCTTCGGCCCACCGTGCTGCCCTCCACCCGGAGGGCACGCTGTGGACGACCCTGGACGACACCGACGACCCGGATCCGGCCTTCCACATCCGCTGGTACTTCTACGCCGACCGCCGCCCCTGGCAGCGCGGCTGCCTCGACCCGCTCCTCCGCGCCGTCGCGGACGACACGCTGCCCGGTGGTGTCCTCGTGACGGACCCCGGCTTCACCCGCGTCCACCACCCGTACGACGGCGGCGCGGACGTCATCCTCCCCACCTCCGGGGAACGGGACCGCCTGCGCAACCGCCACTCCGCCTGGCTGTCCACACACCCCTCGGGCTACTGATCAGGACGGGTCGAAGACGTGGACCCGCTTCGCGTCCAGATGGAGCTCGTACGGGCCCCAGCAGTCTGCGGCGAGCCTGGCCACCCGGGCGCCGCAGGGACAGGCGCGGTTGAGCCCGCTGTCCCCGGACGGTCCGCAGCATCCGGCACTGTTCTTTCCCGGCCTGCCACGTCAGCGACCATCGCCCCCGGACCGCCCCGGCGGGGCGGTGCGGCTTCCGCCGAGCAGGAGCACCAGACCGGCCAGGCCTCCCACCAGCCACGCGCCCATCGCGAACACCGGTCCCCCGAGGGCGAGCGCGGCGACGAAGCCCGCGAGCGAGGCCGTGAGCACCCCGGCAGCGCTGCGCTCGACGACCGCGCCCCGGGCCCATTCCTGCCGCAGCATGCCGTCACGGCGCCACAGTTGCCAGAAGGCGACGGCGGTGAACAGGGCCATGCCCCCCGCGATGGGCAGGGGAATCGGGGGGAACCCAGCGGTGACGGCGCCGTCGCCCTGGGCCAGCTCCCGCACCCCGGTGACGAGCATCACGGGTCCGAGCAGGGCGAAGACGGCTGCTACGGCCCGGACGAAGCCGGGCCGCACGGGCGTCCTCCTGGTGGCGCCGAAGAGCACGGACCGCTGCGAGAACGTCAGCAACCGGCCTGCGGCACCCCGTATGTCCGCCGCCACGATCACACCGAATCCCGTCGCCAGCACGCCCCACACCACAGAGAACAGCGCACCGCCCTCACTGCTTCCCTGCATCCCGATCCTTCCGCCGTCATCTGTGCGAACCGCTGCCACCGTACGGCGACCTGCCTGCCGGTATCGATGCCGGGTTCCGGCAGTCCTCAGGTGGTCCCTGCTGCCGAGGAGACCGGGAGCCTTCCCCCGTGCGACCAGAGCGCACGGCGTCGGCCTCCCTGCGAGGCCGACCGGCTGCGCGGTCCGACCTCGGCGACCCGGTCCTCCTACCGCGACGGTTCGGACCGCCGCAGGGAACGTCGGTGACCCGGCATCAGGTTCCGTCGTGGGCCCGAATACCCGGTATGCCGTGCAAGCTCAGATTCCGCTCAACTCATTTGATCTTACTTGGGCCGGTGCATACCGTTTTTCCTGACCAATTGCAGTACCAAATGGGGGAAACCATGCGGAAGACCACCGCTGCCGTCCTGGCCGGGCTGTCGACGGCCGCCCTTGTCGTGACCGGAGCGACGACCGCCTACGCGGACGGTCAGGACCCGGCGGGATTCGCGGCCGCCTCGACAGTGGGTGACGTCCCGTCCGACTACACCGGCGAGGACTTGGCCGAGGACGTCGTCATCGAGGACATCGAGGGCGAACTCCTGGCCCCGGAGGACAAGCCGAGGCGTGTGGCCAGGTCCGCAGCCGGATCCACGGCCATCGGCTCGTTCAGCTACTCCGTCGGGGGAACGACGATCAGCATTCCGACCGGCTGCTTCATGACCCACAGCATCAAGGGCTCGGGCAAGAGGATCAACCGGCAGATCGCCGGTGTCGACTGCGTGGGGCCTTCGGTGTTCGCCTCGCGCTTCTGCAACACGCGGTTCGAGTTCCACTACGCCGACACACGAGGGAAGACCTACAAGATCCAGCGCGGGCCCCTCCTGACGAAGTGCCACACGGGCACCGTGCCCGTGTACACCTTCTCCAAGGCCCACACCCTGCCCAAGTACGGCAAGGCATGCGCACAGCTCTTCGTGAACGGCTCCCGCAAGGCCGTGCAGTGCCACTACATAACGAAGTGATGCATCATGGCAGACATGGCCTACAGCTCCCGGCATTGGTGGACCGAGTTCCTCCTGTTCGTATGTGTCAGTGCGGTGTGCACCATCGTCCCCGCATGGCTCTGGATGGCTTCGCAGGAGGGGCGTGAGGTGACCGCCAACGGCTGGGGGTTCATGGTTCCGGGCCTCGTCGTGGGCCTGTGGGCCGCCCGCCGGTACCGGCGGCGCCACCTGTCCTGACCGGCTTCAGGACCGATACGAGGAAGTGCCGCACGCTCACGGCGTGCGGCACTTCGTCGTCTTCCGGCCGGGCTCGGCCCCGGCGCGCACGCCCTGGTCACCGTCCACCGGGTGCTGTTCCCCGAGACCGACTTCCAGCCCGAAGGGCTGGCGGCGGCCCTGCTGCTGTGGGTGGAGCGGGAGTTCGGCCTGCCGCCCTTTCCCGTCGGCGCGGTGTTCGACCGGGCCGCGTACCGCTACCGCTTCACCTGGCCCGGCGACGGCGCCGCGGTCGCGGACGCCGCCTCGCGGGGGTGGGCCCGGCCGCCCCGGGCGCCGGGGTAACTGTCCGTGAAGAGCGAGGAGTTCCGGTCGCTGTGGGCGGCGCACACGGTGGCGGACAAGGGCCACGGCGTCAAGCGGCTGAACCATCCGCTGGTGGGCGACCTGGATCTGGCGCACGAGACCCTTCAGAGGCGGCGGACGCGGGCACCAGGTGAGTGCGGACAGCGGGTGCGTGAGAGACCGGGTGCGGGAGGGAGGTCCGGCGGGGCGGGAGGCTCACAGGGTCGTCCGGAAGTACCCGGCAGGCCGTTCGGGCCGGTAGCCGAGGGCCGCGTTGACGGCGCGCATGGGCGCGTTGTCGTCGGCGACGGTCGTGGCGATCTCGCGCAGGGAGGGCAGGGCCTCGGGCAGGAGGCCCATCAGGTGGCGTTTGACCGCCCGGCCGAGGCCCCGGCCGCGGTGGCGGGGGGTGACCACGGTGTCGTACTGGAGGGCCCGGGTGTCGGCGGGGTCGCGCAGGACGAGTTCGGTGTAGGCCGCGACCTCCCCTGTGTCGGTGTGCAGGACGGCGGCGGTGAGGAGACGGCCACCGCGCTCCTCGACCAGGCGGGCGGCCGCCCTCACGCGGTCGGCGTCCCAGGCGGGGGCGGGTGTGCCGGGGTCGCCCGAGGGGGCGTCGGCCATGGCGCGGTGGGCCTCGGCGAAGGGCTCGGCGTGGGCGTCGGGGACCGTGCCCGTCCAGTGGGCGTGGGTGTAGCCGGGCGGGAGGGCGGGGGCCTGCGGTTGTGCGGCGAGGGCGCCCCGGAGGTCCTGCACGTACCAGGCGAGCGGCAGGGCGTTGTCGAATCCGCGGGCGCGGGCGAAGCGCTCTCCGGCGCCGCCGCTCTCCAGCAGGGCGGACAGCGAGGTGCGGCCGTCGGCGAGGAGGGCGGCGCGCAGGGCCTCCCAGAGCCGGTGCCCCGTGCCGTGTCCGCGGGCGGCGGGGCGGACGGCGAGGGTGTCGAGGTGGGCCGTGTGCCGGTCGGCGTCGTCGGTGGGGAGCACCAGGGAGGCGACGCCGTCGAAGCCGCCGTCGGCACCGGGGGCGGTCAGGTGCAGGGTGCGGGTGCGGGCGGCCGGGACGCCGAGCCTGCCGGCGCTGTCGGCCCGGCCGGGCGGGGGTACTCCGGGGAGGTCGTGGAGGTGCGCCTCGCGCACGGTGGCGTGCCAGGCGTCGACGGCGGTGTCGGTGGGGGGCGTGGCCAGGGGGGTGACGGGCGGGGCGGAGGTGCTCATGGGTGCACGCTACGAGCATGCCCGACGGGGCGCAGGTGGTTTTCCCCGCGGTGCAGGGGCCCGGCGGCCCCGGCGGAAACGGAAGCGGCGGCCCCCTCCGTCGGGGGCCGCCGCGTGGGTGGCGTCGTGCGGTGGTGGGTCAGACGGCGGAGCCGGCCTTCCACTGCGACCAGGGCATGTTCCAGCCGTTGAGGCCGTTGTCGGGCTGGATGACCTTGTCCTTGGAGTTCTTGACGACGACCACGTCCCCGATGAGGGAGTTGTCGTAGAACCAGGCGCCGGGCTGGTTCGGGTCGCCCGCGCCCTTGACGTCGTTCAGGCCGACGCAGCCGTGGCTGGTGTTGGCGCTGCCGAAGACGGAGTCCGCGCCCCAGTAGTTGCCGTGGATGAAGGTGCCGGAGGTGGACAGGCGCATGGCGTGCGGCACGTCCTTGATGTCGTACTCGCCCTCGCCGTCGTCGTCGGTGAAGCCGACGGTGGCGCCGTTCATCCGGGTCTCCTTGAACTTCTCGGAGATCACCATCTGGCCGTTGTAGGTCGGGTTCTCGGGCGAACCGGCGGAGATCGGGATGGTCTTGACCGTCTTGCCGTCCTGGGTGACCGTCATGGTCTTGGCGGCGACGTCGACGGTGGAGACCTGGTTGCGGCCGATCTTGAAGGTGACGGTCTTCTGCTGGACTCCGTACATGCCGTCCGCGCCCTCGACGCCGTCGAGGGCCAGCTTGAGGGTCACCGTGGAGCCCTCGGTCCAGTACTGGTCCGGGCGGAAGTCCAGGCGCTGGTCGTTGAACCAGTGGCCGACGACCTCCTGGCCGGAGCTGGAGCTGACGGTGATGCCGGACTGGACGGCCTTGCGGTCGGTGATCGCCTTGTTGAAGTTGATCGAGACCGGCATGCCGACGCCGACGGTGGAGCCGTCCTCGGGTGTGAAGTAGCCGATGAAGCTGTCGTCCGGGGACACGGTGGTGAAGGAGGAGTTCTCGTGGGCCTCCATCCCGGCCTCGTCCTTCGCCGTGGCGGCGAGCTTGTAGGAGGTGGACCGCTCCAGCGGGGCGTCCGGCTGCCAGCTCTTGCCGTCCGCGGCCAGGGTGCCCGCGACCGGGGTACCGTCCGCGGCGGTCAGGTCCACCTTGGTCAGGGTGCCGTCGGTGACGGTGACCTTGGCGGCGTTGTTGATGCTGGCGTTGTCGGTGCCGTTCTCGGGCGTGATCGCTATTCGGGCCTTGGAGACCTCCTTGGCCGCCGCCGCGTCGACCTCCGCCTGTGACGCCGCGGAACTCTTGGTGGACGCTTCCTTGTCGCCGTCGCTGCACGCGGAAAGCACCAGCACGCCCCCGAGCATCGCGGACACGGCCACCAGGCCCCTGCGCCGCTTGCTGTCCGTCATCACACGCTTCTCCATCGTCGCCGATTCCGCCTGACCGTCACTAGGGACAATCCCCATATCGGGGTATCCGGTTCCCTCCCCGCAAGGGATGTGGGGAACACCACTGCCGGGCGCTCCCCCGGGCGCCTGCCCCGCCGTTCGTTTCGACGCGCCGGGAAGCCCGCCGGTTGCGCCCGCGGGCCGGTTCGTTGCTCCTGCCCGGTGTCCGGGCTCCGATGCCCGCTTCCCGCGCCGGACCGCGGAAGGACCCACCGGGGGCCGTGGCGGGACCGCTCCGTCCCCATCATGCTCCTCGGCGGGGCCGTCCCGGTACCGCCCCCCTTCGGCCACGGCTGCCCCGGTGCGGCCGGAGCCGTCCGGCGCGTGCGGGCGGTCCCGGGTGTGCGGGCGTGCCCCTGTGTCCCGGGCGCCCCGGCCGCCCCGGGCGGGGCCGCCGCGCCCGCTCCCGCGCCCTGCCGTGCGCCTCGCCGCCCTACCGTGCGCCCTCTCCGGCCCGGTCGTCCTCCTCGTCGTCCTCGTCCTCCTCGTCGTCGGCGGTGTCGTCGTCCTCGTCGTCGAGGTCCCACTCCAGGGCGTCCGGGTCGTAGGCGACCGCCTCGCTGCTCCAGGACGCCTGGGTCAGCTCGACGCCCGGCACCTCCGAGAGCAGGTCGAAGGGGTCGACGAGGGAGGCCAGAGCCTCCGCTCCGTCCTCGCGCACCGCCGACTCGGCGTGGGCGCGCTCGTCGTCGTGCAGCAGCGGGTCGGCGGCGATCCGCTCCAGCGCCGCGCCCGTGAGCGCCCGAAGGTCCTCGATCTCCAGGACCAGATCCACCCGGAGGCGCACGAAGCGCCCGGTCTCATCCGTCGTCATGGAACGGGAGCGTAGGCGGCGGTGCCCTCGGGTTTCCCGCGACCCGCTGCGTTCACTAGCATCGGCGCACCGCAGATCACCACCGCTTCGAGGGGGACCGCTCCGTGTCCGTCGCACGTCGCCCGCTGCTGACCGCAGCCACCGCAGGAACGCTGCTGTGCGCGCTGTGGTTCGTCCCCTCGGCGAACGCGACCGCGGACAGACCGGCGCGGTCCTCCGCGGCTCCCTCCAGCGCTCCCGCACCCGCCCCCGAGGACGGCGGGCAGGGCCTCCGGCTGGCGGAGACGGGCAGCGTGGACACCACCCCCTATCTGGCCGGGGGCGCGGCGTGCCTGGCGATCGGTGCGGGCTTCGTCGCCTTCTCGGTACGTCGCGGGGCCGCCCGGCCCGCCTGACCGGTCGCCCCGGGGCGGACCGGACGGTCCGCCCCGGGGCGCGGGCCTCAGGCCAGCGGGCCGGTGACCGGCTCCACGGCCGCGACCAGCCGGCCGTTGCGCACGAAGGCGTCCGCGGCGGCCAGATCGGGCGCGAGGAAGCGGTCGGGGCCGGGGCCCTGGACGCCCGCGGCGCGCAGCGCCTCCACGGCGGCGCGGGAGGCCGGGGCCGGGGTCAGGTGGCGCCGGAGCTCCAGCGCGCGGCTGGCCGCGTACAGCTCGACGGCGAGCACCCGGGTGAGGTTGTCGACGGCGGTGCGCAGCTTGCGCGCGGCCGACCAGCCCATGGAGACGTGGTCCTCCTGCATCGCCGAGGAGGGGATGGAGTCGGCGGAGGCCGGGACGGCGAGCCGCTTCATCTCGCTGACCAGGGCGGCCTGGGTGTACTGGGCGATCATCAGACCGGAGTCCACTCCCGCGTCGTCGGCCAGGAAGGGCGGCAGGCCGTGCGAGCGGTTCTTGTCCAGGAGCCGGTCGGTGCGGCGCTCGGCGATCGAGGCGAGATCGGCGGCGGCGATGGCGAGGAAGTCGAGCACATAGGCGACCGGGGCGCCGTGGAAGTTGCCGTTGGACTCCACCCGGCCCTCGGCACCGGCGGTGTCACCGAGGAGGACGACGGGGTTGTCCACCGCGGCGGCCAGCTCGCGCTCGGCGACCAGGGTGGCGTGCGCCAGGGTGTCGCGGCCCGCGCCCGCGACCTGGGGGGCGCAGCGCACCGAGTAGGCGTCCTGGACGCGGGGGGCCTCCTCCTCCTGGAAGTGCCCGGTGAGGCCGGAGCCCTTCAGGACGGAGAGCATGTTGGCGGCGGAGGCCGCCTGGCCCGGGTGCGGGCGGATGGCGTGCAGCTCGGGGGCGAGGACCTTCTCGGTGCCGAGCAGCGCCTCCAGGGTCAGCGCGGCGGTGATGTCGGCCGAGGTGTAGAGCCGGGAGAGGTCGGCGAGGGCCATGATCAGCATGCCGAGCATGCCGTCGGTGCCGTTGAGGAGCGCCAGCCCCTCCTTCTCGTGGAGCTCCACCGGCTTGACGCCGTGCTCGGCGAAGAGCTCGGCGACCGGCCGCAGGGTGCCGTCGGGGCCCTCCGCGTCGCCTTCGCCCATGAGGGCGAGGGCGCAGTGGGACAGCGGTGCGAGGTCGCCGGAGCAGCCGAGGGACCCGTACTCGTGGACGACGGGGGTGATGCCGGCGTTGAGCAGGTCCGCCATGGTCTGCGCGACCTCGGGGCGTACGCCGGTGCGGCCGGAGCACAGGGTCTTCAGGCGCAGGAACATCAGGGCGCGCACCACCTCGCGTTCGACGCGCGGGCCCATCCCGGCGGCGTGCGAGCGCACGATGTTGCGCTGGAGCTGGACGCGCAGCTCCGGGCTGATGTGGCGGGTGGCGAGGGCGCCGAAACCGGTGGAGACCCCGTAGACGGGCTCGGGCCTGGCGGCCAGGGCGTCCACGACGGCCCGGGCCTCGGCGAGGGCCGCGCGGGCTTCGGGGGAGAGTTCGACACGGGCCCCGTCGCGGGCCACGGCGACGACGTCTTCGACGGTGGTGCCGGACGTCCCCACCACGACAGTGTGCATATCCATATTCAGCAGCGTACGGACTGAATCGCAACCTGTCACCAGTCGGGCGGGCGGCGGCTCCGGGCCACGAGGGAGGCCGGCGAAGGACGTCCCCCGACCGCGAGGACGGCCGGCGAAGGGCGGCCCCGGCCCGTCACGGCTCGCTCCACGGCTCCTCGGCCGCTGCCGCCGGGTCCTCCTCCGGGCGGGCGTCGCGGAAGCGCCTGCGGTCCTGCGGCGAGGGCGGAGGGGAGTCGGCCAGGCGCATCACGGTCCCGTCCCGCCCCGCGACCACCGGCCCGGGCGAGCGGGCGGCCTTGGCCCGGTACTGGGCGGCGTCGGCCAGCCGGAACAGCCGGCGCCCGTCGTGCACCCGGCCGATCGGGTCGCCGGTCGAGGCGACGCCGCAGGCGACCCCGGCACCCAGTTCGAGTTCCCCGGCCCGCACGCACAGCTCCTCGGCGACCGCGACCACCTCGTCCGCGGCGGGGCCCTCGGCGAGGAGGCAGAACTCGTCGCCGCCGAGGCGGGCCGCGAGCGCGCCCGCCAGCATCGCGCCGCACCGGGAGAGCACCGAGCCGAACCGTTCCAGCAGCCGGTCGCCGACGGCGTGCCCGAGGGTGTCGTTGACCTGCTTGAGGCCGTTGAGGTCGCAGACCACCAGGCTCACCACCGTGCCGTCCGCCACATGCCGCTCCAGGGCCTCGTCGAGGCGGCTGTCGACGGCCCTGCGGTTGGCCAGGCCGGTCAGCGGGTCGGTGAAGGCCAGTCGGCGCACCTCCTCCAGCCGCTCGGTCTGCACGATCCCGGCGGCGACCACCGAGGCGAGCACCGTGGCGAAGCCGGCGTCCTCGCCGGTGAAGAGGGGCGCGCCGAGGGGGCGGGCCACATAGAGCTCGCCCCAGGCGCGGCCGTGGAGCACGATGGGCGCGACCACGCAGGAGCCGCGGCGCCGCCGGCGCAGGGCGGCGACACGCTGGTGGCAGTAGCCGTGCCCCGGTGTGGCGGGGCCGTCGGCGGTCTCCACCCAGGCGCCGCCGCGGTGCTCGCCGGTGGCGGGGCCGCCCGCGCCGCCCGCCCACTGCGCGTGGAGGAACTCGGTGATCTCGGGGAAACGGTTCACCGGATAGCTCTCGGACTCCGGGAACTCCTCCTCGTCGTCCACTCTCTGACCGGCGTTCACCAGCACCCGCAGCCTGCCGCGCTCGCGCTCCCACGTCGACAGCGCCCCGAAGGTGCCGTCGAGCGCGACACAGGCGCCGAGCGCGGCGGCGCGCCAGGTCTCGCGCGGCGTATGGGCGGCCGCCATCGCCTGTGCCAGCGCCACCACGGCCCGCAGCCGCCGATCCTCAGCCATCGTTCCAGCTTAGGGAGGTTTGTCCGGTTTTCACCGGTCGACGCGGGCATGAACGGCCGGGGCGGCCCGGAGGGCCGTCCCTTCCGGGCCGCCCTCCGGGGTCACTCCCCCGGCCAGGCCGGCTTCCGCTTCTCGTTGAACGCGGCGACCCCCTCGGCGCGGTCGCCGGAGAAGGCCGTGGCACGCCAGGCGGCGTCCTCGACCTCCAGGCCCGCCCGCAGATCCAGGCCCTGGCCGAGGCGCATGGCCTTCTTGGCGTTGCGCAGACCGACCGGCGAGTTGGCGGCGATGCGCGCCGCGAGGGCCAGCGCCTCGGCGCGGGCGTCCTCGGCGAGCACGTCGACCAGTCCCGTCTCCCGGGCCTCCGCGGCCTCGACGCGCCGCGCCGTGAAGACCAGCTCGGCGGCCCGCGCGGCGCCGACGCGCCGCGGCAGGAGCTGGGTTCCGCCGCCGCCGGGGATGACGCCCACGGAGACCTCGGGCAGCCCGACCACGGTGGTGGCGTCGCCGACGATCACATCGCAGGAGAGGGCGAGCTCGAAGCCGCCGCCGAGCGCGAAGCCGTGCACGGCCGCGATGGCCGGCATGGGAAGCTCCAGCACCCCCGTGTAGGCGGACCGCGCGGTCGGGCGCTGGCGCACCAGGTCGGCGTCGGAGAAGGAGTTGCGCTCCTTGAGGTCGGCGCCGACGCAGAAGGCCCTGTCGCTGCTGGAGGTCACCACGGTGACGCGGACGTCCCGGTCGGCGGCGAGCGCCTCGCAGGCGGCGGCGACGGAGGCCGCCATCGCGGTGGAGACGGCGTTCATCGCCTTCGGACGGTCGAGCACCAGCTCGGCCACGTACCCCTGCTCGTGCCTGCGCACCGCGACGAACTCGCCGAACCTCTGCTCGGTCTCCGCCATGACGTCCCACCCTCCCGGTTAACGATGGTTCACCGGGATCATAGGTCCCCTCGGGCGCCCCGGCAGGGGTGCGGCCCGGGAAATCCGCGCCCGGCGGGCACCGGGCGGGCCAGGCCCGACCGACGGCGGGACCGGGGGCGCGTACCCGGGGCGGGACGGGGGCGCGCACGGGAGACGCGGGCCGGACCGACCCCGGGACGACGGGGCGGGGGCGCGGGCGGGGCAGGAGGGACGGGAGAGGCAGGACGGGGCGCGTCAGGGGCGGGGGCGCCGCCCGAGCAGCCACGGCTCCACCACGCCCAGGCCGCGCACCGGGCGCTGCCACATCGGCTGGAGCCCGTAGCGGTAGGGCGAGGGCTCCTCCCCCTCCTTCTCCGCGGCAGCCGCCTCGGCCTCCGACGCGGGCGCGTCCCCGGTCCTGATCAGCTCCTCGGCGAACGCCCCGTCCACCAGGACGGCGTCCTTCGGCGCTATCGACGTCAGCCGGCTGGCCAGGTTGACCGTGGTGCCGAACACATCGCCCATCCGCGTCGTCACCGTGCCGAAGGCGATGCCGACACGCAGGGCGGGCATGGTCTCGTCCTCGGTCATCGCGTCGATCAGGCGCAGCGCGATCTCGGCGGCGGTGCGGGCGTCGTCGGCGGCGTAGAGGACCTCGTCGCCCAGGGTCTTGATCAGCCGGCCGCCGTGGGCGGCCACCAGATCGGCGCAGGTGGTCTCGAAGGACTCGACCAGCTCGCCGAGTTCCTCCTCCTCCAGCCGCCGGGTCAGCCGGGTGAAGCCGACGAGGTCGGCGAAGCCGACGGCGAGGCGCCGGTCGACCATCTCCTCGTCGTCCGCGGCCTGCACCACGCGGCCGGTGGCCGCCGCGAGCTGGCGCCGCCACACGTAGACGAGGAACTCCTCCAGCTCGGGCAGGAGCAGTTCGACCAGGGGGTAGGTGACCTCGGTGCGGGTCATCCCGGGTTCCGGCGGCTCGGTCAGGCCCTCCAGGAAGGAGTCGATCTGCCACTCGGCCAGGCGGGCGGTGGTCTGCCCGGTGGACCGGGCGACCTGGATGGCCATCGGCTCGCTGAGCAGGCCCGCCTCGACGAGGCCGGCGAGGCGCCGCAGGGCCAGTACGTCGGCCTCGGTCAGCGCCTTGGCCTGGCCGATGTCGGCGAAGCCCATGGCGCGCCAGAAGCGGGAGGCGAGCTCCATGGAGACCCCGGCCGTACGCGCGGCCTGGAAGGGCGTGTAGCGGCGCTCGGCGCCCAGGATCAGCTGTTCGAGCCGGATGGCCAGCGGGTCGTCCGAGGGCTCCGCCGTGTGGTCGACCTCGCGGTGCGGCGGGTGGACGGCGCCGGCTCCCGACGAGGCCCCGGAACCGGAGGAGCCGGAGGAGGGGTCGCGCGGCGGCTGCGCGCCCGCGCCGGACGTGGTGTCGTCGACGGTCACCAGCCGCCTCCTGCCCGTTCCCTGCGCACGTACCTGCCGATCTGTCGCTCGATCGCCTCAACGATACGGCAGGTGTGCCTCAGCTCACGTCCCGAAGGCCGACTCGATCCGGACGGGATCGGGTATACCGGCCGGTCACCGGGGGCGTCCCCCCCGCCCCGGGCGCCCCCGCGGCCGCACCGGCCCCGCGCGTCCCGGCCCCTCAGCCCGCGGTGCGCAGATGGACGACGTCGCCCGCGCCGACCGGGGTGCGCTCGCCGTCCGCGCCCGAGACGACCAGGCGGCCGTCGGCGTCGAGGGCGACGGCCTCGCCGGTCAGCTCCCGGCCTCCGGGCAGCTCGGCGCGGACCGTGCGGCCCAGCGTGGCGCAGCCCGCCGCATAGGCCTCCTGGAGCCCCGAGGCGGCCGGGTCGCCGCCCGCCGCCCGCCACCGCGCGTACCACTCCTCCAGCGCGCGCAGCACGGACCGCAGCAGCGGGTCCCGGTCGGTGGAGACGGCGTCCGCCAGGGCCAGCGAGCCCGCCCCCGGGACGGGCAGCTCGTCGGCGCGCAGCGTGACGTTGACGCCGATGCCGAGCACCACCGCGTCCCCGCCCGCCCGCTCGGCGAGGATCCCGCCGGTCTTGCGCTCCTCGCCGTCCACGGTCACCAGCAGGTCGTTGGGCCATTTGAGGGACATGTCCGTCCCCGCCGACCGGGCCAGGCCGGTCGCGGCGGCGACTCCGGCGAGCAGCGGGAGCCAGCCCCAGCGCTCGACGGGGACGCCCGCACCGGGCCGCAGCAGCACGGAGACGAACAGGCCGGAGCGGGCCGGGGCGGTCCAGCTGCGGTCGAGGCGGCCGCGCCCGGCGGTCTGCTCCTCGGCCACCAGCACGGCGCCCTCCTCCAGCGAGGCGGCACGTTCCACCAGGTCCGCGTTGGTGGAGCCGGTCGAGGCGACGACCTCCAGGGAGGTCCACAGCCCGCCCGGGACGAGGATGCCGCGGCGCAGCGAGGCGGTGTTCAGCGGCGGGCGGTCGAGGTCGGACCAGCGGCTTGCGTGCGCGCCCTCGGGCGCATTGTCTGGCGTCATGCAACCCAGGTTAGGTGTGGCAAACGCCGCACTGCCGAACGCAATCGGCGCCGATACGCTACGAGCCGGTAGCAACGGAACCCGTTCCGTCGACTCCGTCACCGACCCCTCCGTCACCGTCCCCGCGACCAGTCAGGGAGCCGCACCCCGATGTCCGAGCCGGAAGCCATCGACATCCACACCACCGCGGGCAAGATCGCGGATCTCCAGCGCCGGATCCACGAGGCGACGCACGCCGGCTCCGCTCGTGCGGTGGAGAAGCAGCACGCCAAGGGCAAGCTGACGGCCCGGGAGCGGATCGGGCTGCTGCTCGACGAGGACTCGTTCGTGGAGCTGGACGAGTTCGCCCGCCACCGCTCGACCAACTTCGGGCTGGAGAGGACCCGGCCCTACGGCGACGGCGTGGTCACCGGCTACGGCACGGTCGACGGCCGCCCGGTGGCGGTGTTCTCGCAGGACTTCACCGTCTTCGGCGGCGCCCTCGGCGAGGTGTTCGGACAGAAGATCATCAAGGTGATGGACTTCGCGCTGAAGACCGGCTGCCCGGTCGTCGGCATCAACGACTCCGGCGGCGCCCGCATCCAGGAGGGTGTCAGCGCGCTCGGGATGTACGGCGAGATCTTCCGCCGCAACACCCACGCCTCGGGCGTCATCCCGCAGATCTCGCTGGTGGTGGGGCCCTGCGCGGGCGGTGCGGTGTACTCCCCGGCCATCACGGACTTCACGGTGATGGTGGACCAGACCTCGCACATGTTCATCACCGGCCCGGACGTCATCAAGACGGTGACCGGCGAGGACGTGGGCTTCGAGGAGCTGGGCGGCGCGCGCACCCACAACAGCACCTCGGGCGTGGCGCACCACATGTCCGGCGACGAGAAGGACGCGATCGAGTACGTCAAGTCGCTGCTGTCCTACCTTCCGTCGAACAACCTCTCGGAGCCGCCGTCGTTCCCCGAGGCCGCGGACACGGCCGTCGGCGAGGAGGACCTCGAGCTGGACACGCTGATCCCGGACTCGGCGAACCAGCCCTACGACATCCGCACGGTCGTGGAGCACGTCCTCGACGACGCGGAGTTCCTGGAGACGCAGGCGCTGTTCGCGCCGAACATCGTGACCGGTTTCGGACGGGTGGAGGGCCACCCGGTGGGCATCGTCGCCAACCAGCCCATGCAGTTCGCCGGCTGCCTGGACATCGACGCCTCCGAGAAGGCCGCGCGCTTCGTGCGCACCTGCGACGCCTTCAACGTCCCCGTGCTGACCTTCGTGGACGTGCCCGGCTTCCTGCCGGGCGTGGACCAGGAGTACGGCGGCATCATCCGGCGCGGCGCCAAGCTGATCTACGCCTACGCGGAGGCGACGGTCCCGCTGATCACCGTCATCACCCGCAAGGCGTTCGGCGGGGCGTACGACGTGATGGGCTCCAAGCACCTGGGCGCGGACCTCAACCTGGCGTGGCCGACGGCGCAGATCGCCGTGATGGGCGCCCAGGGCGCGGTCAACATCCTGCACCGCCGCACCATCGCCGCCGTGGAGGACCCCGAGGAGCAGGAGGCGACCCGGGCGCGGCTGATCCAGGAGTACGAGGACGCGCTGCTGAACCCGTACACGGCCGCCGAGCGCGGCTACATCGACGCGGTGGTCATGCCCTCCGAGACGCGCGCGCACATCGTCAAGGGGCTGCGGCAGCTGCGGACCAAGCGGGAGAGCCTGCCTCCCAAGAAGCACGGCAACATCCCGCTGTAGGAGGCTGAGCGATGATCAGGGTCGTACGAGGAAACCCGACGCCCGAGGAGCTGGCGGCCGCCCTGGCCGTCGTCCGGGCGCGGGCCGCGGCGGCCGCCGAGGCGGCGGCGGGCGCGACGGAGGCGGTGCCGGAGGGGTGGTCGGACCCCGCGCGCATCGCCCGCACCCGCAGGCCCCAGCCGGGGCCGCGGTCCTGGGGGCGCACCTACTGGCCGGTCTGAGGGACGTCCCGGGCGGGGCGCCGTCCGGGACGGAGCGCGGGCCCGCCCGGTCCGGCCGGGGCGCGGGGCCGGGGTGCGTCCGGCGGGCCTGAGTACGCGTACTCAGGCCGCGGCGCGGCCGGGGCGGCAGGATCGGGGCATGCTCTGGTCCGATCCCGAGAACGAGCCGCCGAAGGAGATGCGCGACATGCAGGCGATGCTGCGCCGCGCGGGCCTGCTGCTGGCCCTCGCGATGCTGGTCGCCATGGTCGCGACCGGTCTGCGCTGACCGCGTCCGCACGGGGCCGCGGGCGCCCCTGCCCGGGTCCGGTGCCGGGTGGCGGCGCCCGTAGCATGGCGCCATGCGCCTCGTCCTCGCCTCCGCCTCCCCCGCCCGCCTCGGACTCCTCCGCCAGGCCGGTTTCGACCCGCACGTCCTGGTCAGCGGCGTGGACGAGGACGCCCTGAGCGCGCCCACCCCCGGGGAGCTGGCGCTGCTGCTGGCCGAGGCCAAGGCGGAGGCCGTCGCGGCCCGCCCCGAGGCGGCCGGCTCGCTGCTGGTGGCCTGCGACTCCGTGCTCGACCTCGACGGCGTGGCGCACGGCAAGCCCGCCGACGCCGAGGAGGCGACCGCCCGCTGGAAGGCGATGCGCGGCAGGGCCGGGGTGCTCAGGACCGGGCACTGCGTGATCGACACCGTGACCGGCCGCCGCGCCTCGGCGACCGCGTCGACCACGGTCCGCTTCGGCGAGCCCTCGGACGCGGAGATCGCGGCCTACGTGGCGAGCGGCGAACCGCTGCACGTGGCGGGGGCGTTCACGCTGGACGGCCGGTCCGCGCCCTTCGTGGACGCGATCGAGGGGGACCACGGCAACGTCATCGGGCTGTCGCTGCCCCTGCTGCGCCAACTGCTCGCCGAGGTGGGGCACTCCGTCACCGACCTGTGGACCTGAGGGCGGGGCCGCCCGCGGCACCGGCTCAGGCCGGGGCGGCGCCCGGTCCGGCTCCGGACGCAGCGGCCTCGGGGCCGCCGCCGGGATCCGCGGGCGCGGCCGGGTCGCGTTCGTAGGCGACCAGCGGCAGGACCACCAGGCCGAGCACGGCCATCAGGAAGGCGAAGGCGCCCCAGCCGACCAGTCCCACCGCCAGGGCGCCGAGCACGCCGTGCGCGACGGCGCAGACGACGAGCAGGATGCGCGCCGCTCTCCCGGGGGCCCGGTCGCGGACCCCGGTCAGCGCCAGCAGCGCGGAGCAGGCCGCGAGGAACAGGCCCGAGGCTATGCCGAGGGCCCAGGTGCCTCCGGCCATCACCTGCGGGTCCATTCCGTCCAGGGACATGTTCTGGCCCGACACGAAGCGGGCCATGATGCCGTTGAGCACGACCACGCCGACGGCCTCCGCCAGCAGGACCAGCGCGGCCGCCACGGCCACCGTTCTGCGCACCACGGCGCCCCCAACCCTCGTTGCCGGACGTACGTACGACGACCGGCACGCTACTGACCGGTAAACGCGGGGACAAGGGGTGCGGCACTCCCGGGCGCCCGGCAAAGTTTGATTGGTCCATTCGTAGGGACTCCACAAAGAATCACCCCAGGCCGGTGGGCCGGTGAACAGAGACCTTGACCACACCGGAGGGCTACTGTGCTGGGAGAGAACCCGTCGTACCGTGATGCGACAAGGGATTTCGCGCTCGATCGAGCCTCGAATCACGCTCCGTGTGGGCAAGCTCACCATTGGGGACGGGTCGAAAGGCCGTGTCGGCAGTCCCTAAACTCAGCTTGTTTCAAGGAGGGAGCCATCGTGCGCAAGGTGCTCATCGCCAACCGTGGCGAAATCGCTGTCCGCGTGGCCCGGGCGTGCCGGGATGCGGGGATCGTGAGCGTGGCGGTCTACGCGGATCCGGACCGGGATGCTCTGCACGTCCGTGCGGCGGACGAGGCGTTCGCTCTGGGCGGTGACACTCCGGCGGCCAGTTATCTGGACATCGGCAAGGTGCTGCAGGCCGCGGCGGACTCGGGTGCGGACGCGGTGCACCCGGGGTACGGGTTCCTGTCCGAGAACGCGGAGTTCGCGCAGGCGGTCCTGGATGCGGGGCTGACGTGGATCGGTCCGCCGCCGCAGGCGATCCGGGATCTGGGTGACAAGGTGGCCGCGCGTCATATCGCCCAGCGTGCGGGTGCCCCGCTGGTGGCGGGCACCCCGGACCCGGTGGCCGGTGCGGAGGAGGTGGTGGCCTTCGCGCGGGAGCACGGGCTGCCCATCGCGATCAAGGCCGCCTTCGGTGGCGGTGGCCGGGGTCTGAAGGTCGCCCGGACCCTGGAGGAGGTGCCGGAGCTGTACGACTCCGCGGTCCGCGAGGCGGTCGCCGCCTTCGGTCGCGGCGAGTGCTTCGTCGAGCGCTACCTGGACAAGCCGCGCCATGTCGAGACGCAGTGCCTGGCCGACCGGCACGGCAACGTGGTCGTGGTCTCCACCCGTGACTGCTCGTTGCAGCGCCGCCATCAGAAGCTGGTGGAGGAGGCGCCGGCGCCGTTCCTGACGCCGGAGCAGAACGCGGAGCTGTACGCGGCGTCGAAGGCCATCCTGAAGGAGGCCGGGTATGTGGGTGCGGGGACGGTGGAGTTCCTGGTGGGGCTCGACGGCACGATCTCGTTCCTGGAGGTGAACACGCGTCTGCAGGTGGAGCACCCGGTGACCGAGGAGGTCACGGGGATCGACCTGGTGCGGGAGATGTTCCGGATCGCGGACGGTGAGGAGCTGGGGTACGGGGACCCGGCGGTGCGGGGTCACTCTTTCGAGTTCCGTATCAACGGTGAGGACCCGGGCCGGGGGTTCCTGCCCGCTCCGGGCACGGTCACCCGTTTCTCCCCGCCGACCGGTCCGGGTGTGCGGCTGGACGCGGGGGTGGAGTCCGGTTCGGTCATCGGCCCGGCGTGGGACTCGCTGCTGGCGAAGCTGGTCGTCACCGGGGCGACCCGGGAGCAGGCGCTGCAGCGGGCGGCCCGGGCGCTGGCGGAGTTCGAGGTCGAGGGCATGGCCACGGCCATCCCCTTCCACCGCGCCGTCGTCGCCGACCCGGCGTTCACGGCCGACCCCTTCCGCGTCCACACCCGCTGGATCGAGACCGAGTTCGTCAACGAGATCCCGCCCTTCACTCCTGGCGGCGGGGACGCCGAGGAGGACGAGCCGGGCCGCGAGACCATCGTGGTCGAGGTCGGCGGCAAGCGCCTGGAGGTGTCGCTGCCCTCCTCGCTCGGCATGAGCCTGGCCCGCACCGGCCTCGCCGCGGGCGCCAAGCCCAAGCGCCGGGCGGCCAAGAAGTCCGGCTCGGCCGCTTCGGGCGACACCCTCGCCTCGCCCATGCAGGGCACCATCGTCAAGGTGGCGGTCGAGGAGGGCCAGGAGGTCAAGGAGGGCGATCTGATCGTCGTCCTGGAGGCCATGAAGATGGAGCAGCCGCTGAACGCCCACCGCTCCGGCACCGTCAAGGGCCTGGCCGCCGAGGTCGGCGCCTCGCTCACCTCCGGCGCCACGATCTGCGAGATCAAGGACTGACGTCCGAGGCACCACGTCCGTGCGGGCCCCCGGCAGCGTGCCGGGGGCCCGCGCGCGTCCGCACCCGGTCCGCCCGGGCGGCACCACCGGGCGCCGCCGTCCGGCATCCTGGACGGCGTGACCGACACCAGGCCCAAGCGCGCCGACGCGCGCCGCAACTACGAGCGTCTGCTCACCGAGGCGCGTGCCGTCTTCGCCGCGCACGGCACGGACGCCTCGCTGGAGGAGATCGCACGCCGCTCGGGGGTCGGCATCGGCACGCTCTACCGGCACTTCCCGACCCGGCAGGCGATGCTCAGCGCCGTCTTCCAGGACGCGCTGGCCGCGCTCCTGGAGCGGTCCGGCGAACTGGCGGACGCCGAGGACCCGTGCGCGGCGCTGGTGGAGTGGCTGCGCACGCTGATCGCCCACACGGGTGAGTACCGGGGCCTGGCCCGCGCGCTGATGTCCTGCGCGGCGGACTCGGGCTCCGCGCTGGCCTCGTGCAGTGTGCCCCTGCGGGAGGCGGGCGCGGTGCTGCTGCGGCGGGCCCAGGAGGACGGCGCGGTCAGGGCCGACGTCTCGATCGGTGATCTGATGCAGCTGACCAACGCGATCGCACTCGCCGCGGAGCAGGACCCGCACGATGCCGGTCTGGCGGACCGCCTGCTGCACCTCACCCTGCGCGGCCTGCGCCCCTGACCCGCCGGGCGCGGCGCCTCCCCAGGGGCGCCCGTACCCGCCCCGCTCAGCGGCGGCGCAGGTCCGCCACGCGGGCGGCACCGCGCTCCGGCAGCACCTCGGGAGCGAGCGCACCCGGCGCGCTCCGCAGCCCGCCGCGGGTACGGCGCTGCCCCGGCAGCGGCACCTCGTGGCGGGCCCCGCCCCCCGCGGGGGCCTCCGCTCCGGCCACCGCGATCTGCACGCCCTGGTCGGCCAGGGCCTGGAGCTCCGTCGCGGCCCGGTCGTCGTGGGCGGGGGGTTCGTCGGTGACCAGCCGGGTGATGACGTCGGTGGGCACGGTCTGGAACATGGTGTCGGTGCCCAGCTTGGTGTGGTCGGCGAGGACCACCACCTCCGCGGCCGCCTGCACCAGGGCCCGGTCCACGCTCGCGGAGAGCATGTTGGACGTGGACAGCCCCCGCTCGGCGGTCAGCCCGCTCCCGGACAGGAAGGCCCGCGAGACCCTCAGGCCCTGGAGGGACTGCTCCGCGCCGCTGCCGACCAGCGCGTAGTTGGAACCCCGCAGGGTCCCGCCGGTCATCACGACCTCCACGCGGTTGGCGTGGGCGAGGGCCTGGGCGACCAGCAGGGAGTTGGTCACCACCGTCAGGCCGGGGACGCGGGCGAGCCGGCGGGCCAGCTCCTGCGTGGTGGTCCCGGCGCCGACCACGACGGCCTCGCCCTCTTCGACGAGCCCCGCGGCGAGGTCGGCGATGGCGGTCTTCTCCGCGGTCGCGGAGAGGGATTTCTGCGGGAAGCCGGATTCGCGGGTGAAACCGCCCGGCAGCACCGCACCGCCGTGGCGGCGGTCGAGGAGTCCTTCTGCCTCCAGTGCCCGCACGTCACGCCGGACGGTCACTTCGGAGGTCTGGACGACGCGGGCGAGCTCACGGAGCGACACGGCTCCGTTGGCGCGCACCATTTCGAGGATCAGTTGACGACGTTCTGCAGCGAACACGAAACCGACAGTAACCCCACGGCACGTGTGTTTTCAGCTCCATGCACCGGATAACGGAAACTGTGCACTTGAGGGGTCGCCAAGTGATATAGGCGACCCCTCTGTTGACCGGTTCCCGCGACAAGTGCCCGGAGTTCGCCGGGTTTCTCCCTGCCGGGCGGGCCGCTCAGCCCTCGCCGGACGCCTTGCGGGTGTGCAGCTGCCGTGCCACTTCGGCGATCGAGCCCGACAGGGACGGGTACACGGTGAAAGCGTTTGCGATCTGTTCCACCGTCAGGTTGTTGTCGACCGCGATCGAGATGGGGTGGATCAGCTCCGAGGCGCGCGGCGCGACGACGACACCGCCGACCACGATGCCCGTGCCCGGACGGCAGAAGATCTTCACGAAGCCGTCCCGGATGCCCTGCATCTTGGCGCGGGGGTTGCGCAGCAGCGGCAGCTTGACGACGCGGGCGTCGATCTTCCCGGCGTCCACGTCCGCCTGGGTGTAGCCGACGGTCGCGATCTCCGGGTCGGTGAAGACGTTGGACGAGACGGTCTTCAGGTCCAGCGGGGCCACCGCGTCGCCGAGGAAGTGGTACATCGCGATGCGCCCCTGCATCGCCGCGACCGAGGCGAGGGCGAACACGCCGGTCACGTCGCCGGCCGCGTAGACGCCGGGCGCCGAGGTCCGCGAGACGCGGTCGGTGCGGATGTGGCCGGAGTCCTTCAGCCGGACGCCCGCCTCCTCCAGGCCCATGCCCTCGGTGTTGGGCACCGCGCCGACGGCCATCAGGCAGTGGGTGCCGGAGATGACCCGGCCGTCGGCGAGGGTGACCTCGACCCGGTCGCCGGCCCGCTTGGCGGACTGGGCGCGCGAGCGGGCCATCACGTTCATGCCGCGGCGCCGGAAGACGTCCTCCAGCACCGCCGCCGCGTCCGGGTCCTCGCCGGGCAGCACGCGGTCGCGCGAGGAGACCAGGGTGACCCGCGAGCCGAGCGCCTGGTAGGCGCCGGCGAACTCGGCGCCGGTGACGCCCGAGCCGACCACGATGAGCTCCTCGGGAAGCTCGGTCAGGTCGTACACCTGGGTCCAGTTGAGGATGCGCTCGCCGTCGGGCTGCGCGTCGGGGATCTCCCGCGGGTGGCCGCCGGTGGCGACCAGGACGGCGTCGGCCGTCAGCCGCTCCTCACTGCCGTCGGCGGCCCGGACGGCCACGGTGCGGGAGCCGTCCGAGGCCTGCAGTCCCTCCAGGCGCCCGCGGCCCCGCATCACGCGCACCCCGGCGCGGGTGACCGAGGCCGTGATGTCGTGCGACTGGGCGAGGGCCAGCCGCTTCACACGGCGGTTCACCTTGCCGAGGTCCACGCCGACGACCCGGGCGGCCTGCTCCAGTGGCGGGGTGTCGTCCGCCACGATGATGCCGAGCTCCTCGTAGGAGGAGTCGAAGGTCGTCATCACCTCTGCGGTGGCGATGAGGGTCTTCGAGGGCACGCAGTCGGTGAGCACCGAGGCCCCGCCCAGACCGTCGCAGTCGACGACGGTCACCTCCGCACCGAGCTGGGCGGCCACCAGGGCCGCCTCGTATCCGCCGGGTCCGCCGCCGATGATCACGATCCGGGTCACGAAAAAGTCCGCCTCGCATTGTCGTTCCCGGCCCGCCTGCCCGCTTCTGCCGGGGGTCCGGGGAGGGCCCCCGGGGGAATGCAGTACGTACCTCATTGTCCCGCACCCCGTGCGGCTTCTCGCCCCGGGGGCGGCAACCGCGCCCCGGCCTGCGCACGGGGGCGCGGCGCCCCCGCCCGGGGCACCGTCCCGCCCCGGAGCGCCGACCGGCCCGCGCCGCGCTCCCGTACCCTCGATCCCATGTCGCTCTACGCCGCGTACGCCGGCAACCTCGACGCGCGGCTGATGTCCCGCCGCGCACCGCACTCACCGCTGCGCAGCACCGGCTGGCTGAACGGCTGGAGGCTGACCTTCGGCGGGGAGCAGATGGGATGGGAGGGGGCACTGGCCACCATCGTCGAGGCGCCCCGCTCCCAGGTCTTCGTCGCGCTCTACGACATCGCGCCGATGGACGAGGACTCGATGGACCGCTGGGAGGGCGTCGGGCTCGACATCTACCGGCGGATGCGGGTGCGGGTGCACACCCTGGACGGCGAGGAGCCCGCCTGGGTGTACGTGCTCAACGCCTACGAGGGCGGCCTGCCGTCCGCCCGCTACCTGGGCGAGATCGCGGACGCGGCGGAGTCCGCGGGCGCCCCTCACGACTACGTGATGGAGCTGCGCAAGCGCCCCTGCTGAGGCGGCCGGGGAGCACCCCCGGGAGCCTCCGGTGCCATCCGGAGGCGGCCCGCGCGACGGGTTCGTCGGAAACGACAAGGCAACGATCCGGGCTCCGTGGGCTGCGTCATCTACGCGCGTAGGGCTCGACGGGTTACCCTCGTCGGCGTGAACGCATCTGTGAATCCGGACTCCCTCGGCGCCCTCGCCGACCCCCTTGCCGCTGCCGACGCCGCCGCCGGGCGCCTGCGCGAGCTGACCGGCACCGAAACCCACGACGTGGCGCTGGTGATGGGTTCCGGCTGGGCCCCCGCGGTGGACGCGCTCGGCGCCCCCGAGGCCGAGTTCCCCGTCACCGAGCTGCCCGGCTTCCCGCCGCCCGCGGTCGAGGGCCACGGCGGCAAGGTCCGCTCCTACCGGATCGGCGACAAGCGCGCACTCGTCTTCCTCGGCCGCACCCACTTCTACGAGGGCCGCGGCGTGGCCCCGGTCGCCCACGGGGTGCGCACCGCGGTCGCCGCCGGCTGCAAGACGGTCGTGCTGACCAACGGCTGCGGCGGCCTGCGCGAGGGCATGCGCCCCGGCCAGCCGGTCCTGATCAGCGACCACATCAACCTGACGGCCGCCTCCCCCATCGTCGGCGCCAACTTCGTCGACCTGACCGACCTCTACTCGCGGCGGCTGCGGGCGCTGTGCAAGGAGGTGGACGAGAGCCTGGAGGAGGGTGTCTACGTCCAGTTCCCCGGCCCGCACTACGAGACCCCGGCCGAGATCGGCATGGTCCGGGCCATGGGCGGCGACCTCGTCGGCATGTCCACCGTGCTGGAGGCGATCGCGGCCCGCGAGGCCGGCGCCGAGGTGCTCGGCATCTCCCTGGTCACCAACCTGGCGGCCGGCCTGTCGGGCGAACCGCTGAACCACGAGGAGGTCCTCCAGGCTGGCCGCGACTCCGCGGCGCGGATGGGCGAGCTGCTCACCCGGGTGCTCGCACGCATCTGAGGGACCCCGCAGACGGGCGCGGCGGGCCCGGCCCCGCCGCGCCCGTACGCATCCCCACCCCACCCCGGCCGGGACGACGACGTACGGACGCACACAGGAGAGGCGGAGCAACCGTGCAGGACGACCTCATCGCACGGGCCGAGGCATGGCTCGCGGAGGACCCGGACCCCGTCACGAGGGCGGAGCTGGCCGCGCTGATCGAGGCGCGCGACCTCGACGCGCTGGGCGACCGGTTCTCCGGCACGCTCCAGTTCGGCACCGCGGGCCTGCGCGGCGAGCTGGGTGCGGGGCCCATGCGGATGAACCGCGCCGTGGTCATCCGCGCCGCCGCGGGACTGGCCGCCTATCTCAGGGCCCGCGGGGAGGACGGCGGGCTGGTGGTCGTCGGCTACGACGCCCGCCACCGTTCCGAGGACTTCGCCCGGGACACCGCCGCCGTGATGACGGCCGCCGGCCTGCGGGCCGCCGTGCTGCCCCGCCCGCTGCCCACGCCCGTGCTGGCCTTCGCCATAAGGCGGCTGGGCGCGGTCGCCGGTGTGGAGGTCACCGCCAGCCACAACCCGCCGCGGGACAACGGCTACAAGGTCTACCTCGGCGACGGCTCCCAGATCGTCCCGCCCGCGGACACCGGCATCGCCGCCGAGATCGCCGCGATCACCGGTCTCGACGCCGTGCCGCGCGCCGAGTCGGGCTGGACCGTGCTCGGCGAGGAGGTCGTCCAGGCGTACCTGGAGCGCACCGACGCGGTGCTGAGCCCCGGCTCGCCGCGCACCGCGCGCGTCGTCTACACGGCGATGCACGGCGTCGGCCGGGGGGTGCTCACGGCCGCCTTCGCGCGCGCGGGCTTCCCCGCCCCGGCCCTGGTGGCCGAGCAGGCCGACCCGGACCCGGAGTTCCCGACCGTGGCGTTCCCCAACCCGGAGGAGCCGGGCGCCATGGACCTGGCCTTCGAGGCGGCCCGCGCGGTGGCGCCCGACGTGGTGATCGCCAACGACCCGGACGCGGACCGCTGCGCGGTGGCCGTGCCCGACGCCTCGGCCGAGGGCGGCTGGCGGATGCTGCGCGGCGACGAGGTCGGTGCCCTGCTCGCCGCGCACCTGGTGCGCAAGGGCGCGACCGGGGTGTTCGCGGAGTCCATCGTGTCCTCCTCGCTGCTGGGCCGCATCGCCGGGGCGGCGGGGCTCCCGTACGAGGAGACCCTGACCGGCTTCAAGTGGATCGCCCGGGTGGAGGGCCTGCGCTACGGCTACGAGGAGGCGCTGGGCTACTGCGTCGACCCCGAGGGCGTCCGGGACAAGGACGGCATCACGGCGGCGCTGCTCGTGGCCGAGCTGGTCTCCGAGCTCAAGGAGCAGGGCCGCACCCTGGACGACCTGCTGGACGACCTGGCCGTCGAGCACGGGCTGCACGCCACGGACCAGCTGTCGGTACGGGTGGAGGACCTGGGGGTCATCGCCCGGGCGATGGACACCCTGCGCACCGCGCCGCCCGCCTCGCTCGCCGGTCTGCGGGTGTCCTCGGCGGAGGACCTGGCGGAGGGCTCGGGCGGGCTGCCGCCCACCGACGGTCTGCGCTACCGCCTCACGGGCGAGTTCTCCGCCCGGGTGATCGTCCGGCCGAGCGGCACGGAGCCCAAGCTGAAGTGCTACCTGGAGGTCGTCGTCCCGGTGGCGGACCGCGGGGCCCTGGGTGCCGCCCGGGAGCGCGCGGCCTCGGTGCTCGCGGCGGTCAAGCGCGACCTGGCCGCGGCGGCCGGGCTTCCGGCGGCCTGACCCGGCGCCGCCCCGGGCAGGCCCCCGGGCCTGCCCGGGGCGGGTGCGGGGCCGCGGCCGCCCCGGCGCGCGGGGCGCCGGTCCCGGCTCAGCCCGTCGCGAGGAGCACGGCGAGGAGCAGGGCCCCGGCGGCCGCCGGGGCCAGCACCTCGTAGGCCCAGCGCACGCGCGCCTCGCCCTGCGCCTCCGGGGCGCTCCCCAGGCGCTCGGCCATCTCCCGCAGCTCGGCGACGGCCCGGTCGGCGGGGGCCGTACCGGGTCGGGGGTCGTGGTGGCGGGTGTGGTCCTGCACCCGGCCGCGCGGGCCGCCGGAGCCCGCGCGCGCCTGCCGGCGGGCCGCCTGCTTGCGCTGCCGCAGCGAGACGGGGATGGACCACAGCTGGTACTTGTCGCCGCCCTCGGTGAAGACCTCGCTGGAGTAGCCGGCGCGCACGTCGGCGACGGTGCTCCACGGCAGGACGATCGTGCGGAACGGGTTCCGGATCCGCAGGCGCCGCCCGTCGGCCCATACGGCCGGACGGAAGGTGAAGGCGACGATCAGGGGCACCGCGAGGAGCGCGCCGGCGAGGGCGAGCCAGGGCGTGCGCCCCTCCCCGCGCAGGAGGGCGTCGACCGTGATCCAGCCGACGAGCGCGAGCATCACCGCGCCGCCGGCCATGGCGCCGGTCGACCGGTGGACCCGCTCGTGGGCGCCGTCGGCGTCGGGGGCGGGCTGCGCGGGCTGATCGGGAGGCGTCATGCACCCGATTCTGCCGTACGGGCCCCGCCGGGGAGCCCCGGGCCGCGGCCGCGCGGTGCGGGCCGGAGCAGGCCGGACACCGGCGGCCCGCCCCGCTCCCGACGGCCTCCGGGGGAGCCGTCCGCCGGGCGCCGGTGTCGATCACGCGCACCCCCTGTACAGGCCGCTACGCGCGTAGATATGCTGCCCTGGTGACCATGCCCACCAATGCACCAGCTGCACTCTCCGACGTGACCGCGTCCGACGGTGCGCTGCGCCGCTTCCTCCACGGGCTGCCCGGCGTCGACGCCGTCGGCCTGGAGGCGCGCGCCGCGTCCCTCGGCACCCGCTCGATCAAGACCTCCGCCAAGGCGTACGCGATCGACCTGGCCATCTCGATGATCGACCTGACGACGCTGGAAGGCGCGGACACCCCGGGCAAGGTCCGGGCGCTCGCGGCCAAGGCCGTCAACCCCGACCCGACCGACCGGACCGCCCCGCACACCGCGGCGGTCTGCGTCTACCCCGACATGGTGGCGACCGCCAAGGCGGCACTGAACGGCGCCGACGTCAAGGTCGCCTCCGTGGCCACCGCCTTCCCCGCGGGCCGCGCCGCGCTCGACGTGAAGCTCGCGGACACCCGCGACGCCGTCGCCGCCGGGGCGGACGAGATCGACATGGTGATCGACCGCGGCGCCTTCCTCGCCGGGAAGTACCTGAAGGTGTACGAGGAGATCCTGGCGGTGAAGGAGGCCGGCGGGTCCGCCCGCCTGAAGGTCATCTTCGAGACGGGCGAGCTCTCCACGTACGACAACATCCGCCGCGCCTCCTGGCTCGGGATGCTCGCGGGCGCCGACTTCATCAAGACCTCGACCGGCAAGGTCGCGGTGAACGCCACTCCGGCGAACACCCTGCTGATGCTGGAGGCCGTGCGCGACTTCCGGGAGCAGACTGGAGTGCAGGTGGGCGTGAAGCCCGCAGGCGGGATCCGCACGTCCAAGGACGCGATCAAGTTCCTGGTGCTGGTGAACGAGACCGCGGGCGCGGACTGGCTGGACAGCCACTGGTTCCGCTTCGGCGCCTCAAGCCTGCTGAACGACCTGCTGATGCAGCGTCAGAAGCTCGCCACGGGCCGCTACTCCGGCCCCGACTACGTGACGGTGGACTGATCAACATGGCTTCCGTATTCGAGTACGCGCCCGCTCCCGAGTCGCGGGCGATCGTCGACATCGCTCCGTCGTACGGCCTGTTCATCGACGGCGAGTTCGCCGACGCCGCCGACGGCAAGGTCTTCAAGACCGTCTCCCCGTCCAGCGAGGAGGTGCTCTCCGAGGTCGCCCGGGCCGGCTCCGAGGACGTCGACCGCGCGGTGAAGGCCGCCCGCCGGGCGTTCGAGAAGTGGTCCGCGCTGCCGGGCGGCGAGCGCGCCAAGTACCTGTTCCGGATCGCCCGGATCATCCAGGAGCGCAGCCGCGAGCTGGCCGTCCTGGAGACCCTGGACAACGGCAAGCCGATCAGGGAGACCCGCGACGCGGACCTGCCCCTGGTCGCGGCGCACTTCTTCTACTACGCGGGCTGGGCCGACAAGCTGGAGCACGCCGGCCTCGGGCCGAACCCCCGCCCGCTGGGCGTGGCCGGGCAGGTCATCCCGTGGAACTTCCCGCTGCTGATGCTGGCGTGGAAGATCGCCCCGGCGCTCGCCGCGGGCAACACGGTGGTGCTCAAGCCCGCCGAGACCACCCCGCTGTCGGCGCTGTTCTTCGCTGACATCTGCCGCCAGGCCGGTCTGCCCAGGGGCGTGGTCAACATCCTGCCCGGCTACGGCGACGCCGGCGCCGCGCTGGTGGAGCACCCCGGGATCGACAAGGTCGCCTTCACCGGCTCCACCGCGGTCGGCAAGGCCATCGCCCGCCAGGTCGCGGGCACCGGCAAGAAGGTCACCCTGGAGCTGGGCGGCAAGGGCGCCAACATCGTCTTCGACGACGCCCCCCTCGACCAGGCCGTCGAGGGCATCATCGGCGGCATCTTCTTCAACCAGGGCCAGGTCTGCTGCGCGGGCTCGCGCCTGCTGGTCCAGGAGTCGATCCAGGACGAGCTGCTCGACTCGCTCAAGCGCCGGCTGTCCACGCTGCGCCTCGGCGACCCGCTGGACAAGAACACCGACATCGGCGCGATCAACTCCGAGGAGCAGCTCGCCCGGATCACCTCGCTGGTGGAGAAGGGCGAGGCGGAGGGCGCCGAGCGCTGGTCGCCCGCCTGCGCGCTGCCGAGTTCGGGCTACTGGTTCGCCCCGACGCTGTTCACCAACGTCACCCAGGCGCACACGATCGCCCGCGACGAGATCTTCGGCCCGGTGCTGTCGGTCCTGACGTTCCGCACCCCGGACGAGGCGGTCGCCAAGGCCAACAACAGCCAGTACGGCCTGTCCGCCGGGATCTGGACGGAGAAGGGCTCGCGCATCCTGGCGGTGGCGAACCGGCTCCGGGCGGGCGTGGTGTGGGCCAACACGTTCAACAAGTTCGACCCGACGTCGCCCTTCGGCGGCTACAAGGAGTCGGGCTACGGCCGCGAGGGCGGCCGTCACGGTCTGGAGGCGTACCTCGCCCCGACGAGCCCGGAGGGCGCGCGATGAAGAGCACGGTGGACGCGGACCGTCTGGGCGTCTTCAAGACCTACAAGCTGTACGTCGGGGGCAAGTTCCCCCGCTCCGAGAGCGGCCGGGTGTACGAGGTGACGGACTCCAAGGGCAAGTGGCTGGCGAACGCACCCCTGTCCTCCCGCAAGGACGCCCGTGACGCGGTGGTCGCCGCGCGCAAGGCGTTCGGCGGCTGGTCGGGGGCCACGGCCTACAACCGGGGCCAGGTCCTCTACCGCGTCGCGGAGATGCTGGAGGGGCGCCGGGACCAGTTCGTGCGCGAGGTCGCGGACGCGGAGGGCCTGTCGAAGTCGAAGGCCGCCGCGGTGGTGGACGCCGCGATCGACCGCTGGGTCTGGTACGCCGGCTGGACCGACAAGATCGCCCAGGTGGTGGGCGGGGCGAACCCGGTCGCCGGGCCCTTCTTCAACCTGTCGACCCCGGAGCCGACGGGCGTGGTGGCCGTCCTGGCCCCGCAGGAGTCCTCGTTCCTGGGGCTGGTGTCGGTCGTCGCCCCGGCGATCGCCACCGGCAACACCGTCGTGGTGGTGGCCTCCGAGGGGGCGCCGCTGCCGGCGCTGTCGCTGGCCGAGGTGCTCGCCACCTCCGACGTGCCCGGCGGCGTGGTCAACATCCTCTCCGGGCGCACCGCGGAGATCGCGGCCCCGCTCGCCTCCCACCAGGACGTCAACGCCATCGACCTGGCCGGCGCGGACGAGGACCTGGCCAGGGAGCTGGAGACGGCCGCGGCGGACAACCTCAAGCGCGTGCTGCGTCCGCAGCCCGTGGACTTCACCGCGGCGCCGGGCACCGGGCGCCTGACCGCCTTCCTGGAGACCAAGACGGTCTGGCACCCCACGGGCTCCCTGGGAGCCTCCGGCTCGGCCTACTGAGCCCCCGGGCCCTCGGCGGCCCTCCCGTCCGAAGCCCCCGGCGCCCGTCCGCGCCGGGGGCTTCCCGCCGTGGGTGCTCCCTCCCGGGCGTGGCCCGGGGCGCGGCACCTACGGCAGCAGCGTCCCCGCCAGCGGCCCGGCCACGGGGAGGTCCTCCAGCGCCTGGCCCCGGGTGACGTTGTCCGTGACCAGCGCGGTGCTCACCGGCTGGAAGTCGGCGACCTGGGTGCCGACCGCGTTGTCCAGGGGGTCCACGCCGGTGTTGGCCAGCGGGTGGAGCTGGAGGCTCTTGAGCTCGCCGACGCCCGCCACCGACCGGGCGGCCACGCCCGTGACGGTGTCCAGTGGCGCGGCGGCGGACGCCGGGTCCACGCCGACGGGGGCCGCGACCGGGGCGGGTGCGGCCTGGGCGGCGGCGGCGCCCGCTCCGAGGGCCGCACCGGCCGCGGCCAGGGTCAGTCCGGTGCGCACCAGGGTGCCGCGGCGCCGGGGGGAAGCTGCGTGACGAGCCATGTCGTTCCTTGTCTGGATGAGTGAGCATCGGTCAGCGGAGCGTGGTCGGGGGGTGTGAGCCCGGCTACCCACCGCGCCCTCGGGGGTTGTCCCCCGCTTTTCATGCGTCAGACTTGTCTCCCGTGAGTTCCCGACCCATACCGACCCGCGTCGTACTGCTCGCGGGCCCCTCCGGCTCCGGCAAGTCGTCCCTCGCCGCCCGCACCGGCCTTCCGGTGCTGCGCCTGGACGACTTCTACAAGGAGGGCAACGACCCGACGCTCCCCCTGGTGACGGGCAGCACCGACATCGACTGGGACTCGCCGGCGTCCTGGGACGCCGACGCCGCCGTGGCGGCGATCGGCGAGCTCTGCGCCACGGGCCGCACCGAGGTGCCCGTGTACTCGCTCGCGACCAGCTCCCGCGTCGGCACCGACTCCCTCGACATCGCGCGCACACCGCTGTTCGTCGCGGAGGGCATCTTCGCCGCCGAGATCGTGGGGCGCTGCCAGGAGCTCGGCCTGCTCGCGGACGCGCTGTGCCTGCGGGGCCGTCCGTCCACGACGTTCCGCCGCCGCTTCGCCCGGGATCTGCGCGAGGGGCGCAAGTCGGTGCCGGTGCTGCTGCGGCGGGGGTGGCGCCTGATGCGCGCCGAGCGGGGCATCGTGGCCCGCCAGGTCGGACTGGGGGCCCACCCGTGCGGCCGGGACGAGGCCCTGGGGCGGCTGGCCGACGCCGCCGCCGGGCGGTGCCGCAAGCCTGCCGTCCGGCTGACCGCCTGAAGTCCCGGTCGGGCCGGGCCCAGGTCGTCGGCTGCGCACACGGCGCCGTCCGCCCGTGCACGCGTCAGGCGGGATGTGCGGACACGACCCGGCGGCCCGCGCCGCGCACACGGCGACGCGGGGCCGGACCGAACCCCCCGGTCCGTCCTGCCCCGCGTCCATCCCCCGTGGATCCCCGTGTCCCCCGCGGATCCTGCTCCCGCCGCCTCCCCCGAGGCGGCGGGCCGTGCGCCCCCCTTGCTCCCCCGTGGTGCGGGATCCCCGTGTCCCCCGTGGACCCCGCTCCCGCCGCCTCCCCCCAGGTGGCGGCGGACTTCTCCGCGTCCTTCAGGCCACCAGCTCGCCGAAGGACTCCTCCAGGTCTCGGCCGAAGCTGAGGACCTCGTCCTCGCGCAGCCGGCGGAGGGACCGCCAGATGCTCGACTTCACCGTCCCGACACTGATGTCCAGGATGTCCGCGATCTCCGGGTCCGTGCGGCCCTCGTAGTAGCGCAGGACCAGCATGGTGCGCTGGAGCTCGGGAAGCCTCGCGAGCGCCTGCCAGAGCACCGCGCGCAGTTCGGTGCCGCGCATCGCGTCGGTGTCGCCGACCGTCTCCGGCAGCTCCTCCGTCGGGTACTCGTTGAGCTTGCGCCGACGCCAGGCGCTGATGTGGAGGTTCGTCATGGTGCGGCGCAGATAGCCGCCGACCGCCCCCTTGTCGCTGATCCGGTCCCAGGCGCGGTAGGTGGAGAACAGCGCGCTCTGGAGCAGGTCCTCGGCCTCGTGACGGTCCCCCGTGAGGTGGTAGGCCGTGGCGTACAGGGAGGCCCGGCGCTCCTGGACGTAGGCGGTGAACTCCGCCTCCGAGCCGGAGGCCCGCCCCTCGGCCGCCTCCCCCTGCGCCTGCGCGGGCACTCCCGCCGGGGTGTCCACCACCGCCATGTAGGCGGTGCGGCCCTGCTCCCCGTGCGGCGCCCGGTACTGGCGCCCGGCGCCGCGAACGCACCCCCGCCCGTTCACGGCGCCGGACTTCTCCGCACTCCGCACGACGTCGTGGAGACGCGTGACGACTGCGCTTGAGGTGGTGCTGCGCACTGCGGTCATCTCGCGCCCCCCGTCGAGTGGAGTCTGCTTCCTTCGGTGTGACAAGAAGCCTGCCCTGGCTCCTTCATGACGGTGTCCGCCGACTGTCACAGGCGCGTCACAGAGGACCGCGGCGCCGCCGCGCACCGGGGAGTCGTCCCCGCGCGGGGCATGGGCCAGAATGGGGCCGTGCCTTTCCTGTTGCTGATCGAGGACGACGACGCCATCCGCACGGCCCTCGAACTCTCCCTCACCCGCCAGGGCCACCGTGTGGCCACGGCGGCCACGGGCGAGGACGGACTCCAGCTGCTGCGCGAGCAGCGGCCGGACCTGATCGTGCTGGACGTGATGCTGCCCGGGATCGACGGCTTCGAGGTGTGCCGGCGGATCAGGCGCACCGACCAGCTGCCGATCATCCTGCTGACGGCGCGCAGCGACGACATCGACGTGGTGGTCGGGCTGGAGTCGGGCGCCGACGACTACGTGGTCAAACCGGTCCAGGGGCGGGTGCTGGACGCGCGGATCCGCGCGGTGCTGCGCCGGGGCGAGCGCGAGTCCACCGACTCCGCGACCTTCGGCGCCCTCGTGATCGACCGCTCCGCGATGACCGTGACCAAGAACGGCGACGACCTCCAGCTGACGCCCACCGAGCTGCGGCTGCTGCTGGAGCTCAGCCGCCGCCCCGGACAGGCCCTGTCGCGGCAGCAGTTGCTGCGACTGGTGTGGGAGCACGACTACCTGGGCGACTCCCGGCTGGTCGACGCCTGCGTGCAGCGCCTGCGGGCCAAGGTGGAGGACGTGCCCTCCTCCCCGACCCTGATCCGCACGGTCCGCGGCGTCGGCTACCGGCTGGACGTCCCGCAGTGAGGCCCCCGGCACCCGCGCCCCGCACGGCGTCCCCCCACCCCGCCGCCCCGGCGGCGGAAGGGACCGGGCGGTGAGCGGGCAGGAGCACGCGCAGGACCGGGACGGGACGGACACGGCCGACGAGCGGCGCGGGATATTCACCCGGCTCCGCCTGACGAGCCTGCGGCTGCGCCTGGTCGTGGTCTTCGCCCTGGTGGCGCTCACCGCGGCGGTGTCCGCCTCCGGCATCGCCTACTGGCTCAACCGCGAGGCGGTCCTCACCCGCACCCAGGACGCCGCGCTGGACGACTTCCGGCGCGAGATGCAGACCCGGGCGGCCGCACTGCCGCTGCGCCCCACCCAGACCGAACTCCAGCGCACCGCCGAGCAGATGACCGGCGGCGGCGACTACGGAGTGGTGCTGGTCGGCGAGAACGCCGAGGGCAAGCAGATCGCCGGGGTGTCCGACCGCGACCTGTTCACCATGGAGGACGTCCCCGCGTCGCTGCGGAACGCGGTCGACGACCGGCAGGAGGTGGGCGAGGGCAACCCCGTGGCCTACCACCTGTACTGGCAGCGCATCGAGCGCGACGGGGAGCCCTACCTGGTGGGCGGCAGCCGGATCGTCGGCGGCGGGCCCAGCGGCTATCTGCTGAAGTCGCTGGAGCAGGAGCGGGCGGACCTGGCCTCGCTGGGCTGGTCGCTCGCCATCGCCACGCTGCTGGCGCTGATCGGGTCCGCGCTGCTGGCGCAGGCGGCCGCGACCACGGTGCTCCGGCCGGTCCACCGGCTGGGCGAGGCCGCCCGGCGGCTGGGCGAGGGCAAGCTGGACACCCGCCTGAGCGTCTCCGGCACCGACGAGCTGGCCGAGCTGTCCAGAACCTTCAACAAGACGGCCGCCTCCCTGGAGAAGAAGGTCGCCGACATGAGCGCGCGGGAGGAGTCCAGCCGTCGCTTCGTCGCGGACATGTCCCACGAGCTGCGGACGCCGCTCACCGCGCTGACCGCCGTCACCGAGGTGCTGGAGGACGAGGCGGACGCGCTCGACCCGATGATCGCCCCGGCGGTGAACCTCGTGGTCAGCGAGACCCGGAGGCTGCACGACCTGGTGGAGAACCTGATGGAGGTGACCCGCTTCGACGCGGGGACCGCACGCCTGGTCCTGGACACGGTGGATGTCGCCGACCAGGTCACCGCCTGCATCGACGCGCGCGCCTGGCTGGACGCCGTGGAGCTGGACGCGGAGCGCGGGATCATGGCCCGCCTGGACCCGCGCCGCCTGGACGTGATCCTGGCCAACCTGATCGGCAACGCCCTCAAGCACGGCGGGTCGCCGGTGCGGGTCTCGGTGCGCCCGGGCGAGCACGAACTGCGGATCGAGGTCCGGGACCACGGCCCCGGCATCCCCGAGGAGGTGCTGCCGCACGTCTTCGACCGCTTCTACAAGGCGAGCGCCTCGCGCCCGCGCTCCGAGGGCAGCGGCCTGGGCCTGTCCATCGCCGTGGAGAACGCCCACATCCACGGCGGCGACATCACGGCCGCCAACTCCCCCGACGGCGACGGGGCCGTCTTCGTACTGCGGCTGCCCATCGGCGCGGGCGGTCCCGGCGAACGCGAGACAACCGGCTCCGGGGACACGGACCGGGGGAACGACACCGGCGCGGACGCGGAGGGCCGCGGCCGGGGAGAGGACGGCGCGACGTGACGCTCCGCACCAGGCCCCGCCCCTGCGGCGGTCGCCGTGCCCCCGGCGCCGGGGCCCTGGCGCTCACGGGGGCGGCGCTCCTCCTCGCGGGCTGCGGCATCCGGCCGACCCAGGTGCCGGTCGACGCGGGACCGGCCCCGTCCCGGGCGGCGTGCGAGGTCTCCGAGGACGCCGCCCCGGAGACCGCCCCCGGCGGGACCAGACGGGTGTACCTGCTGTGCACCACGGGCCTGGTGCCGGTGGCACGGTCCGCCGCCGTCGCCGGGGAGCCGGCCGGCGGGCGGGTGGCCGCGGCGCAGTCGCTGGTCGACGAGCTGCTGCGCGTCCCCTCGGAGGCCGAGGCGGCGGCGGGGCTGTCCAGCCAGGTGCGCGGGCCGCTGGTGGTGGGCGGCGCCCGGGCCGGGGACCCCTCCGGCACGCTGCGGCTGAGCCGGCAGCCCGAGGACCTGCCCGTGGAGGCACTGGCGCAGCTGGTGTGCACCCTGGCCGAGAGCGGGGCGGCCGTGGACTCGGCGGTGGTGCTGGGCGGCCCCGGGCCCTACGGACCGCACGCTTACACGTGTCCGTCGACGGTGAGGGAGCGCCCGGAGTCCCCGCTGCCGACCCGGGCCGTGCCGACGCCCGGAGCGCGGTGACCCGGATGCGTGCGAGCCACCGCCGCGGGGGACGGCAGAGCGGCCCGGCCGGACCCGGCGGCGTTCCGCTTCGGGTTCCGGCAGGGCCGTCCGGGTGCCGGGCGGAACCGATCCGCGGAGGGCAGACGTCTTGAGGGACGTGCAGCGTCAAGGTTTCGGCGGCAGCGCCGCCATCCGCTTCCGCACGGCGGGGCTCGTGCTCCTCCTCCTCCATCTGCTGCTCGTCGGCTGGCTCACCCTCCGCCCGCGCGACGTGCTGTGGGTGACCGCGCCGAACCTGGAGCCCTTCGCCGGCATCGCGGCCGCTCTGGGGTCCGGGCCGTCCGAGGGCCTGCGCTACCTGGGCGAGGGCCTGCTGCTCCTGGCCCCGCTCGGTGTGCTGCTGCCCATGGCCGGGGGCCGGCTCGCCGTCTCCTCCTGGGGCTCCCTGGTCCGCACGGTGGCCGCGGGCGCCCTGGTGTCGCTGGGCATCGAACTGCTGCAGACCGGGGTGCCCGGCCGGGTGGTCGACGTCGACTCGCTGCTGCTGAACACCCTCGGGGTCGCGCTCGCCCACGCCGTGGTGGTCCCGGCGGCCCGGGCCCGGCTGCGGCGCCGGCCGATGCGGCCCGGGGGGCCGCGCACCCGCGGGGGCGCCGTCCGCCCCGGCCGGGACGGCGGGCGGGAGCCCCTCCCCGGGTACGAGGAGTCCCAGGGTCCGACCCCGACGATTCCCAGGGTCGGGATCGCCCCCTAGAGCGACGCTTCGTCCGTTTCCCTGCGGGAAGCTGGAGAACATCGGGAGCTCACCGGAAAGGCTCCCGGCCACCTCGACCTAGGAGTCCCACGATGGCCGCACTGACCCGTCCCAGCGAAGGTCGCATGATCGCCGGAGTGTGCGCGGGGCTGGCCCGGCGCTTCGGCCTCTCCGCGACGACGATGCGCATCATCTTCCTGGTCTCCTGCCTGCTTCCGGGGCCGCAGTTCCTGCTCTACCTCGCGCTGTGGGTGCTGCTGCCCTCCGAGGACAAGAAGGCCGCCGCCTGGTGACCGCGCCCGCCTCCGGCGGGCGGGGACCGGGCCGCCCGGCGGGGGCCGTGGAAACGCAGCGCGGGGCGCACACCCTTGGAGGGGTGTGCGCCCCGCGCGTTCCCGCGTGGTGCGGCCGGGCCGCCCGGTGCCGGACCGCGCCGGGGACCGGCCGCACCTGCGGTACCGGGTCCGCTCAGCCGGTGAGGCCGCCCGGCAGCAGGCCGCCGCCCAGCTCGCCGGTCTGCAGGCCGCCCAGCAGCCCGGTGACGGGGGCCGCGGCGTCCTCGGAGGACAGGGTCTCGCCGGCCGCCTCCTGCACGGCGCCCGGCAGGGTGGCGGCGGCGCCCGTCACCGCGGACTGCCCGCCCGCCAGGGCCTGCGGGGCCCCGGAGGGGAGGGAGGTGGCGGCTTCCTGGACCGGGGCGACCTGCGAGACCTGGCCCAGCAGCCCGGTGGCGTCGGTCAGGGCGGGCGCGGCGGAGGCGGTACCGGCGGCGGCAGCGGCGAACGCGGCGCCGAGTGCGGCGGTGCCGAGGGTCTTGGCGGACTGCTTCATCAAAGACGCATCCTTGCGGAGGGGAACATGAGCGGCTCCGCAAGCTAGTCAGCCTCGCACAGGGCCCGCAAACACCGCGAAGCGGCCGGAGCTTGACGGCTCCGGCCGCTTCGGTGTAGGCGGGCTCGACGAGGGGTCGGGCCCTCAGTTCCCGGTCGTGGAGGTCTGGCGGAAGAGCCACTCCGACCTGAGTTCGGCGTAACCGGGCTTGATCACGTCGTTGATCATCGCAAGGCGTTCATCGAAAGGAATGAACGCCGACTTCATGGCATTGACGGTGAACCACTGCATGTCGTCGAGCGTGTATCCGAACGCCTCGGTCAGCAGCTCGAACTCACGGCTCATGCTGGTGCCGCTCATCAGCCGGTTGTCCGTGTTGACGGTCAGGCGGAAGTGCAGGCGGCGCAGCAGGCCGATGGGGTGGTTCCGGTAGGAGTCGGCGGCCCCCGTCTGGAGGTTGGAGGTCGGGCACATCTCCAGCGGGATGCGCTTGTCGCGCACGTAGGAGGCGAGGCGGCCCAGCTTCACCGAGCCGTCCTCGGCGACCTCGATGTCGTCGATGATGCGCACGCCGTGGCCCAGCCGGTCGGCGCCGCACCACTGGAGCGCCTGCCAGATGGACGGCAGGCCGAAGGCCTCGCCCGCGTGGATGGTGAAGTGGTTGTTCTCGCGCTTGAGGTACTCGAAGGCGTCCAGGTGGCGGGTGGGGGGGAAGCCCGCCTCGGCACCCGCGATGTCGAAGCCCACGACACCGGTGTCCCGGTAGCGGTTGGCCAGCTCGGCGATCTCCAGGGCCCGGGCGGCGTGGCGCATCGCCGTCAGCAGCGCGCCGACGCGGATGCGGTGGCCGCTCTCCCGGGCGCGCCGCTCGCCCTCGCGGAAGCCCTCGTTGACGGCCTCCACCACCTCCTCCAGCGTCAGCCCGCCCTCCAGGTGCTGCTCGGGGGCGTAGCGGATCTCGGCGTAGACGACGCCGTCCTCGGCCAGGTCCTCGGCGCACTCGGCGGCCACCCGGAACAGCGCCTCGCGGGTCTGCATCACGGCGCAGGTGTGTGCGAAGGTCTCCAGGTAGCGCGGCAGCGAGCCCGAGTCGGCGGCCTCCCGGAACCAGACGCCCAGCTTGTCGGGCTCGGTCTCCGGCAGGGACTCGTAGCCGCTCTCCCGGGCGAGGTCGATGATCGTGCCCGGTCGCAGACCGCCGTCGAGGTGGTCGTGGAGCAGCACCTTGGGTGCGCGGCGAATCTGGTCCACGGAGGGGGATTCAAGGGTCTGGCTCGTCATTGGCGCACTCTATCTCCTACGCGCGTAGAGTGCCCAGTGTCGATACGTAACAGTGACCGTGCGTACGGGTGGCGTACACCTCGCCTTCTGAGACTGTTGGCCCATGGCACACCGCGCACTGCCCCGGTGGTGGGGGCGACAGGCCGGACCGGACGGACGCACGTCCCCCCGCAGTGACACGACCGTCGGACCGGCGCCGCAGGACGGCCGCCCACCGCGGCAGGCGCGCCTGGGCGACCTCACGGGCCGCCGCCTCGGCGCCCCCTCCCCCACCGGGCCCGCCCCGGCGCGCGACACCCCCGTGGGCGGGGTGGTCCTGCTGCTGCCGGACGGCGAACCGGTGTCGGACCGCCCGGCGTCCCCCCTGTCCTACGCGGCGCTGCTCCCGCTCGGCCGGACCCTGGCCCGTGCGGGCGGCCCCGAGGGCCTGCTGGTGCACCGGGTGCGCTACCGCACCCGCGGGTGGAACGGCGTGGACGCCCACCTCGCGGCCGACGCCGCCTGGGCCGCCGAGGAGGCGGTCCGCCGCTACGGCGACGTCCCGGTGTGCCTCGTGGGGCACGGCATGGGCGCACGGGCCGCCCTGCGGGCCGCCGGGCACCCGGCGGTGGCCTCGGTGGTGGCACTGGCGCCCTGGCTGCCCGAGGAGGACCGGGCGGCGCCGCCCGAGCCGGTGGCGCAGCTGGCCGGGCGCCTGGTCCTGATCGTGCACGGAACCAAGGACCGCGCCACGGACCCGGAACTGTCCTACCGGCTGGCGGCCCGGGCGAAGAAGTCCCACCGGGACATCTGCCGCTTCGAGGTGCACGCGGACGGGCACGCGCTGCGGCAGTACCAGGACGAGGTCCTGGCGCTGACGGCGGACTTCGTCCTCGGCTCGCTGTTCGGCCGCCACTACGCCCGCCCCGTCGCGGACGCCCTGGCGGCACCGCCCCCGCTGGGGCTGCGCATGCCGCTGGCCGCGGGGTTCGGCGGGGGGCGCTGAGGTACGTCACGTCACGGGGCGGGGGGCGGTCCGGGGCGGTTCCGCGCCTCCACAGGGCCCCGGAGCATTCCGCATCCGTTGGGAGGGCCGGGCCCGCCTTTCGGCGCGGCGGGCCATGGGCGGCCGCCCATCCAGGCCACGGGGGACGGACGCTTCAGGGCACGGCCCGAACGACTGGTGGGGGTGCCGACCGGGCATCCAAGGGACCATGAACGATGTGACGCGTTGGGCCACACAGGTCGCCGCGGCCGAACTCGCCGACGCACTCCCACGACGGTGGGCACATTGCCGGGGTGTCGCCTCCCGAGCGACGGAGATCCGGCGGATCGTGGGCGAGGACGCGGATCTCCTGGTTGCGGCAGCGATACTCCACGACGTCGGCTACGCACCCCGCCTGGCCTTCACAGGCTTCCACCCGCTGGACGGGGCGAGGTTTCTTCGCGACGACCACAGGGCGGACACGCGCCTGACCCGGCTTGTCGCGCACCACTCCTTCGCGCTCCTGGAGGCCCAGGAGCGCGGATTGCGAGACGAGCTCGTCACCGAGTTCCCGCTACCGGAGGGGCCTTTGACGGCGGACGCGCTCGTGTACTGCGACATGACGACCACACCTGACGGCGGTCGGACCACTGCGGAGGAGCGTGTCGCGGAAATCCTCGGCCGCTACGGGGACGACAGTGTGGTCGGGCGCTTCATCCGGCGGGCGGCGCCGGAGGTCTTCTCCTCGGTCGAGCGGATCGAGTCCGCCCTGGCGGCTCAGCCGAGGTAGGGGTAGGTGCCGGCGAGGTAGTCACCGATCTGCTGGCGCATGCTCGGGTGGATGTCGTACTGGTCGAGGTCGGCCGGCTGGACGAAGCGGACCCCGTCGGCCTCGTCGTTGATCGTGGGTGCTCCGCCGACACGGCGGCCGATGTAGGTGTTCTCGTACTGCTGGCGGATCTCGCCGTCGGTGTAGGCGACGATGTGGTTGGGGTTGGTGTAGACGCCGAGGAAGCCGGTGATCTCCGCGATGATGCCGGTCTCCTCCAGGCACTCGCGGACGGCGCACTCGGCTGCAGTCTCGCCGATGTCCTGGGCTCCGCCGGGGAGCGCCCACTGGCCGGTGTCGCGGCGGCGCTGCAGGAGTACGGCGCCGGTCTCGTCGACGACGAGCAGGTTGCTGGCCGGGACGAGGGTGTTCGCCTTCGGGGCGCCGGGGTCGTTGTAGTACTCAGTCCTGCCCATGGTCGGCGGTCCTCTCCTGGTCGGGTGCCCATGGCCGCGCGGCAACCCAGACGGCGTCGAAGCTCTGAGCGTAGCCGTCGAACCACCCTGTGCCGTCTGCCCTCTTGAGGTGAAGGAGGGGGTTGGCGCTGGCCGGTTGGCCCCAGATGTGGGGGTTGACGAGTAGGTCACCGACCTGCACGCCATGGCCGACATCCTGCGCCGGGTCGGCCTCACCGAGGTGCGCTACCAGGAGAACTACCGCGAGGAATGGCGCCTGGGCGAGGTCGCCTTCGACTTCGACACCTGGCCCGGCCTCCCCACCTTCCTGGAGATCGAGGGACCCGACGAGGCGTCGGTGCGGCAGGCCGCCGCGCTGCTGGACCTCGACTACTCCGAGGCCCGCTTCGGCAGCGTCGACGAGATCTACAGGAGCGAGTCCGGCCGCGACATCCTGGCCGAGCCCACCCTCCTGTTCTCCGACACCGAGAGGCAGGGCTTCACCGCGACCGGGCCCCTGGGCCACTGACCACGGACGCCGACCAGCCGTCGTGGCGAAGGACGCCCCCCGGCACACGGGCGCTGAGGCGGTCCCGCCCCGGTGCCGTGCACGGCACCCTCACAGCAGCGCCCCCCGGCGGGAGAGCAGGAAGCGCTTGAAGGCGGCGACCGGGGGTGTGTCGGGGTGGCCGTCGAGCCAGGCGAGGCCGATCTCCCGGGCGGCCCTGGGCGCGGTCACGGACAGTTCCACCACCCCGGGGCGGGCGACCGCGGGCGGCGGGAGGAGGGCCACCCCGAGCCCCGCCGCGACCAGCCCCCGCAGCGTCTCGGCCTCCTCGCCCTCGAAGGCGACCCGGGGGGTGAACCCGGCCTGGGCGCACAGGTCGTCGGTGATGCGCCGCAGCCCGTAGCCGGGCTCCAGGGTCACGAAGGTCTCCTCGGCGGCCTCCGCGAGCCGGACGCGGCGGCGGGAGGCGAGCCGGTGGTCGTCGGGTACGACCAGCAGCAGGCGCTGCTCGTCGAGGCGGCGGGCCACCAGGTCCGGTGCGTCGGGGACCGGTGAGGTGAGGCACAGGTCGAGTTCCCCGGCCCGCAGCCGCTCGATCATCGCCTCGCCGTAGTTCTGCACCAGGGTGAAGCGGACACGGGGGTGCTCGGCGCGGAACGCCCTGATGAGCGAGGGGACGGTCTCGGACCCCATGGTGTGCAGGAACCCGAAGGCCACCTTGCCCGCGCCCGGGTCGGCGTCGGCACGGACGGACTCGGCGGCCCGCTCCACCTCGGCCAGCGCACGCTCGGCGGAGGCGAGGAAGGTGCGGCCGGCAGGGGTCAGCGAGACGCTGCGGCCGCGGCGGGCGAACAGCGCCACCCCCAGGTCCTCCTCCAGGCGGACCATGGCCCGGGAGAGCGTCGACTGGGGGACTCCCATCTCCTGTGCGGCGCGCGTCACATGCTCGTGCCGGGCCACGCCGACGAAGTACACGAGCCGCGGTGTGAGCGTCACCGCGATGTCTTCTTCGTAACCGCCCTGTGACAGCCACTGCTCTGAGCTGCGTTCATGCACCATGGGAACGATTATGGCGTTTCCGTGCATTGGACGCATGAAAGGCGGCGGCCTAGGTTCGACGTATGCCTTCCGCCAGTACCAAGGCGTCCGCGTCCGCGGGCGCCGCCTCGCCGTCCCCCTCCTCCGAACTCCCCTGCGACGACGGGCGCCTGGCCCCCGGCGCCCCCGGCTACCGCCGGATGAGCCTCGCCCTCTTCGCCGCCGGACTGGCCGCCTTCGCCCTGCTGTACTCCACGCAGGCGCTGCTGCCCGCGATCTCCGCCGAGTTCGGGGTGACCGCGGGCGCCGCCAGCTGGACGGTGTCCGCGGCGACCGGCGCGCTGGCGCTGTGCGTACTCCCGATGAGCGCACTGTCCGAGCGCTTCGGACGCACCACCCTGATGAAGGCCTCGCTGGCGGTGGCGGTGGCGGTCGCCCTGCTGGTCCCCCTCGCCCCGAACCTCACCTGGCTGGTGGTGCTGCGCGCCGTGCAGGGCGCGGCGCTCGCCGGGCTCCCCGCCTCGGCGATGGCCTACCTCGCGGAGGAGGTGCGCCCCCGGGCGCTGGTGGCGGCGATCGGCCTGTTCGTCGCGGGCAACAGCATCGGCGGCATGAGCGGGCGGATCGTCACCGGCTGGGCCGCGCAGTTCGGCGGCTGGCGGGTGGCCCTGGCGGCGGTCGGGGCGATGGCGCTGGTGTGCGCGCTGGTCTTCCGGTGGCTGCTGCCGAGGGCCCGCCGCTTCAGCCCCGGCACCCTGGACCCGCGGACCCTGGCCCGCACCGTCCGGGGGCACCTGGCGGACCCGCTGCTGCTGCGCCTGTACGCGATCGGCGCGCTGTTCATGACCGTCTTCGGCGCCGTCTACACGGTGATCGGCTACCGGCTGGTGGAGGCGCCGTTCAACCTGCCGCAGGGCGTGGTCGGTTCGGTCTTCCTGGTGTACCTGGTCGGCACGGCCTCCTCGGCGGCGGCGGGGCAGCTGGTGGCCCGGCTCGGGCGGCGCGGGGCGCTGTACCTGGCGGTGGCCACCACGGCGGCCGGGCTGCTGCTGTCGCTCGGCGACAGCCTGGCGGCGGTGCTCGCCGGGCTGGTGCTGATCACCGCCGGGTTCTTCGCGGGCCACGCCGTGGCCTCCTCCTCGGTCAGCCGCACGGTCCGGACGGGCCGCGCCCAGGCGTCGGCCCTGTACCAGTCCGCGTACTACCTGGGCAGCAGCGCGGGCGGCACGCTCGGCGCGGTGGCCTTCCACGGCGGCGGCTGGACGGGGACGGTGGCGCTGGGCCTGGTGGCGGTGCTCGGCGTCGTCTCGATCACCCTCTACGGCACGCACGCGGCGCGGGTGGACGCCCGGCGGACGGCCGGTGCCTGACGCCCGCCGACCGCCCCGGGTGGGGGCCGTCGGCGGTCCGGCGGCCCCGGGCCGCCGCCCCGGGTAAGGGCCGCGGGGCCCCCGGCGCGCCCGGATGCACGCCCGCGGCCCGGCGGCATACTGGTACCCGGTGCAGGAAGCGGCACCGTGCGCACACGGTGCCGGGCCCATGGAGCGGCCCCGTTGTCAGTCCCCTCCGCTACGTTCCGGGGAACGGGTGCCGACGGGTGACAAGGGTGTGGACCGATGAGCGACCTCGCGACGACGCAGGACCTCGACGCCGGGCTGGAGCGGCACCGCCGCGAACTGACCGGCTACTGCTACCGGATGCTGGGCTCCTCCTTCGAGGCCGAGGACGCCGTGCAGGACACCATGGTGCGCGCCTGGCGCAGCATCGACAGGTTCGAGGGGCGTTCCTCACTGCGCTCCTGGCTCTACCGGATCGCCACCAACGTCTGCGTGGACATGCTGAACGCCGGCAACAAGCGCGCCCGGCCGATGGACCTGACGGGCCCGACACCCGTCGCCCAGGCCCAGCTGAACGCCCGCCCGGAGGTCACCTGGCTGGAGCCCGTGCCGGACGGCCGGGTGCTCCCCTCGGTCCTCGACCCGGCGGAGGCGGCGGTCGAGCGGGAATCGATCCGGCTGGCCTTCGTCGCGGCCCTGCAGCACCTGCCGCCGAAGCAGCGGGCGGTGCTGATCCTGCGCGAGGTGCTCGCCTGGAAGGCGGCCGAGGTCGCCGAGCTGCTCGACACCACGGTCGCGTCGGTCAACAGCGCCCTCCAGCGCGCCCGGGCCACGCTCGCCGAATGCCGCCCGGGCGAGGCCGACGCCGCGGACCCGCTCGACGAGCAGCAGCAGGAACTGCTGAAGCGCTATGTCGCGGCTTTCGAGGGCTACGACATGAAGGCGCTGACGGCGCTGCTCCACGAGGACGCCACGATGTCCATGCCGCCCTACGACCTCTGGCTGCAGGGTCACGGGAACATCGTGGGGTGGATGCTCGGGGTCGGCTCGGTCTGCCGGGGCTCGCGCCTGGTGCCCACGGTCGCGAACGGCGTTCCCGCGTTCGCCCAGTACCACCGGCGCACCGACGGCGAGGGGTACGAGCCCTGGGCGCTGATCGTCCTGGAACTCCGCGGCGGCGCGGTGGGGGGCATGGACTTCTTCCTCGACACCGGCCGCTGGTTCCCGCTGTTCGACCTGCCGGCCGCACTCGGCCCGGACGGCTCACCCGTGCGGGCCCGGTAGGGCGGTCGTCGCGGGCGGCCCCGGCGGCGGGGGCGCGTGGTCGCCCAAGGCCGCGCTGTGGTCCGGGGGGTGCGGGTCGGCGGCGGGGGCTCGCGGTCGTCCGGGCTCGCGGTCGCCCGGGTGCGGTGCGGCCCGGCGGGGGGCGGGCGGTGGGGCCGGGGGGTGTTCCCTCCTCGTACGTCCGCTCCACGGCGGCCGGGCCGGCCAGGCCGACCAGGTCCAGCAGCCCGAGCAGCTGCGGGGTGCCACCCCGCAGCCGGAGGGCGGTCCCGTGGCGGCGGGCGGTGAGCTGAAGGCGGGCGAGGGCGTCGACGGCGGTCAGATCGGCGCGCGCCAGGCGGCCGACGTCCACCACCGGGCGGGGCCCGCCCTCGCCGGGCCCGGCCCGCAGCGCCTCGGTCAGGGCCTCGCACAGGCGGGGCACGTCGGCGGGGCGGAGCACCCCGGTGATCCGCAGGACGATCGGCTGTACGGCATCCACAGGGGGGTGACCGGCGCGGCGCCCCCGACTCATCGGTGGCACCGCGCACCGGAACGCGGGAAGGGGCCGCCGTTGTCCGGCGGCCCCTTCCCGTGCGGTGGCGCTCCGGTCAGGCGATGCGCTCCAGCACCACCGGGGTGGGCCGGTGGGCCGTGCCCGCGGGTGCCACGTCGTAGGCGGCGGACAGCGCGTCGAGGGCGTAGGTGAACTTCTCGGGCGTGTCGGTGTGCAGGGTCATCAGGGGCTGCCCGGCGGTGACCGCGTCGCCCGGCTTGGCGTGCAGCTCGACACCCGCCCCGGCCTGCACGGGGTCCTCCTTGCGGGCGCGGCCGGCACCGAGGCGCCAGGCGGCGATGCCCACGCCGTAGGCGTCGAGGCGGGTCAGCACGCCGGAGGACGGCGCCGTGACCACGTGCTGCTCGCGGGCGACCGGGAGGGCCGCGTCGGGGTCGCCGCCCTGGGCCGCGATCATGCGGCGCCAGACGTCCATCGCGGAGCCGTCGGCCAGGGCCTTGGCCGGGTCGGCGTCCTTGATCCCCGCGGCGTCGAGCATCTCCCGGGCGAGGGCCAGGGTCAGCTCCACGACGTCCGCGGGGCCGCCGCCCGCCAGCACCTCCACGGACTCGCGGACCTCCAGCGCGTTGCCCGCGGTGAGGCCGAGCGGCGTGGACATGTCGGTCAGCAGGGCCACGGTGCGCACCCCGCTGTCGGTGCCGAGGCCGACCATGGTGGAGGCCAGCTCGCGGGCGTCGTCGAGGTTCTTCATGAACGCCCCGGTGCCGACCTTGACGTCGAGGACGAGCGAGCCGGTGCCCTCGGCGATCTTCTTGGACATGATCGAGGAGGCGATCAGCGGGATGGCCTCGACGGTGCCGGTGACGTCGCGCAGCGCGTAGAGCTTCTTGTCCGCCGGGGCGAGCCCGTCGCCGGCGGCGCAGATGACGGCGCCGGTGGTGTCGAGGACGGAGAGCATCTCCTCGTTGGAGAGCAGGGCCCGCCAGCCGGGGATGGACTCCAGCTTGTCCAGGGTTCCGCCGGTGTGGCCGAGGCCGCGCCCGGACAGCTGCGGGACGGCGGCGCCGCAGGCGGCGACCAGCGGGGCGAGCGGCAGGGTGATCTTGTCGCCGACGCCCCCGGTGGAGTGCTTGTCGGCGGTGGGGCGGGACAGCGAGGAGAAGTCCATCCGCTCGCCGGAGGCGATCATCGCGGCGGTCCAGCGGGCGATCTCCGTGCGATTCATGCCGTTGAGCAGGATGGCCATGGCCAGGGCCGACATCTGCTCGTCGGCGACCTCACCGCGGGTGTAGGCGTCGATGACCCAGTCGATCTGCTCGCCGCTCAGCTCGCCCCGGTCGCGCTTGGTGCGGATGACGGAGATGACGTCCATGGCATGTCCTCCAGAGATGGCTCGGCGCACAGAGTGGCTCTACGCGCATAGAGCAAGAGTAGGGGGCGGCCCTCCCGCCGGAGCGGAAGGGCCGCGGGTCCGGACCGGGCCGGTCCGGGGGTGACGCGGTGCGCGGGGACGAGAGCCGCCCCCGCGCGATGCGGGCGCCGGGCCGCTCAGCCCAGGTGCCCGGGGCCGAAGGCCTGGGGCAGCATCCCCGAGAGCGGCACGATCCCGGCCGGGGTGTCGAGCAGCAGGTCGGGCCCGCCGAACTCGTACAGCAGTTGCCGGCACCGGCCGCAGGGGACCAGGGCCTCGCCCCTGCCGTCCACGCAGACGAAGTGCGTCAGACGGCCGCCGCCGGTGGCGGTCAGCTGCGACACCAGCCCGCACTCCGCGCACAGGCTGAGCCCGTAGGAGGCGTTCTCGACGTTGCAGCCGGTCACCACCCGGCCGTCGTCCACGAGGGCGGCGACCCCGACCGGGAAGCCCGAGTACGGCGCGTACGCGCGCGACATGGCCTCGCGCGCCCGCTGCCGCAGGGCCTCCCAGTCGACGGCCGGCTCGGTCACTTGCCCTGGCCCTTGCGATAGGGCATGCCGTTGGCCTTGGGCATCCGGAGCCGTTGCGCGGAGAGTGCGAGCACCAGCAGGGTGGCCACGTACGGTGCGGCGTCCACGAACTGGCTCGGCAGTTCGTCGGTGAGCGCGTACCAGGTGTACAGCAGCCCGGCCACGACCGCGGAGACCAGCGCGGGCACGTACTTCTTCTTGTAGAGCTGCCAGACCGCGGCGATCACCAGGAGGATCGCGAGCAGCAGGAGCATCGCGTGGACGTTCTCCGCGCCGCCGCGCAGCTTGAGGCTGTCGGTGAAGCCGAAGAGGCCCGCGCCGAGCGCCATGCCGCCGGGCATCCAGTTGCCGAAGATCATCGCGGCGAGACCGATGTAGCCGCGGCCCCCGGTCTGGCCCTCCTGGTAGATACCGGTGGACACGATCGCCAGGAAGGCGCCGCCGAGGCCCGCGAGGCCGCCGGAGACGATCACCGCGATGTACTTGTACTTGTAGACGTTGACGCCCAGCGACTCGGCCGCCACCGGGTTCTCGCCGCAGGAGCGCAGCCGCAGGCCGAAGGAGGTCCGCCACAGGATCCACCAGGTGGCGGGGACCAGCAGGATCGCGACCACGGTCAGCCAGGACAGGTTGGTGACCAGGCCGCCCAGCACACCGGCCAGGTCGGAGACGAAGAACCAGTGCTTGGCCTGGATCTCCCCGAGCCAGTCGGACAGGCCCGGGATGGTGATGCGGTCGATGCGGTCGATGCGCGGGGACTGCTTGGACGACCCGCCCGCGGCCTCGGCGAAGGTGAAGTTGGACAGGTAGCGCGTCAGGCCGGTCGCCAGGATGGTGACGGCCACACCGGAGACGATGTGGTTGACCTTGAAGGTGACCGTGACGATCGCGTGCAGCAGTCCGCCGAGCGCGCCGCCGGCGATGCCCATCAGCACACCCGTCCACGGGCCCCACTGGTAGCCCGCCCAGGCGCCGAACCAGGTGCCGAGGATCATCATGCCCTCGAGGCCGATGTTGATCACGCCCGCGCGCTCGGCCCACAGACCGCCGAGACCGGCGAGGCCGATCGGCACGGCGAGCTGGAGCGCGCCGGAAACCTGGCCCACCGAGGTGAGGTCGTTGGCACCACTGAGGATGCGGACCAGGGAGAACAGCAGCAGACCACCGGCGATGATCAGCAGGATGACCGGCAGGGACAGCTTGCGGCGTCCGCCGCCCTTCGTGGGCGCGGTGCCTGCCATCGAGACCGTGCTCGTGCTCTCGGTCATGCCGCCGCCACCTCCTTGTTCTTGCGGGCCTGGGCGGCGAGTTCCTCGCCGACCTTCTGCTGCTGGCGGCGGAGCCCGTACTGGCGGACGAGCTCGTAGGACACGACGACCGCGATCACGATCAGGCCCTGCATGATCAGGGCGATCTCCTTCGGGTAGCCCGCGAGGTCGAGGCCCTCGGCCGTCTTGTCGAGGAAGGCCACCAGGAGGGACGCGAAGAGGATCCCGACCGGGTTGTTGCGGCCGAGCAGGGCGATGGTGATGCCGACGAAGCCGACCCCGACGGGGAAGCTGAGGCTGTAGGTGTGGGTCTGGCCCAGCAGCATCGGCATGCCCGCCAGACCCGCCACCGCGCCGGAGATCAGCATGGCGGTGAGCACCATGCGCTTGGCGTCGACACCGCTCGCCTGGGCGGCGGACTGGCTGGCGCCGGTGGCGCGCAGGTCGAAGCCGAAGCGGGTGCGGTTGAGGGTGAACCAGTAGACGATGCCGAGGGCGAAGGCGACGAAGGTGAAGCCGTAGATCTCGCCGCCGTCGAGCTGCAGGCCCGGGAACCAGCCGGACTCGGGGATCTCGCCCGTGTTGAGCTGGTTGGAGCCGGGAGGCTGCTGGCCCAGGTTGGCCGGGAGGATCATCCAGGCGATCAGGCTGGTGGCGATGGCGTTGAGCATGATCGTCGAGACGACCTCGCTCACACCGCGGGTGGTCTTCAGGATGCCCGCGATACCGGCCCACATCGCACCCACGAACATCGCGACCAGCACGATGAGCAGGATGTGCAGCGGTCCGGGCAGGTCCACGGCGGCACCGACGACGGCGGCCAGCATGACCGCGAGGCGGTACTGGCCGTCGACACCGATGTTGAACAGGTTCATCCGGAAGCCCACCGCGACCGCGAGTGCGGCGAGGTAGTAGATCCCGGTCTGGTTGATGATCAGGACCTGGATGTCCGTGAACTCCAGCTGCTGGAACATCAGCTCGTAGGGCTCGATGGCGCTGAGGCCGGAGAGCAGCAGCACCACCGAGGTGAGCAGGAAGGCCACGACCAGTGCGAGCACCGGGCCGGCGAGGCCCAGGAGCAGCCGGTCCTTGTCGAACTTCTTCATCGGCCCTCACCGTTCTCGGGCGTCGCGCCGTGCTGCGGCGTCTCGGGGGTTTCCAGGTGTCCGGTGGCGGCGCCGGTCATGGCCGAGCCCAGCTCCTCGGGGGTGATCGTGGCGGGGTCGGCGTCCGCGACCAGGCGGCCGCGGTACATCACCCGCAGGGTGTCGGAGAGCCCGATGAGCTCGTCCAGGTCGGCGGAGATCAGCAGCACCGCGAGGCCCTCGTGGCGGGCCTCCCGGATCTGGTCCCAGATCTGCGCCTGCGCGCCGACGTCCACACCGCGGGTGGGGTGGGCGGCGATCAGCAGCTTGGGCGCGTGGCTCATCTCCCGGCCGACGATCAGCTTCTGCTGGTTGCCGCCGGAGAGGGAGGCCGCGGTGACCTCGATACCGGGCGTGCGGACGTCGTACTCGCGCACGATGCGCTCGGTGTCCTTGCGCGCGGCCTTGGGGTCGAGCATGCCGTGCTTGCTGTTGGGGGCCTCGGTGACGTGGCCGAGGATGCGGTTCTCCCACAGCGGGGACTCCAGCAGGAGGCCGTGGCGGTGGCGGTCCTCGGGGATGTAGCCCATGCCGCCCTCGCGCCGCCTCCGGGTGGGGGCGTGCGAGATGTCGGCGCCGTCGAGGGTGATCACACCGCGGTCCGGGTCGCGCAGGCCCATCAGGGCCTCGATGAGCTCGGTCTGGCCGTTGCCCTCGACACCGGCGATGCCCATGACCTCGCCCTTGTGGATGGTGAAGCCGACGGAGTCGAGGACCTCGCGGACGATGCCGTCCGGGTCGGTCACGGTGAGCGTGAGGCCGTCGACGGTCAGCATGGCCACATCGGTGACCGTGGACTCGCGGGTCTCGGGCGTGGGCAGCTCGCTGCCCACCATGAGCTCCGCGAGCTGCTTGGTGGTGGTCCCGGCCGGGTCGGCGGTGCCGACGGTGGTGCCGCGCCGGATGACGGTGATCTCGTCGGCCACCGACAGCACCTCGCCCAGCTTGTGCGAGATGAAGATGACCGTGAGGCCCTCGGCCTTGAGCTCGCGCAGGTTGGCGAAGAGGGCGTCGACCTCCTGCGGTACGAGCACCGCGGTGGGCTCGTCCAGGATCAGGGTGCGCGCGCCCCGGTAGAGGACCTTGAGGATCTCGACGCGCTGCCGGTCCGCGACGCCGAGGTGCTCGACGAGGACGTCGGGGCGCACGTTGAGGCCGTAGGAGTCGGAGATCTCCATGACCTTCCTGCGCGCGGCGGCGCCGATGCCGTGCAGCTTCTCGCCACCGAGGACGACGTTCTCCAGCACGGTGAGGTTGTCGGCCAGCATGAAGTGCTGGTGGACCATGCCGATGCCGCGTGCGATGGCGTCGGAGGGGCTGGAGAAGGTGACCTGGTCACCGTCGATCGTGATGGTGCCCTCGTCCGGCTTCTGCATGCCGTAGAGGATCTTCATCAGGGTCGACTTGCCGGCACCGTTCTCCCCCACGAGGGCGTGCACGGTGCCCCGGTGGACGGTGATGTCGATGTCGTGGTTGGCGACCACGCCGGGGAAGCGCTTGGTGATACCGCGCAGTTCCACGGCGGCAGCCGGCGGCGTTGACGGACTGGACGCGTTGATGACGCACTCTCCTTGGCGGATGAGGAGCCGGGAGGGCAGGGCGGGAGCCTGCTGGCGGGCAGACGGCAAAGCGGGCTCGGCGGGCAGGGGGCGGGGCGAAGTTATCGCGCCGGAGAGGGTTCTACGCGCGTAGCAATGCCGAATAGCGAAAACCGATGGCCATGGCTCGGTCCGGGATGCGCGGGGGCGGCTGTGCGCCGCCCCCGCACGCCCGGAGCCCGGAGCGGGCCGGTCCTGTGGGACCGGCCCGTCCGTCGAGCGGCCTCGGTGGGGGTTACGGGGCGGTCTTGACCGTGATCCGGCCGGCGATGATGTCGGCCTTGGCCTTGTCCACGGCCTCGATCACGTCGGTCATCTCGGTGAAGGCCGGGTTGGACAGCGACAGCGCGACGCCGTCGTCCTCCAGGCCGTAGCGGATCTCGCCGTTCTGCGGGTCGCCGTCCTGGACCGACTTGATCAGGTTGAACACGGCACCGGAGACGTTCTTGGTGACCGAGGTCAGGATCCGCTCCTTGTAGGCGGCCAGACCCTCCTGCTCGTACTGGTCGGAGTCGACGCCGATGGCCCACTTGCCGGCGTTGGCGGTGGCCTCGATGGCACCGGCGCCGGCGAGACCGGCGGCGGCGTAGATCACGTCGGCACCGGCGTCCAGCTGGCCCTGCGCGGCGGCCTTGCCGAGGTCGGGCTTGGAGAAGCCACCGAAGTCCGGCGGCTGCGTCAGGTACTGGACCTTGACGTTGACGTCCTTGTTGGTGTCCTTGACGCCCTGGACGAAGCCCGCCTCGAACTTCTTGATCAGCGGGGTCTCGACACCGCCGATGAAGCCGACCGTGTCGGACTCGGTCACCTTGGCGGCCGCGACGCCGGCGAGGTAGGAGCCCTGCTCCTCGTTGAAGACGAGGTTGGCGATGTTCGGGCCGGTCTTCGAGGTGTCGTCGATGAGGCCGAAGGTGGTGTCGGGGAACTTCGGGGCGACCTCGGCGATGGCCGGGGCGTAGGCGAAGCCGACGCCGATCACCGGGTTGTTCCCGGCACGGGCGAGCGTGGTGAGGCGCTGGACCTTGTCCGGGTCGCCCTCGCCCTCGCTGGGCTCCGCCTCGGTGCCCTGGACGTCCAGTTCTTCCTCGGCCTCGACGAGGCCGGCGTAGGCGGCGTCGTTGAACGACTGGTCGCCGCGGCCGCCGATGTCGTAGGCGATGGCGGCCTTGCCGCCGTTGTCGTCCGATCCCGAACCGGACGACGAGTCGCTGCCACACGCGGTGACAGACAGTGCGAGAGCCGTGGAGGCGATGCCCACGGTGGCGATCCTGGTGATCCGGCGCACTGGAAGGCTCCTTAAACCTGACCGAAAGCGCCACTTCCGGCGCTGGGTTCGCGGCGATCGTAACGCGCGTAGATGTCAGTTAAAGGCGCGTTCATCAGTCGTTATCGGATCGTCGCGAACCGGCCACGGCCCCCGCGGGGCGGCGGGGCGCCGGTCACCGCCCCGCCACGCTCCGGCGTGTCGCGAGGCGGGCCGGGTCCCGCGGCCCGGCCCGGGCGCCGACCGCCCCCGGTCCCGGGCGCCGGGTCCGGGCCCTGCCGGGCCCCTACGCGCCCCGCAGGCCGTCCAGCAGGGCGGCCGCGGTGAAGAGCTCCACGCCCGCGGTGATGGACTCCTCGTCCACGTCGAAGTCGCCGCGGTGCAGGTCCCGGCGGGTCGTGTCGCCGGGCACCCGGACGCCGAGGCGGGCCATGGCGCCGGGCACGTGCTCCAGGTACCAGGAGAAGTCCTCGCCGCCCAGGCTCTGCTCGGTGTCCTCGATCGCGTACGGTCCGCGCCGGGCGGCGTGGGCGTCGCGCAGCAGCTCGGTCACCACGGGGTCGTTCACCACCGGCGGGACGCCCCGGATGTACTCGATCTGGGACTTCGCCCGGTGCAGCGTGGCGATCTCGTCGATCGCGGCGTGCACCAGGTCCGGGGCCTCCCGCCAGCCGGCGAGGTCCAGGCAGCGGACGGTCCCGGAGAGCTCGGCGTGCTGCGGGATGACGTTGGGGGCGTGCCCGGACTCGATGCGCCCCCAGGTGACGGCCAGCCCGGAGCGGGCGTCCACCCGGCGGGCGAGCAGGGCCGGGACCTCGGTGACGATCTTGGCGGCCGCGGTGACCATGTCGGTGGTCAGATGGGGGCGGGCGGTGTGGCCGCCGGGACCGTCCAGGGTCACCTCCAGCCGGTCGCAGGCCGAGGTGATGGGGCCGGGGCGCAGACCGATGGTCCCGGCGTCCACCTTGGGGTCGCAGTGGACGGCGATGATCTTGCCGACGCCGTCGAGCACCCCGCACTCCACCGCGTCCGCGGCGCCGCCGGGCAGCACCTCCTCGGCGGGCTGGAAGAGCAGCCGGACGGGCTGGGTCAGCAGGCCCTGGCGGTCGAGGTCGGCGAGGACCAGGCCCGCGCCGAGGGCGGCCGTGGTGTGGACGTCGTGGCCGCAGGCGTGCGCCCGGTCGGGGACCGTGGAGCGGTAGGACACGGTCTTGGTGTCCGGGATGGGGAGGGCGTCGATGTCGGCGCGGATCGCGAACAGGGGCCGCCCCTGCGCCTCCGCCGAGCCCGTGCCGATGTCGCACACGAGGCCGGTGCCCAGGGGCAGGACGCGCGGCTCCAGCCCGGCGCGCTCCAGGCGCGCCTTGAGCGCGGCGGTCGTGCGGAACTCCTGGTTGCCGAGCTCGGGGTGCATATGGAGGTCGCGGCGGAACGCGATCAGCTCGGAGCGCAGGGGTTCGGTCAGCCTGCCGGGCAGTGCGGCGTCGCCCGGCCCACGGCCCGCGCGCGGAGCTGCCTCCGCACGGGGTCGTTCGGCTTCTTCGGACTCGCGGGACATCAACTGGTTCACCCAGTGAAGGTTATGCCTTCCGGCCCACCAACTGCCGTGCGATCAACAAAAGATCAGCCTCATAGGGGAAGAAAACCTGCTCCGAGCTGCATGGCCGCCGGACCGGGTGGGTAAACTCACCCGTCCTTCTCGCCATATGGACCTTTCGGGCCCTCGGGGCACCGCTGCGGGGCCTCCCCCCGGTCCGTCCCGCCGCCCGCCGTTTCCCGGCGGTCCGGCCTTCAAGCCGGGGCGGCCAGCCGGTGGACGCCTCGGGCCGTGCCGGTGACGACGGACAGGAAGCCCTGGGCGCGCGGGGAGGCGCTCTCCCTGAGCCATTCGGGGGCGATGTCGCAGACCGCGACGGTGATGCCCGTGCCCGCCAGGGCCAGCGGCAGCGTGTGCACCACGGTCGAGGGGAAGCTGAGCACCGTCTCGCCGATCGGGCCGCGCCGGGCGATCAGCTCCAGCGGCAGGTCGGGGCGGACCACCTCCAGCCCGGTGCGGGCGGTCAGCCGGGCGAGCTTGTCCACGCTCTCCCGGCGGTGGGCGAAGTAGCGGGTGGCGCCGTGGGCCGCGGCGAGGGCGTCCACCGCGGCGAGGTAGCGCTCCAGGTCCACGACCCCCGTCTCGACCAGCGAGGTGCCCACCAGGTCCGCGCCCCGGGTGAGCCGCGGCGGGCCGAAGCGCGAGCGGGTCCACGCGTAGTCGTTGGCGGTGACGGTGATCCCCGGCGGCGCCTCGACCGGCATGGAGGTGAACACCTCGACCGACCGGGCGCCCTCGGGGCTGAGCCTCCGGCGCGCGGCGAAGGTCACGGGGGCGAGCGCCAGCTCGCGCGGCCCGCGCCGCCCGCCGCGGCGGTGCCAGCGCACCAGCCGTTCGCCGCGGGCGGTCTGGGCGACGAACTCCATGGTGGCCGTGCCGTCGTCCACGATCGTCAGGTGGCGCCCGCCCACCAGCGTCAGCAGCAGCTGCACATAGCGGGAGAACGGGTCGCCTATCACGATCCGCTCGGCACCGCGCAGCAGCGGGCCGAGCGCGCGGACCGCCCGGAGCGGGGCCGCGGGACCGCCGCGGGCCTCCTGCCAGACGAGGGCGAACCCCTCGTCACGGGCCAGCTCCGCCGTCCGGCGCAGCTGGCCCCGCGACATGGGGTCGGTGGGCGAGAGCACCACCAGGGTCAGGCCGTCCGCGGGCACTCCCCCGGCATGGGCCCACTCCAGGGTGTTCAGGAGCTGGACCGGACTCTCGACGAAGGCGAGATTCACTGGATGTCACCTCGTGATTCCTGATGCGGCCGGGGAGCGGGCGGGTCGGGCGGGGAGGGCGGCGCGGAGGAGGGGCGGTCAGACCGCGGCCGGCTCACGCTCGCCCTGCTCGGCGACGACGCCCGGGACGCGGCGGAGCTTCTTCATGGGGCCGAGCTCGCTCTCGTAGACCTTCTTGACGCCGTCGCCGAGCGACTCCTCGACCACCCGGATGTCCCGGACCAGGCGGGTGAGGCCCTGCGGCTCCACGGAGGCGGCCTGGTCGGAGCCCCACATGGCGCGGTCCAGGGTGATGTGGCGCTCGACGAAGCAGGCACCGAGGGCGACGGCGGCGAGGGTGGTCTGCAGGCCGGTCTCGTGGCCCGAGTAGCCGATCGGGACGTTCGGGTACTCGGCCTGGAGGGTGTTGACGACCCGCAGGTTGAGCTCCTCGGCCTTCGCCGGGTAGGTGGAGGTGGCGTGGCAGAGCAGGATGTTCTCGCTGCCCAGCACCTCGACGGCGTGGCGGATCTGCTGGGGCGTCGACATGCCGGTGGAGAGGATGACGGTGCGGCCGGTGGCGCGCAGGGCGCGCAGCAGCTCGTCGTCGGTCAGGGAGGCGGAGGCGACCTTGTGGGCGGGGACGTCGAACTTCTCCAGGAAGGCGACGGCCTCGGTGTCCCACGGGGAGGCGAACCAGTCGATGCCCCGCTCGCGGCAGTGCTCGTCGATGGCGCGGTACTCGTCCTCGCCGAACTCGACGCGGTGGCGGTAGTCGATGTAGGTCATCCGGCCCCAGGGGGTGTCGCGCTCGATGTCCCACTGGTCGCGCGGGGTGCAGATCTCCGGGGTCCGCTTCTGGAACTTGACCGCGTCGCAGCCGGCCTCGGCGGCGGCGTCGATCAGCTTGAAGGCGTTCTCCAGGTCGCCGTTGTGGTTGATGCCGATCTCGCCGGTGACGTAGACGGGGTGGCCCGGGCCGGCGGTCTTGGAGCCGAGGGTGCGCAGTCGGTTGGTGCTCATTCGGGTGTTCCTTCGCTGGGTGGGTCGCCCGGAGGGTCCGGGGCGGGGTGTTCGGTCGAGGACGGGAGGTGTCGCGGCGCGGCGGACGGGCCGGGCGGCGACCGGTCAGGAGGCGGTGTGCTCCGGGGCGGGGCGGCCGGCCCCGGTGCCGGTGTCGAGTTCGGGGCCGAGGAGCCAGCCGGCGATCTCCCGGACGGCGCCCTCGCCCCCGGGGGCGGCGGTGACGGCGCGGGCGGCGGCCCGGACGGCTCCGTGGGCGCTCGCGACGGCCACCGGCCAGCCGGCGACGGCGAAGCAGGGCAGGTCGTTGACGTCGTTGCCCGCGTAGAGCACCCGGTCGAGGGCGACGCCCTGCTCCTCGGCCCACTGCTTCAGGGCGGCGTCCTTGCGGTCGATGCCGTGGAGCACGGGGATGCCGAGCTTGCGGGCGCGGGCGGCGACCACCGGGTTCTGCTCGGTGGACAGGATCAGCAGCCGCAGGCCCGCGGCCCGCATCCGGGCGACGCCGAGGCCGTCCCCGCGGTGGACCGCGACGAACTCGCGGCCGTCGGCGTCCACGAGGACCCGGTCGTCGGTCTGGGTGCCGTCGAAGTCCAGGACGACCGCGTCCACCTCGGCGCGGGTGGGCAGCGGGGAGTCGTCGAGCAGCGGGGCGAGGGCGCGGGCCCGGGCGAGCTCGTGCGGGTCGTCGACCTCCAGCACCCGGGCGGGGTCCGTGCGCACCAGGGCGGTGTGCCCGAAGAAGCGGTGCCCGGCGGCGCGGAAGCCCTCGGCGTCCATGGCGTAGGCGGCACCGGTCTCCAGCAGGTCCTGGGGGCGGTCCTGGCGCCGCGGCCGGTGCGCGGGGTCGTGGTTGACGCCGCCCGGGCCCGGTCGCCCGCCGGGGGCGGCCGGGGGCTCCTCCCGCCACAGGAAGCCGTGGAAGGGGGCGACGGTCACGGCGCTGTCGGCGCCCTCCTCCACCACGGCCCGGGCGACGCCCTGGACGTCCTCGGCGGTGACGAAGGGGCTGGTGCACTGGACGAGCAGCACCGCCCGCGCCGGCGTGCCGCTCAGCGCCTCGTGCGCGTCCAGGGCGTGCAGCACCGCGGACTCGCTGGTGGCGGTGTCCCCGGCGATGGCGGCGGGGCGGTGCACCACCTCGGCACCGGCGGCGCGCGCCGCGGCGGCGATGGCGGGGTCGTCGGTGGAGACGGCGACATGGGTGACCAGCGGGGCGTCCAGGCAGGCCCGTACGGCGCGGGCCACCAGGGGCACCCCGGCGACCGGGGCGAGGTTCTTGGCGGGGACGCCCTTGGACCCGCCCCGGGCGGGGATCACGGCGAGGACGGTCATCGGTGCTCCTGGAAGGGACGGGTGCGGGTGCGGGTGCGTCCGCCCGCGGCCGCGGGCCGCGCGGACGCGCGGGAGGCGGGCGCCTGGCGGGGCGTCACAGCTCTCCCATCCGCCGGATCACGGGGGCGACGCGCTGCACGCCGTGGCGGTAGGCGCCGCGGGCGGCACCGCGTAGGGCGCCGCGGACCACCCGGCGCAGCCCGGTCGGGCCGGTGCCCGGGACGGCGGCGGCGACCGGGGTGCCGTCGGGTGCGAGGTGGTGGCGGGCGAGCAGGCCGGGCAGGTAGCCGGGGGCCGTGAGGGGGGTGTAGTAGGGCCGCAGCGGGTCGCGCCGGGGCTGGAGCAGCAGTTCGGCGACGCGGGAGCGGGCCGCGTCGAAGGCGTGCTCGTAGGAGCCGTCGGCGGCGACGCCCTGGCGGGAGAGCCAGTGGGCGTCGGGCAGCGGGCGGTGCCCGCCGTCGAGCATGTCCCAGGAGGCGAGCAGCCCGGACCCGAGGAAGTGGTGGTTGCCGAGCGTCTCGCGCACGCCGAGGTCGGACAGGATCGCGGTGGGGATGCGCCGGTGCAGCGCCTCCAGCGCGGCGGTCGAGGACACGGTGACCAGCAGGTCGGTCCGGTCCAGGACCTCGCCCATGTTGCCGTAGACCAGCTTCAGGTTGGGCGGGAGTCCGCCGGGCAGCCGCTCGGCGAGCCGCTGGTAGGGCAGCTCCTCGACGTGGGTGGTCTGCTCGCCCGGCCGGGAGCGCAGTTTCAGCAGCACCTCGCGCTGCGGGTGGAGCCGGGCGTGCTCGGCGAGGCGCCGCAGCAGGTAGCCGCGGTCGGCCCGGGTGACGGGCACGGAGGGCTGGGCGGCGAAGACCACCGTGTCGCGGTCCTCGCGGGGCCGGTAGGGCTCCCCGCCGAGGAAGGGCAGCGCCGCCTCGGTCACGCAGGAGGGGTCGGCGCCGACCCCCTCGTAGACCGCCGTGAAGCGGTCCGCGTCGTGGCGGGAGTTGGCGAGGACCACGTCCGCGCCGTGGCGCAGCAGCAGACCGTCGGCGAGCTTCTCGTAGACGACGCCGACGTACCCGGTGACCACCACCGGGCGGCGGTCCGCCGCCTGGGCCGCGAGCCCGTGGAGCATCGCCTGCACCCCGCCGCCGACGAGGGCGAGCACGAGGATGTCGTAGCCGCCGTCGCGCATGGTGCGCAGGAACTCGGCGCCGGTGACCTCGTCGAGCCGGTCGGCGTGCGCCCCGACCTCGGCGAGCTGGCGGGCGGTGGGGGTGGCACGCCCGCGCAGCAGGAAGCCGTGCAGGTCCACGGCGGTGCTGGGGGCGATCCGGCGTGCGGTGAGCGCACCCCATTTCCACCGGGTGTCGGAGTCGGCGAGTACGGCGACCCGTACGGCCTCGCGGTTGGGATTGGGCACGTCGAGGACGCTAGGAAGACATCCCGTTCGACGGCCCAACTCAATGGCAACAACGGGTTAACAGAGCACCTACGAAAGGGGATTCGGCCAGGTGGTCCGCCGGATTAAACAGGTCGACGCCCATCGTTCACCTGCCGTCCTCCCGAAGGACAACGCAGATGGCGGGCCGCGGCCTAGCGTCAACGCGTGGTCAAGCTCTCCGTCATCGTGCCGTTCTACAACGTGCAGTCCTTTGCCCCGGACACCCTCAGAAGCCTCCGCACCAATACCCGCGAGGATTTCGAGTTCCTTCTCGTCGACGACTGCTCGACGGACGGGACTTCGGAGATCCTCCGGCAGGCGGAGCGCGAGATCCCCGGGACGGCGGTGATCAGACACGAGCGGAACGGCGGTCTCGCCACCGCGCGGAACACCGGCCTGGACGCCGCGCGCGGCGAGTACCTGGCCTTCCTCGACGGGGACGACTGGCTGGCGCCGGGCCACTTCGCGGGCCTGCTGTCGGCCATGGAGGACCTGGGCTGCGACTTCGTGCGCACGGACCATGTGCAGTGCACGGGGCGGGCCCGCAGTGTGCACCGGGTGCCGGTCGGCCCGCGGGGTGCGGTGCTCCGCCCCCGGGACTGGATCCTGCCGGCCGACCGCTCCACCGGCGTGGACTACCCCTACGCCTGGGCGGGGATGTACCACCGCAGGCTCGTGGACCGGGGTCTGCTGCATTTCACCGACGGGCTGCGCACGGCCGAGGACCGGCCGTGGATCTGGCGTCTGCACCGGCACGCGGAATCCTTCGCGGTGATCGGCCGCCTGGGCATCTTCTACCGCCGGGGCGTCGCCTCCTCGCTCACCCAGATCGGCGATGTGCGGCAACTCGATTTCATCCGCGCATTCGACCAGGTCATCGAGGAGACGGCACGGGACGAGGAGGCGGAAAGGCTTCTTCCGAAGGCCGTACGCACCTACTGCGCGGTCATCTCCCACCATCTGGGTTCCATCGAGAGGTTCGAACCGGCCGTGGCACGCAGACTGAGGACGATGAGCGGCGAGGCGCTGCGCCGGATGCCCGCCGCCGTGCTGAACGAGGCGCTGGACTCGATGGACGCGGAGCGTGCCGCCCGGCTGCGCCGGGTCCGGCGGGCGCGCGTCCGGGCCGGAGCGGTGCAGGGGGAGGCGGCCTGATGGCGACCACGCAGATCTTCTTCGTCTCCTCGCTGTTCGGGGCGGCCACGGTGACCGCCGCGATCGACAGCGGCTGCTTCCCCGACGCCGACCGGCGCCTGCTGCTGGTGAGCAACAACGCGGCGGTGCCGGAGACGACCCCCGCGCCGGACGCGGCACCCGGCTTCGAGAGGCTGCGCGACCGCTTCGACGGGGTGCTCTCCTGGAACGAGGCCGTGTCCCCGTTCCATCCGTCGGCCTGGTCCCCTCGCGCGGACGACGTCCCCCTGTGGGAGCGGCACCTGCGCCGCCTCTGGCGGCTCGGCGACGACCGGATCGACCTGGTGCTGGAGTCCCTGCAGGTCGCACCGGCCCTCTCGGTGGCCCGCCTGTTCCCGGACGCGGCCCTGGACGTGTACGCGGACGGGCTGATGAGCTACGGGCCGACCCGCAACCGGATCGACCCCCTGGTCGGCGAGCGGGTGCGCGGCCTGTTCCATCTCGACCTGGTCCCGGGTCTGCGGCCGCTGCTGCTGGCGGAGTTCGGTGCGGAACCCCGTGTGGTGCCGGCGGGGGCGTTCGCCAAGGTGGTGGACGAACTGTCGGACGCGCTGCCCGACCTGACCGCGGTGGCCGGGGCGCTCGGCGGACGGCCGCCTGAGGAGCCGGGGGACGGCGGCGACGGGCCCGCGGTGGTGCTGGGCCAGTACCTCGCCGCCCTGGGCATCCTGAGCCGCGCGGAGGAGGAGGAGCTGCACGCGCGGATGGTGCGCGCGGTCGCGGGCCTCGGCCACCGCAGGATCGTGTTCAAGGCCCACCCCGCCGCCCCGGCGGCGTGGGGCCACCGGGCGGCCGCGGAGGCGGCCGCGCTGGGCGTGGAACTCACCGTGGTGGACCGCCCGGTACTCGCGGAGGTGCTCTACCGCAGGCTGCGCCCCTCCCTGGTGGCCGGGTGCTTCTCGACCGGGCTGCTCACCGCCGCCTCGCTGCACGGGATCGACGTGGCCCGCTTCGGCACGGGCGCCCTGCTGGAGCGGCTGACGCCCTACCGGAACAGCAACCGGGTGCCGCTGATGCTGGTGGACGCCCTCGTACCCGACCTGGAGGCCGGGGCGAGCGGCCCTGCGGCCGCGGCCGACGAGCGGCTGACCGGGCTGCTGGACGCGGTGGGCTTCGCGATGCAGCCGCAGCTCCGGCACGATCTGCGGCCCTCCGCGGAGCACTTCCTGCGGGGCGCGCCGGAGGCGCAGCGGCTGCGCCTCATCGGCCGCCGGAGGCTGACGGCGCTGGGGCTGCCGGGGGGCCTGCCGGTGCCGCGGCACGCGGTGGTGCGCCGGGCGGTGCGCCGGGCCCGGGGGCTGAAGCGCGCGGTGCTGCGTTAGCGGCGCCGCCCGGCCGGGGCGCCGCGTGGGCACCCCGCGGCGCCGCCCGGCCGCCTGACCCCGTGACCCCGTGACCCCGTGACCCCGGGGCCCCGGGGTCAGGTGCCGCCGAGGGAGAGCTTGACGGCGAACCCCAGGAACAGCGCGCCCGCCGCCGAGGTCGCCCCCGCCGACAGCGCCCTGCGGCGCCGGAAGGCGTTCGCCAGGCGGGTGCCGCTGAGGATCAGCGTCGTCAGGTACAGGAAGCTGCCGAACTGGAGCAGGGCGCCGAGGACCACGAAGGAGACCGCCGGGTAGGCGTAGGACGGGTCCACGAACTGCACGAAGAACGAGACCAGGAAGAGGATGGCCTTCGGGTTGACCAGGCTGATGACCAGCGCCCGGCGGAAGGGGTTCTCTCCCGGCGCGTCCTCCGCCCGCTCCTCGTGGGCGCCCTCGGGCGCCCCGCGGTGCCGCCACAGCATCCGGGCGGTGCGCAGCATCCCGAAGGCCATCCAGGCCAGGTAGGCGGCCCCGGCGTACTTCACGACGGCGAACAGCAGGGGCGTGGTCTGGAGGAGCGAGGCGGCGCCGAGGGCGGCCAGGGTCATCAGCACCGCGTCGCCGGTGAACACCCCGGCGGCGGCCCGGTAGCCCGTGCGGGTGCCCTTGCGGGCCGCGACGGAGAGCACGTACAGCGAGTTCGGTCCCGGCAGCAGAATGATCAGGACGAGGCCGACGAGGTACGTCGGGAGATCGGTGACACCCAGCATGGCCGGAGTGTCGCACACGGGTGCGACCGCGCGCCGCGGTGTTCCACGGCGGGCGCCCACCCGGGACCTCCCCGAGGGGTCCCGTGCCGTGCAGGAGGTCACCAAGCGTGTCGTCGCCGTCGCCCAACCGTTACCTCCATGATGCTCGGAGGGGTGCAACCCGGCCGGGTGCGGATCTGTCTTCTCAGGCACAAGGGACCGACAGGGGGGCGACGATGCTCACGAAGAACCTCGCGATCAGAACGCTGGCGGCGGCGGCCGCGATGACCGTGGCCGCGGTGACGGCCGGCTGCTCTCCGGAGGACGCGCCGGGCGCGGTCTCCGACGGCAAGCCCGCGGCACCGGCGTCGCCGGTGTCGGTGCCCACGTCCGAGGCGCCCGCCCCGCCGTCGGAGTCCCCTGCCGAGGAGCCGTCCCCCTCTCCCTCTCCGACCGCCTCCGAGACCGCCTCTCCCTCGCCCTCCGCGCCCTCGCCCGCTCCCGCGGTCCTCATGGCGCCGGGCGCGAAGAGCGAGCAGGTGCGGGAGCTCCAGGCGAGGCTGGCCCAGATCGGCTGGTTCGACGACAAGCCGACCGCGCTGTACGGCCCGGTGACCACCGCTGCCGTCAAGGGCTTCCAGGGCAAGCGCGGCCTGCCGGCCACCGGCAGCACCGACGAGACCACCTGGCGGAAGCTGCTGGGGATGACCACCGAGCCGACCCGGGCGGAACTGGACGGCAAGGACGTCGAGAAGGCCGAGGCCAAGCCGGACCCCCGCTGCATGACCGGGCGGGTGATGTGCATCAGCAAGACCACGCGCACGCTGTCGTGGATGGTCGACGGCAAGGTGCTGTCGACCATGGACGTCCGCTTCGGCTCGCAGTACACGCCCACCCGCGAGGGCGAGTTCACGGTCGGGTGGAAGTCGCGCGACCACGTCTCGACGCTCTACGACACCCCGATGCCGTACGCGATGTTCTTCAGCGGGGGCCAGGCGGTGCACTACTCCTCGGACTTCGCGGCCCGCGGCTACAACGGCGCCTCGCACGGCTGCGTCAACGTCCGGGACAAGGGCAAGGTCGCGGCGCTCTTCGACCAGGTGAGCACGGGCGACAAGGTCGTCGTGTACTGGTGAGGCCGAGGGCCCGGGCGGTCCTCGGGGCTGCCGAGGAGGCCGGGGAGCAGGGCCGGGGAGTGAGGGCGCGGGCGGGACCGGGGGAACGTGTCCCGCCCGCGCCGTGTGCGCTGAGCCGCAGGTACGGGGGGAACCCCGGCTCTTCGCGCTGCCGATGACCAGTCGGCACTACTTACTGCGCCACCGCGCCGAAAAACGTCACACTCGCGGTGAACCTTTTCACAGAAGCAGCGAACTCGCAGGTCAGCGGCTTGCACTCGGGGCACGGCCAGGTGGGCGGCAGATCAGCGAAGCGGGGGGCGGTCGAGGATCTCGATGAAGGCGATCCGGCCGTGGACGACGTCCAGGTTCAGCATCCCCTGGTCGGGGCGGAGCGGCACACAGCGGTGGCCCTCGCCGTAAGGCCCTCTCCCGGGGCGGCCGGCGGTCCGGATGCGCCGGCAGAAGTCGTCCCCGCAGTCGCAGGCGCCGTGGTACGGCACGTCCCGGACCGCGACGGCGAGCTCCGGCTCCCCCTCGTCCCGGAGCAGCCGGACGAGTTCCGCCACGAGTTCGGGGTACCGCTCACGCACCGGGGGGTACCGCTCCCCCGTTCTGCTGCCCTCGGTCACCTGGTGAGGGCAGGCGTGTCGGGTGGGGGGCGCAACCGGGTTCCGGCGGGGCACGTTCCCCTGCCGGGATGCCTCGGAGCAGTTCCGCCGCCGGGATGCGTCAGAGCAGTTCCGCCGCGCCGTCCGGTACTCCGTGGACGACGGCCGCCCCGGGACGCGGCAGAGCGGGAGTGAGCACGGACGGCGGGACCGGGGAGAAGTCCCGGGCGCCGACGGCCCGGGACACGGGTGGGACGTCGACGGTCCGGGACATGCGCGGGGCACCGCCGCCCTGCCGGGAGCCGCCCTCGCCGCGGGTCCCGGTGGAGGAGGCGTCATCGTCGTCGTGGTCCTCGCCCGGCCCGTCCCGGTCCTCGCCGTCGTCCCCACCGGGACCGAGCAGGCGCTCGCAGAACCGCTCGACGTGGTCGGCGCCGCCGGACAGCGCCTCCAGGCGCGCCCGGCGATCGGCCGGGATGCCGCCGGCCCGGTAGTCCTCGCACGCCTCGACCGCCCTGCTGCGCAGTGCCGCCTCCTTGTCCCCTTCGGGCGTGCGGGACGCCTCCTCGGGCGCCTCGGCGGGCGGCGGGGTCGTGACCACGGGCGCGGGGGCCCCGCCCGTGGCCGGGGCGCCGCTGCCCTCCGGGGCACCGGTCGACGGCCGGGCGGGCGACGGGGCGACGGCGCCGGGCGGGGTGGGCGTCTCCGCTCCGCGGTTCCCGTCGGGGGTCCGGGAGGCGAGGATCTCGGGGGTCGCCGCGGCGCTGACGGAGGCGGCGGGCAGCGGGGCGTCGTCGTGGAACGGGGTCGGCAGCACACCGGTGCCGGCGGCGACCGCGACGCCGCCGAGCGCGCAGCCCGCGAGCGCGGCGGCCAGCCCGTAGCGCAGGGGACGGCCGAAGCGGCGCCGGGGCGGAGGGGGCGGGGCGGCCACCTCCACGGTGCCGAGCAGGCCGCCCGCGGGGGCGGCGGCGTCCGCCCGGGCCTTGCGGAAGGCGGCCAGGGCGACGGCCTCGCCGGGCAGCTCGCCCTCCTCACCGGCGTACGCCGGTTCCGCGGCGCCGCGCAGCACCGACTGCAGCCGGGCGGCCCGTGCGCGGGCGTGCTGGTCGGTGGCGTCGACGGGGTCTCCGCGGAGCAGACTCTCCGCCGCGTCCCTGTCAAGCCACTCGTCGCGCTCGTCCGGCATCACATGTCCTTCTGCGTCCGCCAGCGCCATTGCGTCACACCGGTGGAAGCGGTGGCTCCGGTGCCGCGGGGGCGTTGCGGAGGAAGTCCGTCCAGATCGCCGACCGCCGGGGTGTCCTGGGGCAGCGTCACCGCCCCACCGCCGACCTGCGGTTTCCTTGCCTCGGCGGGGCCGCTCGCGGGGGGAACGGGGGCGGCCGGGCCCTCCCCCTCGGGCGCGGGCCCGGCGGGGGTGCCCGTACCGGAGGCCCGGTCGGGGACGGCGGCGGCCGGGCCGGGCCCCGGCGCGGCCGGGCGCGGCGCGGGGACAGCCGTGCCCTGCGCCTCCGGCAGGGCGGAGGGCACCTCGGGGCCGGCGGCGGGGCAGTCGCCGATCAGCTCCGCCAGGCGCTTGAGCCCCCGGTGCGCGGCGGTGCGGACGGCTCCGGGGCGCTTGCCCAGCGCCTCCGCCGCGCTCTTGGCGTCCAGCCCCATGACCACCCTCAGCACCACGGCCTCGGCCTGGTCCTGGGGAAGGCGGGCGATCAGGGCCAGGGTGCTGCCGGTGCTGAGCGCCTCCATGGCCTCGGCCGCGGTGTCGCAGTCCGCGGGCCGGCCGGTCAGCTCGGTCTCGTCGCCGCCCACCGCCGGGCGGCGGCCGCGCATGCGGATGTGGTCCAGGGCGCGGTTGCGGGCGATACGGGCGGCCCAGCCCCGGAAGCGGTCGGCGTCCCCGCTGAAGCGGTCGATGTCCCGCGCGATCTGCAACCAGGACTCGGACGCGACGTCCTCGGCGTCGGCCTCGCCGACGAGTGTGCGCACATAGCCGATCAGCCGCGGATGCACGGCGCGGTACACAGCCCGGAACGCGTCCTCGTCCCCGGTCTGTGCCGCGAGCACGGCGGCGGTCAGCTCCGCGTCGTCCCCCAGCACTACCTCAACCTGTCTGAATCGCAGCTGGTCACACTGCGCGCCACCCTGCGCGAACCAGCACGCTACGTCCTATTCCGGGTGTGCGTCCATGCCTAGTACAACGTGCAACAACCTAACAACGGCGCGCGGTGTGACAGAAAACGCACCCACGGCGCTGAGAGGAGTACGGGGCGCCACTGCGGCCCCGTCCGATCGACGACCGGGGCCTCTCCTGTGGGGGGTGGCGGCCCCGGTCGTCTTTCATGATCACGACGCAGAGTGTCCACAAGCATCCGCCCCGGCACCTGCCACCCGCGCATTCCGTAATCCATTCGATACCCGGAAATACCGGAAAACGGATTCCCGCACTGAACCACCGGTCAGTTGTGCGGGGCCGGGCGGCGGACGCCCGGCACCGGGCGCCTGCCCGAGCGTGCGGCCGGCGTGCCGGGGCAGGACGGACGAGAGCGACGCCCTGCGACTGCTCGCGATCGGCACGGAAGGCCGGGCGCTCGCCCGTGTCAGCCGCCGTAGAGGGCGGGCAGATCCACCAGGAGGAGGTCGTCCCGGCGGTGGGCCAGGTCCACGAGGTCGGGAAAGAAGCCGTGCAGCGAGTACAGGGCCAGGGTGGTGCCGGTCGTGTCGTACCCCTGGTCCGCGAGCAGGGCGCGGATGCGCTCCAGGCGCTCCAGGTCTCCCGTCCCCCGGCGGGCTGCGGTCGCCTTGGCCTCGCCCAGCAGCGCGATCCTTGCGCGGGGGGCGTGCGGGCGCTCCCCCGCGGCCAGGGCGATGACGTCGACCTCGTGCTTCGTGCGGGCCGCCCGGTCGGCGACCTCCGTGGTGCCGACCGGGCCGGGCAGTCCACCGGGGAGCAGGGTGTGGGCGTAGCGGCGGGTGAAGTCGCGGGCCAGGTCCTCGAAGTGCGGTCCGAGGATCTTCGAGTTGAAGGTCGGGGCGGCCTGCCGCCACACCTGCTCCGCGAAGCCCTGCTCGACGGCGGCCGCCTGAGGAAGGGTGATGAGCTGGTTGAAGCGAATCACGGGGTCGGCGAGGGTGATGACGGGATGCCGGGCGCGCAGGACGTCCTGTTCCCGACGGACGTAGCCGGTGGATTCCAGCACTCCCAGTGGGTGCGCGACGGCGTTCCGCGGTCGTTCCAGGGCCGCGCCGATCCTGCTGGGGGTGGTGGCGCCCTGCGCGATGGCCGTCAGGATGTCGTAGTACAGCGTGTGCTGCGTGATCCTGGGGTCCTCGCGCAGCAGGTACTCCGTCTCGGTCCGCGAGTACACGGCCCGGCCCGGGTCGAGCAGCGTCCGGGTGAGCCAGGCGCCGAAGCCCTCGTCCGGGTGCGGGCGCGCGGCCACGGGCCGGTAGCCGGGGGCCCCGCCCAGGACGGCGTGCACCTGCAGCGCGATGAGCGGGTCGGCGATCTGCCAGAACTCCCGGCTCTGCCGGTAGTCGAAGGAACCGAGACGCAGATCCACCACCGCACGCCCGCGCAGCGGCTTCGTCCCCGAGAGCAGTTCGTGCATCACGCTCATCGCGGAGCCGCACAGGATCAGCCGCGGCCCCGGGCCGGCACCCGTCCGGGAGCCCCGCTGGCGCTCGTCGTACAGCTGCTGGAGCAGTCCCGGGATCTCGGGCGAGTGCTGGAGCAGGTACGGCAGCTCGTCGATGACCAGGAGCGGCCGGGGGGACCGGGCGGTCACGTCGAGGGCGTTGGACAGGACGTCCCGCCAGTCGGTCAGGCGCAGGCTCCCCGGCCTCAGGCCGGCGTGGGCGGCGACCGCGTCGCTGAACCGCCGGATCGCGGGCAGCCGCCCCTCCTCCCGGACCGCCGTCACGTACAGGCCGCCGACCTGTTCCGACAGCGCCTGAAGGAGGTACGACTTCCCGTACCTCCGCCGCCCGGACACGATGCCGAGCCGCATCTCCGGGTCCGGGTCGGTGAGGAACCCGGCGAGCAGGTCCCATTCCCGGTCCCGGTCGACCACGTCGTCCGGCTTGACCGGCAGCTCCTCCGCCATTCGCCCTCCTCGACCCGACTGCGACCAATGTGTCGAAGTCTACTTCGACACATTGCGTCCAACGGGACTTGGACGCAATGCGTCGCAGTGGATGCATCCACCGCTCCGGCCGATCGAGCCCGAGGGCCGGCTCCCGGCCACCGCTCACCACCGGGGAACTACCATCCGGTGGGATGAGGCGCGAAAGACGAAGCAGCGGCGGCCGGTTCGCGACCGCCGCCCTCGGCACCGCCGCGGCGGCCGTGCTCCTCGGCGGGTGCGGCACGGGCGGCGGGCCGGGCGAGGACGACTGGGCCGAACTGGTGGCCATGGCGCAGCCGCGGCTGACCGATGTCGAGATCGCCTCCGAGGCGGCGGCCGACGGCAACTGGAGAAGGCTCACGGGGACCGCGGTCGTCGCGGAGGACCTGTACGTCGAACTCGACGCCGTCACCGGCGGCGAGGCATGCGGGAGCGGCGTCTCCGCCACCGCCTTCGACGCCGTGCGCGGCCCCATGGGCGGCGGCGGCCAGCGGGTGCTGCGCCGAGGGCCGACCGCCGGTACCCCTGCCGAGTTCGCGGTGGAGATCGTGCCCAAGAAGGCCGCGGTCGGGGACACCGACTCCGACGGTGACGTCTTCGGGGCGGAGGACGTCACCGGCGGGGGGTGGGCGCTGTCGGCCGTGGGCGGCGGCTACCGGGTCGACGGGGTGGCGGATACGTACACCGGGTACCCGGCGTCCTTCTACGGCGGTGCGGAGGCGGTCGAGCGCGCCGTGTTCGTCGGCACGCCCGAGTTCGAGGAGTTGTGCGAGCGCATGCGGCGGGCCCTTCCGGCGGGCTGAGCGGACGGGTCGCCGGCCGATCCGGTCGCCGGCCACTCCACGCGGTGGACGCTCCCGCCGAGGACCAGGGCGTGGGCGGGCCCCTGCCAGGACGCCTCCGGGCCCGCGGGCAGCTCGCACCAGACGGTCTTGTCGCACGGCCCGGTGTCCACGCCCCAGCGCAGGGCGAGGGCGTCGAGCAGCACGAGCCCGCGCCCGCCCTCGGCGTCCCCGGCCACCGCGGACGGCACGGGCAGGGACCTCGGGTCCGGGTCGGTGACCTCCAGCCGCACCCGTCCGTCCGCGTGCAGCACGCGCACCGCGACGGGCACCCCCTCGCCGACGTGCCGGAGCACATTGGTCACCAACTCGACCGCGCAGAGCTGCAGTTCGTGACAGTCCGGGCCCGCCTGGGCGCGCAGCGCGCGGCGCACCCCGGCCAGCGCCTCCGGAGTGGCGAGGAGTGCCATGGTGAGCTGCGGGGGCCTCATACGGCCCCCTTGAGGAGCACGGCGGTCAGCTCCCGGGCGGTGGCGAGGTTGCAGTTGCCGAGGGCGATCGGCGGTCGGACGGGGTGGCGCCCCGCGTAGCGCGGCAGGTCGACGCCGAGCGAGGGAAGCGTGATGCCGAGCGCGGCGAGCGCGGCGCGCAGGGCTGCGGCGCACGCGTCGGGGTCCGCGCCGCCGTGGTCGCGGGGATCGTGCGTGTGGGGGTCGTGCATGCGGGGGCCGCACCTTCCTGTGCATTGCGTGACGAACGCCTCACACAGTGGCGTCGGGGCGGCTACCGTGACAGGGGTTTCGGCACCACTGCGGCAGGTGTGGAGGACAGGCGGCCATGGCCCCACCCAAGGACATCGACGGCTCGGCGAGCGTCCCGGCCTTCTACGGCAAGGAGTTGCGCTTCCGGAGGGAGCAGGCGGGCCTGACCCTCCAGCAGACGGTGGAGGGCAGCTTCTACGGCGCGAGCTATCTGAGCGAGATCGAACGCGCCACCCGCCGGATGCCGGTGGACCTGGCCCGGCACGTGGACCGCCTGCTGAGCACCGACGGCTTCTTCGAGCGGCGCTGCGAGGACGTGCGCAACGCGAGGCGCGGGGGACACGCGCAGTACTTCGAGCGCGTTCTGGAGGCCGAGAAGCACGCGAGGACGATCGAGGAGTGGTGCCCGGCGCTGATTCCGGGGCTGCTGCAGACGGCCGCGTACGCACGGGCGGTGGTACGCGCCACCCACCCACTCGCTCCGGACGAGGAGGTGGAGGGGAAGGTCGGCGCCCGGATCGAGCGGGCGGCCCTGTTCGAGGACGACCACCGGGCACCGCGGTACTGGGTGATCCTCTCGGAGTCGCTGATCCGCCAACCGATCCTGCCGCACCGGGAGATGACCGAGCAGTGGCAGAGCATCGCGGCCCTCGCCCGGCGGCGGAGGATCATTACACAGGTCCTGCCGTGGAACTGCGGAGCACACCCGTTCATGCTGGGAACAGCCATGCTCATGGACTTCGACGACGCGCCTCCGCTCGTCTACACGGAATCCCTGCACAGCGGTGACACCTTGGACGATCCGGCCCTCGTCGCGGAGTACCGCACGTCATACGATCTGCTCAGGGCCGCCGCACTGCCCCCGAAGGCGTCCCTCGCACTGATCGAGGAAGCGGCTGAGGATGACCGAGATGGCGCACGGCACCCATGACCTGAGCACCGCGGTCTGGCGCAAGTCCACCCACAGCAACGGCAGCGGCGGCAACTGCCTGGAGGTCTGCGACGCGCACTCCGGCCTCGTGCCCGTCCGCGATTCGAAGGTGCCGCACGGGCCCGTGCTCGTCGTCGGCGCCCCGGCCTGGGCGTTGTTCGTCGCCATGGTCACGGCCGGGCACGACTGACCCCTCCGGCAGGATTCCTCCGCGACGCCACTAGGGCCTGTCCGGCGGATCTTTGAGTGGTCTGGTGCTCGTGGCCGTGTTGTTGGTCATGGGGCGTGGTGATCTGACGAACGCGGAGTGGTCCC
>NZ_JBIDBN010000015.1:0-146195 GCF_043203115.1 Streptomyces sp. NPDC048001
CCGAACTATTGTTGGGGAGAGCCCCGGAACACCGTGTGTGTTCCGGGGCTCTTTCGTGTTTCCGGACCGTTTTCCGGGGAGGTTCCGGTGCCCTGCCCGGGGCAGTTCCGCATGCTTCGCATACGGCACACCTGACCCGGCAGCCGGGCCGCGATCTCGCGGAAGTCCGCCATGTCGTGAGCGCCCGGCACCGCCGGACACGGTGCCTCGACCTGTCCGAGGGCAACCTCCTCCTCGACCTGGAACACGCTGTCCTCGGGGACCGCACACTGCATCCCGAACGCGATCCGCTGCATAGCGCGGACGAGTTCGCGGATGTCGTCTCCCGCCTCGGGGCCCAGCCAGATCCTCACGTTCAACTCCACGGCGCCCGGCAGATCACCGTTCTCGATGAGCAGTGCCTCCTACTCGACGAAGGAGCGCAGAGCCGCCCCGGGCAGATGGTCGGGGGCCGCAGAGCACAGCAGCGCCAGAGCGGACACGCGCCGCGGATGCGCGGCCGCCACCTCCAGGGCGACCTGACCTCCCGTAGGAAGCCCCGACGAGCGCGGCCCTCCCGACCTCCAGGTGATCCATGAGCCGGGCGACGTCCTCGGCGTCGCCGTAGGAGCCCCCGTCCGGCAGCGGAGACCGGCCGAAGCCCCGGAAGCAGCTCCTCTCCGAAGCCGCGGTGCCCTCATCCCCGCCCGGGTGGCCGGGATCTCCGACTGGGACGTGCACGTCGTCCGGCGTTCGAGCCCGTACGGCAGCAGGGTGCTCCAGTGGGCCGGCAGGCGTGCCCGGCCGATCGGTCAGGTGCGACGCACGTCGACTCGGATAGGCCGCCCGACGTGCCCCTCCGCCCCCACTGCGCCGTGACCGGGCCCCGGAGCGCCGTCAGAGGCGTCCTGCCGCCTTCAGCGACAGATAGGCGTCGGCGACAGCGGGTGCCAGGTTCTCGGGAGCGGTGTCGACGACCGTCACGCCGTACCGCTGCAGCCGGGCGGCGACGCGGTCCCGCTGGGACCCCACCTGAGCCCCGGCAGCCGCCTCGTAGACGCGTTCGATGCTCCCGCGCCCCTGCGACATCTCCGTGACACGGGGGTCCGCAGCGGATGCCACGACGACGCTGTGGCCTCGGGTGAGTTGAGGCAGCACCGGCAGCAGCCCCTCCTCCACGGGAGCGGCATCGAGTCCGGTGAACAGGACGACCAGGGAGCCGCGGGGCGCACTCTGCAGCACCGCCGCGACCAGCGCCCGCATGTCCGTCTCCACGAGTTCCGCTTCCAGCGGCGCCATGGCCTCGACCATGGCGGGCAGGGTGTCACCGGTACCGCGGCCGGGGACCTGCGCCCTCAGCCGGCGGTCGTAGGCGAGCAGCCCCACCCGGTCCCCTGCGCGGGTTCCCAGGGCGGCCAGCAGCAGTGCCGCGTCCATGGCGGCGTCCAGTCGCGGCACGTCCCCCACCCTCCCGGCGGCGGTGCGCCCGCTGTCCAGCACGACCAGGATGTGCCGGTCCCGCTCGGGACGCCAGGTGCGCACGGCGACCGACGACCGCCGTGCCGTGGCGCGCCAGTCGATGGACCGGGTGTCGTCTCCGGGCACGTAGTCCCGGAGGCTGTCGAACTCCGTTCCCCGGCCACGGGTCAGGACGCTGGTGCGGCCGTCGAGTTCCCGCAGACGTGCCAGCCGGGACGGCAGATGCCTGCGGCTGGTGAACGGGGGAAGGACGCGCACGGCCCACGGGACCCGGTGGGCGCCCTGCCGGGCGGCGAGTCCGAGCGGACCGTAGGAACGGACGGTGACGCGGTCGGCGTGGCGGTCGCCGCGGCGCGTGGGCGTCAGGCGGGTCGTCACCGTACGCCGTTCCCCGGCGGGGATCCGCAGGCGGTGCCGTGAGGCACCGACGGCGGCCCGCGGCGCCCAGCTGCTCGGCGGCCAGGCGTCGCGGAGCTCGGCGTACATCCGGCGGGACGAGGTGTTGGTGACGGTGAGGGAGACATCCGCCGTGTCTCCGAGTCGAACGGATGTATCACCAGATCGGGTGAAACGGAGCGTTCGCACTGGCGCTGCCCAGGCGTAGTCGCACAAGATGGCGAGCAGGAGGGGCACGTTGACGGCGAGCATCCCCGCCCAGCCGGGGGCGAGGAAGCCGACGGGCAGTGTGCCGAGAGCGGCGAGGAGAGCAGTCCGTCCGGTCAGAGCCATCGTGGGCCTCAGCGGGGGACGGGCACGTGGGCGAGGATCGCGGTGATGACGGAGTCGGCGGTGACTCCCTCCATCTCCGCTTCGGGCCGCAGCTGGACACGGTGACGGAGTGTGGGGAGAGCCAGGGCCTTGACGTCGTCCGGTATCACGTAGTCCCGGCCGGTCAGCCACGCCCACGCTCGGGCAGTGGAGAGAAGGGCCGTGGCGCCACGGGGCGAGGCGCCGAGGGCCAACGAGGGGGATTCGCGTGTGGCACGGCAGATGTCGACGACATAGCCGGCGATCTCGGCCGACACCGCGGTCCTGGCGACGGCGGCGCGGGCTGCTTCCAGGTCGTTCGCGTCGGCCACGGCGCGGATGCCCGCGGCCTGGAGGTCCCGGGGGCTGAAGCCCTCGGCGTGGCGCCTCAGGACGCTGATCTCGTCCTCGCGTGAGGGCAGAGGCACGGTCAGCTTCAACAGGAAGCGGTCGAGCTGAGCCTCCGGCAGCGGGTACGTCCCCTCGTACTCGACGGGGTTCTGCGTCGCCGCGACAAGGAAGGGCTCGGGGAGGGGGCGCGCGGTGCCGTCGACGGTCACCTGGCGTTCCTCCATGGCCTCCAGCAGGGCCGACTGGGTCTTGGGGGGCGTCCGGTTGATCTCGTCGGCGAGGAGGAGATTGGTGAAGACGGGTCCGGCCTGGAAGGAGAACTCGGAGGTGCGAGTGTCGTAGACCAGGGAACCGGTGACATCACTCGGCATCAGGTCGGGGGTGAACTGCACCCGCTTGGTGTCCAGTTCGAGGGAGGCGGCGAGCGAGCGGACGAGGAGGGTCTTGGCGGTGCCCGGGACACCCTCCAGGAGGACGTGCCCCCGGCACAGGAGAGCGACGACCACACCGGTGACCGTGGAGTCCTGGCCGACCACGGCCTTGGCGATCTCCGCGCGCAGCGCCTCCAGGGAGGTGCGGGCGCGGTCCGGGTGCGCGGTGGTCTCGGGGGACGGGGCGCTCATGAGGTGCGTACCTCTCGTTCGAGGGCGTCGAGTTGGTCGGCCAGTCGGATCAGGGCTGCGTCGTCGGCCGGTGCGGGGCCGAAGAGGAGGGCGTGCGGGTCCCGGCCGGCATCCCGGGACAGGCGTGCGGCGACGGCGGGGACGAGTACATCCGGTGTGTGGGTGTCCGCCGAGGCGACCCCGAGCAGGGGCGCGAGCCGGGCGCGTGCGGCGGAGCGGAGGGAGGCCGAGGCCCGTTCGCGGGCGTCCACCTGGCGGTAGAGGCGGGCGCGGCCCTCCGCGGTCTCGGAGGCGGGAACGGACACCGGCAGACGTTCGGTCACCAGCGGGCCGAGTCTCCGGGCGCGCCACACCGCGGCCAGCAGGGCTGCGACGCCCAGCTGGACCGTCCCCCACACCCAGCCGTCGGGAACGAGGTCCAGGAAGCTGCTCTCTTCCCCCGGCCGGTCGCCGGCCCGGTCGTCGCCCGGCCCGTCCTCGCGGTCGGCGGCCCCGTCTCCGTCGACGGAGTCGTCGGGAGCGGGCGTCGTGCCGGCGGAGGTGTCGCCGAAGGACGGCATGTACCAGATCAGCTCGGGGTGGGCCCCGAGCAGTTGGAGCGCAAGGGAGGCGTTGCCGTGTTCGTCGAGCCGGTCGTTGTAGAGCAGGTCGGGTGCCCCGAGCAGGACGGTCTCCCCGCCCGCCCCGGCATCCAGCCGGAGCAGGGTCGCAGCCCCGCCGCTGGGGTAGCAGAGGTCGGCTCCGCGGGCGCCGGTGGTGTAGCGGTGGCCGCCGAGTTCGGCGTCGCCCGCACGGTCCGCCGTCGGAAGGGAGCAGCCGGGGTCCAGGGGCCTCACGGGGACGGGCGGCTCGGTGGCGACCTCGGGAGCCAGACCGAGGAGGGTGTCCCGGTCGGGGGCCAGCAGCACGGTGCGTCCGCCCGTCGTGGACATCGCGTGGTGCAGCGCGTCCTGCTGGGCGTGGGAGAGAAGGCCCGGATCGGTGACGAGGAGCGTCGTGCCGGATCCGGCCGCCGCCAGCGCGTCGCCCAGGGTCGTCACCGGGTGCACGGACACGCCCTGGTCCTTGAGCAGTTCGGCGGCCGCCCTGCTCCCGGCCGGGGCCGTGGACCGTGGGTCGAGGCGTCCGAAGCCGCCGTCCGAGCGGAGGGCGGCCATCGTGATGCCGGCGGCGACCAGCAGGGCGACCACGGCGAGTGCGCCGCGGGCCCTCGCCCACACCTGCGCTCCCGTCGGCGAGAGGGACGTGGCAGCGGCGGTCTTCATACGGACGCCTCCTGGTCGGTCTCCCAGCGCGGCCTCGTCCGCTCGACGGCCGTGTCCAGGGACCGCAGCCGCTCGTACATCCCGCGGTCGGCGGACCGGCCGCCGTACGTCACGTCGTCGAAGGCCCGCGCGGCGGAGCGGAGTTCGCCGGCATGGTCCGGCAGCGCGCCGCCGGCCTCCGCCGCCGCTTCGTCAGCGGTGCGTCCCGGCCGGGCGGTGAGCATCGCACGCTCCTCCAGGGAGCGCACCAGGGCCCGCATCCGGTCCTGGAGGGCCTGGTTCCAGCGTTCGGCGGCGGCGTGCTCCTCGGCGCTTGCACGGTACTGCGCGGCGCTGCGGGGTCCCTCGTCGAAGAGCGTGTCCGAGGGCGTGGCCGTGCGCCGCGGCGAGCCCATCCGCCACCACAGCGCCGTGAGGAAGAAGCCGAGGACCACGGCGAAGAGGACCAGCCCCACCACCCCGCCCGGGCCGCTGCCGGAGAGACCGTCGAACAGCTCGCCGACCCAGTTCAGGAACGCGTCGAGGGCGCGCTCCAGAAGGTTGGGCTCGTGCTCCCGGTACACGGGGTCGGAGAGCTCGCGCTCGGCCGCCTCCCGGGCAGGGACGCGTGGCACGTCCACCGGTGTGCCGTCGCGTGCTCCGGTCAGTGGTATCGCTGCGGCCGGGCCCCCCGTGCCGGACACCCCGTCAACCCCCGCTGACGGGGGCGGACCCCGGCTCCGGGCCGTAGCCGGGCAGTCCGGCGGCGCGCGCGAGTTCCAGGTCGAGGGCCTCGCGCCGGATGCGCTGGTCGATGTAGAGCAGCGTGTTCACACCGGCCGTGATCGGATAGGTGATCGAGGAGGCGATCACCGACCCGATCCCCGTGATGATCAGGAACAGCAGTCCGAACTCCGGCGGGCTGCCGCTCAGGAGGTCGCCGAAGCCCTCGCCGTCGACCACGAAGGCGATGACGGTGAACGGAACGGCCACCACCATGCTCACCAGAAACGCCAGCAGGGCGGTCAGCAGGGTGATACCGAGGATCCGCCACCAGGAGCCCTGCACCAGCCTGGCCGACCGGCGCAGCGAGGCGAGGACGCCCTGGCGCTCCAGGACCAGCGCGGGTGCCGCGAGGGCGAAGCGGATCGACAGCCATACGACGACCACCAGGGCGGCCAGCGCGCCCAGGACGGCGAGGAGGACGCCCCCCACGCCGCCGATCAGGATGCCGGGCAGCATGCCGACGGCAAAGAGGACGGCGACGCCCACCGGCAGCAGCACGGTCAGCCCCAGCAGGTGCGGCAGCCTGGGGCGCGCCTCCCGCCAGGCACCGGCCAGGGTGACGGTGCGGCCGAGCACGGAACGGCTCACCACCACGGTCAGCAGCGCCGTGGTGAGCAGAGTGCCGATCATGGTGATCAGCAAGGTCGGGCCCAGGGAGACCAGGGATGCCTGAAGGGAGTCGAGCGACTGCCGGAGTGCCTCCTCAGGGGTGGCCTCCGGGTCCACCTGGGGCACCGAGGGCATCAGGAAGCGCTCGATGAGGATGCTGGCGACCTGGGTGAACACCGCGACGGTGACGGTCACCGCGAGCACCGTGCGCCAGTGCGTGCGCAGTGTGGTCACCGCCCCGTCGAGGATCTCGCCGATGCCCAGGGGGCGCAGCGGGATCACCCCCGGCCTGGCCGCGGGGGGCGGCCCTCCCCAGGGCCCTCCGCCGTAGGGGCCCGGATGGCCGCCGCCCTGGCCCGCGGCAGGTCCGCCCGGGCTCCGGTCGCCCTGTCCGGGCGTGGACCAGTCCCCCGGGGGCGGCTGCTCGGCAGACCACTTCGCGGGGGTGGCGTCGGCCGGCGCTGCGGGGTGCGGAACCTCGGGGCTCCGCCCGTCGGAGGGGGCCGACCCGGGCGAGGCCCAGCCCGGAGTGTCGTTCACGTGGTCCACCTCGAGATCGGGTCGCGGCGCCGGTCCGGGAGGGCGGAGCGCCTGCGGTGTGCGGTCCGCCCGGTGGGGCGGCTGTTTGGCAGCAGCCATCGTGCCATGAGGGTGCGGCCGGTGAACCGCGGCGTCGGGGTCCTCCGCCGTCCCTTCACCGTCCGGCGCCGAGCGGGCAGACTGGGCGGATGGCTGACCAGGACGTACAGAGGCCCGAGGGCGGACGGCCGCCGAGGCTGTCGGTGCTCCGCTGGGAGGAGGCGCCCGAGGGCCCCGCGCTCGTGCTCCTCGACCAGACGCTGCTGCCCGCCGAGGAGGCGGAACTCCGCTGCACCGATGTGCCCGCGCTGGTGGAGGCCATCCGGACGCTCGCCGTCCGCGGGGCTCCGCTGCTGGGGATCGCAGGCGCCTACGGGGTGGCCCTGGCCGCCGCGCGCGGCTACGACGTGGAGGAGTCCGCCGGGCTGCTGGAGCGGGCGCGCCCCACCGCGGTCAACCTCGGCCGCGGGGTCCGTGCAGCGGCCGACGCCCATCGGCGGGCCCTGGCCGGCGGAGGGTCCGCGGAGGCGGCCGCCTCCGCGGCACTCGGTGCCGCGGAGGAGCTGCATCGTGCGGATGCGGAGGCGAGCCGCCGGATGGCCTCCCACGGCCTGGCCCTCCTGGAGGAGCTGCTGCCCGGAGGCGGATACCGGCTGCTCACGCACTGCAACAGCGGCGCACTGGTCTCCGGAGGGGAGGGCACGGCCTTCGCCGTCGCGCTGGCCGCGCACCGGGCCGGGGAGCTGCGACGGCTGTGGGTCGACGAGACCCGTCCGCTGCTCCAGGGGGCCCGGCTCACCGCCTTCGAGGCCGCGCGCCACGGCATGCCCTACAGCCTGCTCGCGGACAACGCGGCCGGATCGCTGTTCGCGGCCGGCGAGGTCGATGCGGTGGTCATCGGCGCCGATCGGATCGCCGCCGACGGCTCGGTGGCCAACAAGGTGGGCAGCTATCCGCTCGCCGTGCTGGCCCGCTACCACCATGTGCCGTTCGTCGTGGTGGCCCCCACCACGACCCTGGACGTGTCCACCGCCCGCGGGGACTCGATCGAGATCGAGCAGCGCCCGGGCCGAGAAGTGACGGAGTTCACACCGCCGCGGGCGGGTGCGGATGCGGCGCGCGATGGTGGGGTGTCCCTGGCACCGTTGGGGGCACAGGCATACAACCCCGCCTTCGATGTGACGCCCCCCGGACTCGTGACCGCGGTGGTCACCGAGGAGGGGGTGTTGTCGCCGGTCACCGGCGGCGGAATCGCCGAGCTGTGTGCCAGGTCACGACGGGTATCGATGAGCTAATGGGATGATGTCGAATATGAAGGGACGAGTCCTTGTCGTCGACGACGACACCGCACTGGCCGAGATGCTCGGCATCGTGCTGCGTGGTGAGGGTTTCGAGCCGTCGTTCGTGGCCGACGGAGACAAGGCGCTTGCTGCCTTCCGGGAGACCAAGCCCGACCTGGTGCTGCTGGATCTGATGCTTCCCGGACGGGACGGCATCGAGGTCTGCCGCCTGATCCGTGCCGAGTCCGGCGTGCCGATCGTCATGCTCACCGCGAAGAGCGACACCGTCGACGTGGTCGTGGGCCTGGAGTCCGGGGCGGACGACTACATCGTCAAGCCGTTCAAGCCCAAGGAGCTGGTCGCCCGGATCCGCGCCAGGCTGCGCAGGTCCGAGGAGCCCGCCCCCGAGCAGCTGACCATCGGTGACCTGGTCATCGACGTGGCCGGCCACTCCGTGAAGCGGGACGGGCAGTCGATCGCGCTGACGCCGCTGGAGTTCGACCTGCTGGTGGCACTGGCCCGCAAACCCTGGCAGGTCTTCACCCGCGAGGTGCTCCTGGAGCAGGTGTGGGGCTACCGCCACGCGGCGGACACCCGGCTGGTCAACGTCCATGTGCAGCGGCTGCGCTCCAAGGTCGAGAAGGACCCCGAGCGGCCGGAGATCGTCGTGACCGTCCGGGGCGTCGGCTACAAGGCGGGACCGAGCTGAGATGTCCGGCGGCAGCGCTGCTCCGAAGCCCGGGGGGCCGGGAGTCCGTACGGGGCGGGCTGCCCGTCCGGGCCGTGGGCCCGCACGGCTCGGACGTCTGATCCAGGACGGCGCGCCCGGCGGGCCGATACCCCGGCTGGCCCTGCGCTGGCTGCGGCGCCCGCTGCTGCCCGCGGTACGCCTGTGGCGCCGCAACATCCAGCTCAGGGTGGTCGTCACCACCCTCCTGATGTCACTGGGCGTGGTCCTGCTGCTGGGCTTCGTCGTGATCGGGCAGGTCCGCAACGGCCTCCTCGACGCGAAGAGCAAGGCCGCCCAGAGCCAGGCCGCGGGCGGGTTCGCCGTCGCCCGGGAGCAGGCCGACACCCCCGTGGGCCCCTCGGGCCAGGAGGGCCCCGCCTCGGCCGCGCGCAACGCCAACTCCTGGCGCTCCGACCTGGTGGCGCAGCTGGCCAGCGGCGGCAAGGGCTCCTACAACGTGGTCGCGCTGAGTGCCGACTCCGAGCGCGGCGGAACCGGACGCGCCCCGCGGACCTCGGGCCTGGTCGACCCGGCCAGCATCCCGGAGGCCCTGAGGGACGCCGTCGGACGGGGCTCGGGGACGTACGAGACGTACATCAGCATCCGCTACTGGAACGACTCCTCCGACACCGAGCCCGGCCTGGTCGTCGGCACCCGGCTGAACGACATCGAGGGCAAGCCCTTCGAGCTGTACTACGTCTTCCCGCTGGCCCAGGAGGAGCAGTCGCTCGCCCTGGTCCGCGGGACGCTGGCGACCGCGGGGCTGTTCGTGGTCGTCCTTCTCGGTGCGATCGCCTGGCTGGTCGTGCGGCAGATCGTCACGCCCGTGCGGATGGCCGCCGGTATCGCGGAGCGCCTCGCCGCCGGCCGGCTCCAGGAGCGCATGAAGGTCACCGGCGAGGACGACATCGCCCGCCTCGGCGAGGCCTTCAACAAGATGGCCCAGAACCTCCAGCTCAAGATCCAGCAGCTGGAGGACCTGTCCCGGATGCAGCGCCGCTTCGTCTCGGACGTCTCGCACGAGCTGCGCACCCCGCTGACCACGGTGCGCATGGCGGCCGACGTGATCCACGAGGCGCGCAGCGACTTCGACCCCGTGACCGCGCGCTCGGCCGAGCTGCTGGGCGACCAGCTCGACCGCTTCGAGTCCCTCCTGTCCGACCTGCTGGAGATCAGCCGCTTCGACGCCGGCGCCGCGGCCCTGGAGGCCGAGCCCATAGACCTGCGCGAGGTCGTCCGCCGGGTCATCGACGGTGCGGAGCCGCTCGCGGAGCGCAAGGGGTCGAGGATCCGGGTGGTCGGCGACCGTCAGCCGGTGGTCGCCGAGGCCGACGCCCGCCGGGTCGAGCGGGTGCTGCGGAACCTGGTCGTCAACGCGGTGGAGCACGGCGAGGGCAAGGACGTCGTCGTCCGGATGGCCGCCGCCGGCGGGGCCGTCGCCGTCGCCGTGCGCGACTACGGCGTCGGTCTGAAGCCGGGCGAGGCCACGCGGGTGTTCAGCCGCTTCTGGCGCGCCGACCCGGCCCGGGCCCGCACCACCGGCGGCACCGGGCTCGGCCTGTCCATCGCCGTGGAGGACGCCCGCCTCCACGGGGGCTGGCTCCAGGCCTGGGGCGAGCCGGGCGGCGGCTCCCAGTTCCGCCTGACGCTGCCGCGTACGGCGGACGAGTCGCTGCGCGGGTCGCCGATACCGCTGGAGCCGGAGGACTCCCGGCAGAACCGGGAGCGCACCGACCCGTCGGGTGAACCGGAGGCGGACGGGCACCACCGGACGTCCGCGCCGGTCCAGTCCGTGTCGGACCTTCCGCCCCTGCCCGCCCAGCAGCGCGGCGGCGCCCCTGTCGGGGTGGACCCGGCGGCCCTGCCGGGCAGCGCCTCCCGCATCGTGGCGTGCCAGGTGGGCGAGCGCAGCGAGGAGACGTCGGCACAGGTGGTACCGGAACGGGAGGAATCGGCTCGTGGGCGCTGAACGGAACCGGCCGCACCGCCGGTCACTGCGCTGTGCTGCGCTGATCGGCTGCGGGGCCGTGGTGCTCGCCGGATGCGCGTCCATGCCGGACAGCGGGGACGTCCACGCGGTGAAGGCGTCCCAGCGGGGCGACGCCCAGGTCCGCGTCTACGCCGTCCAGCCGCGCCAGGGCGCCACCCCGGACGAGATCGTCACCGGCTTCCTGGAGGCGATGACCAGCGACGACGCCAACTTCGCCACGGCCCGCTCCTATCTGTCCGCCGAGGCGTCCGAGCAGTGGCGCCCCCAGGAGTCCACGACCGTGCTGACGGCGGCCCCCGACCCCGGGGCCCCCGTGCTGGGCACCGGGAACGACCCGGGCATGACCTACCCGCTCTACGGCCGCCAGATAGCCGGCGTGGACGCCCAGCACGCGTACCAGCCGGTGCCGCCGACCGACTACCAGCGCACCATCCACCTGTCCCGCCAGGGCGGGGAGGACGGCGAGTGGCGGATCGACAGCCTGCCGCCGGGCCTGCTCCTCGGCGCCTCCGACTTCGAACGCAACTACGTGTCGGTCAACAAGTACTACTTCGCCTCGGGGCGCGACGTGGTCGTGGCGGACCCGGTGTACATCCGCCAGCGCCAGGACCCGGTCACCCGCCAGGATCCGGTCACCCAGGCCGTGGCGGCGCTGCTCGCCGGCCCCACCGGTTGGCTGGAGCCCGTGGTCGAGTCGCGGTTCCCCGGCGGGACCGCCCTGAAGAAGGGCGTGAAGACGCTCGACCTGGACGACCGGAACGTCCTGAAGGTGCCGCTGAACGAGCGCGCCGTGGGCGTCTCCCGGACGCAGTGCACCAAGATGGCCGCGCAGATCCTGTTCACGCTCAGGGACATGTCGTCCGCCCGGGTGGAGCAGGTCGAACTGATCGGCGACGGGACGCAGCTGTGCGTCCTCAGCAGCGGCCAGGCCAAGCAGTACGCCCCCGACCACGTCGTCGGCAGCCCCGAGCACCAGTACTTCGTCGACGAGCACGACCGCCTGGCGCTGCTGGAGAGCCGCGCGGAGGACGAGACGGCCGAACCGCGGAACGTGCCCGGTCCCTTCGGCGACGGCAGGCTGCCCATGAGCAGCGTCGCCGTCTCCCGCGACGAGCGCACCGGCGCCGCGGTGTCCAAGGACGCCGCCTCGCTGTACGTGACCTCGGTGGTCACGGGCTCCGAGCTCAGGGGGGAGATCCTGCGCAGCCAGGGCCCCACCCGCGAGGAGCGGCTGTCGGCGCCGAGCTGGGACGGCCGGGGCGACCTGTGGGTCGCGGACCGCGACCCGGCCGATCCGTCGCTCGTCAGGGTCCCGCAGGGAACCGGCACCCCGCAGGACGTCCGGATCGTCCCGGGGCTCGACGGCGCGCGGATAGAGGCGCTGCGGGTCTCGGCCGACGGTGTCCGGATGGCGCTGCTGCTGACGCAGGACGGGAAGACCACCCTGAAGATCGGCCGGGTGGAGCACCGGGGGCCGAGCGACGACCCGACGGTCACCATCGCCGACCTGCGTCCCGCCGCGCCGCAGCTGGAGACGGTGACGGCGGTCTCCTGGGCCGGCCCGAGCCGTCTGGTGGTGGTCGGCAAGGAGTCCGGCGGCGTCCAGCAGGTCCGCTACATCCAGACCGACGGCTCCACCGCCGCCAACGCGATCCTGCCGGGGCTGAACCAGGTGAGGGCCGTGGCGGCCTCGGACGACGAGACCATGCCGCTGGTGGCCTACTCGGAGGAGGACGGCATCGTGCGGCTGCCCGCCGGCGCCAACTGGCAGACGCTGGTCAAGGAGGGTTCCGCCCCGGTCTACCCGGGCTGAGCCGGGAACGGTTCCCGCCACGGCGGCCGGGGCCGCGCGCCGGACCGGCGCCCGGGCCGGGCCCTGTCCACAGGGGTGGCGCGGGGCGCCCCGCCCGCGCCATCGTGGCGCCGTGGACGGATGGTGGCACGCGGCCGTGGAGCTGGTCCTGCCGGTCGACTGCGCGGGGTGCGGCCGACCGCGGTCCCTGCTGTGCGCGCGGTGCGAGGCGGCGCTGCTCGCCCCCGGTGCCCGGCGGGCCGTGGTCGCGGACGCCCCTCGGGGGCTGCCGCCGGTCCACGCGGCGGCCGAGTACCGCGGCCCGGTGCGAGCCGCCCTCCTCGCCCACAAGGAGCGCGGGGCGACGGGGCTGGCCCGGCCGCTGGGACGGGCCCTCGCCGCCGCGGTGCGGGCTGCGACCGCCCGCCGTGCCGCGGCCGGTCCCGCGGGAAGGCTCCCGCCCGGCGGCCCCCCGGCGGGGCTGGCGCTGGTGCCGGTGCCCTCCGCCCGGCGGGCGGTACGGGCGCGGGGGCACGACCCGGCGCGCCGTATCGCGGCCGCGGCGGCGGCCCGGCTGCGGGGAACGGGCACCGAGGCGTGCGTCCTGCCCGTGCTGCGCCAGGCGCGCCGGGTGGCGGACCAGGCGGGCCTGACGGCCTCCGAGAGGCTGGCGAACATGTCCGGCGCCCTGGAGGTGCGCCGCGGTGCGGAAGGGCTGTGTGCGGGCCGGAGGGTGGTCCTGGTGGACGATCTGGTGACCACGGGCGCGACGCTCGCGGAGGCGGCCCGTGCACTGGGTGCCACCTCCGCGGAGGGGCCCGGCTTTCTCTCCTTCGAACACGTGAGCGCCGCAGTGGTGGCCTGGACCGCACCGCCGTGGAAATAAACAGGAACTGACGGGGAACCCGCAACGTTGCAGGTAGTGAGAGGGCAATAACCCCTGATCGGAGGTACCTTCTGGTAACGGGTGCCGTCGACCGGCACACCGAGCTATGTTCGGTGGTGAGAAGGGGTGCCCGGGCCTCACCGAAAGCCCCCGCCATGTTTTCCGGACGGGTTTTCGGGACAGGGACCAACTCAAAATCGATGGGGTGGAGATCCCGTCGACCGGGGAGGAGGAGGTGAAAGTCACCACGTCCGAAGCCCCGTGATCGACGGGGCCTGGTGCACAAAGGGAAATGCTCCGCAGCCGATGGGGGCGGAGCGACCCGGGAACGGAGTTCTGCGTGGACATCGTCGTCAAGGGCCGCAAGACCGAGGTGCCCGAGCGGTTCCGCAAGCACGTGGCCGAGAAGCTGAAGCTGGACAAGATCCAGAAGCTCGACGGCAAGGTGATCAGCCTCGACGTCGAGGTGTCCAAGGAGCACAACCCGCGGCAGGCCGACCGTTCCGACCGGGTGGAGATCACGCTCCGCTCGCGCGGCCCGGTGATCCGCGCCGAGGCCTCGGCCGCCGACCCGTACGCAGCGCTCGATCTCGCCACAGGAAAGCTGGAAGCACGACTCCGCAAGCAGCACGAGAAGCGCCACAACAGGCGCGGCAACGGACGGCTCACCGCGGCCGAGGTGGCCGATGTGGTGCCCGGCGTCGCCGAGTTGAACGCCAACGGCCGACCGGTCGCCGCCGAGGAGCCGCCGGAGGCCGTCCCCACCACACGCATGGGATCGCTCGAGGTCCAGGGCGAGGGCCCGCTGGTGGTCCGCGAGAAGCTGCACACCGCAGCGCCCATGACACTCGACCAGGCCCTCTACGAGATGGAACTGGTCGGGCACGACTTCTACCTCTTCGTCGACTCCGAGACGAAGCACCCCAGTGTCGTCTACCGGCGGCATGCCTACGACTACGGCGTGATCCAGCTGGAGACCGACCCGCTCGCCGGGGCGGAGGCCGGCGGCGCCGGAGGCGCCCTCGGCGGCTGACCGCCGCACCGGGCGGACAACGGCCCGCAGGCCCGCGGAGGTCCGCGGTGGGCTCCCACGCGGCTGGAGCCCACCGAGGACGGAAGGCGGTGCACGGAAGGCGGTGTGACGGTCCGTCGAACCTCTGACAGCGGTGCCCCTGGGGCGCTCCGTGCGCCCCCAGGGGCACCATCGTGCGACCGCAGGACCCCCGATCCGCCGCTCCGGCATGAAAGCATGACGTCGGCAGGACCAACGAAGGTGCGGCGCGCTGGCGTTGGCAGACCAGACATGATCTTCGGGCTGCGGCTCAGGGGGAGGAACCATGGCGGACGGCTTCGGGCCTGTGCAGAGCGAAGCGGGCCACCTCGCCGGTGCGGCAGCGGAGGCCGACGGCTCGACCGGGGTCCGTGAGGCGGAGCCCATCCGGGTCCTCGTCGTGGACGACCACGCCCTCTTCCGGCGAGGGCTGGAGATCGTCCTCAAGCAGGAGGAGGACATCCAGGTCGTCGGCGAGGCGGGAGACGGGGCGGAGGCCGTCGACAAGGCGGCCGACCTGCTTCCCGACATCGTGCTGATGGACGTGCGGATGCCCAAGCGCGGCGGCATCGAGGCCTGCACCTCCATCAAGGAGGTGGCCCCCAGCGCAAAGATCATCATGCTGACGATCAGCGACGAGGAGGCCGACCTCTACGACGCGATCAAGGCGGGGGCCACCGGCTACCTGCTGAAGGAGATCTCCACGGACGAGGTCGCCACCGCCATCCGGGCGGTCGCCGACGGGCAGTCCCAGATCAGCCCGTCGATGGCGTCCAAGCTGCTCACCGAGTTCAAGTCGATGATCCAGCGCACCGACGAGCGCAGGCTGGTGCCCGCGCCCCGGCTGACCGACCGGGAGCTGGAGGTCCTCAAGCTGGTCGCCACGGGCATGAACAACCGCGACATCGCGAAGGAGTTGTTCATCTCCGAGAACACCGTGAAGAACCACGTCCGCAACATCCTGGAGAAGCTCCAGCTGCACTCCCGCATGGAGGCCGTCGTGTACGCGATGCGGGAGAAGATCCTGGAGATCCGCTGACCCGGTGACCTCCCGGGCCGCCCGCCGGGCGGGGGGAGCCGCCCGGCCCGGGGCCGGGCGCGGAGCGGGCCGAAGCCCGGGCCCCTCAGCCCAGCGCCCCGACCAGACCGGCGGCCAGCTCGGGCCGGTCGCACCGCTCCACACGCACCGTGTCGCAGCCGACCCAGGTCGCGGCCTCGCGCAGCGCCCGTGCCATCGGCTCCACCGCCCCGGCCCCGTCCAGCGACACCTGGCGTGCGACCAGTGTCCCGCCCTCGCGGGCGGGGTCGACCCGGCCGCGGAGCCGGCCCCCCGTGAGCAGCGGCATCGCGAAGTAGCCGTGCACCCGCTTCTGCTTGGGGACGTACGCCTCCAGGCGGTGGACGAAGCCGAAGATCCGCTCGGTGCGGGCGCGCTCCCAGACCAGCGAGTCGAACGGGGACAGCAGCGTGGTGCGGTGCCGGCCCCGCACCGGTGCCGCCAGGGCCTCCGGGTCCGCCCAGGCCGGCTTCGCCCAGCCCTCGACACGCACCGGCACCAGCCCGGAGTCGGCCACCACCGCGTCGAACTGCTCGCCCTTGATCCGGTGGTAGTCGGCGATGTCGGACCTCGTCCCGACCCCGAGCGCGCGGCCCGCCAGCAGGACGAGGCGGCGCAGGCACTCCGCGTCGTCCAGCGCGTCGTGGAGCAGGGCATCCGGAACCGCGCGCTCCGCCAGGTCGTAGACCCGCTTCCAGCCGCGCCGCTCCGTGCACACCACCTCCCCGTACATCAGGGCGCGCTCGACGGCGACCTTGGAGGCCGACCAGTCCCACCACTCGCCGCCGTTCTTCGCACCGCCGAGCTGTGTGGCGGTCAGCGGGCCCTCGGCCCGCAGCTGCCGGATCACCTGCTCGTACGCGCCGTCGGGGAGGTCGTGGAACCACTGCGGCCGGGAGCGGTAGGCGCGGCGGCGGAAGGCGAAGTGCGGCCACTCCTCGATCGGCAGCACGCACGCCGCGTGCGACCAGTACTCGAAGCTGCGGCCGCCGCTCCAGTAGGCCTCGTCCACGGTGCGGCGCCCCACCGCTCCGAGGCGCGCGTACGGCACGAGTTCATGGGAGCGGGCCAGCACGGAGATGGTGTCCAGCTGGACGGCGCCCAGACTCCGCAGCACGCCGCGGACGCCGGCCCGCCGGTCCGGAGCGCCGAGGAGCCCCTGGGCGCGCAGCGCGATGCGGCGGGCCTCGTCGGCGGACAGGTCCAGGGCGGGGGACGGCAGCGTGGTCATGCCCGCACCCTAGAGCGCGGCACTGACAGAGCCCCGGCCGTCCTCCCCGGCCGCGGGCAGGTAGGAGCGCGTCCCGGCCAGCCCGAGGTCGGAGGGGAGCAGCGAGCCCACCCACGCGTCCCGCAGGGTGTCCTTGTTGACCAGGGCGGCCCGCAGCACGCCCTCCATGCGGAACCCCGCCTTCTCCGCCACGGCCCGGGAGCCCCGGTTGCCGACCTCCGCGCGCCACTCCAGCCGGGTGGCGCCGAGGCGGACGAACGCCCAGTGGGCCACCGCGCCCACCGCCTCCGTCATCACGCCCCGCCCGCGGTGCTCCTCGGCCGTCCAGTAGCCGACCTCCCAGGTCCCCGAGAAGGTGCGCAGGGTGACCGCGACCGACGCCGCCACCTCGCCGCCCTCGCGCGGCAGCACGGCGAAGGTGCACATGGTGCCGTTGCGCCAGCCGTCGGGCACGACCTGCTCGGTGAACTCCGCGGCGTGGTGCCATTCGTACGGCGAGGGAACCGTCGTCCACCGCTGGATGTCCGGGTCCTGGCAGGCCTGGTGGACGGCCCGGGTGTCCTCGGCCGTGAAGGGCCGCAGGACGAGTCGCTCGGTGGTGAGGGTGATCGGCTCCATGCGGGGATTGTGGTTCAGCCGCGGCCGGGGACGCGAGCAGTTTCGCGCGTTCCCGGCACCTTCCGAGGCTCCCGAGCGTTCACCTGGTGGCGGACAGCCCGGCCCCCGTGGCACGGGACCTCCCGGCGCGGCGGGGTCCTCGCTTACGATGGCCGGTGCGGTGGGGCCCACCTGCCGTGCCCGCGCCTAGTGTCCAACACCGACCCAGTGCCAGGCCCGACCGGCAAGGAGACCAGCCTCAGTGTCCGTCTTCAACAAGCTCATGCGTGCAGGCGAAGGCAAGATCCTGCGCAAACTGCACCGCATCGCGGACCAGGTCAACTCCATCGAAGAGGATTTCGTCGACCTCTCCGACGCCGAGTTGCGCGCCCTCACGGAGGAGTACAAGCAGCGCTACGCCGACGGCGAGAGCCTCGACGACCTGATGCCCGAGGCCTTCGCGACCGTCCGCGAGGCGGCCAAGCGCGTCCTCGGCCAGCGCCACTACGACGTGCAGATCATGGGCGGCGCCGCGCTGCACCTCGGCTATGTCGCCGAGATGAAGACCGGCGAGGGCAAGACGCTCGTCGGTACGCTGCCGGCCTACCTGAACGCGCTCTCCGGCAAGGGCGTCCACCTGATCACCGTCAACGACTACCTCGCCGAGCGCGACTCCGAGCTCATGGGCCGGGTGCACCGCTTCCTGGGCCTGGAGGTCGGCTGCATCCTCGCCAACATGACCCCCGCGCAGCGCCGCGAGCAGTACAACTGCGACATCACCTACGGCACGAACAACGAGTTCGGCTTCGACTACCTGCGCGACAACATGGCGTGGTCCAAGGAGGAGCTCGTCCAGCGCGGCCACAACTTCGCCTGCGTCGACGAGGTCGACTCCATCCTCGTCGACGAGGCCCGCACGCCGCTGATCATCTCCGGCCCCGCCGACCAGGCCACCAAGTGGTACGGCGACTTCGCCAAGCTGGTGACCCGCCTCACCCGGGGCGAGGCGGGCAACCCGCTCAAGGGCATCGAGGAGACCGGCGACTACGAGGTCGACGAGAAGAAGCGGACCGTGGCCATCCACGAGTCGGGTGTCGCCAAGGTCGAGGACTGGCTCGGCATCGACAACCTCTACGAGTCCGTCAACACGCCTCTCGTCGGCTACCTCAACAACGCCATCAAGGCGAAGGAGCTGTTCAAGAACGACAAGGACTACGTCGTCATGGACGGCGAGGTCATGATCGTCGACGAGCACACGGGCCGTATCCTCGCGGGCCGCCGCTACAACGAGGGCATGCACCAGGCGATCGAGGCCAAGGAGGGGGTGCCGATCAAGGACGAGAACCAGACGCTCGCCACGATCACCCTCCAGAACTTCTTCCGCCTCTACGACAAGCTCTCCGGCATGACCGGTACGGCGATGACCGAGGCGGCCGAGTTCCACCAGATCTACAAGCTCGGCGTCGTCCCGATCCCGACGAACAAGCCGATGGTCCGCATGGACCAGTCGGACCTGATCTACCGCACCGAGATCGCGAAGTTCGCCGCCGTCGTCGACGACATCGCCGAGAAGCACGAGAAGGGCCAGCCGATCCTCGTCGGCACGACCTCCGTGGAGAAGTCCGAGTACCTCTCGCAGCAGCTCAGCAAGCGCGGTGTCCAGCACGAGGTCCTCAACGCGAAGAACCACGAGCGCGAGGCCTCGATCGTCGCCCAGGCCGGTCGCCGCGGCGCGGTCACGGTCGCGACGAACATGGCCGGCCGAGGCACCGACATCAAGCTCGGCGGCAACCCGGACGACCTGGCCGAGGCCGAGCTGCGCCAGCGCGGGCTGGACCCGGTCGACCATGTCGAGGAGTGGGCCGCGGCCCTCCCGGCGGCCCTGGAGCGTGCCGAGGCCGCGGTGAAGGCGGAGCACGACGAGGTCAAGGAGCTCGGCGGCCTGTACGTGCTCGGCACCGAGCGCCACGAGTCGCGCCGTATCGACAACCAGCTGCGCGGCCGCAGCGGCCGTCAGGGCGACCCGGGCGAGTCCCGCTTCTACCTCTCCCTCGGCGACGACCTGATGCGTCTGTTCAAGGCCCAGATGGTCGAGCGGGTCATGGCCATGGCGAACGTCCCGGACGACGTCCCGATCGAGAACAAGATGGTGACGCGCGCGATCGCCTCCGCGCAGTCCCAGGTCGAGCAGCAGAACTTCGAGACGCGCAAGAACGTCCTGAAGTACGACGAGGTGCTCAACCGCCAGCGCGAGGTCATCTACGGCGAGCGCCGCCGCGTCCTGGAGGGCGAGGACCTCCAGGAGCAGGTCGGCCACTTCATGGACGGCACCATCGACGCCTACATCCAGGCGGAGACCGTCGAGGGCTTCGCCGAGGAGTGGGACCTCGACCGGCTGTGGGGCGCCTTCAAGCAGCTCTACCCCGTGAAGGTCACCGTCGAGGAGCTGGAGGACGAGGTCGGCGACCGTGCCGGGATCACGGCCGAGTTCATCGCCGAGAGCATCAAGGAGGACATCCACCAGCAGTACGCGGAGCGCGAGAAGCAGCTCGGCTCCGAGATCATGCGCGAGCTGGAGCGCCGGGTCGTGCTGTCGGTCCTGGACCGCAAGTGGCGTGAGCACCTCTACGAGATGGACTACCTCCAGGAGGGCATCGGCCTGCGCGCCATGGCGCAGAAGGACCCGCTGGTCGAGTACCAGCGCGAGGGCTTCGACATGTTCACCGCGATGATGGAGGGCATCAAGGAGGAGTCCGTCGGCTACCTGTTCAACCTGGAGGTCCAGGTCGAGCAGCAGGTCGAGGAGGTCCCCGTCGAGGAGCAGGCCGAGAAGCCCTCGCTCGCCAAGAAGGACGCGGTTCCGGCCGGGGCGCGCCCCGAGATCCGCGCCAAGGGGCTGGACGCCCCGCAGCGCCCCGACCGCCTGCACTTCTCCGCCCCGACGGTGGACGGTGAGGGCGGTGTCGTCGAGGGCGACTTCGCGCGTGACGGCTCGGAGCCCGCCTCCTCGGGAGGCATGACCCGTGCCGAGCGCCGCAAGGCCGCGAAGGGCGGCGGGCGCCGCCGCAAGAAGTAGCCCCCGGAGCCCGGGGCCCGTCCGTCGGGGCCGCACACCCAGAGGGTGTGCGGCCCCGACGCCGTTCCCCGACGCCGTTCCCCGGGCCCGTGGACCCGGCTCTCCGTGCCTTGTGTGCGGGCATCGGCGGCCCGCACACCGGTGCGCGCTTCCCCTCCCGCGCCGCTCCCGCCCGCGGCGGTCCGGGGGCCGTCCAGGGGCCGCGGAACGGCCGCCGCGTCCCCGGAACGCGGCCCGTACCGGGAGCGCGGGGCTCCCGGTGCCCGCGCCGCCCGTCCTCGGCCCGATGCGGACGGCCCCGCGCCGCCAGGCACCCGCGGTGGGGCGGGGCCCGCCCGGGGAACCGGTCTCCTACGCCCCCGGAAGGCCGTACGGCGGCGCCCGGCCGATCCCCCGGGACGAGGGCCCCCGGCCCCCTCGCCGCCGCGCTCCGGTCCACTCCGGTCCGCTGTGGTCCACTCCACTCCACTGCACTCCACTGCACTCCACTCCGGTCCGGTCCGGAACGGCCGAGCAGGCGGCCCCGCACCGGGCCACCGCCCCGCCCGCTCACCGGGTGCGCTCACCGCCGAGTTCGACGGCGGCGCAGCGCCAGCGGAGGTCGTCCCCCTGCTCCAGACGGAAGGCCATCGCCGTGACCCGCTCGCCCCACCCGATCCGGGCGAAGGCCTCGATCACCCCGGGCCCCGGGTGGAACTCGCCGCAGTGGCGGACCACCGGGGTCACCCGGTCCTCGGGGCACAGCGGGGCTCCCGGGGCCAGGCGGACCAGCTGCTCGTACGCCTCCCCGACGGTGTGCCCCAGCATCCAGTGCACCGGGCGGCGGCCGCTCAGCACCGCCAGCAGGCGGTCGGCGAACCAGTAGTGCGGTTTGCGCTGCCTGCCGCGGGCGCGGGTGAGCGCCGCCGCCGCTGCCGCGGCGGGTCGGCGCTGGTCGTGCCGCCCTGCGGGCCGTGTCCTGTGCGTCCTGTCCATGCGGATCGCCCCCGATGCGCTGGTCCGTCCCGGTATCCATACCGGGGAGTAGCTTCGACGGGGAACTTGTACGGCCTCGGGCAGGGCCCCGCAATGCACCCCGCCCCCGGCCGCCCCGGGGGCTGATTTCACCTATCAGGGTGAGAGCGGCCGCCGGGGGCCCGGGCGGAGGGGGTGCCCACGGGGCCCCGGGTGGACGGTGCAGCCCCCGGGAGAGGCCCTTCGATCGGGGACGCCGCACGTATCCTGGGGTCGCGTCCACGACTACGAAAGCGGCCACCCATGCGCGTCTACGTCCCCCTGACCATCCCCGGTCTCGCCGAGGCGTACCGGGCGGGTGAGCTGGGACCCGGCCCGCTGGCCGCGTACGCCGTCACCCCGGGGCTGCGCGAGTGGTACGTCTCCGACGACATCGAGGAGCTGGAGTACGCGGCGCTGAACCGCGCCGCGGCCGCCTCCCTGCGCCTGCTGGCCGGTGCGCCCGGTGCTCCGCGGCGGCGGGTCGTCGTCGCCGTCGACGTCCCCGACCGGGAGGCCGTGGCCGACCCGGACCAGGCCCTCCAGGCGGCCGCCCTCGGCGAGGTGCGGATCGCCGCCGCCGTCCCGATGGCCAAGGCCGCCGCGGTCCATGTCGACGCCGACGAGGCGGTCGACGACGTCTCCGCCGCCGTGGACGCGCTCGGGGCGGCCGACCACGGGGACGACGACGCGCAGTTCACCGTCGACGGGGCCGAGGACCACGAGCTGCTGTGGTTCGGCGTCCAGGAGATCCCGGGCATCGTCGGCTGACGGCCGTACCCCGCCGGGTGCCGGTTGCCCCGGCCCGTACCCCGCCGGGCGCCCGTTGTCCCGGCCCGCGCCCCGCCGGGTGCCCGTCCCCCCGCCCGCGCCCCGGGCGCTGTCGGAGGCTCCCGGTACCGTGTAGCGGATGGAGAAGACGGGGAACCCGGGCGCCCACCTGGTGTGGGACTGGAACGGCACACTGCTCGACGACATCACCGCGGTCATCGGAGCGACCAACGCCGCCTTCGCGGAGATCGGCCTCGCGCCGATCACCCTGGAGCGCTACCGCGAGCTGTACTGCGTCCCCGTGCCCCGCTTCTACGAGCGGCTCATGGGGCGCCTGCCGACCGAGGCCGAGTGGCAGGTCATGGACGACGCCTTCCACCGGCACTACACCGACCGGCGGCCCGGCTGCGGGCTGACCGAGGGCGTGGAGCAGCTGCTGGGCGCGTGGCAGGAGGCGGGCCGCAGCCAGTCCCTGTTGAGCATGTACGGCCACGACGATCTGGTCCCGGTCGTACGGGGGTACGGCATCGAGAGCCGGTTCGTCCGGGTCGAGGGGCGCCGGGGCCCCTCCGGCGGGTCCAAGGCGGCGCACATGGAGCGCCATCTCGCGGCCCTGGAGGGGGTGTCCCCCCGGCGCACCGTGGTGATCGGCGACGCGGTCGACGACGCGCTCGCGGCGGCCCATGTCGGAGCACGGGCCGTGCTCTACACCGGCGGCTCGCACAGCAGGGCGAGCCTGCGGACCGCGGGGGTGCCCGTGGTCGACACCCTGGCGGAGGCGGTCGCGGAGGCGCTGGCACTGGCCTCCTGACCGGCGCCCGCCGCGGGAGCCCGCCCGGGGGCGCCCGGAGCCCCCGACCCCGGACGCGCCCCGCCCGGCGGTGCTCAGGTGACCGGGGCCTTCTCCCGCAGGATCCCCAGGAAGGCGCGCATCCACGCCGAGTGGTCCGGCCAGGCCCGCGAGGACACCAGGGTGCCGTCCACCACGGCCTCGGTGTCCTGGAAGGTGGCGCCCGCCGCCTGCATGTCCAGCTCCAGTGCGGGGTAGGCGGTCACCCGGCGGCCTTCCAGGCCGCCGACCGCCGCGGTCAGCAGCGGCCCGTGGCAGATCTGGGCCACCGGCTTGTCGGCGTCGAAGAAGGCCTTGAGGATCTTGCGCAGCTCCCCGTCGTTGCGCAGGTACTCCGGGGCGCGCCCGCCGGGGATGACCACCGCCGCGTAGTCCCCGGCGTCGACCTCGGAGAACGCCAGGTCGGCGGGCCAGGTGTAGCCGGGCTTCTCGGTGTAGGTGTCGAAGCCCGGCTCGAAGTCGTGGACGACGAAGCGGAGCTGCTTGCGGGAGGGGGCGGCGATGTGGACCTCGTACCCCTCCTCGACCAGCCGCTGGTAGGGGTAGAGCACCTCCAGGGACTCCGCGGCGTCCCCGGTGACGATAAGGATCTTCGTGGTCATGGCTGCTCCCGGTGGTTGGTTGCCATGAGGGCCTGTGTCGCTGTCCAGACTGTCAAACTTCGGGCCCAGGTTTTGTACACATACGGCTCATGACGTTCCGGGGGGCAAGGGCGATAGCCTGGGGGCGTGATCAGCGCGATATGCCCGGGGGGCAGCGAAGCCCCCACCGGGCTCCGCCCGGCCACCGCCGGGGGACAGCGCCCGGAGAGCCACCGCCTCCGGGCGATGCCTGATCGCCTCCTCCGTCCGGCCCGCCCGCCTCATGCGGCGCCCTGCGGCCCGGACATCTCATCCCGCGGTACGGCATCCGCAACGACCGGGCACCCCGTGTCGCGGCGTCGCACCGCAGCATCTTTCACCTACGTCACGCAACGGCGCGCGACAGGAGCCAGAGGACATGCAGACCAAGCTGGACGAAGCCAAGGCCGAGCTGCTCGCACGGGCGGCCCGGGTCGCTGAGCACAGCCCGGTCGGGGGGAACCTCCCGACCGTGGCCGAGCAGGGGGAGCGTCCCGACCGGGACACCCTGCTCTCGTATCTCCAGCGCTACTACCTGCACACCGCTCCCGAGGACCTCACGGACCGCGACCCGGTGGACGTCTTCGGCGCGGCGCTCTCCCACTACCGCCTGGCCGAGAACCGCCCCCAGGGCACGGCCAACGTCCGGGTGCACACCCCGACCGTCGAGGAGAACGGCTGGACGTGCAGCCACTCCGTGGTCGAGGTGGTCACCGACGACATGCCCTTCCTGGTCGACTCGGTCACCAACGAGCTCTCCCGCCAGGCCCGCGGCATCCACGTGGTGATCCACCCGCAGGTCGTCGTCCGCCGCGACGTGACCGGCCGGCTCGTCGAGGTGCTCCCCGAGGGCGCCGGGCTGACGAAGCTGCCGCACGACGCCCTCGTCGAGTCCTGGATCCATGTCGAGATCGACCGCGAGACCGACCGCGCCGACCTGAAGCAGATCACCGCCGACCTGCTGCGGGTGCTCTCCGACGTCCGCGAGGCCGTCGAGGACTGGGAGAAGATGCGCGACGCCGCCCTGCGGATCGCCGACGGCCTCCCCGACGAGCCCACCGCCGGCGACCTGCGCGACCAGGAGGTGGAGGAGGCCCGCGAGCTGCTGCGCTGGCTCGCCGCCGACCACTTCACCTTCCTCGGCTACCGCGAGTACGAGCTGACCGACAGCGACGCGCTCGCCGCCGTCCCCGGCACCGGTCTCGGCATCCTGCGCTCCGACCCGCAGCACACCGACGACGAGGACCACCCGGTCAGCCCCTCGTTCAGCCGGCTCCCCGCCGACGCCCGCGCCAAGGCCCGCGAGCACAAGCTGCTGGTGCTCACCAAGGCCAACAGCCGCGCCACCGTGCACCGGCCGAGCTACCTGGACTACATCGGCGTCAAGAAGTTCGACACCGACGGCAACGTGATCGGGGAGCGCCGCTTCCTCGGGCTCTTCTCCTCCGCCGCCTACACCGAGTCCGTGCGCCGGGTCCCCGTGATCCGCCGCAAGGTCGCCGAGGTGCTCCAGGGCGCCGGCTTCTCGCCCAACAGCCACGACGGCCGCGACCTGCTCCAGATCCTGGAGACCTACCCGCGCGACGAGCTGTTCCAGACGCCGGTCGACCAGCTCCGGGCGATCGTCACCAGCGTGCTCTACCTCCAGGAGCGCCGCCGGCTGCGGCTCTACCTGCGCCAGGACGAGTACGGGCGCTACTACTCCGCGCTCGTCTACCTTCCCCGCGACCGCTACACCACCGGCGTGCGGCTGCGCCTGATCGACATCCTGAAGGAGGAGCTCGGCGGCATCAGCGTCGACTTCACCGCCTGGAACACCGAATCGATCCTCTCCCGGATCCACTTCGTGGTCCGCGTGCCCGCCGGCACCGAGCTGCCCGACCTCACCGACGCCGACACCGAGCGCGTCGAGGCCCGGCTCGTCGAGGCGGCCCGCTCCTGGGCGGACGGCTTCGGCGAGGCGCTCAACGCCGAGTTCGGCGAGGAGCGCGCGGCCGAGCTGCTGCGCCGCTACGCCCACGCCTTCCCCGAGGGCTACAAGGCCGACCACTCGCCCCGCTCCGCCGTCGCCGACCTGGTGCGCCTGGAGCAGCTGACCCACTCCGACCGCGACTTCCAGCTGTCGCTGTACGAGCCGGTCGGCGCCGGTCCCGGCGAGCGCCGCTTCAAGATCTACCGGACCGGGGACCAGGTGTCCCTCTCCGCCGTGCTCCCGGTGCTCCAGCGGCTCGGCAGCGAGGTCGTCGACGAACGTCCCTACGAGCTGCGCTGCGCCGACGGCACCCACGCCTGGATCTACGACTTCGGCCTGCGGATGCCGCTGCCGGGCGGCGCGGGCGACTACCTCGCCGACGACGCCCGCGAGCGCTTCCAGGACGCCTTCGCCGCGGTGTGGACCGGCGAGGCGGAGAACGACGGCTTCAACGCGCTGGTGCTCGGCGCGGGCCTGGACTGGCGCGAGGCCATGGTGCTGCGCGCCTACGCCAAGTACCTGCGGCAGGCCGGTTCCACCTTCAGCCAGGACTACATGGAGGACACCCTCCGCACCAACGTCCACACCACCCGGCTGCTGGTCTCCCTCTTCGAGGCCCGGATGTCGCCGGACCGGCAGCGGGCCGGCACCGAGCTGATCGACGGCCTGCTGGAGGAGCTGGACGGCGCCCTCGACCAGGTCGCCTCCCTCGACGAGGACCGCATCCTGCGCTCCTTCCTCACGGTGATCAAGGCGACGCTGCGGACCAACTTCTTCCAGAAGACCGGCGACGGCGCCAACCACGCCTACGTGTCCATGAAGTTCGACCCGCAGGCCATCCCCGACCTGCCCGCACCCCGACCGGCTTTCGAGATCTGGGTCTACTCGCCCAGGGTCGAGGGCGTCCACCTGCGCTTCGGCAAGGTCGCGCGCGGAGGGCTGCGCTGGTCCGACCGCCGGGAGGACTTCCGCACCGAGATCCTCGGCCTGGTCAAGGCCCAGATGGTGAAGAACACCGTGATCGTGCCGGTCGGCGCGAAGGGCGGCTTCGTCGCCAAGCAGCTCCCCGACCCGTCGGTGGACCGCGACGCCTGGCTCGCCGAGGGCATCGCCTGCTACCGCGTCTTCATCTCCGCGCTGCTCGACATCACGGACAACATGGTCGCGGGCGAGGTCGTGCCCCCGTCCCGGGTGGTCCGGCACGACGAGGACGACACCTACCTGGTGGTCGCGGCGGACAAGGGCACGGCGTCCTTCTCCGACATCGCCAACGAGGTGGCCGTCTCCTACGACTTCTGGCTGGGCGACGCCTTCGCCTCCGGCGGCTCCGCGGGCTACGACCACAAGGGCATGGGCATCACGGCGCGCGGCGCCTGGGAGTCGGTCAAGCGCCACTTCCGGGAGCTCGGCCACGACACCCAGACCGAGGACTTCACGGTCGTCGGCGTCGGTGACATGTCCGGGGACGTCTTCGGCAACGGCATGCTGCTCAGCGAGCACATCCGGCTGGTGGCCGCCTTCGACCACCGGCACATCTTCATCGACCCGACGCCCGACGCGGCCACCTCCTACGCGGAGCGCCGCCGCCTGTTCGAGCTGCCGCGCTCCTCCTGGGCCGACTACGACACCGAGCTGCTCTCCGCGGGCGGCGGCATCCACCCGCGCAGCGCCAAGTCGATCCCGGTCACCGCGCCGATGCGCGCCGCGCTGGGCATCGACCCCGAGGTCACCAAGGCGACCCCGGCCGAGCTGATGCAGGCGATCCTGAAGGCGCCGGTCGACCTGCTGTGGAACGGCGGCATCGGCACCTATGTCAAGGCGGTCTCCGAGTCGAACCCCGACGTCGGCGACAAGGCCAACGACGCGATCCGTGTGAACGGAGAGGACCTGCGGGTCCGGGTCGTGGGCGAGGGCGGCAACCTCGGCTGCACCCAGCTCGGCCGGATCGAGTTCGACCGCAAGGGCGGCCGGATCAACACCGACGCCATCGACAACAGCGCCGGTGTGGACACCTCCGACCACGAGGTCAACATCAAGATCCTGCTCAACGGCCTGGTCGCCGAGGGCGACATGACCGTCAAGCAGCGCAACGCCCTGCTGGCGCAGATGACCGACGAGGTCGGCGCCCTGGTGCTGCGCAACAACTACGCCCAGAACACGGCACTGGCCAACGCGGTCGCGCAGTCGCCGTCGCTGCTGCACGCGCACCAGCGCTTCATGCGCCGCCTCGGACGGGACGGACACCTGGACCGGGCGCTGGAGTTCCTCCCGGCCGACCGGCAGATCCGCGAGCTGCTGAACACCGGGCGCGGCCTCAGCCAGCCCGAACTGGCGGTGCTGCTGGCCTACACCAAGATCACGGTGGCCGAGGAGCTGATCGGCACCACCCTGCCGGACGACCCCTACCTGCGCCGCCTGCTGCACGCCTACTTCCCGCAGCCGCTGCGGGAGCGTTTCGCCGGGGCGATCGACTCCCACGCGCTGCGCCGGGAGATCGTGACCACGGTGCTCGTCAACGACACGGTGAACACCGGCGGCTCCACCTTCCTGCACCGGCTCCGCGAGGAGACCGGGGCGTCGGTCGAGGAGATCGTGCGCGCGCAGACCGCCGCCCGGGGGATCTTCGGCCTCGGTGCGGTCTGGGACGCCGTGGAGGCCCTGGACAACCAGGTGGCCGCCGACGTCCAGACCCGGGTCCGGCTGCACTCCCGGCGGCTGGTCGAGCGCGGCACCCGCTGGCTGCTCGGCAACCGGCCGCAGCCGCTCCAGCTCGCGGAGACGGTGGACTTCTTCGCCGAGCGGGTGGCGGAGGTCTGGGACTCGCTGCCGAAGATGCTGCGCGGCGCGGACGCCGAGTGGTACCGGGGCATCCTGGACGAGCTCACGGCGGCCGGGGTGCCCGAGGAGCTGGCGCAGCGCGTCGCGGGCTTCTCCTCCGCCTTCCCGGCGCTGGACATCGTCGCGATCGCGGACCGCACCGGGCAGGACCCGCTGGCGGTCGCGGAGGTGTACTACGACCTCGCGGACCGGCTGTCCATCACCCAGCTGATGGACCGGATCATCGAGCTGCCGCGGGCGGACCGCTGGCAGTCGATGGCCCGGGCCTCGATCCGCGAGGACCTCTACGCCGCCCACGCGGCGCTCACGGCGGACGTGCTCTCGGTCGGCGAGGGCTCGGCCACGCCGGAGGAGCGCTTCCGGGCCTGGGAGGACAAGAACGCGGCACTGCTGGGCCGGGCCCGCACCACGCTGGACGAGATCCACGGGTCGGACGCCTTCGACCTGGCGAACCTGTCGGTGGCGATGCGGACGATGCGCCAGCTCCTGCGCGCGCACAGCTGACCCTCGGCGGCATCCCGTCCCGGAAGGCGCGCACCGGCCCGGTGCGCGCCTTCCGGCGTCCCCGGCGGCGGGGCCCGGGCACCTGCCCCCGGTGCCCGCACCGCACGGCTGGGGGCGGAGGCCGCGCGGGTGGCGCACGAACCTGCCCCCGCACCTGCCCGCGCGCGGTGCGGGCCGCCGCTCAGCCGGCCCCGGCGAGGACGGCCGTCCGCGCCGCGGAGGGCCGCGCGGAGGGGGCCGCGTCCAGCGTCGCGGCCAGCAGGGGGCGCAGCCGGGCCGGGTAGCCGGTCAGGTCGGGCGGATCGTGGGCGGTGCCCGCGATCCGGGTCGCGATCACCAGGGCGCCGCCCTCCCCGTAGGGGTGGCGGCCGGTGGCCGCCTCGGCGGCGACCAGCCCCAGGGTGAAGACGTCGGATGCGGGGGTGACCTCGCGTCCGAGGGCGTGCTCCGGGGACATGTACCGGGGCGTGCCCACCATCCGCCCGGCCGTGGTCAGCGAGGAGGTCCCGTCGGCGGCGCAGGCCACCCCGAAGTCGAGCAGCCAGGGCCCGTCCCGGGTGAGCAGCAGGTTCGCCGGCTTGACGTCCCGGTGGACGAGCCCGGCGCCGTGGACGGCGGCGAGCGCCCGCGCGGCGCCCGCGACCACGGCCAGGACCCGTCCCACGGGCAGCGGACCCTCCTCGCGCAGCACGGTGTCCAGCGGGGTGCCGGGGACGAACAGAGTGGCGAGCCAGGGCTACTCGGCGTGGGCGTCGTGGTCGACGACGGGCACCAGATGCGGGCCCGTGACCGAGCGGGCCGCCGCGACCTCCCGGGCGAAGCGGCGCCGGAAGTTCTCGTTCCGGGAGTGGGCGCGGCGGATCAGCTTCAGTGCGACGGGGAGGCGCCCGTCCCGGCTGCGGGTGAGGTAGACGGTGCCCATGCCGCCCTCGCCGATCCGCCCGAGGAGGCGGTACCCGGCGATCTCCCGGGGGTCGTCCTCGCGCAGGGGCTCCGGTGCCCGGCTCGTGCCCATCCCCTCACCCCTCACCCGGTGGCAGCAGGGGAGCCTACCCGCGGGGGCGGGCTATGTGCGCTCGGTGAAGCGTTCGTAGGCGGCCACCACCTCCTTCGCGGGGCCGTCCATCCGCAGGGTGCCCGCCTCCAGCCAGAGCGCCCGGTCGCAGGTCGCGGTGATGGAGGCGTTGCTGTGGCTGACGAGGAAGACGGTGCCCGCCTCGGCCCTCAGCTCCTCGATCCTGCGACGGCTGCGCCGCCGGAAGGCCGCGTCGCCGGTGGCCAGCGCCTCGTCGATGAGCAGGACGTCATGGCTGCGGGCGGCCGCGATGGAGAAGCGCAGCCGGGCGCTCATGCCGGAGGAGTAGGTGCGCATCGGCAGCGAGACGAAGTCGCCCTTGTCGTTCACGCCGGAGAACTCCACGATGCCGGCGTACCGTTCGCGGATCTCGTGGCGGGTCATGCCCGTCGCGAGCCCGCCGAGGACGATGTTGCGCTCTCCGGTGAGGTCGGCCATCAGCGCGGCGTCGACCCCGAGGAGGGACGGCCGGCCGCTGGTCCAGACCGTCCCCCGGGTGGTGGGCAGCAGCCCGGCGACCGCCTTGAGCAGGGTGGACTTCCCGGAGCCGTTGGAGCCGATCAGCCCGATCGCCTCGCCCCGGTGGGCGGTGAAGCTCACCCCCTTCACGGCGTCGACCTCCCGGGTGCCGACGGCGGGCCGGCGCGCCAGGATCCGGCCGAGCGCGGAGGCGGCGCCGCCCCGGCCGGACCGGACGCCGCCCGCGCGGTAGGTGACGTGGACGCCGTCGGCGATGACGGTGGGGACGCGGCCGCCTCCGGGGGCGGGCGGGTTCCGGTCGGTGTCAGTCACGGCCGTACCGCTCCTCCGCCGCCCAGAAGTACAGGAATCCGCCGACCCCGGCGGCCAGTGCCCACGCTGTCGCCGCCGCCCACACATGGGGCGGCAGCCGGTCGGCGGTGAAGGAGTCGATGAACGCGAAGCGCACCAGGTCGATGTAGAGGGCGACCGGGTTGTAGCGCAGCAGCGCGGCGGCCACCGCGGGCACCCGCCCGTCGGCCACCACCGCGTCCAGCGACCACATGACCCCCGAGGCGTACATCCAGGTGCGCAGCAGGAAGGGCATCAGCTGCGAGATGTCCGGGGTACGGGCCGCGATCCGGGCGAGGACCATCGACAGGCCGGTGCCGAACAGCGCCTGGAGCGCCAGTGCGGGCGCGGCCAGCAGCCAGGAGGCGCGGGGGAGCTCCCCGGACAGCAGGAGGATCGCCACCAGCGCGGCGAGCGAGAACAGCAGCTGCTGGACCTGCTGGAGGGCGAGGGCGATCGGCAGCGAGGCGCGGGGGAAGTGCAGCGCCCGCACCAGCGCCAGGTTGCCCGAGACGGCGCGGGTGCCCGCCGTCAGGGTGTTGGCGGTGAAGGTCCAGACGAAGACCCCGGCGACCAGGAAGGGCACGAAGTCGGGGACGTCGTCGCCGGTGCCGAGGAGCACGCCGAAGACCAGGTAGTACACGGCGGCGTTGAGCAGCGGGGTCGCCAGCTGCCAGACCCGGCCGAGCCGGGCCTGGCTGTACTGGGCGGTGAGCCTGGCCGTGGCGAAGGCGGCGATGAAGTGCCGGCGCTCGTGGAGGTCGCGCAGATAGGCGGGCAGCGAGGGGCGCGCGCCGATCACGGTGAGGCCGTGCCGGGCGGCGAGGGCGGCCGGGGTCCCGGCAGGCTCCCTCTCGGCGGGGGCTACGGGTCGTGCGGGGGCGGTGGTCACGCGGGGGATCGCTTTCGTGTCGGGCCCGTCGGCTCCGGTGCGCCGCGGGCGGGCGGCACAAGGACGGGACGATACCGTTTCGTCGCTACGGGACCTTAGGCAGCGCGGCGTCGCAACGCAACCGTTTCGTCGTTGCGGGTATGCTTCCGGCCATGCCTGCACAACCGGGAACCCCGCGGCGCGCCCCCGCCGGAGCGGCCGTGCTGCGGGACGACGTGACGGCGGCGATCCGCACGGCCGTCTTCGAGGAGCTTGCCGAGACGGGCTTCGCCCGCATGTCCGTCGAGGGCATCGCCCGGCGCGCCGGGGTCGGCAAGACCGCGGTCTACCGTCGCTGGAAGTCCAAGCTCGCCCTCGTCCTCGACCTCGTCACCGCCGTGGCCGCGCAGGGGCTGCCCGTCCCGCGGACCGGCTCCCTCCACGGGGATGTGCGCGCCCTGCTGGAGGTGGCCGCCCATGCGCTGCGGCACCCGGTGGCCTCGCGCGTGATCCCCGAACTGCTGGTGGAGTCCGCCCGCAACCCGGAGATGGCGCAGGCCGTCAAGGCGGTGCTGCTCGACAGCCGCGACGGCGTGGCGGCGGTCGTCGTGCGCGAGGCCGTGGCCCGCGGCGAGCTGCCCGAGGGAACCGACCCGGACCGCGCGCTGGACCTGATCGCGGGCCCGCTCTACTGGCGGCTGGCCGTCGTCGGCGGCGACCTGCCCGAGGGCTACCTGGACGGGCTCGCGGTGTCGGCGGTCGCGGCCCTCACGGCCTGACCGCCCCCGGCCGCCCTTCCGTCCGGGCCCGGTGCGTCACCGCCCGCGCCCGGCCCCTACTTCACCGCGCCCGCCATCACACCGGAGACGAACTGGCGCTGGAAGGCGAAGAACACCGCCAGCGGCACCAGCATCGACACGAAGGCCCCCGGGGCGAGCACGTCCACGTTGTTGCCGAACTGCCGTACCTGCTGCTGGAGCACCACCGTGATCGGCGCCCCGCCGGGGTCCGCGAAGACCAGCGCCACCAGCATGTCGTTCCACACCCACAGGAACTGGAAGATCGCCAGGGAGGCGATCGCCGGCCCGCCGAGCGGCAGCACCACCCGGGTGAAGAGCCGCACCTCGCCCGCCCCGTCGAGCCGGGCGGCCTCCAGCAGCTCCCGGGGGATCTGCGCGAAGAAGTTCCGCAGCAGGAAGACGGCGAACGGCAACCCGAAGGCCACATGGAACAGGACCACCCCGAGCGTGGTCTCGAAGAGGCCGACCACACCGAAGAGTTCCGAGACCGGCAGCAGTGCCACCTGCACCGGCACCACCAGCAGGCCGACCACCACCAGGAACAGCGCGTCCCGGCCGGGGAAGTCCATCCAGGCGAAGGCGTACCCGGCGAGCGCGCCGACCACCACGAGCAGCACCGTGGAGGGCACGGTGATCATCGCGGTGGACAGCAGGGAGCGGGTGACCGCCTCGTTCTCCAGCAGGCGCGCGTAGTTCTCCCCGGTCAGCTGCGCCGGGGCGGTCAGCACCCGCCACCAGCCGCTCGCGGCGATGTCGCCCGGTGCGCGCAGCGAGGAGAGCAGCAGGCCGACCGTGGGCGTCAGCCAGAACAGCGCGGTCAGTACCAGGAACACCCGCACCGCACCGCCGCCCACCCGTGCGGCGGCCCGTGCGGCAACCGGGGGCCGGGCGGAAGCGGGTCCGGACCGCCGGGCGGCCCGGGCCCGCCCGGCGTCCCCCTCGGCCGCCTGGCCGGACGGTGCGGTCGGTGCGCTCATCGGCGGGCGTCCCTTCGTATCCGGCGGATGTTGGCGACCATCACCGGCAGCACCAGCACGAGCAGCAGGACCGCGATCGCGCTCCCCAGTCCCGGATCCGCGTCCGTCCCGAAGGAGGACCGGTACAGCTGGAGGGCCAGCACGTTGGCGTCGTCCTGGGAGGAGCCCGGGGCGATGACGAACACCAGGTCGAAGATCTTCAGTACGTTGATCGTCAAGGTCACCAGGACCACCGCCAGTACGGGCGCCAGCAGCGGCACGGTGATCCTGCGGAAGACCTGCCACTCGCTCGCCCCGTCCACCCGGGCGGCCTCCGTCAGCTCCCTCGGGACCCCCGCGAGGCCGGCCGCGATCAGCACCATCGCGAAGCCCGCCCACATCCAGACGTAGCTGCCGATGATCGCCGGGGTGACGAGGGCCGGGCCGAGCCAGCTCACACCGTTGTAGGGCTCCCGGAAGTTCTCGGCCGGCAGACGCAGCACCGCGCCCTCCGCCGCCGCGGGCAGCGTGAACGAGCCGTCCGCCGCGGCCCGGGTCTCGGCGACCACCGACCCGTCCCGCACCGCCTGGACCACGAGGCCCTCCAGGCCCCGCTCCCCGGGATCGACGACGTTCGGCACGCCCTGGCCGCCCCGGGTGAAGTCCAGCCACGCCGTCCCCCCGACGCCCTCCTCGGGCGCGCGGGGGGCCCGCGCCGGGCGGGCGCCGGACGGCAGGTCCGCCGGGGCCACCCCGACCAGGGGCAGCAGCACCGCCGTGCCCGCCGCCACCGGCTCCCGGGTGACGAACGCGCCCTCTCCGCCGTCCCGGAGCGGATGCTCGGGCAGCGGACGCGCCCTGGGGAAGCCCCCGGCCTCGTGGAAGACGTCATGGACGCCGACGGCCACGGCGTTGGCCACCCCGCGCTCCGGGTCCTGCTCGTACACGAGCCGGAAGATGATGCCGGCGGCGAGCATCGAGACCGCCATCGGCATGAAGACGACCAGCTTGAACGCGGTCGCCCAGCGCACCCGTTCGGTCAGCACCGCGAAGACCAGCCCCAGTGCGGTGGCCGCGGTGGGCGCGAGCACGACCCACACCGCGTTGTTGCGCACGGCCGTCAGGACGGTGTCGTCCGTGAAGATCGCGACGTAGTTGCCGACCCCCGCGAAGGCCCCGGAGCGGTCGAGGAACGAGCGGTGCACCGAGTAGCCGATCGGGTACAGCACCAGGGCACCGAGCAGGATCAGGGCGGGCAGCAGGAAGACCCCCGCCACCACCCGGCGGGTGCCGGCCCGGGGCCCGCCCGCGGGGAGCGGGGACCGTGCCGCGCCCCCCTTCGCCGCGGCGGCCACGGCCTCAGTCCCGGTAGGCCGCGGCCGCGTCGGCCTCCAGCCGCCGCTGGGTTCCCGCCACGTCCCGCGGGTTCTTCAGGAAGTCCTGGAGGGCCTTCCACGCCCCCTTGCCCGGCGTCCCGCCGAAGGACTGCGGCATCCGGTCCGACATGTCGAAGCGGAAGTCGTCACCCGCCGCGATCAGCGCCTCGGCGATCCCCCGCTGCACGTCGTTCGGGTAGGCGCCGGGGTCCAGGGCCCTGTTCGGCGACAGGAAGCCGCCCGCGCCCGCCGAGATGGCCGCCGCGTCCGGGGAGGCCAGGAAGGTCAGCAGCGCCTGGGCGCCCTCGCCGTCCCTCAGGGCGACCGCCGCGTCGCCCCCGGTCACCACCGGGGCCTTGCCGCCCACCGCCGGGAAGGGGAAGACCCGGGCGTCCGTCCCGATCTCCGCGTCCGTCTGCGCGATGTTGACGGCCACGAAGTCCCCCTCGAAGACCATGGCCGCCCGGGGGGCCTCGCCTCCGGTGAAGGTCTGCGTCACCGAGGCCGGGAACTCCGTCTGGAGGGCGCCGTCCGCCCCGCCCGCGATCAGCGACTCGTCGCCGAAGAGCTCGGCGAGCGTGGTCAGCGCCCGCGCCACCGACGGATCGGTCCACGGGATCTCGTGCCGCCCCAGCCGGTCGTACGACTCGGGCCCCGCCTGCGAGAGGTAGACGTTCTCGAACCAGTCGGTGAGGGTCCAGCCGTCCGCACCGGCGACGGAGACCGGGGTGACGCCCGAGGCCGAGACGGTCCGCGCCGTGCGGAGGAACTCCTGCCAGGTGGCCGGCTCGTCCACCCCCGCGTTCTCAAAGACCGCGCTGTTGTACCAGACCAGGGACTTGTTGGCGGCCTTGTAGTACACCGCGTACGCGGTCCCGTCCACGGTGCCGAGCTCCCGCCAGCCCGGGGAGTAGTTCTTCTCCAGCTGCGCCGCCGCCTCCGGCCCGACCGGCTTCGCCCAGCCGCGCTCCACGGCCTGCTCGACGGCCCCGACCTGGGGCAGCATCGCCACGTCCGGAGGGCTGCCGCCGGCGATCTTCGTGCCCAGGAAGGTGACGATCGGGTCCTGGGCGGGCACGAAGGCGACCTCGGCGCCGGTGCGGCGCTCGAACTCCTCCAGCACCCTGGTGAAGTTCTCCTGCTCGGGGCCGCTCCACACCGCGGCCACCTGCAGCGACTCGCCGTCCAGGCGGGGGAGTTCGACCGTGCGGGCCGCACCGCCGCCCGCGTCGTCACCGGGCCCGCCCCCGTCGCCCCCGCCGCAGCCGGCGAGTGCCAGCGCCCCGACCGCCGCGGCCGCCACCGCGGCCCTGCCCGTACGAAGAGTTGTGCGCATCGCTGCCCGCCTCTCCCGTGGCTGCTGTCCCGTTACAGCAGGTGTACGCCCGGCTCCGGGGTGTCGCAATACCGCGCTCGGGGCCGACGGGCCCTTCGTGATGGGCTTGTGACGTGGCGTCAGCAGGGCGGGGGTGACGGATCCGGCCCCGCGGCCCCGCGGCCCCGCGGCCCCGCCGCCCCGCGGGCTCAGGGCCGGTGGGCCGGGGTCAGGGGAGCCGGGGGCTGCGCCGACACCGAGCGGGCCGCCCGCTCCAGCGCGCTCGCCAGCAGGGCCAGGTCGGTGGGCCCGTTGCCCAGCTCGCGCACCGGGCGCCGGGTCGGCGGGTCCCCCATCCGCTCCCACTCCAGCGGCACCACCGTCGGACGCAGCGTCGCGGTGCGCGGGATGCGGCCGGTCACCCGGCCGCCCTGGAAGGCGGTGGTCCGCCCGTCGGGATGCCCCACCGCGCCCCGGCCCGGGGCCGGGTCCTCCGGCCCCGGCGCGACCGCGGGCGCCCGGAGGACCACCCGCAGGCGGGCCTCCTCGGCGAGCCGGGTGTCCGCCGTCCGGTCGGGGCGGGCGGAGGAGGCGACCAGGTGCACCCCGAGGCGTCCTCCCTCGCGGGCCACGGCCTCCAGGGCGCGCACCACGGAACCGGAGGCCGGGCGGCCCGGGCTGCCGAGGGCGGGGTCCACCAGCGCGTCGAAGTCGTCCACCAGGACCACCAGCCGCGGCAGCGGGTCCGGCCCCGGAGGCTCGGTACGGCCCCCGGGGCGCAGCCGGAGCGTGCCGGAGGGCGGGGAGTGGAGGTCCCCGCGGTCGTCGGCGGCCTCGGGGGCCGTCCGCGGCCCGACCACACGGCCCCCGCCGCGGCGCGCGGCGTGCCAGGCGGCGAAGTCCGTGCCCGCCAGCAGCTCCGCACGGCGCTTCAGCTCCCCGCCCAGAGCCTGCGCGAAGGCCCGCATCCGCACCGGGTCCCCGGCGGGCAGGTGCTCCATGACGTGGGGCAGTTCGGCACACGCCGCCAGCCCGCCCCCGCGCTCGCCCGCCGCCCCGTCGACCAGCAGCAGCCCCAGCCGGTCCGGCCGGGCGGCCGCCGCCAGGGACGCCGCCACCGACCGCAGCAGCTCGGTGCGCCCGCAGCCCGCGGGCCCCTCGACCAGCAGATGCGGACCCTCCGCGGCCAGGTCCACGGACACCGGGCCCTGCGGACCGGCGCCGAGCACCACCGCCGTGTCCCCGGCCGACGCCCAGCGGGCCATCAGGGACGCGGGCGTGGCCCGGGCCAGCCCCAGTTCGTCCAGCAGGCGGGCGCTGCGCGGCAGGGCCGACACCCGGCCCTCCCCGGCGCCGCCCTCGGCGCGCAGCGGCGCCAGGGCGCGGCCGAAGCGCTCGGCCCAGGCCACGGAGACGCCGTCGCCGGTCCCGACCGTGCCGTGCCCCGCGGTGCGGCCGCCCGCCACCCGCAGCACCCGCAGCGCCGTCGCGACCTCGCCGCTCAGCAGGCCGACCGCGCCGCACTCCCGGAAGGGCCGCGAGGCCGCGCACGCCGCCTCGTAGGTGGCGGCCACCGGGGACAGCGGCGAGGCGGCCGGGGTCTCGGCGAGGCAGACCAGGTGGATCCCCACGGCAGGCCCCGCCTCCGCCAGCCGGGCGACCGCCTCGCGCAGGGCCGCCGTGCCCGGGTCGCCGTCCACCACGACGACCGTGCGCGGTCCGGTGTGGCGCGCGGCGGCCTCGGCCACGGCGGCGCGGTCGGCGCTCGGCCACTCCGGGCCGAGGGGGCCGTCGTCCAGGCGCCGGGTCAGCTCGGCCGTGCGGGCGGCCGCCTGGTCCCGGTCGAAGGCGAGCAGCAGGCGGCAGTCCTGGCCGTGCGCGGGCCGCAGATGGGGGAGCCAGCCCAGCCAGCCCCACTCCCGTGCGCGCTCCCCGGCCTCCTGGGGCCGCTCCGCCGCGATCAGCACCAGCTCCAGCCCGGCGGGGGAGTGCAGCGCGGCGAGCTGGGCGACCACCGAGCGGGCCAGGCCGGTCAGGCGGGACCTCGGCCCGGCGAGCCCGAGGGAGCCCGCCTCCCGCAGCCCGACGGTCACGGGGACGGACGCCAGGTCCGCCCGGTCCGCGGTGCCGAGCCGCACCACCAGCGACTCCGGATGCGTCCCGTCCCGCTCCCACAGCCGGGGCCCCGGGCGCAGCGCGTCCAGCAGCAGGGCGGCGGGGTCGGGCCAGCGCTCCGCTCCGCCGCCGTCGGGCCGGGCCGGCGGACGGCCGTCCTCCCGGGCGGGCCCGGTGTCCGCCTCCCGGGTCCCGGCAAGCCGGCGCGCCCAGGCTCCTATGCCCCGGCGGCGCTGTCCCGGTGCGGTCGCGGGGGGTGCGCCGGGGCGGCCGTCCCCGTCCGCGTCCGTCCCGCCGGCGGGGGCGTCCGGGGACCGGGGCGGCAGGCCCGGTACGCCGGACAGGTCGAGCGGGCGGCCGTGGGTGGCACCGCCGGAGGGCGCGTGCGGGCCGGTGGCCGGGTGCCCGGCGGACGGCGCCTGCGGGGCGGAGGGCGCGTACTGGGCGGGCACCCGGAGGCCGCCGCGGGCGGGCGGCTCCGCCGGGGGACGGCCGGAGGCCGCGGGCACCGCGTCCGCGGCGCGGTCCTCCGCCGGGGAGCCGCCGCCGTCCGGGGAGGGCCCGCCGGGGCGGCCCACCCGCAGGTGGCCCTCCCCGTCGGGGGCCGTCGGCAGCGGCTCCGCGGGGGTGGGGAGGGCCAGCCGCAGCACCGACTCGCCGACCCGCAGCAGCGCGCCCGGGGCCAGGCGGACCGGGCGCTCGCGCACGGGGGAGCCGTCGACGGTGGTCCCGTTGGTGGAGCCGAGGTCCGCCACGGTGACGCGGCCGTCCTCGCCGACCGTCACCTCGCAGTGGAAGCGGGAGACGTCCGGGTCGTCGACCGCGACGTCGGCCTCGGCCGAGCGGCCCACGCCGACCCGTCCGCCGTGCAGCAGGTGGACCCCGCCCGCGTCCGGCCCGGCGACCACGTGGAGCCGGGCCGCGGCGTCCGCGGCCCCGGACTCCTCCGCGGCGGGGGAGTGGAGGGAGAGCACCGCGCCGTCCAGCAGGGGAGGCACGCCCAGGGTGCTGCGCCGGGGGTCCAGCCGCTCGGAGCCCGCGTACAGCACCACGGGACCGGAGGAGGCGCCGTCCGGGCCGGTCACCGCGGAGGACAGCCCCGAGGCGACCGCGCCCAGCGCGGTACCGGCCGGGGCGGTGACCAGCACGTCGCAGGCGCGTCCCGCCGAGGCGGCCGGGCCGCCGCGCGGCCCGAGCACGGTGAACCGGATCTGCATCGCGGTCTGCAATCCCTTCTGCGCGGTCGCCCGGCAGGGGAGCTGCCCTGATCGCCTCGCCCCCACCCGGCAGGTCGGCACAGGAGACAGGGTCCGGGCCGCCGCCGGGCACGCGGGCGCGGGCGCGCCGACGCGCCGGGCGGGCCCGGGTGGCTCTGTGCTGAGGGCATCCTTGCACCTGTGGCGCGCAACACGCCCGGCCCCCATCCATAAGTGATCTTGAATGGTCGACTCCGTACGCAAAAGTGCCTGGTCGACCCGGAGGCGGGGATGGATCATGCCGGAAAGGTGAGCTTCGTTACCGTTCCGTCCTCTTCTGCGCGGCAACCGCGCGTACGAGGCCCGCGTCTGTCTTCGAGCAGGGGCGACCGGGGAAGAGATGCCCTCGCGGCAGCCGGCGCCCCCTGCCACGGCATTACAGTGGGCCGGACACCGGGCGGCCGTCAGGATCAGAGGATCATCGGCGGCCCGGACCATGGAGGACCCCGATCAGCAGGGAGCGCGACGTGCGGCCGGTTGGCAGCAAGTACCTGCTCGAGGAGCCGCTCGGGCGCGGCGCCACGGGCACCGTCTGGCGTGCGCGCCAGAGGGAGACGGCGGGCGCCGAGGCGGCCGTTCCCGGGGAGCCCGGCGAGACCGTGGCGATCAAGGTCCTCAAGGAGGAGCTCGCCAACGACGCGGACGTGGTGATGCGCTTCCTGCGGGAGCGCTCCGTCCTGCTGCGGCTCACCCACGCGAACATCGTGCGCACCCGCGACCTGGTCGTCGAGGGCGATCTCCTCGCCCTGGTCATGGACCTGGTCGACGGCCCCGACCTCCACCGCCACCTGCGGGAGAGCGGACCCCTGTCCCCGGTCGCCGCCTCGCTGCTGACGGCGCAGATCGCCGACGCGCTCGCCGCCAGCCATGCGGACGGGGTCGTGCACCGGGACCTGAAGCCCGCCAACGTCCTGCTGCGGACCGACGCGGACGGCCAGATGCACCCGATGCTCACCGACTTCGGCATCGCCCGGCTGGCCGACTCCCCGGGGCTCACCCGCACCCACGAGTTCGTCGGCACGCCCGCGTATGTCGCGCCGGAGTCCGCCGAGGGGCGCCCCCAGACCTCCGCCGTCGACGTCTACGGCGCCGGGATCCTGCTGTACGAGCTGGTCACCGGCCGTCCCCCGTTCTCCGGCGGCACCGCCCTGGAGGTGCTGCACCGGCATCTCAGCGAGGAGCCCCGCCGCCCCACCACCGTTCCCGAGCCCCTGTGGACGGTCATCGAGCGCTGCCTCCGCAAGGAGCCCGGGGAGCGTCCCAGCGCCGAGAACCTGGCCCGTGCGCTGCGCACCGTGGCCGAGGGGATCGGCGTCCGCGCCGGCGCCGCCCAGGTCGACGCCGCACTCGGGGTCGGCGCGCTGCTCGCCCCCGACCCCTCGCCCGCCCCCGTCCCGGACACGCCGGGGGCCTCCGACGCGACCCAGGTCCTGCCGAACACCGGCCCCTCCGGTGCGTCCGCCTACGACCCGTCCGCGGCCACCAGCGTGCTGCCGCAGACCGGTCCGCCCGGCGGCGCCGACCCGACCTCGGTGATGCCGCCGGTGCCGGGGCCGGAGGAGCCGCACCCCTGGCAGTCCCAGCTGAGGGCTGCCCGGGACCGCAACGAGCAGACGCAGATGCAGTACCTGGACCCGAGCCAGGACCCGCTGCGCCGCCGTCCGCAGCGCCAGCCGCAGCCCCAGCCGCCGCAGCCGCACCAACCGCAGCCCCAGCCGCCGCAGCGCAGGTCGGCCCAGCCCCCGCCCTACGCGCCGCCCCCGGCGCCCTACCAGGGCGGCGGTCGGCAGCCCGAGCCGTACCGGCAGCAGCAGGCCCCCCAGCCCTACCGGCAGCCGCAGGCGCCCCAGCCGTACGCTCCGCCGCAGCCGCCACCGCCCCAGCAGCCCGCCGCCCGCCCGCCGCGGGAGCCCAGGGAGCCGCGGCGCCGCAGCGCCAACCCCGTCCGCATCCCGGGACTGGGCTGCCTCAAGGGCTGCCTGGTCATGGTCGTGCTGCTCTTCATCGGCGGCTGGCTCATCTGGGAGCTGACACCGCTGCAGGGGTGGATCGCCGAGGGCAAGGGCTACTGGGAGGCGCTCGGGGACGGCATCTCGACGGTCACCGACTGGATCTCCACACTCGGCGACGCCCAGGACGCGGGCGAGCAGATCACCGGGCCGTAGGGTCCGTTCCCCCGGGCCCCGGGGAGCCCCGGGGCCCGCGCCGAGGGGGCCTGCGCCCGGGAGGCGCCCGTGCGGGCGCCTCCGCCGTTCAGGGCGGCGGCACTCCGGGTGATGCTATGGATTTGTCGACTTCCGTAGGCTGATTTATCCCGCAGAAGTGGAGGTCGGCGACATCCTGGGCACGGACCTCCCCGGCGCCCGCGTACTTTAGGGCCAACGCCTGCCGCTGAGGGAGCAGTCTTGGCACGAAAAATCGGCAGCCGGTACACGGCCCATCAGATCGTGGGGCGGGGAAGCGCCGGCACGGTGTGGCTCGGCGAGGGCCCCGAGGGCCCTGTCGCCGTCAAACTGCTGCGCGAGGACCTGGCCTGCGACCAGGAGCTCGTCGGCCGCTTCGTCCAGGAGCGCACCGCGCTCCTCCAGCTGGACCACCCCCGCATCGTCGCGGTCCGCGACCTGGTGGTCGACGGCAACGACCTCGCCCTGGTCATGGACCTGGTCCGCGGCACCGACCTGCGCACCCGCCTCGACCGGGAGCGGCGGCTGGCGCCCGAGGCGGCCGTCGCCATCACCGCCGACGTCGCCGAGGCGCTGGCGGCCGCGCACGCCGCCGGTGTCGTCCACCGCGACGTCAAGCCGGAGAACATCCTGCTGGACATGGAGGGGCCGCTCGGCCCCGGCGGCGCCCACCCCGCGCTGCTCACCGACTTCGGCGTCGCCAAGCTGATCGACACCCCGCGCCGCACCAAGGCAGCCCGCGCCGCGGGCGGCGCCCCCAACGCCTCCGGGATCATCGGCACGCCCGACTACATCGCGCCCGAACTCGTCGAGGGCCTCCCGCCCCGCGCCGCGGTCGACATCTACGCCCTGGCCACCGTGCTCTACGAGCTCCTGGCGGGCTTCACGCCCTTCGGCGGCGGGCACCCCGGCGCGGTCCTGCGCCGCCATGTCACCGAGACCGTCGTACCGCTCCCCGGCATCCCCGAGGAGCTCTGGCAGCTGATCGTGCAGTGCCTGGCCAAGGCGCCCGCCTCCCGGCTGCGCGCCTCCGAGCTCGCCCAGCGCCTCCACGACCTCCTCCCCCTGCTGCGCGGGATCCCGCCGCTGGAGGTCGACGAACCCGGCACCGAGCCCGCCCCCGAGCCCTGGGAGGAGGACGAGCCGGAACGGCCGGCCGCTCCCCGCCGGCGGGGAGCCGTCCCCCTCGTGCCCGGTGCGGCGTCCGCGGACGCCAACCGGGACACCCACACCTCGATGAGGGTGCCCGCCCCGGACGAGCTCGCGGGCGGCGCCCACGGCACCGCCCGGGCCCCCCGGGCCCCTGGCCAGCGCCGCCCCGGCTCCGCCCGCAACCGGGCCGCCGCGGTCCGCAGGCGCCGCCTCACCGTGGGGGCGGTGGCGGTGGCCCTGGCGGCCGTCGCCGGGGTGGGGGGCTGGCTGGCCCTGGACGGCGACGGCGGCCAGGTCCCGCCGGGCAGCACCCGCCAGTCCGTGCCCGCCGAGCCCTGACCGCCTCCGCCCCCGCCCGCTCCGGCCCCGCCGCCCGGCGGGGCCGGAGCCCGGAGGAGGCTGTGGGCCGGGGCCAGCACGGGGCACGCCGTCCAGCCGTTAGGCTGGACCCGTGGCAGTCGTCGATGTATCCGAAGAGCTGAAGTCCCTCTCCTCGACCATGGGGTCGATCGAGGCCGTCCTGGACCTCGAGGCGATGAGGGCAGACATCGCCGCGCTCGAGGAGCAGGCGGCGGCACCGTCCCTGTGGGACGACCCCGAGGCGGCGCAGAAGATCACCAGCAGGCTCTCGCACCTCCAGGCCGAGGTCCGCAAGGCAGAGGCCCTGCGCGGCCGTATCGACGACCTCGAAGTCCTCTTCGAGCTCGCCGAGGCCGAGGACGACCCGGAGACGCGTGCCGAGGCCGAGACCGAGCTGGAGGCCGTGCGCAAGGCGCTGGACGAGATGGAGGTCCGCACCCTGCTGTCCGGCGAGTACGACGAGCGCGAGGCGCTGGTCAACATCCGCGCCGAGGCGGGCGGCGTGGACGCGGCCGACTTCGCCGAGCAGCTCCAGCGCATGTACCTGCGCTGGGCCGAGCGGCACGGCTACGGCACCGAGGTGTACGAGACCTCCTACGCGGAGGAGGCCGGCATCAAGTCGACCACCTTCGTCGTCAAGGCCCCCTACGCCTACGGCACGCTCTCCGTCGAGCAGGGCACCCACCGGCTGGTGCGCATCTCGCCCTTCGACAACCAGGGGCGCCGCCAGACCTCCTTCGCCGGTGTCGAGGTCCTGCCGGTGGTCGAGCAGTCCGACCACGTGGAGATCGACGAGTCCGAGCTCCGCATCGACGTGTACCGCGCCTCCGGGCCCGGCGGCCAGGGCGTCAACACCACGGACTCCGCCGTCCGCATCACGCACATCCCCACCGGCATCGTGGTCTCCTGCCAGAACGAGCGCTCCCAGATCCAGAACAAGGCGAGCGCGATGAACGTCCTCCAGGCGAAGCTGCTGGAGCGCCGCCGCCAGGAGGAGCAGGCCAGGATGGACGCCCTCAAGGGCGACGGCGGCAACTCCTGGGGCAACCAGATGCGTTCGTACGTCCTGCACCCGTACCAGATGGTGAAGGACCTGCGCACCGAGTTCGAAGTCGGCAATCCCCAGTCCGTGTTGGACGGTGAGATCGACGGCTTCCTGGAAGCCGGAATTCGCTGGCGCAAGCAGCAGGAGAAGTAACTCCTCGCTTTGTCGACAAGGGAACTGCCGCTCAGGGAGCGGCAGTTCCTTTTTGTGTCACAGTTGATCGTTGCAGCTCAGGCAAGTGGCTGTATATCGGGCATCGCCCCCGCAAACGACCTTGACGCTCCTGCCGAAAATCGGAAGGGTGTCGTACGGCATGTGCGATTTCGGGGCGTGTCGTGAACGGGAGAGTTCTGACACCCGTGGTGCCGCCGCCCCGCGCAATGTCCTGATGACGATGAGCTACTGGGGGTAGCAGACACATGACGAAGAAGACGCGGATCCGCGTCGCACGCATAGCCGCCGGCGCTGTCATCGCCGCGGGTGCGTCGCTCACCGCCGCTGGTGCCGCGCAGGCTTTCGACCTGACCGGTATCGAGGCCGAGGCGGGTCTGGGCATCAACGAGGGCGAGGGCGAGACCGTCTCCGGTGCCATCGGCGGTGTCGACGAGGGTGCTGCGGGCGAGCCGACGGGTGGTGCGACCACGGGTGACGCGTCCGGTGGTGCGACCACGGGCGATGCGTCCGGTGGTGCGACGACCGGTGACGCGACGGGTGGTGCGACCACGGGCGATGCGTCCGGTGGTGCGACGACCGGTGACGCGACGGGTGGTGCGACCACGGGTGACGCGTCCGGTGGTGCGACCACGGGCGATGCGTCCGGTGGTGCGACCACGGGTGACGCGACGGGTGGTGCGACGACCGGTGACGCGTCCGGTGGTGCGACCACGGGTGACGCGTCCGGTGGTGCGACGACCGGTAACGCGACGGGTGGTGCGACCACGGGTGACGCGACGGGTGGTGCGACCACGGGTGACGCGACGGGTGGTGCGACCTCCGGCGGTTCCGCCTCCGGCGGCAGCGGCGCCGACCCGAACGGCGGCGTGATCGAGGGTGACGCCCCCGCCGGCACCACCCCCGACAGCGTCGGCTCGCAGCCGGTGCAGCAGGGCGAGGTCAAGGAGGAGCTGGCGGAGACCGGCGCCGCCGAGACCACCTTCCTGCTGCTCGGCGCGGCGACCATGATCGCCGGAGGCATCGGCTTCCGCATGCTGCCGCGCCTCGTCGGCGGCAGCGCCGCGGTCTGAGGCCGCACCGCGCGGTGACCGTCCGATACGGGCGGTGACGGCGTGACGGTCCGAGACGGACCGTCGTGCACCGCACGCGCGAAGGAGGGCCCGGGATGCGTCCCGGGCCCTCCTTCGCGTGCGTCCGCCGGACGCCGGGGGCGTCAGACGGCCAGCAGTGCCACAGCCGCCACGAGGACCACCAGCAGCGCCAGCAGCGCCGCGGGATTCAGCCCGGCGAACGGGCCCCCCTGCTGGAGGCGCTCCCGGTTGGCCCTGCACACCGGGCAGCGGCCCTCCGACACGGGGGCCGCGCAGTTCCCGCACACGAGCCGGTCGTAGGTCATGCGCTCTCCTCCTCCCGCGCACCCGGGGCCGCGGAGTGGCCGCGGACCGTCAGCGGAATGTCTCTCCCCGGAACGCACCGGGAAACGCCTCTGTTCCCCTACCACTGTGCCAGCTGCGGCGCCTTTCGGCGCGCCCCGCCGGATCACCCCCGCCCCGCGACAGGATAAATCGGTCAAGTCGGGACCGTGTCTGCACGGCCTGTGCGGCTTCGCGTATGGTCACGCTCACCTACTCCCGGCGACCCGTGGTGCATCCGTGATCCGATTCGACAGCGTCTCCAAGAGCTACCCCAAGCAGAACCGACCTGCCCTGCGCGACGTCTCCCTCGAAATCGAGAAGGGGGAGTTCGTCTTCCTCGTGGGGTCGTCGGGCTCGGGCAAGTCGACCTTCCTCCGGCTGCTGCTGCGCGAGGAGCGGGCCAGCCAGGGCGCGGTCCACGTCCTGGGCAAGGACCTCGCCCGCCTCTCCAACTGGAAGGTGCCCCACATGCGCCGCCAGCTGGGCACGGTCTTCCAGGACTTCCGGCTGCTGCCCAACAAGACCGTGGCGGAGAACGTGGCCTTCGCGCAGGAGGTCATCGGCAAGCCGCGGGGCGAGATCCGCAAGGCCGTCCCCCAGGTTCTCGACCTGGTCGGCCTCGGCGGCAAGGAGGACCGGATGCCCGGCGAGCTCTCGGGCGGTGAGCAGCAGCGCGTCGCCATCGCGCGCGCCTTCGTCAACCGGCCGCTGCTGCTGATCGCCGACGAGCCGACCGGAAACCTCGACCCGCAGACCTCGGTCGGGATCATGAAGCTGCTCGACCGGATCAACCGCACGGGCACCACCGTGGTGATGGCGACCCACGACCAGAACATCGTCGACCAGATGCGCAAGCGCGTCATCGAGCTCGAGAAGGGCCGGCTCGTCCGCGACCAGGCCCGCGGCGTCTACGGCTACCAGCACTGAGCCCGGACAGACTGAAAGGCTGAAAGCACGCCATGCGCGCCCAGTTCGTCATGTCGGAGATCGGTGTCGGTCTCCGTCGAAACCTCACGATGACCTTCGCCGTCGTCATCTCCGTGGCCCTGTCGCTGGCCCTGTTCGGTGGTGCCCTGCTCATGCGGGAGCAGGTCAACACCATGAAGGACTTCTGGTACGACAAGGTCAACGTCTCCATCTTCCTCTGCAACAAGAACGACGCCTCCACCGCGCCGCAGTGCGCCAAGGGTGCCGTCACCACGGCGCAGAAGGAGCAGATCGAGTCCGACCTGGAGGCCCTCGACCTGGTCGACACCGTCCAGCACGAGACGGCGGAGGAGGCGTACAAGCACTACAAGGAGCAGTACGGCGACACCCCGATCGCCGCCACCATCACGCCCGACCAGATGCAGGAGTCCTTCCGGGTCAAGCTGCACGACCCCGAGAAGTACCAGGTGGTGGCCACCGCGTTCGCCGGGCGCGACGGCGTGCACTCGGTCCAGGACCAGCGGGACATCCTCCAGAACCTCTTCGGCCTGATGAACGGCATGCGGATCGCGGCGCTGTGCGTGATGGGCCTGATGCTGGTGATCGCGATGATGCTGATCGTCAACACCGTGCGGGTGTCGGCGTTCAGCCGCCGTCGGGAGACCGGCATCATGCGGCTCGTGGGGGCGTCCAGTTTCTACATCCAGACGCCGTTCATCATGGAGGCCGCGGTCGCGGGCCTGCTGGGTGGTGCCGTCGCCTGCGTGATGCTCCTCGTCGGCCGCTACTTCCTGATCGACAACGGCCTGGCCCTCGCGGACAAGATGCAGCTGGTCGACTTCATCGGCTGGGACGCGGTGCTCACCAAGCTGCCGCTGGTGCTCGCGATCGGACTGCTGATGCCCGCCGTTGCTGCTTTCGTCGCGCTCCGCAAGTACCTGAAGGTGTGAGAAGCGCCCCGGGCGCCGTACGGCCAACCGCCGTACGGCGCCCTTCGCTTGTCCTAGACTCGGCGCCATGTCAGGCCCCGAGTTCTGTCGAAGGCCCCACGGCATCCGCCGCGGGGCGGCCCTGACCTTGGTCTTCGCGACCGTGCTCGCCACCGCGGCGGTCGCCGGCGTCCTCCCGCGCGAGGACGCCGAGGAGCCGCGGCGCGCCCAGCCCGCGCGCGCGGCGGGGGCGACCGTGGACCGCGAGGGCCTGGCACGCGCGGCGGCCGAGGCCATGGCCGACGGCAAGTCCGGTACGGAGGCGGCCGAGCAGTTCGTCAGCCGCAGCGGCGACCGCTGGGGCGCCGTCTACGACCGCCGCGAGTACGAGGAGTTCGCCGACGCCCTCGACGGCGAGTACAGCGGGGTGGGCCTCGGTGCCCGGCGCGACGCCGAGGGCCGTGTCGAGGTCTCCGAGGTGCAGCAGGACGCTCCCGCCGCGCGCGCCGGGATCCGCCCGGGCGACCTGCTGCTGTCCGTCGGCGGCGAGGAGGTCGCGCACCGCCCCGTGACCGAGGTGGTGGCCCTGCTGCGCGGCCCCGAGGGCACCGCGGTCCGCCTCGGCCTGGAGCGCGAGGGCCGCCGCTTCACCGCCGAACTGGAGCGCGTCCGCCTCCTCACCCAGTCGGTCACGGTCCGCAGGCTGAGCCGCGAGGCCGTGCTGATCAGGGTCGACGCCTTCACCAAAGGGTCGGGCGAGCGGGTGCGCCGCGCCGTGGCGGAGGCCCCGCGCGAGGCGGGCGTCCTGCTCGACCTGCGCGGCAACCCGGGCGGTCTGGTCAGCGAGGCCGTCGAGGCGGCCTCCGCCTTCCTGGACGGCGGCCTGGTGGCCACCTACGACGTCCGCGGCGAGCAGCGGGCGCTCTACGCCGAGCCCGGCGGCGACACCCGGCGGCCCCTGGTCGCGCTGGTCGACGGTGGGACCATGAGCGCCGCCGAACTGGTCACCGGCGCGCTCAAGGACCGGGGCCGGGCGGTGACCGTCGGTGCCCGCACCTTCGGCAAGGGCTCGGTGCAGATGCCGAGCCGGCTGCCCGACGGCTCCGTCGCCGAGCTCACCGTGGGCCTCTACCGCACTCCGGCCGGTCACCATGTGGACGGCACGGGCATCGCACCGGACCTCGCCGCCGACGAGAGGGCCGAGGAACGGGCCGCCACGGTATTGGGTGGCCTCAGGGGGGCCTCGTAGTGCGAAAATGACCGCACTATGGCAAAGGAAAAGGGGCGCAAGCTGATCGCCCAGAACAAGAAGGCCCGGCACGACTACCACATCCTGGACACCTACGAGTGCGGTCTCGTGCTCACGGGTACCGAGGTGAAGTCGCTGCGCCAGGGCCGGGCCTCGCTGGCGGACGGCTTCGTGCAGATCGACGGCGGCGAGGCGTGGCTGCACAACGTGCACGTTCCCGAGTACAGCCAGGGCACCTGGACGAACCACAGCGCCCGGCGCCGCCGCAAGCTGCTGCTGCACCGGGAGGAGATCGACAAGCTGGAGTCCAAGTCCCAGGAGACCGGTCACACCATCGTCCCGCTCGCCCTGTACTTCAAGGACGGCCGGGCCAAGGTCGAGATCGCGCTGGCGAGGGGCAAGAAGGAGTACGACAAGCGCCAGACGCTGCGGGAGAAGCAGGACCGCAGGGAGGCGGACCGGGCCGTCTCGGCCGCCCGCCGCAAGCAGCGCGCCTGAGGGGCCACCCCGCGGGGGACCACCCCGCGAGGGAATGCGCTGGCATCGTCGTGCGTTGGTCACGTACGATGGCATCGCCCCTGGAGACGGGGGCTTGTCAACTCAACATGGGGATGATCGGTTTCGACAGCGGATGTCGAAGCAGGGGAAGCGTGTCGAGGAAGCGGCAATGATCTCGTTAACCATATGTCGCAACCAATAATCGCCAATTCCAAGCGCGATAACTCCGAAGCCTTCGCCCTCGCTGCCTGATAAGCAGTAGAGACGAACCTTCACTCATGGAGCGTCAGCCCGGGGCTGTTCCCGACCCGGTTCCTGGCGTCAGCTAGGGAACTAAACCTCTAGGCCCGGTCACGGGGTCGAGAGGGAAATCACACAGTGACTGAGCCCGTCGGAGACTTGTCCGCGTGATCTCCGGGGCTGAGAAAATCGCAGCGGACTGCACACGGAGAAGCCCTGGTTCCGCACCGTTGGACGCGGGTTCGATTCCCGCCATCTCCACCGACGGGGCCCGGGGGCGCGATGCCCCCGCCGCCCTGCCACCCCATGTGGGTGAAGGCCCGCCGGCCCCGTGCCGGCGGGCCTTCGTCATGCCCGGCCGCCGCGCCCCCGGCCCGCCGCGGCCACCGCCCAGGCCAGGGCCGCGGCGCACACCGGCACCAGATAGCCCGCGGCCGGCTCCAGGCGCTCGACCGTCCAGCCCCCCGCGGCCGAGCCGGCGGCGATGCCGCCCAGCAGCGCCGTGACCGCCAGCGTCATGCCCTCGTTCGCCCGTCCGGCCGAGGTGAGCCGCTGGACCGCCGTCATCCCCGCGACCATGGCCGGAGCCGTCGCCGTCCCCGCGACCAGCAGCGCCGCCGCGAGCAGTGCGAGCCGGTCCGTGAGGACCGCCGCCAGCAGGGGCAGCGTCGTCAGGGCCGTCATCCCGGCCAGGCACCACGGCAGCGCCACCGCCCGGCGGGTCCTGCCGTACAGCAGCCCGGCTGCCCCGGACCCTGCGGCCGCCAGGCCGAGCACCGCGCCTCCGGCCGCCCCGCCCACCTCGGCCAGGGTGACCACCTCCGTCGCCCCGAACACCGCCCCCGTGGCCAGGAAGACCCCGAGCAGCGGGCGCATCCCCGGCACCCGCACGGGGGCGGCGGCGGTGCTGCGCCCGGAGACGGGCGGCTCGGTGCCGCGCTGGGCCGCGAACAGCAGCACCCCGCTCAGCAGCAGCAGGGCCGCCGCCACCGTGCCCGCCTCCACGAACAGCGCCGAGCACAGCAGCGCCGCCAGCACCGGCCCCAGCATGAAGCACAGCTCGTCCACGGCCTGCTCCACCGCGTTCGCGGTGTGCCGGGCCCCCGGGGCCCCGCGCAGCAGGTGTCCCCAGCGGGCCCGGCACATCCCGCCGACGTTCGGGCAGGTGGCCGTCGCGGCGTACGCCGCGAACAGCGTCCAGGCCGGGGCACCGGAGCGGACGCACAGCACCAGGGCCAGCTGCCCGAGGACCGCCAGCAGGGCGGCGGGGACGGCCACCCGCGCCTGTCCGTACCGGTCGACCAGGCGCGCCGTGACGGGGGCGACCAGCGCGGTGGACGCCAGGCCCGTCGCGGTGACGGCCCCGGCGAGCGCGTACGACCCCCGGGTGTCCGCGATCATCAGGATCGCGGACACCCCGAACATGCCGGCGGGGAGCCGCGCCAGCAGGCCGGCCGCGGTGAACGCCCGGGTTCCGGGGATCCCGAAGAGCCGCCGGTAGGGGCCCGGCGGGCGGCGGGAGGGGCCCGGCGCACCGCCCGCGTCGCCGCCGGTCCGGAGACCGCGGGTGCGGAGACCACCGGTGCGGGGACCACCGGTGCGGCGCCCCTCGCAGCCGTGGGCGTCGAGACGGGGGACGAGGGCGGGCGCACCGGGTGCGAAGGAGGGCGGCGCGGAGCGCACGGCCGTGGTGGGCCGCGAAGGGGTGGCGGGCATGCCCCCAGCCTCGTGCCGCGGCCCGGGGCCGGTCCAACACCTGTCGGATGGCCATTGACGCACCCGTGTTGTTGAATGCGCTGTGCCCCGAGACCTGGATCCGCGCCTCCTGCGCGCCTATGTGGCCGCCGCCGAGGAACTCCACTTCACCCGTGCCGCGGCCCGTCTGTTCGTCGCCCAGCAGGCACTCAGCCGGGACATCCGCCGCCTGGAGCGGGAACTCGGCACGGAGCTGTTCCTCCGCACCACCCGCCAGGTCGCCCTCACCGGTGACGGCGAGCGCCTGCTGCCGCACGCCCGCCGGATGCTGGCCGCCCAGGAGGACCTGCTGGCCGCCGCCCGAGGCGCCGACCGTCCGCTGCTCGTCGACCTCAACACCGCCGGGCTCAGCTCCGGCCGGGTGCTCGCCCGGGCCCGGGAACTGGCTCCCGACCACGAACTCATGGCCCGCTACGAGAGCGGGCTCGCGGGTGCCGCGGCGGAGATCGCGGCCGGCCGGCTCGACGTCTCCTTCGGCCGTTTCGCCGGACTCGGGGCGGAGGTGCGCGCCGTGCTCCGCCACCGGCCCGTCCGGCTGGAGCCGATGGCCGTGCTGCTCGCCGGGGGCGACCCGCTCGCCGCCCTCGACCGGGTGCCGCTCGCCGCGCTCGCGGGGCGCAGGCTCTACGCCGGCGCGGGCAACCCGTGCACCGCCGAGTGGACCGACCTCGCCGCCCGCCTCGTCGACGGCCGGGGGGTCGCGCTCTCCCCGCCCGCCCCGATGGCGGTGGGCATGGAGGAGTTCCGGCGGGTCATGGCCAGGGGCGGCGACCCGGTGCTCGCCGTGGTGGACCACCCGGTGCCCCCGGGTGTGGTGCTGCGGCCGCTCGTCGACCCGGTACCGCTCTCCCCGGTCTCGATGGTGTGGCGCAGGGGGCTGGCCCATCCCGGCCTGGACGCCCTGGTCTCCGCCGCGGACGAGCTCGCCGCCCGGGAGGGCTGGCTCCACGAACCGGCCGGCTCCTGGCTGCCCGAGGGGGACCGTGCGGTGATGCGCGGCACCTGACACCGCACGGGCCCGTCCCGGCGGCGATCGTGTGCCGGCGCGCGGACCGCCCGCCGAGGACGGCGAGGTGGGTGCTGCGGCGTGGAGGCCGTGTGCCCCGCGCGCGGACCGCCCGCCGCCGTCCGTCCGCACCGGGCACCGTCAGCCATCCAGCCATCCAGCCATCCAGCCATCCAGAGCCAGCCTCCGACGCCGCCCGCCCGCCTCCGACGCCGCGGACCGCCCGCCCGCCTCACGGCCGCCGTGTCCACCAAGTGAGAGCAACGTTCCGCACCGGTCACCTCGCGCCACCCGACGGAAACGAGCCGTCCCTAGCGTCGTCCCCACGACCGGACACAGGTGGAGGGCGCACGATGGCAGGCCGTTGGATCGAGCACTGGGACCCCGAGGACGACACGTTCTGGAAGACGCAGGGGGAGCGCATCGCGCGCCGCAACCTCGCCTACTCCGTGTTCAGCGAACACATCGGCTTCTCCGTGTGGAGCCTGTGGTCGGTGATGGTCCTCTTCATGGGACCCGAGTACGGAGTGGACCCCGCGGGCAAGTTCTTCCTCATCGCGACCGCCACCCTGGTCGGCGCACTGATCAGGGTGCCCTACACCTTCGCCGTGGCCCGCTTCGGCGGCCGCAACTGGACGGTGTTCAGCGCCGCCCTGCTCCTCCTCCCGGCCGGTGCGGCCTGGTTCGTGATGGAGCCCGGCACCTCCTACACGACCTTCCTGCTGGTGGCGGCGCTCACCGGTGTGGGCGGTGGGAACTTCGCCTCCTCGATGACCAACATCAACGCCTTCTTCCCGCTGCGCAAGAAGGGCTGGGCGCTGGGGCTCAACGCGGGCGGCGGCAACATCGGCGTCCCCGTCATCCAGCTCGCCGCCCTGCTGGTCATCGGCACCGCGGGGGCCGCGCACCCGCGGCTGCTGATCGGCGCCTACCTGCCCCTGATCGTGGTCGCCGCCCTCGGCGCCGCCCTGCGGATGGACAACCTCGCCCCGGTCCGCAACGACACCGGCGCGGCCCGGGAGGCCCTCAGGGAGCCCCACACCTGGGTCATGTCCCTCCTCTACATCGGCACCTTCGGCTCCTTCATCGGCTACAGCTTCGCCTTCGGCCTGGTGCTCCAGACGCAGTTCGGCCGCACGCCCCTGCAGGCGGCCTCGCTCACCTTCGTCGGGCCGCTGCTCGGATCGCTGGTCCGGCCCGTCGGCGGGCTGCTCGCCGACCGCTTCGGCGGCGCGCGCATCACCCTGTGGAACTTCGTCGCCATGGCCGCCGCGACCGGGGTGGTCGTCGCCGCCTCGGTGCGCGCCTCGCTGCCGGTCTTCCTCGTCGGCTTCATCGCCCTGTTCGTCCTCACCGGACTGGGCAACGGCTCCACGTACAAGATGATCCCGGGCATCTTCCAGAACAAGGCACTGGAGCGGGGCATGACGGGCGAGGCGGCGGCCGCCTACGGGCGACGGCTGTCGGGCGCGGCCATGGGGTTCATCGGGGCGATCGGCGGTGTCGGGGGCCTCGCGATCAACCTCGCCTTCCGCCAGTCCTTCCAGACCGCGGGCACGGGCACCGCGGCCTTCGCGGCCTTCCTCGCCTTCTACCTGGTCTGCACGCTGGTGACCTGGGCGGTATACCTTCGCCGGCCCGCCGCCGCACCCGCCCCGGCCGCGTCGCACGAGGGCGAACCCCGGCCCGCCTACGCCCAGGTGTGACCCGGGCCGCCGCAAGGGGCGTCCCGGACCCGTCACCGTGACAGGGCCGGAAACACCGGCGGTGCCCCGCGTAACGGCGGGGAAACGCCGGTGATCCGGGCCTGTCACGCGACTTTGGCAGGCTCGGCCGCCACGTTCACCGCCCTGCGGGGCGACCGCCGCAGAGGGCGGTCCGCCGGGCGACATCCAGTGGGGACGACTGAGATGCACCACCACGGCCAACCGCACGGCCCGCTCGCGGGCTTCACCGTCGGCGTCACCGCCGCCCGCCGCGCCGACGAACTCGGCGCCCTGCTCCAGCGCCGCGGCGCGTCCGTGCTGCACGCGCCCGCCCTGCGGATCGTGCCGCTCGCGGACGACGCCGAACTGCTCGCCGCCACCCGGGAGATCATCGATCGTCGCCCGGACGTCGTGGTGGCCACCACGGCGATCGGGTTCCGGGGCTGGGTCGAGGCGGCCGACGGCTGGGGCGTGGGAGACGCCCTGCTGGGCCGCCTGGGCGGGGTCCGGCTGCTGGCCCGCGGCCCCAAGGTGAAGGGCGCCATCCGGGCCGCCGGTCTCGTCGAGCAGTGGTCGCCCGCCTCGGAGTCCATGGCCGAGGTCCTCGACCGGCTGCTGGACGAGGGCGTGGCGGGCCTGCGGATCGCGCTCCAGATGCACGGCGAGCCGCTGCCCGGCTTCGTGGAGTCGCTGCGGGCCGGCGGCGCCGACGTGGTCCTGGTGCCCGTCTACCGGTGGATGGCCCCGGAGGACCTCGGCCCCCTCGACCGGCTGCTGGACGCCACGCTCGCCGGCGCACTCGACGCCGTGAGCTTCACCAGCGCACCCGCCGCCGCCTCCCTGCTCGCCCGCGCCGAGCACCGCGGGCTGCTGGACGCGCTGCTCCGGGCCTTCGACCACCGCGTCCTGGCGGCCTGTGTGGGGCCGGTGACCGCGCTGCCGCTCCAGGCGGCAGGGGTGGACACCGTCCAGCCGGAGCGCTTCCGCCTCGGTCCGCTGGTGCAGCTCCTCGGCACCGAACTGCCCTCCCGGGCCCGCAGCCTGCCCGTGGCCGGGCACCGCATCGAGATCCGCGGCCATGCCGTACTGGTGGACGAGGTGCTGCGCCCGGTGCCGCCCGCCGGGATGGCCCTGCTGCGGGCCCTCGCCCGGCGCCCCGGCTGGGTGGTCTCCCGTGCCGAACTGCTGCGGGCCCTGCCGGGTTCGGGGAAGGACGAGCACGCGGTGGAGACCGCCATGGCCCGCCTCCGTACCGCGCTGGGCACCCCGAAGCTCGTCCAGACCGTCGTCAAGCGCGGCTACCGCCTGGCCCTGGACCCGGCCGCGGGCAGCAAGTACGCGGACGGCGGGTGAGGCACCCGGCCCACCGGCCGCCGCGCCGAGGGGCCCCACCCCGTCCGCCGGGGCCCGTCCCCCGGTCGGCGCGCACCCGGCCGTGTGCCCGCTGCCGTGTGCGCCCGCAGCCGGCCCGGGAGGTGGAACGCCCCGAAGACTGCCGGGATCCGGCAATGCGGAACGGGCCGCCGCCCCCGCATCCTGGACCGACGGGGCAGTACGAGGACGGGAGCGGCAATGGACCCGGAAACGGGGCGCAGCGTGGCACGGGCACGCGTCGGGTCGGGTGTGGCCGTGGCGGTCCTGCTGCTGCCCTTCGCCGGCCATGCACTCGCCCGGGCCGGGATGCTCCCGCAGGGCGCCCCGATCGTGCTCGGCCTGCCCGCCGTGGTCGTCGGCGCCCTGCTGCTCTCCGCGCTGTGCGAGGAGCACGCACCCTCGCTGCGCGGGTCCTCGCGGCTGACGGCCCGCACCCTGACCGGTGAGCGCTCCGTGGACCTGGACCGGATCGCCTCCGTGAGACTGCTGACGACCTTCTCCTACGGCAGGACCTACCGCACCCTGCTGGTGCGCGACGTCCACGGGGTGCGGCTGGGCGTCACGACGGAGCGCAGCCGCAGGGCGGTGCGCAGGGCGGTGGAGCGCGCCTCGGCAGCCGCCGCGCACGGCGGGCCCCGGCCCAGGGTGAGCAGGGCCGCCCGGGTGCACCTGGGGCTCGGCACCGGGACCGGGCTCGCCGCGCACACGACCGCCGCCTTCCTGCTGACCGCGGTGTCGCCGTGCCTGTACCTGACCGCCGTGCTCCGGCTCGGCGGCGGCTGACCCCCGGAACCGGCCGCCGGGAAGCCCCCGTCGACACGCCGGCCGCGCGGGGTCTTCCGGCCCCCGCCCGCTCCGGGCACCCTGGGAGCGGCGCCCGGAGCGGCCGGGCTCCGCTCACGGACCGTGGTCACGGCACCGGTGCCGCGTCCCGTCCCGCCGGTGCCGTCCGCGGTGCCGGCGGCGGGCCCCGTCCACCGCCCGGGCCCGGCGCGGTCCGGGGCACCGCCCGATGCGACCGAGGAGCCCCGTGGTGGCAGCAGCATGACTGACGGTGACGCCGGGCGTCCTCCCGCGGCACCCCGGCGGCACAAGCTGATCGACACCGGCCGCCTCTGCCTGGACCTGCTCGCCACCGCTCCGGCGGCGGAGGGCGACCCGGAACCGCTGTCCGGGGCAGGGGAGTTGGCCCACTGGCTGACCGCGGTGGGACTCCTCCCCGCCGGGACCCGCCTTCCGGCGGACCGCGCCTGCCGGCCCGCCGCCTTCCGTGAACTGCGCTGCTGCCTGGCCGCGTTGGTGGACGCGGAGCTCGAAGGGGGCGTCGACGCAGGGGCCTTGCGGACCGTCAACGGGCTGGCCCGCCGCCCGCCGCCGGGGATCAGCGCGGTGCCCGGCCGGGACGGCGGCCTGGTACGGGAGTTGAGCACCGCCCCCACCCCCGAGGCGCTGCTCGCGGCGATCGCCCGGGACGCCGTCGAGCTGCTCACCGACCCCGCGGCGCGCGGCCGGCTGCGGCGCTGCCGGGCGGACGGCTGCCGCCGGGTCTTCCTGGACTCCTCCCGCGGCGGGCAACGCCGTTGGTGCTCCGGCGAGGTGTGCGGGAACCGGGCCCGGGTGGCCCGCCACCGGCGCCGCGGCACGCCTTCCGGGGTCCCAAACAAAAGATCTTGAATAATTCCGCGTGTGCGTTGAGTGATCCCCGGACGGCCCCCGTAGTGAAGGGGGACAGATAGTCATCCGTTCAGATCAGGGTCTCGACCGGGAGGTTCAGGTGCGCAAGGATGCCGCCGTGGCCGATGACCGTCCGCAACGGGCCCGCCATCGCAGCGAGAAGCCGCGCATCGAACCCTCCGTCCCCGACGAGGACCTGATGCGCGCGCTCTATCGCGAACATGCCGGACCGCTGCTCGCCTACGTACTCCGTCTTGTCGCGGGAGACCGCCAGCGCGCGGAGGACGTCGTGCAGGAGACGCTCATCCGTGCCTGGAAGAACGCCGGTCGGCTGAATCAGGCCACCGGCTCTGTCCGACCCTGGCTGGTGACGGTCGCCCGGCGCATCGTCATCGACGGCCACCGCAGCCGGCAGGCCCGGCCGCAGGAGGTCGACCCGTCGCCGCTGGAGGTCATGCCCGCGGAGGACGAGATCGACAAGGCGTTGTGGCTGATGACGCTCTCGGATGCACTCGACGATTTGACGCCCGCACACCGGGAAGTCCTTGTGGAGACGTATTTCAAGGGACGTACGGTCAACGAGGCGGCCGAGACACTCGGCATACCCAGCGGGACCGTACGGTCCCGGGTGTTCTACGCACTGCGTTCGATGAAGCTCGCTCTGGAGGAGAGGGGGGTCACGGCATGACCGGGTACGACCGGCGCGAACAGGAGTCCGTGCACGACGCCGTCGGCGCCTATGTGCTCGGCGTGCTCGACGACGCGGACGCCTCCGCCTTCGAGGCCCATCTGGCCGGCTGCGACATCTGCGCCGCCCGCCTCGACGAGTTCTCGGGCATCGAACCGATGCTGGCGATGCTGGCCGACGCCCCGGCCCCGGCGCCGGCCGCTCCGCCCGGCAACGTCTACGGCCTGCCCGGCTTCGAGGACTTCCCGCAGCCCCGGCCCGCGCCCGCCGTGGTGCCCGCCGCGCCGGGCCCCCGTGTGCTCGAAGGCCTCCTCGACGAGGTCGCGGCCCGGCGGGCCGCCAAGCGGCGCCGGGGGATGTACCTGGTCGCCGCCGCAGCAGCCCTGATCATCGGGGCCCCCGCCGTCGCCGTCCAGGCCACCTCGGGCAGCCCCTCCGGCAGCACCCTGGCCGCGGACCCCCACCCCACCAGCCCCGCCGAGGACGCCTTCTTCCACCACATGGAGGCGAAGGCGCAGGCCACCGACGCGACCACGAAGGTCAGCGCGGTGATCGGCATGGAGAGCAAGGGCTGGGGCACCCATGCGGTCCTGGAGCTCAAGAACGTCCGGGGCCCCCTGAAGTGCAGCCTGATCGCCGTGTCCAAGACCGGCGAGGAGGAGGTCGTCACCTCCTGGTCCGTCCCGAAGTGGGGGTACGGGATCCCCGACAGCCCCGAGAAGTCGGCGAAGGCCCCGCTCTACGTCCACGGCGGCGCCGCGATGGAGCGGAACGACATCGACCACTTCGAGGTCCGCACCTTCGACGGCAAACGCCTCGTGGAGGTCGACGTGTAGCGCAGCGGTCCCCGCGATCCACGTCCGGCCTTCCCCGCGGGCCGGGACACACTGCTGTCCCGGCCCGCCCCCTTCCCCGGGGCCCCTTCCCCCGGGCAGCCGCGCGCCGCCCGGCCCCCGCGTCACCCCCTGCGACCCGCCCCGCGTCACCCCCTGCGACCCGCCCGGCGACCCGCCACCGGGCGCCCGGGTGCACGACCCACCCGCCGTGGCGTACGGTTGACGGCTGCCCAGTGCACGTCAGAAGGGGGCCCGGTGGCCGCGCAGGATGCCGCTGATTCCGTTGATTCACCCGTCGCGCCCGCGGCCGACCCGGCCGCCGACTCGGTGCGCGACCGCGAGACGGCCGTCGAGCAGGTCCACCTGGACCGGGTCTACCGCCGTCTGGAGGAGAAGATCCACGAGGCGGAGTTCCTCATGCAGGACGCCGCCCGGCGCGGGCAGGTCGGCACACCGGGCGCACTCGCCGAGCGGGACGCCCAGGTCTTCCGCGCCGGGATCCACCTCAACCGGCTCAACAACGAGTTCGAGGACTTCCTCTTCGGCCGCATCGACCTCCTCCACGGCAAGGACGGCGAACGCGGACCGGACGGCGCCCACACCTCGGTCGAGCCCGCCGACGACGCCGTGCGGCCCGACGGGACCGCCGACATCGGGGAGACCCTGCACATCGGCCGGATCGGCGTGCTCGACGCCGACTACGCGCCGCTGGTCATCGACTGGCGGGCGCCCGCCGCCGCGCCCTTCTACCGCTCGACCCCGGTCGAGCCCGGCCGTGTCGTACGCCGGCGCGTCATCCGCTCCCGGGGCCGCAGGGTGCTCGGCGTCGAGGACGACCTGATGCGCCCCGAGCTGACCGCCCTCCTCGACGGCGCACCGCTCCCCGCGGTCGGGGACGGGGCCCTCATGGCCGCCCTCGGGCAGGCCCGGGGCCACACCATGCGCGACATCGTCGCCTCCATCCAGGCCGAGCAGGACCTGGTCATCCGCGCCCCCGCCGCGTCCGTCACCTATGTGGAGGGCGGCCCCGGCACGGGCAAGACCGCGGTGGCCCTGCACCGGGCCGCCTACCTCCTCTACAAGGACCGCCGCCGCTACGCGGGCGGCATCCTCGTGGTCTCCCCGACCCCGCTGCTGGTCGCGTACACCGAGGGCGTGCTGCCGTCGCTCGGCGAGGAGGGCCAGGTCGCGATCCGGGCCGTCGGCTCCCTGGTCGACGGCGCCGAGGCGACGGCCTACGACGAGCCGGCGGTGGCCCGGATCAAGGGCTCGTCGCGGATGCTGAAGGTGCTGCGCAAGGCCGCGCGGGGCGCCCTGGAGCAGCCGGGCGCCGCCGCCCCGTCCGGGCAGCTCGCCCTCGGCGAGGAGCCCGCCGCCCCCACCGCGGACCGGCTGCGGGTCGTGGCCTTCGGCCGCCGCCTGGAGCTGGAGGCCGGGGACCTCCGCCGCGTCCGCGCCATCGCGCTCGGCGGCACCACCCCGGTCAACCTGCTGCGCCCCCGCGCCCGGCGGCTGCTGCTGGACGCGCTGTACGCGAAGTCCGGCGCCGCCGGGCGCCACTCCGACCCGGAGCTGGCCGCCGAGCTGCGTGCCTCCTTCGACGAGGACGTCTCCACCGAGGACGCCTTCCTGGAGTTCCTCGACGCCTGGTGGCCGGAGCTGACGCCCCGCGGGGTGCTGGCCGCCATGGCGGACGAGCGGCGCCTCGGGCGCTGGGCCCGCCGCGTCCTCGACCCCGGTGAGGTGCGGCGGCTCGCGCGCTCGCTGCGCCGGGACGCGCTGTCGGTGCACGACGTGGCCCTGCTGGACGAGCTGGACACGCTGCTGGGCACCCCGGCCCGTCCGCGCCGCAAGCGGGAACTCGACCCGCTGGACCAGCTCACCGGCCTCCAGGAGCTGATGCCGCAGCGCGAGGAGTCCCAGCGGGAGCGGGCCGAGCGGCTGGCCGCCGAGCGCACCGAGTACGCCCATGTGATCGTCGACGAGGCCCAGGACCTCACGCCCATGCAGTGGCGCATGATCGGCCGCCGGGGCCGCCACGCCACCTGGACGGTGGTGGGGGACCCCGCCCAGTCCTCCTGGTCCTCGCCGGAGGAGGCGGCCGAGGCCCGCGACGAGGCGCTCGGCACCCGGCCCCGCCGCCGGTTCGAGCTGACCGTGAACTACCGCAACCCCGCGGAGATCGCCGAGCTGGCGGCCCGGGTGCTGGCCGTGGCGATGCCCGGGATGGCGGCCCCCCGGGCGGTCCGCTCCACCGGCGTCCGGCCGCGGTTCGCGGTCGTCGGGGCGCGGGGCGGCCTCGCCGCCACGGTGCGGGCCGAGGCGGAGCGCCTGCTGGCCGAGGTGGAGGGCACGGTGGGCGTGGTCGTCGCCATGCGCCGCCGCGAGGAGGCCGCCCGCTGGCTGTCCGGGCTGGGGGACCGGGCCGTGGCCCTCGGCTCCCTGGAGGCCAAGGGGCTGGAGTACGACGCGACGGTGGTGGTCTCCCCCGCGGAGGTGGCCGACGAGTCCCCGGCCGGGCTGCGTGTGCTGTATGTCGCACTCACCCGGGCGACCCAGCAGCTCACCCTGGTCTCCGGCACGGTGGACGAGCCGGACGCGGACGGGGTCCCCGCCCTGCTGCGGGACTGACCGGCAGCGCACTCCGGCGGCGCGCGGCGGGCACGGCCTCCCGCCCGGGGCGGGTGCGGGCCGCGGGCCCGGCCCGTCGACCACCACGGCCCCGGCCGCGTCCTGCCGCCGGCTCCCTCGGCGGTCTCCGTGCATCGGTCCGTGCCGCGGACGGGGTGGCGGAAAACGGTCCGCCGGAACGGAATCAGCCGTGGGGAAGGTGCGTTAGCCTGGGGGTGGCACCGGCCCGATCCAAGCCCCCGGGCCCAACCTTCGTCGCTTCGAGCGACCACTTGCCGCGAGGCGAGCATGGCGGGTCGGTGCCGCTTCACCCAGCCTGACGAGGTCCGGACCACCCCTCGGTGGTCCGGACCTCTTCTGTTTTCCCCACCACTTCTCGTATGGTGGAAAACAGTTTCCGAAAACTAAATGACCGCATTACCTGCTACCCGCAGGTAGGTGTCACCATCAAGGGGCGCTGCCGGGCCCCGGGCCCGGGCACCGCGTAGCAACGAAGCTAGGGAAAGCAGAGGAACCCGGTCATGGCAACGGCGCCAAGCGTCTCGTACTCGATGACGGTCCGGTTGGAGGTGCCCGCGAGCGGAACCGCGGTCTCCCAGCTCACCACCGCCGTGGAATCGTCCGGCGGATCGGTGACCGGTCTCGACGTGACCGCCTCCGGCCACGAGAAGCTGCGCATCGACGTCACCATCGCGGCCAGCTCCACCGCCCACGCCGACGAGATCGTCGAGGGGCTGAGCGGTATCGAGGGCGTCGTCCTCGGCAAGGTCTCCGACCGTACGTTCCTGATGCACCTCGGCGGCAAGATCGAGATGGCGTCCAAGCACCCCATCCGCAACCGCGACGACCTCTCCATGGTCTACACCCCCGGCGTGGCCCGGGTCTGCATGGCCATCGCCGAGAACCCCGAGGACGCCCGCCGCCTCACCATCAAGCGCAACTCCGTTGCAGTGGTGACGGACGGCTCCGCCGTGCTCGGCCTCGGCAACATCGGCCCCAAGGCGGCCCTGCCGGTGATGGAGGGCAAGGCCGCCCTCTTCAAGCGCTTCGCCGGCATCGACGCCTGGCCCATCTGCCTCGACACCCAGGACACCGACGCCATCGTCGAGATCGTCAAGGCGATCGCCCCCGGCTTCGCCGGGATCAACCTGGAGGACATCTCCGCGCCGCGCTGCTTCGAGATCGAGGCCCGGCTGCGCGAGGCCCTGGACATCCCCGTCTTCCACGACGACCAGCACGGCACGGCGATCGTCGTGCTCGCCGCCCTCACCAACGCCCTGCGCGTGGTGGGCAAGTCCGTCTCGGACGTACGCGTCGTCATGTCCGGCGCGGGCGCGGCCGGCACCGCCATCCTCAAACTGCTGATCGCCGCCGGGGTCAAGCACGCCGTCGTCGCCGACATCCACGGGGTGGTGCACGCGGGCCGCGAGGACCTCGTCCACGCCACGCCCGACTCCCCGCTGCGCTGGATCGCCGACAACACCAACCCCGAGGGTGTCACCGGCACGCTCAGGGAGGCCGTCGTGGGCGCCGACGTGTTCATCGGCGTCTCGGCCCCCAACCTGCTCGGCGCCGACGACGTCGCCGCCATGGCCGAGGACGCCGTCGTGTTCGCGCTCGCGAACCCGGATCCGGAGGTCGACCCCGCAATCGCCCGCCGGACGGCGGCCGTTGTGGCCACCGGGCGTTCCGACTTCCCCAACCAGATCAACAACGTGCTGGTGTTCCCGGGCGTCTTCCGCGGCCTGCTCGACGCCACCTCGCGCACGGTCAGCACCGAGATGATGCTCGCCGCCGCCTCGGCCCTGGCGAACGTCGTCACCGACGACGAGCTGAACCCGAACTACATCATCCCCTCGGTGTTCAACGACAAGGTCGCGGGAGCCGTCGCGGGCGCCGTGCGGGAGGCCGCCAAGGCCGCGGGCGCCTCTGTGACGACCCCCACTCCGGCCTGATCCCGCCGCGCCGCCGCGGGCCCCGGCGGGCGCACGCGGCGGCCGCGGCACCCCGCCGCGTCGCCGGAACGCCCGGATCCCCCCGGCACCCGGGCGGCCCTCCGCCGTGCGGCGCACGCGTCCGGCGCCGCGTGCCGGTCCACCGGGGAGCACGGGGCAGCCCGTAGGGTGGCGCTGCGCGGGCCCATGGCCGCTCCGGGGTGTTCCGGCACAGTCGACGCAACGTCACCACGGCAGGGAGGTGGCGCTTTTCGTGTGACCCGCGAGAGTGCCGGATTGGCGTTCCCGCCGGTCGTGGGGGCAGGATGCGTATTCGGGCGCGAGGGTCTGACCGCAGACCCGGGTCAGGGGACTGTCCGAGGGCCCTGGCAGCATCGGCTTCGGTGTGCCCACTGCGCGGCCCTGCCGCGTGGCACGCCTCAACAGCAAGAAGAACACGGGAGTAAGAACATGAACCGCAGTGAGCTGGTGGCCGCGCTGGCCGACCGCGCCGAGGTGACCCGCAAGGACGCCGACGCCGTCCTGGCGGCTCTCGCCGAGACCGTCGGCGAGGTCGTCGCCAAGGGCGACGAGAAGGTCACCATCCCCGGCTTCCTGACCTTCGAGCGCACCCACCGTGCCGCTCGCACCGCCCGCAACCCGCAGACCGGCGACCCGATCCAGATCCCCGCCGGCTACAGCGTGAAGGTCTCCGCGGGCTCCAAGCTCAAGGAAGCCGCCAAGGGCAAGTAAGGCGGCCCGAAGCCCCGAAGGGCGGGTACCGGTTTCCCGGTGCCCGCCCTTCGCCGTGCCCGCCCGCGCCGCCCGGGACCGGCCTGTGCGGCCCCGGCGCCGTGGCCGAGGCCCTCCTGCGCCGTGCCGTGCGGCCCCGGCGCCGGGGCCCGCGCCCTTCGCCCCGGACGCGCCGCGGCCCCCGCGGACCAGGTCCGCGGGGGCCGCAGGGGAGGCGGAGGGGCTCAGACCACCGGGCCGCCGGGCAGCTCGACCTTCGCGCCGAGCTTCTCCAGCTTCTCCATGAAGTTCTCGTAGCCGCGGTTGATCAGCCCGATGCCGTGGACCCGCGAGGTCCCCTGCGCGGCCAGTGCGGCGATCAGGTAGGAGAACCCGCCGCGGAGGTCGGGGATCACCAGATCCGCGCCCTGGAGCCTGGTGGGACCGGACACGACCGCCGAATGGAGGAAGTTGCGCTGGCCGAAGCGGCAGTCGGAGCCGCCGAGGCACTCCCGGTACAGCTGGATGTGGGCGCCCATCTGGTTGAGCGCCGAGGTGAAGCCGAGACGCGACTCGTACACCGTCTCGTGCACGATCGACAGACCGGTGGCCTGCGTCAGGGCGACGACCAGCGGCTGCTGCCAGTCGGTCTGGAAACCGGGGTGGACGTCCGTCTCCAGCGCGATGGAGGCCAGCCGCCCGCCGGGGTGCCAGAAGCGGATGCCCTCGTCGTCGATCTCGAACGCGCCGCCGACCTTCCGGTAGGTGTTCAGGAAGGTCATCATCGAGCGCTGCTGGGCCCCGCGGACATAGATGTCGCCCTCGGTGGCGAGCGCGGCCGAGGCCCAGGAGGCCGCCTCCAGACGGTCGGGCAGCGCCCGGTGGGTGTAGCCGCCGAGCTTCTCGACGCCGGTGATCCGGATCGTCCGGTCGGTGTCCACGGAGATGATCGCGCCCATCTTCTGCAGGACGCAGATCAGGTCCTCGATCTCCGGCTCCACCGCCGCGTTGGTCAGCTCGGTGACGCCCTCCGCCAGCACGGCCGTCAGCAGCACCTGCTCGGTGGAGCCCACCGAGGGGTACGGCAGGCGGATCTTGGTGCCGCGCAGGCGCTGCGGGGCCTCCAGGTACTGGCCGTCCGCGCGCTTCTCGATCGTCGCGCCGAACTGGCGCAGCACGTCGAAGTGGAAGTCGATCGGCCGGCCGCCGATGTCGCAGCCGCCGAGACCGGGGATGAAGGCGTGGCCCAGGCGGTGCAGCAGCGGCCCGCAGAACAGGATCGGGATGCGCGAGGACCCGGCGTGGGCGTCGATGTCGGCGACGTTGGCGCTCTCGACGTGCGTCGGGTCGAGCACCAGCTCGCCCGGCTCCTCGCCCGGGCGGACGGTCACACCGTGCAGCTGGAGCAGGCCCCGGACGACGCGCACGTCACGGATGTCGGGCACATTCCGCAGCCGGCTCGGACCGCTGCCGAGCAGTGCGGCGACCATCGCCTTGGGCACGAGGTTCTTCGCGCCGCGGACACGGATCTCGCCCTCCAGCGGGGTGCCGCCGTGGACAAGCAGTACATCGTCTGTGCCGGTCATGAATCTCGCGTTCCGGAGGGGTCCTCCCGGCGGGGCCGGGCGGAGGTCGGACGGGGGGCCAGAGAAAAGGGTAAGGGGCGGAAGGGCCCGGGCAGTATGGGCGAGGGGGTGGCAGGAACGTCATGGTTTCGGCACAACACGCTCCGTCCGCACCCTCTCGCGGACGGTCACCGCGCAGCGGCCGGGGGCGCTCGGCCCGCACCACCGCGACCTGCGGGCTCGGCGCACTGCGGCGCTCGGCCCCCGCGGCGGCCCGAGATGCGGGATCATGTGTCGCATGACCGAGGTGTCCTCGCTCACAGGGCGGCTGCTCGTCGCCACACCGGCCCTCGCGGACCCGAACTTCGACCGCGCGGTCGTGCTGCTGCTCGACCACGACGACGAGGGCTCGCTCGGCGTGGTCCTCAACCGGCCGACGCCCGTCGGCGTCGCGGACATCCTCCAGGCATGGGCCGCGCACACCGGGGAACCGGGCGTGGTCTTCCAGGGGGGACCCGTCTCGCTGGACTCCGCCCTCGGCGTCGCGGTGATCCCCGGCGACGAGGGGCCGCTCGGCTGGCGGCGGGTGCACGGCGCCATCGGGCTGGTCGACCTGGAGGCGCCCCCTGAACTGCTGGGCGCCGCCCTGGGCTCGCTGCGGATCTTCGCCGGGTACGCGGGCTGGGGGCCCGGCCAGCTGGAGTCGGAGCTGGAGGAGGGCGCCTGGTACGTGGTCGAGTCCGAGCCGGGCGACGTCTCCTCACCGCACCCGGAGGGGCTGTGGCGCGCGGTCCTGCGCAGGCAGCGCAGCGAGCTCGCCATGTTCGCGACCTACCCGGACGACCCGAGCCTGAACTGACGCGGGCGGGTTGCGGCGCGCCCGCCCGGGCCCCGCGCGGGCCGTGCTCCCGCACCGGCCGGTGCGTGGGTACCCTTGGAGCCTATGAGCACTCTTGAGCCCGAGCGCGGGACAGGCACCGGGACCCTCGTAGAACCGACGCCGCAGGTGTCGCACGGCGACGGCGACCACGAGCGCTTCGCCCACTACGTCCAGAAGGACAAGATCATGGCGAGTGCCCTCGACGGCACTCCCGTCGTGGCCCTGTGCGGCAAGGTCTGGGTGCCGGGGCGCGACCCCAAGAAGTACCCGGTCTGCCCCATGTGCAAGGAGATCTACGACTCGATGGGATCCGGCGGCGACAAGGGCAAGGACGGCGGCAAGAAGTAGCCCCCGCGGCGGCCCCACCGCCACCTCCCCGCGACCCACGGCTCCGACGGCCCCCCGGCGCGCTCCAGGCGCACCGGGGGGCCGTTCGCATGCCGGGCGGGCGGCCGGGGCGGGCGGGGCGGCGGGAGCCGCGCCCGGCGGGCGGCCGGGGCGAAAGGGCGTGCGGGGCGCGGGCGTTGCCGGGGGCGCACCGGTCGGCCACGAGGTGTTCCGTCCCGGGAGGCCGGGTCCGGCACCTCCCGCTCGGCGCCCCACGGGCGGACAGCGCCGTGTGCCGGACACGACCCGGCCGGCGGCGACCTCTTGTGGCGTCGCGCCGCACCCCCCTAGCCTCCTGCGTGTTGTGCAGTACGAAACGCATGTTGCACATGCTGCAACGCCATGTCGTGGGAGTCCCTGCATGAACCTGATCGCCCGATTCGCCGCCCCCGCCGCGGCACTCGCCCTCGCCGGCCTCGCGGCGACCGCCTGCGCCCCGGCCACCTCCTCCGGCGCCTCCCAGGAGGACGGCAGGACCGGCACCCTGCGCGTGTGGCTCTTCCGGGAGGTCGGCAACGCGCCCAAGGAGAAGGTCGTCGACGCCGCCGTGGCCGGCTTCGTCAAGGCCCACGAGGGCGTCGACGTCCGGGTCGAGTACATCCCCGTCGAGACCCGCGCCGAGCGGATCAAGGCGGCCTTCAACGACCCGGAGAGCGCCCCGGACGTGATCGAGTACGGCAACACCGACACCGCCGGATACGTCGAGGACGGCGGACTGGCCGATGTCACCGCCGAGTTCGGGGCCTGGGACGAGGCCGCGGACACCGACCCCACCGCCCGGCAGTCCGTCACCGTGGGCGGCAGGGTCCACGGCGTCCCCCTCTTCGTCGGCGCCCGCGCCCTCTACTACCGCACCGACGTCTTCGCCGACCTCGGCATCGAGCCCCCCGGGACCCAGGACGAGCTCCTGTCCGCGGCGAAGCGGATCCGCGCCGCCCGTCCGGAGCTGTACGGCATCGCCGTGGGCGGCGCCAACACCTACGGCGCCCTGCCGTTCATCTGGGCCCACGGCGGCGGCATCGCCGAACTCCGGGACGGTGCCTGGACCTCCGTCATCGACAGCCCCGCGTCCCGCAGGGGGATCGCCGCCTACACCGCGCTCTTCGGCGAGGACAACTGCCCCGCCGCCACCTGCGCCGCGATGGGCGGCAACGCCACCATCACCGCCTTCGCCGCCGGAAAGGCCGCCATGGTCATCGGCGGGGACTTCAGCCGTCGTGCCGTCGAGGCCGGAGCGGCCGGGGGACGGTACGCCGTCGTCCCGCTGCCCGGGGTCCGCGAGGGGGAGATCGCCCCCGCCTTCGCCGGAGGCAACAACCTCGGCGTCCTGCGCAGCACCGGCCACCGCACCCTCGCCGTGGACCTGATGAAGCGGCTGGCCGGCAAGGAGGCGCAGGCGGCCCTCTTCGAGGCCATGGGCTTCCTGCCCACCTTCACCGACGTCCGCGCGGCGGCCGTCGGAAAGGAACCGTTCGTGGCCCCCTTCATCGAGACCCTCGGCTCCGGCTCCCGCTTCGTGCCCGCCACGCCCGCCTGGGGGCGGATCGACGCCTCGCTCGTGCTGCCGACGATGTTCCAGGAGGTCGTCAGCGGCCGCAAGGACGTCCGGACGGCCGCCTCCGACGCCGCCCGCGCCATGGACGCCGCCTTCGCCGACGCGGGCTGACCCGGTGCCCTCCGACCCCGCCGCCACCGCACCCCCGGAGGCCCGCACCGCCGGCACCGCCGCACGGCCCCCGGGCCCCGCACGGGGGCGGCCGCGCCCGGGCCGCCCGGCCGCCCCCGCGCGCACGGGACGCCGCGGCGGCGCGACCCCGTGGCTGTACCTCGCCCCCGCCCTCGCCGTGCTCGCCGCCCTGCTGGTCTACCCCGTCTACCAACTCGGCCTGATCTCGCTCCTCGAATACACCCAGGCACAGGTCAGCGGAGGGCAGCCGACCACCTTCCAGGGGCTCGGCAACTACCGCACCCTCTTCGGCGACCCCCGGTTCCGCGAGGTGCTGCTCACGACCGTGCTGTTCGCCGCCGCCTGCGTCCTCGCCACCCTCGCGGTCGGCTGCACCCTCGCCGTGCTGCTCACCCGCGTCCGCGCCCTGCCCAGGACGGCCCTGATGCTGGCCTCGCTCGGCGCCTGGGCCACCCCGGCGGTCACCGGCTCCACCGTCTGGCTGTTCCTCTTCGACCCGGACCTCGGACCCGTCAACCGGGTCCTCTCCCTGGACGGCTTCTCCTGGACCTACGGGCGCTACAGCGCCTTCCTGCTGGTCCTGCTCGAAGTGGTCTGGTGCTCCTATCCGTTCGTGATGGTCACCGTGTACGCGGGAATCCGGGCCATTCCCGAGGAGGTCCTGGAAGCCGCCGCACTCGACGGCGCCTCGTCATGGCGGACATGGCGCTCCGTCATGGCGCCGATGCTCCGCCCCGTCCTCGCCGTGGTCACCGTCCAGTCGGTCATCTGGGACTTCAAGGTCTTCACCCAGATCTACGTGATGACCGGCGGCGGCGGAATCGCCGGACAGAATCTGGTGCTCAACGTCTACGCCTACCAGAAGGCGTTCGCCTCCTCGCAGTACGGCCTCGGATCGGCGATCGGCGTGGTGATGCTGCTGATCCTGCTCGCCGTCACCCTCCTGTACCTGCGGCTCCTGCGGCGCCGGGGAGAAGGGATATGACCCCTGCCTCCCGACCCTCCGGGCGGGGATTCCGCCGGGCACGGCCCGGCCGCCCGGGCCGGCTCGCCGCCGAGGCGACAGCACTGGTCACGGCACTGGCAGTCGCCTTTCCCCTTTACTGGATGGTCCTTTCCGCCGTCAAACCGGAAGGCGAGATCCAGTCGGCCGAACCGCGTCCCTGGACTCTCGCGCCGTCCCTCGACTCCTTCCACCGCGTCTTCCGGCAGGAGGACTTCGGCCGCTATTTCCTCAACAGCCTGCTGGTCGCCGGGACGGTGGTCCTCGCCTCCGCGGTGATCGCCTTTCTCGCGGCCACTGCCGTCACCCGGTTCCGCTTCCGGTTCCGCACCACCGTGCTCATCATGTTCCTGATCGCCCAGACGGTGCCGATCGAGGCCCTGACCATTCCGCTGTTCTTCCTGATGCGCGACCTGGGCCAACTCAACACCCTGGGCGCACTCGTCCTCCCGCACCTCGCCTTCTCGCTGCCCTTCGCGATCTGGATGCTGAGGGGGTTCGTCAAAGCCGTGCCCGAGGCACTGGAGGAGGCGGCCCACCTCGACGGGGCGGGCCGCACCCGCTTCCTCTGGCAGATCCTCTTCCCCCTGGTGTTCCCGGGGCTCGTCGCCACGAGCGTCTTCTCCTTCATCTCCACCTGGAACGACTTCCTCTTCGCGAAGTCCTTCATCATCAGCGACACCTCGCAGTCCACGCTCCCGATGGCCCTGCTCGTCTTCTTCAAGCCCGAGGAGAACGACTGGGGCGGGATCATGGCGGGCTCCACCGTCATGACCGTCCCCGTCCTCGTCTTCTTCGTCCTCGTACAGCGCCGCCTGGTCTCCGGCCTCGGAGGCGCGGTGAAGGACTGAACAGGACGGGAACGGGCGCCGACCGGTGGCCGCGGACGCCGGACCGCCCCGGCCGCGAACCGCCTCCCCCGCCCTCCGCCGCAGAAGCCCCGCCGCCCCGCGAGCGGGAGACCGCACCACCCCGGCCCGCAGGCCGGGACATCCACGAAGGAGTCTCCTTGACCGCGAACCCACCGCACCCGCCCGGCCTCGTGCCCGCCCCCGCCCACGCCGAGACGGGCGAGGGGCCGGCCTTCACCCCCGACCGGCAGACGGCCCTGTACGCCGGTCCCGGCACCGACCCCACCGCGCAGTGGCTGCGCACCGTGCTGGGACCCGCACTGGGGCTGCCCCTGCCGCCGTCCACCGACGCCGCCGCCCCCGACACCGTCGTCCTGCGCGTCGACCCCGCACTCGCCCCGGAGGCCTACCGGCTGTCGGTCCTGGCCGGTCAGCGGGCCGAGATCCGCGGCGGCAGCGGCGCCGGGGTGTTCTGGGGCGCGCAGACGCTGCGCCAGCTCCTCGGCCCCGACGCCTTCCGCCGCTCCCGGATCCGCCCCGGCACGGTGCCGGGCATCGCCCGCGGGACCGTCCGGGACGCCCCGCGCTTCGGCTGGCGGGGCCTGCTGCTCGACGTGTGCCGCCACTTCATGCCCAAGGACGACGTCCTGCGCTACCTCGACCTGATGGCCGCCCACAAGCTCAACGTCCTCCACCTCCACCTCACCGACGACCAGGGCTGGCGGATCGAGATCCGGCGCCACCCCCGGCTCACCGAGGTCGGATCCTGGCGCGCCCGCACCAAGTACGGGCACCGCGCCTCGCCCCTGTGGGACGAGACCCCGCACGGCGGCTACTACACCCAGGACGACATCCGCGAGATCGTCGCCTACGCCGCCGACCGGTACATCACCGTCGTGCCCGAGATCGACCTGCCCGGCCACTCCCAGGCCGCCATCGCGGCCTACCCCGGACTGGGCAACTCCGACGTCGTCGACACCGCCTCCGTGGAGGTCTGGGACACCTGGGGCGTCACCCCGAACGTGCTCGCCCCCTCCGAGGCCGTGCTCGGCTTCTACGAGGAGGTGCTGGAGGAGGTCCTCGCGCTGTTCCCCTCCGAGTTCGTGCACATCGGCGGCGACGAGTGCCCCAAGGACCAGTGGCGGGCCTCACCCGCGGCCCAGGCCCGCATCAAGGAGCTGGGACTCGGCGACGAGGACGGCCTGCAGTCCTGGTTCATCCGCCACTTCGACCGCTGGCTGACGGCGCGCGGGCGCCGGCTGATCGGCTGGGACGAGATCCTCGAAGGCGGCCTCGCCGAGGGCGCGGCCGTCTCCTCCTGGCGCGGCACGGGGGGAGGCATCGCGGCCGCCGAGGCGGGACACGACGTGGTGATGTGCCCCGAGCAGCACGTCTACCTGGACCACCGCCAGGCCGCGGGGGAGGAGCCCATGCCCATCGGCTATGTGCGCACCCTGGAGGACGTCTACCGTTTCGAGCCGGTGCCGCCGAGCCTGTCCCCCGAGGCCGCCGCCCATGTGATCGGCACCCAGGCCAACGTCTGGACCGAGGTCATGCAGAACCGGGCCCGGGTGGACTACCAGGTCTTCCCCCGGCTCGCCGCCTTCGCCGAGGTGGCCTGGTCGGCGCTCCCGGCCCCGCACGAGCGGGACTTCGCCGCCTTCGAGCGGCGCATGGCCGACCACTACGCCCGCTTGGACGCCCTGGGCGTCGACTACCGCCCGCCCGGCGGGCCCCGCCCCTGGCAGCGCCGCCCGGGGATCCTGGGACGCCCCGTGGAGGGCGCACCGCCCGAGATCTGACCGCGCCCGGCCGCCGCGGGCGGTGCGCGCCCGGGAGGGGGCGCGCACCGCCCGGGCGGCGGCCGTCGCGGCCCTTCGCCGGGGCCCGGTCACCGCCCCGTTCCGGCCTGCTGACCGGACCGAAGCATGCTCATCGGACTTATGGTGTGTTTGCACCCTTCGCGGACCCTCTCGACGCACGGCCCGGAACATGTGCCAGAGTTGCCACGTCCGGCCTGTGAGCACGTACGGTACGGCCACACAGGCGGGATGGCCTGGACACCGGGAAGGGGCAGCTGGGTGACCACGCACGCACCGCGGACCGCACAGTCGGTGACGCTGCCGGACTCGCTCGACGAGGCCGTGGCGGCTCTCACCGCCATGCCCGCCGCCGTGCCCGTCGCCGGCGGGACCGACCTGATGACGTCGGTCAACCGGGGCCGTCTGCGCCCCGCCGGCCTCGTCGGCCTCGGCCGCATCAGCGAGATCCGCGGGTGGCGCTACCAGGACGGCCACGCGCTCCTCGGCGCCGGACTCACCCACGCGCGGATGGGCCGCCCCGACTTCGCCGCGCTGATCCCCGCCCTCGCGGCCTCCGCCCGGGCGGCCGGACCACCCCAGATCCGCAACGCCGGCACCCTCGGCGGCAACATCGCCTCCGCCGCGCCCACCGGGGACTGCCTGCCCGTCCTCGCCGCGCTGGAGGCGGATCTGGTGATCGCGGGACCCGGCGGCGCCCGCCGCGAGATCCCCGTCTCCCATCTGCTCGCCGGCCGCGAGCTGCTGGGCCCGGCCGAGTTGATCGGCTTCGTCCGGGTCCCGCTGCTGCACGCCCCGCAGGTCTTCCTCAAGGCCACCGGGCGCACCGGGCCCGGTCGCGCCACCGCCTCCGTGGCCGTCGTGCTCGACCCCGCGCGGCGCGGCGTGCGCTGCGCGGTCGGGGCGATCGCCCCCATGCCGCTGCGGCCGCTGGAGGCCGAGCGCTGGATCGCCTCGCTGATCGACTGGGACGGCGAGCGCGGCCTCGCCGACGAGGCACTCGCGGCCTTCGGCGAGTACGTCGCCGCCGCCTGCATCCCCGACCCGGTGCCCGCCGCACCGGGCGAGGAGCCGGAGGCCCTGCCGCCGGCCGTACTGCACCTGCGGCGCACCGTCGCCGCACTGGCCCGACGGGCACTGGGGAGGGCGCTGTCATGAGCGACGAGGACCACCGGCACACAGGGCACCCGGAGCCCGGCGACCGGCCGGAGGCCGCGGAGCGGCACCACCCGGGCCCCGGCGACCAGGACGGCCGCCCCGGCACCCGCGAGCGCACCCGGGAGGACGACGGCTACCTCCGCGACGCCTCCGAGGGGCACGCCTACGGCGGCTACGGCACCGCCCGGGGGCAGGACTACGGCCGCGCGTACCCGGGCGGGTACGGCCGGGACTACCCGCGGGAGTACGGCCGCGAGCAGGGCTACCCGCAGGGCGCCGAGGGCCGCGACCCGTACGCCCAGGAGCACGGCGCCCACGGCACGAGGGAACCCGACCCCTACGGCGCCCAGGCGGCCGACCCGTACCGGCCGCAGGCGGCCGACCCGTACGCCACCCAGGGCCACGGGCAGAGCTTCGTCCACGAGTACGGCAGCTGGCAGCCGACCACCGGACCCGACTACGACGGCGAGTCGACCACCTTCCTCCAACTCCCGCCCGAGGGGCCCCAGGACGCGGCTCCGCTGGAGGCGCCCGGGCACGGCTACACCCCGCCGATGATCACGCCCCTGAAGCCCCTCGCGCCCCGGGCCGACGAGGACGCGGCGCCCGTCGACTGGCAGCAGGGGCACTCCGGCGCGCCCGGCCGCCAGGGCCCGCCGGAGGAGCCCGCCGCCGCGCGGGACGCAGCCCGGGGGCAGGGCCCGCTGCACGCCGGACCCGACCCGCACGCGTCACAGGGCCCGCCCGCGCCGCGGGACCCGGAGGATCCGCAGGCGACCGGCCAGTGGGCCTTCCCCGAGGAGTCCGCGCCGCGGGACCCGGCCGCCGTCCACGAGATGACCGGGCAGTGGTCCGTCCCCGAGGAGTCCGCGCCGCGGGACCCGGACGATCCGCACGCGACCGGCCAGTGGAGCTTCCCCGAGGAGTCCGCGCCGCGGGACCCGGCCGCCGCCCACGAGATGACCGGGCAGTGGTCCGTCCCCATCGCGGACGGCGACCTGCCCGAGGAGTCCGGCGAGTACCCGCGCAACGCGGTCCCCGGCACCGCGCCCGCCGCCGCCCCGGCCTGGACCACGCTCCCCGGAGGCGCCCCCGCGCCCTGGGCGCAGCAGCCCGGGCCCGACCCCGATCCGCTCCCGGAGGCCCCCGAAGCGGCACCCGGGGACCCCGCGCAGCCCTTCCCGGACGGAGCGGCCGCGCCCGAGGCCGCGCCCGAGCCCGGACCCGCGCCGGTCCCCGAGCCCGGCCCCGAACACCCCGCGGCCGAGGGCACCGCCGCGCCCGGGGACGCCTCCGCGCCCACCGGTGCCGACCGGTCCGGGGCCCCCTCCGGGGAGGCGCACCCCGCCCCGGAGGCACCGGACGACCTCTCCGCCGCCCCGGAGAGCGGACCGCCGGAACCGGAGTCCCTCCCGGCGGACCGCCTCCCGGACGAGGGCCCCGCCACCCCGCCCGCCGACTCCCCGACCCTCCCCGCGGAGCCCACCGCCCCGGAGCCCGGCGCACAGGCCCCGACCGGGACCCCGGCGGACGCCCCGCCCGCCGAGGAGGACACGCCCGGCGCCCCCGTGCCGCCGCCGCGTACCGAGGCCGACCCCGCGCCGCAGGACGCCCCGGGGCAGGCCCCGCACACGGCAGCCGCGCCCGAGCCGCTGCCCGTCCTCGACCCGGCGGACGCCCCGCCGCTGCCCGGCGCGGGAGACGAGCACCCGGCCGCCTCGTACGTCCTCACCGTCAACGGCGCCGACCGCCCCGTCACCGACGCCTGGATCGGCGAGTCCCTGCTCTACGTGCTGCGCGAGCGCCTCGGCCTCGCCGGGGCGAAGGACGGCTGCTCCCAGGGGGAGTGCGGCGCCTGCAACGTGCAGGTGGACGGCCGCCTGGTCGCCTCCTGCCTGGTCCCCGCCGCCACCACGGCCGGATCCGAGATCCGCACGGTCGAGGGCCTGGCCACCCACGGCGAGCCCTCGGACGTCCAGCGGGCCCTCGCCCGGTGCGGCGCCGTCCAGTGCGGCTTCTGCATCCCCGGAATGGCGATGACCGTCCACGACCTCCTGGAGGGCAACCACGCCCCCAGCGAGCTGGAGACCCGACGGGCCCTCAGCGGCAACCTCTGCCGCTGCACCGGCTACCAGGGTGTGCTCTCCGCCGTCCGCGAGGTCGTCGCCGACCGGGCGGCCGCGGCCGAGGCCCCCGACGGCGGCACCGCCGACCAGCTGGCCGACTCCGCACCGGACGAGGCCCGCGTTCCGCACCAGGCGCCCCCCGGCGAGGGGAGTGCCCAGCCGCACCCGCACGACGGAGGCATGGCGTGAGCAACGACGCGGCCACCACCTCGCCGCTCCGGCCCGAGGGCGCCCCCGCGGCCGACGAGGCACCCACCCGCGGCCTGGGGGTCTCCCTCCCGGCCGCCGACACCCGCGCCAAGACGGAGGGCACCTTCCCCTACGCCTCCGACCTGTGGGCCGAGGGCCTGCTCTGGGCGGCCCTGCTCCGCTCCCCCCACGCCCATGCGCGCATCCTCTCCGTCGACACCTCCGCCGCCCGGGAGATGCCCGGCGTCCGGGCCGTGATCACCCACGAGGACGTCCCCGGGGACACCGCCTACGGTCGCCGGATCGCCGACCGCCCGGTCTTCGCCGCCGACACCGTCCGCCACCACGGCGAGGCCATCGCCGCCGTGGCCGCCGACCACCCGGACACCGCCCGGCTCGCCGCCGCGGCCATCACCGTCGAGTACGAGCTCCTCGAACCCGTCACCGACCCGGAGCGCGCCTTCGAGGCGGAGCCCCTCCACCCCGACGGCAACCTCGTGCGCCACATCCCGCTGCGCTACGGCGACCCGGACGCCGTCGGCGAGGTCGTCGTCGAGGGCCTGTACCGCATCGGCCGCCAGGACCCCGCACCCGTCGGCGCCGAGGCCGGGCTCGCCGTGCCCCGCCCCGACGGCGGTGTGGAGCTGTACCTGGCCTCCACCGACCCCCACGCCGACCGCGCCCTCGCCGCCGCCTGCTTCGGCCTGGAGCAGGACCGCGTGAAGGTGGTGGTCACCGGAGTCCCCGGCGCCACCGGCGACCGCGAGGACCCCGGCTTCCAGCTGCCCCTCGGGCTGCTCGCGCTGCGCACCGGCTGCCCGGTCAAGCTCGCCGCGACCCGCGAGGAGTCCTTCCTCGGCCACGCCCACCGCCACCCGACCCTGCTGCGCTACCGGCACCACGCCGACGCGGAGGGCCACCTGGTGAAGGTCGAGGCCCAACTCCTCCTCGACGCCGGGGCCTACGCCGACTCCTCCGCCGAGTCGCTCGCCGCCGCCGTCGCCTTCGCCTGCGGCCCCTACGTCGTGCCGCACGCCTTCATCGAGGGCTGGGCGGTGCGCACCAACAACCCGCCCTCCGGGCACATGCGCGGCGAGGGGGCCATGCAGGTCTGCGCCGCCTACGAGGCGCAGATGGACAAGCTCGCCGCCAAGCTCGGCGTCGACCCCGCCGAACTGCGCCTGCGCAACGTCCTCGCCACCGGGGACCTCCTGCCCACCGGGCAGACCGTCACCTGTCCGGCCCCGGTCGCCGAACTGCTGGAGGCCGTACGCGACTTCCCGCTGCCCTCGCTGCCCAAGGACACCCCCGAGGAGGACTGGCTCCTCCCCGGCGGCCCCGAGGGGGCGGGAGAACCGGGGGCCGTGCGACGGGGCGTCGGCTACGCCCTCGGCATGGTCCACATGCTCGGGGCCGAAGGCGCCGACGAGGTCTCCACCGCCACCGTCCGCGTGCAGAACGGCGTCGCCACGGTCATCTGCGCCGCGGTCGACACCGGCTCCGGCTTCGCCACCCTCGCCCGCCAGATCGTCCAGGACGTCCTCGGCGTCGAGGACGTACGGGTCGCCGCCGTCGACACCGACCAGCCCCCGGCCGGTCCGGCCGCGCACGGCCGCCACACCTGGGTCTCCGGCGGCGCGGTCGAGCGCGCGGCCAAGATGGTGCGCACGCAGCTCCTCCAGCCGCTGGCCCACCAGTTCGGCATGTCCACGGAACTCCTCCAGATCGCCGACGGAAGGATCACCTCCTACGACGGGGTGCTCTCCACGACGGTCATGGAGGCCATGGCCGGAAAGGAGCTGTGGGCGACGGCCCAGTGCCGCCCCCACCCCACCGAGCCCCTCGACGCCTCCGGACAGGGGGACGCCTTCGTGGGGCTGGCGTTCTGCGCGATCCGCGCCGTCGTGGACGTCGACATCGAACTGGGCTCCGTGCGGGTCGTGGAGATGGCCGTGGCCCAGGACGTCGGCCGGGTGCTCAACCCCGCCCAGCTGGCCACCCGCATCGAGGCGGGCGTCACCCAGGGCATCGGCGCGGCCCTCACGGAGAACCTCCGCACCTCCCGCGGACTGGTCCGCCACCCCGACCTCACCGGCTACGCCCTCCCCACCTGCCTCGACGCACCGGACATCCGCATCGTGAAGCTGGTCGAGGAACGCGACGTGGTCGCGCCGTTCGGCGCCAAGCCCGCCAGCGCCGTGCCCGTGGTGACCTCCCCGGCGGCCGTCGCGGCGGCCGTCCGCGCGGCGACCGGCCGCCCGGTCAACCGCCTCCCGATCCGCCCGCAGGCGGCGGTGGCCGCGGCCACCGCCCGGGGCTGACCCGCGGCGGCGGCACGCCGCGCCCGCCGGGCGCCCCGTGCGGACGGCCGTCCGGCACTCCCGGGCGCCCGGGCGGATTGCCGTTCCTGAGCGCAACGCCGCCGGGCGGTGCGGGTACGGCTCCGGTACGGCCCGGGCCCGCCCAAGGGCCGCCCCCCGGGCCGCTCTTGAGGCGCCCGTGTGCCCACTTCCCCGCCCCCGACTCCCGGTTGGACGGGCCGGAGGCGTAGCCTGCCCTGAGGCCCGTCCGCGCGGGCGGCCGGACGACGGCACCCCCGACGCGGTGCCACCGCGTCCCCGCCGCCCGCACCGAGGGCGGCGCCCACCGCGCACCGCGCCGCGCGACGGTGCGGGAAACGCGGGCCAAGAGCGGCTGCAGGGCCCAACTCCGATGGGTGTGACGCGCGTTGCACCTGCAATTCGGGGGTGCCTGCTGTCATGGCCACTCGGTAGAGTGGCGGCGTAGAGCGCTGTGAACGGGGAGGCATGGATGGCTCTGGACGACGGGACGGGACGACCGGTCATACCGGAGGGGCTGGGGATGGTGCCCATCGTGGGCCCCGCTCTCTCGGCGGTCAAACTGGTCACCGAGCTGGAGTCGATGACCACCTTCAAGCGGGAGATCGACAAGCTGCTCGTCGAGCTGGAGGGCTCCGAGGCGGCACCCGACAAGGTCGGGGCCGGCCGCATCGAGCCGGGGCAGCTCGGCAGCGCCGCCTTCGGCGAGAGCGCCTATCTCTACAGCGTCTACGCCAGCGTCCACGACCAGGTGGAGAAGCTCTCCAAGATCCTCGCCCTCCAGGTCGACGGCCTCAGCATCGCCGTCTCGGCCTCGCAGGTCGGCTACGAGAACATCGACCAGGGGGTCCGCGACCGGATGCTCCAGCTGGCGCAGGAACTGAGGCCGGAGGGCTCGCAGGGCGGCGCCCGCCCGACCGCCGACGGCGGGCAGCAGACGCCCGGCGGCGGGACCGGTCCGGGCACCGGCGAGTTCGACACGTGATGACAGGGGGACAGCAGGATGGTGACCGTCCATGACTGACGGTGTGAAGGACCCCGGGTCGATCCCCGGGCCCCGGACCACGGACTTCGAGGCGCAGACGCACGACGCGCTGCTGGCGATGATCAAGGGAGCGAACTCCGAGTCCGCCGCCCAGCTCGCCCAGCGGCTGTCCAAGGCGTCCAGCGTCATCACCAGGGTGGGCGAGGGCATGAAGGCCCACATGACGCGCGTCGTGTGGCAGGGCGAGGGTGGCGAGTCCTTCCGGGACTGGGGCCACAAGGCCGTCATGGCCACCCTGGAGCTCGGCGGCTACACGCAGAACGCCGCCGCTGTCTTCGAGGAGGTCGCCACGGCCCTCGCGCACGCCAAGGCCGCGGTGCCGCCGCGCGACGGGGCGGCCGAGGCGCGCGAGGAGAGCGCCCGCGAGCTGCTGCACGCCGCCAGGAAGGACCCGGGGTCGGGCAACGCCGAGGTCGACGCGCTGAAGATGCTCACGGGGGCGCAGACCGCCCAGGAGCACCGCCGCCTCGAAGCGGCGGACCAACTGCGCAAGCTGGGACAGACGTACACCCATTCCGGTGAGCGCATCCAGTCGATGCCGCTGCCGGAGTTCCCGCCGCCGCCGGGGGAGTTCGTGCCCAACGACGTCGGTCGAGTTGATGGCCAGGGGTATGCAGGCGGGGCGTATGCCGGAAGCGGCTCCTCTGTTCCCCGTTCCGCCTTGTCCTCGGTAGGCGAGGCCGAGTTGGGTTCAGCCGGCTCTTCATCCGGAGCCTCGTCCGCACCGAGATCCGGTTCTCCCACCGAGCGTCTGGTGGAGGCGCCGTCCGTCTCCACCCGTCTCGACAGCGTCGGAACGCTTCCGCCCCCGACGACCGCGGGTCCGGGTCCTGCACCGGCCCCCAGCCCGTCGCCGGTCCGGAGCGAGAGCTTCCCGCCCCTGCTGGGTGGGGCTCCTCCGCTGACCGCCGGGCCTGTCGGGGGGCCGACGCAGGGACGTGCCACGGCTTCGGGCCGAAGCCTTCCGGGCACCGGTCAGCTCTACGGCGGCACCGGTCGGCCGACGGGTGGGACGCCGGGCATCGTGGGCGGGCGCCCCATGCCGCCCGCCCCGGGGCGGGCGGCCGGAGGCATCCCGCGCGGACTGGTCGTCGGGGGCGAGCAGCAGGCGATGGGCCGTGCTCCCCTCGGGCAGGGTGCCGCAGGGGCGGGTGGGCGCGCAGCCGCCTCGCCCGCCGCCACAGGCACCGGTGGCCGCCGAGTGGCAGGCGAGACCGGCGGGGTCATGGGCGGTCGCCCGTCTCAGCCGGGAGCCGCCGTCGGGAGGACCGCAGGCGCTACGGGCGCCGGTCCGTCCCGCAACTCCTCGACCGGCAACGCTCGCCCGAGCGTCGGCGCGGGAGGGGTACCGCCTCGGGGGCGGAAGAACGAGCACACCGAGGAGCGGGACAAGCGGAAGCGTCCCGACTACCTGACCGAGGACGAGGAGACGTGGCTGAGCGACAACCGTCGCGTCGTGCCTCCGGTCATCGACTAAGACACCGTCCACAGAGGGAAATGAACGATGCTCATCGGCAGCAACCGATCGGTCAGGCGCTGGCGTGCCGTCTCGGCGGTGCTGGGGTTGCTGCTGGTGGGCATCGCCGCCACCCCGGCGCAGGCCGAGACGGTGCGGGAGATGCAATGGCATCTCGATGCGATGCACGCGGAAGAGATGTGGAAGGTCAGCACGGGTAAGGGTGTCACGGTCGCCGTCATTGATGGGGGTGTTGACGACACGATTCCTGACCTCAAGGGGCAGGTTCTGCCTGGACTTGATCTTTCGACAGAGGAGCCGGGAGACGAGAGTCACGACTACGACGGTCATGGCACGAAGATGGCTGTCATGATCGCTGGAACCGGCGCCAAGGCTGGCGGCCAGGGGTCTTTCGGATTGGCGCCAGATGCGAAAGTCCTTCCGGTCAGACTTCCCAAGCCGGACGAGGGGACGAAACTCAACTGGAATCCAAGAGTGTGGAATCCTGCCCTCAGTAAGGCAATCCGTCACTCTGTCGATTCCGGTGCGAAGGTCATCAATATCTCTCAGGCCGTCTGGGATCAGTCGGACGAGGTAGTGGACTCGGTCGAGTACGCGTTGGCCAAGGGTGCGCTGATCTTCGCTGGCGTGGGCAATGACGGCGACGGTTTGAATCGTGTCATGTACCCTGCTGCGACCCCGGGTGTCGTGGGTGTTTCTGCCGTTGACAAGAACGGCAGCGTGACCGCGGAGTCCCAGAGTGGCCACCAGGTGGATCTTGCAGCCTTCGGTGACGACATCGTCTCCGCTTGTCTGGGCGGCACGGAGCTATGTCGGAGCCACGGCACCAGTGACGCCACCGCCCTTGCCTCCGCCTCCGCCGCGCTGATCTGGTCGAAGTACCCGGAGTGGACGAACAACCAGGTCCTGCGCGTCATGATCAATACCGCGGGCAAGGCCAAGAACGGCATGGAGCGGACCGACCGGGGCGGTTACGGGGTCGTGCGGCCGCGGATCGCGTTGAAGACGCCGGGTGATCCGGGTCCGGCGGACGTGTATCCGCTTCCGGACCTGGCGGAGGCCGAGGCGTCTGCGGAGCCGGACCCCGAACCGTCCGCTGCTCCGGACCCGGCGGCCGGGGGAGACGAGAGCGGTCCCGACCAGGCGGCCGCGGATCCGCAGGACGAGGACGGGGGGAGCGGTCTCTGGATCGCCCTGGGCGTCGGCGCCGCCGTGATCCTGGCGGGTGCGGTGGCCGCGGTGGTGGTGCGTCGCCGGCGCGCTGCGCCGCAGGCCCAGCCGGTGGGCGCAGCGCCCTACCCGCCGCAGGCGGGACCTCCGCCCCCGGCGCCCCCGTCGCACGGGCAGGCCCCCCAGGGCTACCTGCAGCCCCCCACCGGCCGCTTCGGTCCCCCGACGGACCCGCCCCCGCCGGCTCCGCCGACCCGGGACCCCGGCCACTGAGCACCGCTGCCCGCACCCGACCGGTGCGGGCAGCGTCGTTCCCGGAAGCGCTCCCCCCTCGGTGCGGGCACGACGTCCAAGGCTTCCGGAGCGAGCCCGACCGGACCGAGGCGGAGGAGCGCCCGGGCCACCGGCCGCCGTTCGGCCCCCCTGCCAGCTCGCCTTCGGCGTCCTTCGCCGCGGGCCCGCCCGGCAGAGGGGCGGACCTACGACCAAGGGCCCGGTCGCAGCGCGACCAGCGACAGGGGCCGGGGCCGGATGCGCCCCTTACTCTGATGGGCATGACCGCCGCCGAACCTCGCGACCGCGACGCCCCGCCGCAGATGTCCGCCGCCCTCACGGAGCCGCTCGCCGAGCCGTCGCACCGGCCCGCCCCCTCCCCGGGCCCTGCCGGGGAACCGGTCCCGGGGAAGGCCACCGGGGTGCTCGGCGCCGACTACCGGGCGCTGAGCATCGGCATCGTGTCCGTCGTCTTCCTGATCGCCTTCGAGGCGACCGCCGTCGGCACGGCGATGCCGGTCGCCGCCCGCGAGCTGCACGGCATCCCGCTCTACGCCTTCGCCTTCTCCGCCTACTTCACGACCAGCCTCTTCGGCATGGTCGTCTCGGGTCAGTGGGCGGACCGCCGGGGGCCGCTCGGGGCGCTCGCCTGCGGTATGGCCGCCTGGGCCGCGGGTCTGGCGCTCTCCGGGACGGCGTCGGCGATGTGGGTGTTCGTCATCGGGCGCGCGGTGCAGGGACTGGGCGGCGGTCTCGTCATCGTCGCCCTGTACGTGGTCGTCAGCCGGGCCTACCCCTCCCACCTCCAGCCCGCGATCATGGCGGCCTTCGCGGCGAGCTGGGTGATCCCCTCCGTCGTCGGCCCGCTCGCGGCGGGCACGGTCGCGGAACAGCTCGGCTGGCGGTGGGTCTTCCTCGGCATCCCCGCGCTCGTCGCCGTGCCGCTCGCCCTGGCGCTCCCCGCGATCCGCCGCCGTGCCGCCGGGCCCGCCGACCCCGGGGCGCCCGTCCCCTCCTTCGACCGGCGCCGCATCCGCCTCGCCCTCGGGATCTCCCTCGGCGCGGGGCTGCTCCAGTACGCCGGTCAGGAGCTGCGCTGGCTCTCCGTGCTGCCCGCCGCCGCGGGCGCGGCCCTGCTGGTGCCCTCGGTGCTCGGGGTTCTGCCCCGAGGCACCTACCGGGCGGTCCGGGGGCTGCCCTCCGTGGTGCTGCTGCGGGGGATCGCCGCGGGGTCCTTCATCGCGGCGGAGTCCTTCGTGCCGCTGATGCTGGTCACCCAGCGGGGGCTCTCCCCGACCCTGGCGGGCCTGTCGCTCGCGGTGGGCGGGGCGACCTGGGCGCTGGGGTCCTTCGTGCAGTCCCGGCCGCGCGCGGAGCCGCACCGGGAGCGTCTCGCCGTCCTCGGCATGCTGCTGGTCGCCGCGGCGATCGCCACCGCGCCGACGGTGCTGGTGCAGGCGGTCCCGGTGTGGATCGTGGCGGTGGCCTGGGGGTTCGGCTGCTTCGGCATGGGGCTGGTCATCGGGTCGACCAGTGTGCTGCTGCTCAAGCTGTCCGCCCCCGAGGAGGCGGGCACGAACTCGGCCGCCCTGCAGATATCCGACGCCCTGTCCAACGTCCTGCTGCTCGCCGCGGGAGGCGCCGCCTTCGCCGCGCTCGGCGGTGGCGCCGCGGGGGCAGCCGCCCACGGTGCCGTGGCGTCCGGTGCCGCCGGGTCCCAGCCCGCCGCGTTCGCCGCGGTGTTCCTGCCGATGGCGGGCGTGGCGCTGCTGGGCGCGTGGGTGGCTACCCGGCTGCGGGTGGCGGAGCCCGGCCGGGTGTGACGCGGCGCCGGGGCCCGGCCCCGCGCTCCGGACGCCTCGCCAGGCCCCCGAACGGCCCTGCCCCGCCCGCCGGATGTGACTCCCGTCCCAGTGGCCGACGCGGGCCGCCGTCAGCCGGTCACCCGCCGCGGCCCCCGGTAGGGTGGCCCGGTTGCCGTACGCGGCGGCCCGGCCCCGAGCCGCGCCGGCCGGGGCGGCGGCCGTGCCCCAGTACGCCGAGAGCAACTGAACCGGAGACCGTGACTACTACCGCCTCCCACCACCTCTCACCCGCCTTCCCCGGCCGGGCCCCCTGGGGCACCGCCAGCAAGCTGCGCGCCTGGCAGCAGGGCGCCATGGACAGGTACGTCCAGGAGCAGCCGCGGGACTTCCTCGCGGTGGCCACCCCCGGCGCCGGCAAGACCACCTTCGCGCTCACCCTCGCCTCCTGGCTGCTGCACCACCACGTGGTGCAGCAGATCACCGTCGTCGCCCCCACCGAGCACCTGAAGAAGCAGTGGGCGGCGGCCGCGGCGCGGATAGGCATCAAGCTGGACCCGGAGTACAGCGCGGGCCCGCTGAGCAAGGAGTACCAGGGCGTCGCGGTGACGTACGCGGGCGTCGGCGTCCGCCCGATGCTGCACCGCAACCGCTGCGAGCAGCGCAAGACGCTGGTGATCCTCGACGAGATCCACCACGCGGGCGACTCCAAGTCCTGGGGCGAGGCGTGCCTGGAGGCCTTCGAACCGGCGACCCGCCGCCTGGCGCTCACGGGCACGCCCTTCCGCTCGGACACCAACCCGATCCCCTTCGTCACCTACGAGGAGGGCACCGACGGGATCCGCCGCTCCTCCGCCGACTACACCTACGGCTACGGAAACGCCCTGGGCGACGGCGTCGTCCGCCCGGTGATCTTCCTCAGCTACAGCGGCAACATGCGCTGGCGCACCAAGGCGGGCGACGAGGTGGCCGCCCGGCTGGGCGAGCCCATGACCAAGGACGCGGTCTCCCAGGCGTGGCGGACGGCGCTCGACCCGCGCGGCGAGTGGATGCCGAACGTGCTGCGCGCCGCGGACCAGCGGCTCACCGAGGTCCGCAAGGGCATCCCGGACGCCGGCGGCCTCGTCATCGCCTCCGACCAGGACTCGGCCCGCGCCTACGCCAAGCTCATCCGGGAGATCACCGGCACCAAGGCCACACTCGTCCTCTCGGACGAGGCCGCGGCCTCCCAGCGGATCGAGGACTTCAGCGGCAGCGAGGACCGCTGGATGGTCGCCGTCCGCATGGTGTCCGAGGGCGTCGACGTGCCGCGGCTCGCCGTCGGCGTGTACGCCACGACCATCTCGACCCCGCTGTTCTTCGCCCAGGCCGTCGGCCGCTTCGTGCGCTCCCGCCGCCGCGGCGAGACGGCCTCGGTGTTCCTCCCGACCATTCCGGACCTGCTCGGCTTCGCAGGCGAGATGGAGGTCGAGCGCGACCACGCGCTGGACAAGCCGAAGAAGGACGGCGAGGAGGACCCGTACGCGGAGTCCGAGAAGGAGATGGCCGAGGCCGAGAAGCAGCAGGACGAGGACACCGGCGAGCAGGACATGCTGCCCTTCGAGGCACTGGAGTCCGACGCCGTCTTCGACCGGGTGCTGTACGACGGTGCCGAGTTCGGGATGCAGGCCCACCCCGGCAGCGAGGAGGAGCAGGACTACCTCGGCATCCCCGGACTGCTGGAGCCGGACCAGGTGCAACTGCTCCTCCAGAAGCGGCAGGCGCGGCAGATCGCCCACAGCCGCAGGAAGCCCGACGACGAGGCCGACCTGCTGGAGCTGCCCGCCGAACGCCGGCCGGTGGTCTCCCACAAGGAGCTGCTCGAACTGCGCAAGCAGCTCAACACCATGGTCGGCGCGTACGTCCACCAGAGCGGGAAGCCGCACGGGGTGATCCACACCGAGCTGCGCCGGGTGTGCGGCGGCCCGCCGAGCGCGGAGGCGACGGCGGGGCAGATCCGCGAGCGGATCAAGAAGGTGCAGGAGTGGGCCACGCGGATGCGCTGAAGCGCCTCCGCCCCGCCCGCACGTCCCCCGCCCGCAGGCCCCGTCCGCACGCCCCCGAGCCGGGGCGGACCGGGGCCGGTCCGCCGCCCCGGGAGCGCACCGCGGTCGCCGGGTGCCACCCGTCCCTTCCGTCCGCCCGGTGCGGACCGGTTGGCACGCTCGCCCTCTCTCCCGGCTCCCCGCTCCCGGCTCCCGGTCCACGGACCCGTCGGCGGCGAGGGCGCGCGCCGCCGTCCCGCGCTCCCCGGCGCGCGCTCTCGCGCGGGCTCGGCGCGCGCACGAAGCGGGACCAACGCCGCAGCTCGGGAAGAAGATCGCCCGGATTCTGGACGAGGTCTTCCGCTGAGCGGTGCCGCTCGCTACTGTCCCGGCAAACACACGCCCCGTGGCAGCGCCGCCGCGGAGCGCAGTCGGTGTGCCATGGCCTGCCGGCGGCCTCTGGGTGCGTCGCCGAAGGGACCGGTGCCGCCGATCCCGTGGGGGGACCGCCGTCACTCACTCCGAAGGAGGGGGCGTCGTGACCGCGGAAACCTCTCAGACGCTCGACCGGGGACTGCGTGTCCTCAAGCTGCTCGCCGATACCGACCACGGGCTGACCGTGACCGAGCTGTCCAACCGGCTCGGGGTCAACCGCACGGTCGTCTACCGTCTGCTCGCCACCCTGGAGCAGCACGCCCTGGTCCGCCGGGACCTGGGCGGCCGGGCCCGTGTCGGGCTCGGCGTGCTGCGCCTCGGGCGGCAGGTCCACCCGCTGGTGCGCGAGGCGGCGATGCCCGCCCTGCGCTCGCTCGCGGAGGACATAGGGGCCACGGCCCATCTGACCCTCGTCGACGGGGCCGAGGCTCTGGCCGTCGCCGTCGTCGAGCCCACCTGGACGGACTACCACGTCGCCTACCGTGCGGGGTTCCGGCACCCCCTGGACCGCGGTGCGGCGGGCAAGGCGATACTCGCCGCCCGCCAGACCGCGCACGCCGAACCGGGCTACACCCTCACGGCGGGCGAGTTGGAGGCGGGCGCCTGCGGGGCCGCGGCCGCGCTGGTCGGCGTGAGCGGCATCGAGGGCAGCGTCGGCGTCGTGATGCTCGCCGACGCCGTGCCCGAGCGCGTCGGGCCCCGGGTACTGGACGCGGCACGCGAGGTCGCGGACGCCCTGCGCTGACGGGCGCCCCGCGGCGGTGCGCAGGCCCCGGCCCGCGTACCGGACCGCGGGCGCCCGGGGGCGGCCCGCCGCCGCCCGTGCCGCCCGGTCCCGGGCCCCCGGCCCGCACGACGGCCGTGGTGGACGTCCGGGTGCGCCCGGATAGATTGTCGGGGTGTTCTCCAGCCTCGCGCACAGCCGCACCCGCGTCGCCGCCCTCTGCGCCCTGCCCGTCGCCGGGCTGATCGCCGTCGCCGGGTTCGCACCCCTGCCGTTCGTCGTGGCGCAGCCGGGCATGACCGCGAACGTGCTGGGGGAGGACCAGGGGCGCCAGGTCATCACCATCACCGGCGCGCCCACCCGCCGTACCGGCGGAGAACTGCGCATGACCACGATCGTGGCCACGGGCCCGTCGGCCGAGGTCGGGCTCGGCGACGTGGTCGACGCCTGGTTCCGCACGGACCGGGCCGTGCTGCCCCGCGACGCCGTCTACCCGGCGGGGAAGTCCGTCGAGGAGGTCGAGCGCCGCAACACACGGGCCATGGAGGACTCGCAGGACGACGCCACCGCCGCCGCGCTGGCCTACCTCGGCGAGGACCCCGAGGACATCGAGGTGACCCTGCACCTCGCCGACGTCGGCGGACCGAGCGCGGGCCTGCTGTTCTCCCTCGGCATCGTCGACAAGCTCGACGGGGACGGCGAGGGCGGTGACCTGACCGGCGGACGGACCGTCGCCGGCACCGGCACCATCACCGAGGACGGCACCGTGGGCCCGGTCGGCGGGGTCTCCCTGAAGACCCAGGCCGCCCGGCGGGACGGGGCCACCGTCTTCCTGGTGCCGCGGGCCGAGTGCGGAGAGGCGCGGGCCGAGCTCCCCTCGGGGCTGCGCCTGATCCCGGTCACCACCCTCGACGGGGCCGTCGACTCCCTCCGCGCCCTGGAACGCGGCGGAGAGGTCCCCTCCTGCTGAGTCCCCGCCCCGCGGGCCCGCCGGTCAGCCCCCCGCGGCCTGCTCCACCAGCGGGATGATCCGCAGGGGCACCGGGTTCTCCATCACGATCGCCGTCGAGGCGCGCACGATCCCCTCGTACCCGACGACCCGGTCGATCACCCGCTGGAGGTCGGCGTTGGAGCGGGCGACCAGGCGGCAGAGCATGTCGCCGTGGCCCGTGGTGGTGTGCAGTTCCAGCACCTCGGGGACGGAGGCCAGGTGGTTGCGCACCTCCGCCCCCTGGCCCTGCTTGATCTCCAGCGTCGCGAACGCGGTCACCGGGTAGCCCAGCGCCGCCGGGTCCACGTCCGGGCCGAAGCCGCGGATGACCCCGCCCGACTGGAGCCGGTCCATCCGCGCCTGGACCGTGCCGCGTGCCACGCCGAGGCGCCGCGACGCCTCCAGGACCCCTATCCGCGGCTCGCGTGCCAGCAGCACGATGAGCCGTCCGTCCAGATGATCGATCGCCATGGTCTCTCCTCGATGGTCATCCTGTACACAAAGACCGGTCCTACTCGCGAATCGCTGTGCAGATTGCCCAGCATCCACGAGAACTATTGCGCACCTTGCGGAGCGGGGGGAGCCTGCTGCCATGACTGAGACCACGCATCACACCCCGGACACCGCGCGTGAGGCCGACCCCTTCCCGGTGAAGGGCATGGACGCGGTCGTCTTCGCCGTGGGCAACGCCAAGCAGGCGGCGCACTACTACTCGACGGCCTTCGGCATGAAGCTCGTGGCGTACTCCGGACCGGAGAACGGCAGCCGTGAGACCGCGAGCTACGTGCTCACCAACGGCGCGGCCCGCTTCGTCCTCACCTCGGTGATCAAGGCGTCCACCGACCGGGGGCGCTTCCTCGCCGAGCACGTCGCCGCCCACGGCGACGGTGTCGTGGACCTCGCGATCGAGGTGCCGGACGCCCGCGCGGCCTACGCCTACGCCGTCGAGCAGGGCGCCACCGGCATCACCGAGCCGCACGAGGTCGCGGACGAGCACGGCGTCGTCGTCCTCGCCGCGATCGCCACCTACGGCAAGACCCGCCACACGCTGGTCGAGCGCAAGGGCTACCAGGGCCCCTACCTGCCGGGCTACGTGGCCGCCGACCCCATGGTCGAGCCGCCGGCCAAGCGCACCTTCCAGGCGATCGACCACTGCGTGGGCAACGTCGAACTCGGCCGGATGAACGAGTGGGTGGCGTTCTACAACAAGGTCATGGGCTTCACCAACATGAAGGAGTTCGTCGGTGACGACATCGCCACCGAGTACTCCGCCCTCATGTCCAAGGTCGTCGCCGACGGCACCCTGAAGGTGAAGTTCCCGATCAACGAGCCGGCGATCGCGAAGAAGAAGTCGCAGATCGACGAGTACCTGGAGTTCTACGGCGGCGCCGGTGTGCAGCACATCGCCCTCGCCACCAACGACATCGTCGCCACCGTCCGCTCGATGCGCGCGGCGGGCGTGCAGTTCCTCGACACCCCGGACTCGTACTACGACACCCTCGGCGAGTGGGCCGGCGAGACCCGGGTGCCGGTCGAGACGCTGCGCGAGCTGAAGATCCTGGTCGACCGCGACGAGGACGGCTACCTGCTGCAGATCTTCACCAAGCCGGTCCAGGACCGCCCGACCGTCTTCTTCGAGATGATCGAGCGCCACGGCTCCATGGGCTTCGGCAAGGGCAACTTCAAGGCCCTCTTCGAGGCCATCGAGCGCGAGCAGGCCAAGCGCGGCAACCTCTGACCGGTCGTCCGCGGCCGGACGGGCCCCGGGAAGCCCCCCGCCGCCTCCCGCGGTCCCGCGGACCCCACCGGTCCGCGGGACCGCGCGCTCCGCCCGGCCGGGTCCGGCTACCGCTCCCCGGCCCCGTCCTCGCCGGAGCCGTCCTCGTCGGCCCCTTCCTCGCGGCCGTCCTCCTCGGCCCCGTCCTCGCCGGAGCCGTCCTCGCGGCCGTCCCCCTCGGAGCCGTCCTCGTCGGCCCCGTCCTCGCGGCCGTCCTCGTCGGAGCCGTCCTCGTCGGAGGGCTCCGGCTCGTCGATCGGATCCGGCCCGTCCCCGTACAGGTCCTTCGGCCCGCCCGGCTCCGGCTCGGCCACCGCCGACAGCGCCGCCCGGGCCCTCGGCGCCCGCAGCGGGGAGAACTCGGGGCCCCTGCGCAACGCCTCCACCAGATGGCGGCGGGCCTCCCCGCGCTCGCCCAGTGCCAGGGCGATCACCCCCCGGTGGTACGAGAACAGCGCCCCGCCCGCATCCTGCCCCGCCGCCCGCGAGGCGAAGGGCACCGCCTCCTCGGGGCTGCCCGCCCGGTACAGCGCCCAGCCCAGCGCGTCGGCGACCTCCGCACTGCGGTGCCCGCGCCGCCACTGGTCCCGCAGCCGGTGGACCGCCGCCTCGGGCGCCCCGTGGTCGGCCTCGTAGCGCGCGAGCACCACGTCCCCGTCCACCCCGTCCCGGCGGCCCCGCGCCACCAACTCCCGCATCCGGCCGAACAGCGACCGGGCCCGGTCGCGTTCGCCGAGGGACTCCTCCAGCTCGCCCCACTCCAGCGCGTACCCGGGCAGCGGCCGGCGCTCCAGCACCCGTGCGTAGTCCTGCCGGGCCTCCTCGGTGCGGCCCAGCGCCGCCAGCGACCGGGCCCGGCCTCCGAGCGAGCGGTGGGCTCCCGGGTCGGCCTCCAGCGCCGCCTCGTAGTGGGCGACGGCCTCCGCGTACTCCCCGTGCTCCCAGGCCAGTTCACCCTGCCGGTGACGGGCCGCCGCCCGCTCGGCCCGGGTGGTGGCGTGCACCCGGGCGTCGTGCGCCAGCACGGCCGCGTCCTCCCGCAGGCCCCGGTCCCGGAACGCCTGGGCGTGCCTGCCCTCCACCTGCGGGCCCGAGGCGAGCCCGCGCAGGGCGTCCACCGCCCGGCCCGCCGCCTCCGGATCCCCCAGGCCCCCGTAGGCGTCCACCAGCACCGGGTACACCGCCCACGAGCCGGGCCGCAGCGCACGGGCCCGCTCGCCGAACTCCCGTGCCGCACCGAAGTCGTTCCGCGCGTTGGCGAGCGCACCCAGGCCCACCAGGGCCGCCGTGTTCCCCCGGTCCGGAGCGCGCAGCGCCAGCGAACGGCGCAGCGCCCGCTCCGCCTTCGGGAACAGGGCCGTCTCACCGCTGCCGACCCCGCGCTCCACATAGGCGGCGCCCAACCGGGCCCACGCCCGGTCGTCGCCGGGGCTCTCGCGCACCCGCCGCTCGTGCTCGGCGATCAGCGCCGCCAGGTCGTCCGCGGCCGCCGGCGCACCGGCCGCCGCGGCGGACAGGGCCCGCCCGGCGGCCTCCCGCGGGCTCCCGCCGCCCCCGTCCCCCCAGCCGGGGACCAGCAGCACCACCAGGGTGAGCGCGGCCGCCCCGCCCAGTACGCCGGCGACGGTCTTCCTGAGGGTCTCGCTCTTCATGCGCTCACTGTGCGCCAGCGCCCCGCCGGTGCCCCGAGCACACTCGGAAGCCACCCGGTCGAACGCGGACGGGTTCACACCGATGGCCCCCGGTGCCAGGCTGGGATCATGGACGAACTCCTGGAGCGCCTCCGCAGCGGCCTGCCCGACGAGGCCCTCATCTCGGACCCCGACGTGGCCCGCTCCTACGACCGGGACATGGCGGGCTTCTGCGAGGCCGGGACACCGGCCGCCGTGGTGCTGCCACGGACCGTGGACCAGGTCCGCCACGTCATGCGCACCGCGACCGCCCTGCGGGTCCCCGTCGTGCCGCAGGGCGCCCGCACCGGCCTCTCCGGCGCGGCCAACGCCAGCGACGGCTGCATCGTGCTCTCCCTGACGGCGATGAACCGCATCCTGGAGATCGACCCGGTCGACCGGATCGCCGTCGTCGAACCGGGCGTCGTCAACGCGGACCTCTCCCGGGCGGCGCAGCAGTACGGCCTCACCTACCCGCCGGACCCCTCCAGTTGGGAGACCTGCACCATCGGAGGCAACATCGGCACCGCCTCGGGAGGGCTGTGCTGCGTGAAGTACGGCGTCACCGCCGAGTACGTGCTCGGCCTGACGGTCGTCCTCGCCGACGGCCGCCTGCTGAGGACCGGCCGCCGCACCGCCAAGGGGGTCGCCGGCTACGACCTCACCCGCCTGTTCGTCGGCTCCGAGGGGAGCCTCGGCATCATCGTCGAGGCCGTCCTCGCCCTGAAGCCCAAGCCGCCCGCCCCCCTGGTGCTGGCCGCCGAGTTCCCCTCGGCCGCCTCCGCCTGCGCGGCGGTGTGCGCGGTCATGGAGCAGGGGCACACCCCCTCCCTCCTGGAGATCATGGACCGCACCACCCTCCGCGCCGTCAACCGGCTGGGCAGCATGGGACTCCCCGAGAGCACGCAGGCGCTGCTGCTGTGCGCCTTCGACACCCCCGACCCGTCCGCCGACCTCGCCGCCGTCGCCGCACTCTGCGAGGCGGCGGGTGCGACCGAGGTGGTGCCCGCCGACACGCCCGCCGAGTCCGAACTGCTGCTGCAGGCGCGCCGGATGTCCCTGCCCGCCCTGGAGGCCCTCGCACCGGCCACCATGATCGACGACGTCTGCGTGCCCCGCTCCCGGCTCGGCGACATGCTCGACGGAACGGCCGCGATCGCCGAGCGGCACGGGCTCACCATCGGCGTGTGCGCCCATGCCGGGGACGGCAACACCCACCCCGTCGTCTGCTTCGACCACCGGGACGCCGACGAGTCCCGCCGGGCCCGGGCCTCCTTCGACGAGATCATGGCGCTCGGCCTGGAACTCGGCGGCACGATCACCGGGGAGCACGGCGTCGGGGTGCTGAAGAAGGAGTGGCTCGCGACCGAGCTCGGCCCGGTGGCCCTGGAGCTCCAGCGGGGCATCCGGGAGACCTTCGACCCGCTCGGCATCCTCAACCCGGGCAAGCTCTTCTGAGCCGCCGCCCGTCCGGCCGGCACCCGGGGCCCGGCACCGCCCCGCCGGGCCCCGGGGCGGCCGTCCTCCGCAACCGGCCGCCCCGCACCCCGCCTCCCGGCGCCGCGTCCCGCCCGCCCCCGGGCCCTGCGGCCGCCGCCCTCACGCCTCACCGTCCGGCAGCTCCTCCGCCCGCGGCGCCGCCCGCCGCGGGCGCTCGTCCGCCCCGGCCGGGGCCAGCAGCGCGGCCAGCTCCTCGTCGAGACCGAGCAGCGAGGCCTCCGTCCCCGGGGGAACCACCCGCAGCGAACGCTCCAGCCACGCGGACACCGCAGCCGACGGCGCCTCCAGCAGCGCGTCCCCCTCGGGTGAACTCAGCGCCATCAGGATGACGCTGCGCCCCTCGTTCTTCGTCGGCCACACCCGCACGTCCCCGCCGCCGCAGGGACGGAACACCCCCTCCACGAGCAGCTCCCGGGCGAACGTCCAGTCCACCGGGTGGTCGGAGCCGACATGGAAGACGACGTGCACCGCGAAGGGGTCGTCGGCCCGGTACACCAGACGGGCCGGCACCGGCACGCTGCGCTCCGGGGAGAGCACCAGGTTCAGCTCCAGCTCGCGTTCCACCACGATGTCCTTCATCGTCCTCGTTCCCTTCTCGCCATGTCGCGGCCTGTCGCGCACCGCCGTCGGCGGTGCCCCGCACAGAGACGAGAGGGCGGCGGCCCCCGGCTCTTACGCGGGTTTCCGCGGTAACTTTCCGTAACGATGTGGTGACCTGATCGGGCCCCATCCCCCCGGACGGCCCCGGGCGTGCCCAACGGTCTGATAGATGTGGACCCTTGAAGTGAGGCCTCGAGCAGATACGGGACCACGGTGATGAGCGCCCCCACCCCGGCCACCGGTGACGGAAGCCCCGCGCCCGGCTACTACCCGGACCCCTCCATCCCCGGATACGTCCGGTACTGGAACGGTGCCGCCTGGGTGCCCGGCACGAGCCGGCCCGCTCCCGCCCAGGGGGAGGAGCTGAGCGCCCCGCCCGGGGCGGCCGCCGCGCCACCGCCCGCCGCGACCGCCGCCGCGCCGCCCCCGGCACGCGTCGAGGAGACGGGCCCGGTCTTCCTGGACGAGGACCCCGGGCCCGAGGCCGCCCGCCCCGAACCCGCCTCCGCCTGGCAGGCGGACACCGCGCGCCAGGCCGGTTTCGGCGGGGACCTCGACCACCGGGTGTCGTGGGGGAGCCCGGCCGCGGGCGATCCGCGCCGGCCCGCCGAGCCCGCCGCCGACCCCAGCGGCGGGCAGCTGCCCGGCATGCGGTCCGGGGGCGCCCCCGCCCCCGAACACCCCGCCGCGGCCCGCACGGAGAGCCCGGCCGCCGCCGTCACCGGACGGACGCGGCCCGGTGCGGCGGACGGCCCCGGTGCCGCGCAGCAGACCGCCGCCGCACCGCCCCCGCAGGCGCAGTGGCCCCAGGCCCCCGCCGAGCGGCAGGTCGCCGCGGCGGCCCCCGCCCGGCCCGGGCCGTCCACCCCGGCGTCCTCGCCGCTTCCCGCGCAGCCCGCGTCCCCGGCCCGGCCCGCCGGCCCCGTGAGCGAGGGCCAGGGAGGCGGTGCCGCGTCCTGGGCCCAGCAGGTCCACCAGCTCGCCGGTTCCGGTGCGTCCGCCGCCCCCGAGGGCGGGCAGCCCGTCACACCGTTCAAGCCCCCGGTCGACGACCCCTTCCTGAGGGCCGCCCAGGCCCAGGCCAACGCCCGCCCCGCGTCGCCGGGGCGGCGGCTCGCGGCCCGGCTGGTCGACACCCTGCTGCTCGGCGCGCTCGTCGGCGCGGTCGCGGTGCCCGCCGGCACGAGGGCGTGGGAGCACGTCGACGCCAAGCTCGAAGCCGCCCGCCTGTCCGGCGAGACGGTCACCGTGTGGCTGCTCGACGGCACCACCGGCACCTGCCTCGGCATCGTCCTCGGCGCCCTGCTGGTCCTGGGGGTGCTCTACGAGGCGCTGCCCACGGCCCGCTGGGGCCGCACCCTCGGCAAGCGGCTGTGCGGGCTGACGGTCCTGGACATCGAGTCGCACGAACCGCCGTCCTTCGGCGGAGCGCTGCGCCGCTGGCTGGTCTACAGCGTGCTCGGGCTGCTGGTCCTGGGGGTCCTCAACGTGCTGTGGTGCCTGTTCGACAAGCCCTGGCGGCAGTGCTGGCACGACAAGGCGGCGCACACCTTCGTCAGCGGCTGACTGTCCGTCACCCGGCCCGCCCGGCGTGTTCCCCCGAACGCACGTGAGGCGTTGCGGGGCAGGGTGCCCCGATGTGCACTGCCCCCATGAGCAACGATCAGCCGCCCCCCGGTCCGCCGCCCGACGAGGATCCGCTCCGCAAGAGGCCCCAGGAGCCGCCCCCCTCCGGCGGCGAGGGCCAGCCCCCGCCGGCCGGCGGCGGCCCCTCCGGGCCTCCGGGGGCCTCCGGTGGCGGGGCGGGGCCGGGCGGCGGCTCGCCGTACGACACCCCGGGCGGCGGGGCGGGCGCGCCGGGCGGTCCCTACGGCGGCGGGCAGCCGCCCCCGTACGACGCGGGACCCTACGGGGGCGCGTACGGAGGGGCGGATCCGCTGGCGGGGATGCCGCCGCTCGCGCCCTTCGGCAAGCGGTTCCTCGCCCGCCTGGTGGACATCCTGATCATCGCCGTTCCGCTCGCGGTGCTGTCCCTGCTCTTCGGCGGCTGGGAGTGGACCACCGACGGGGAGGAGTTCACCGACCAGGTGAACACGGGGCGGCAGTGGATCTGGACGCTCGTCTCGCTGGCCGCGTACATCGGTTACGACACGCTCATGATCAGGCGGGACGGCCGCACCGTGGGCAAGCGGCTGATGAACCTCCGGGTGGCCATGCTCAACGACGGGCGCACCCCGGACACCGGGGCCTCCGCGCTGCGGGCGGTGGTGCTGTGGGTGCCGGCGCTGGTGTGCTGCTACTGCGTCTGGTGGCTGGTCATCCTGATCACCGTGGTCTCCGACCGCCCCTACAAGCAGGGGCTGCACGACAAGGCGGCCAAGACGGTGGTGGTGTCAACCGCGTAGCGAGTGCTGCCTGATCCGGGCCCCGGTGCGGGGCGCGGGGACGCGGCCGGACGCGGGACCGGTGGCGGAGGGCCTCGGTGCGGTCCGCCCGGCCGGGGCCTCCGCCCGCGCCCCGGCGGCGCGGCGCCGGTGCAGGGCGGGCGCCGCGGCGACCGCGAGCCCGAGGGCGAGTGCCGTGGCGGCGACCGCGGCGGTGGCGAGGACGCTCCCGGCGCCGGTCAGCAGGAGCAGGGCGACGGCCGAGGAGACGGCGGTGGCCGAACCGGAGGCGTACTGGGCGGCAGTCGGACGCGGCATCACGGGATCCGTCCTCGGGGCAGGGGCGGGGAAGGCACGGGCCAGGTCGCACTGGCTCAGGACTCTACGGTTCCCGATGCCCGGAGGGAACACGACGTAAGCGTGACCTGACCCACGGTGCCGGTGCACAGGGGGGCGCACGGATTCATCCGGTGGGCCGTGTGGCCGAAAGTGTCGGGGTCCAGGCTGATTTGGGGATCGTCCGGATAGCGGATCGGCGCTACTGCATAGTGCAGTTGGCCTGTTCAAGTCAAGGACTGTCTTTTCTTCCCCGACTCCGGTCGAATGTCGTCACTTGAGACGCGTACACCGCCCGCGCGGACGACCCCACCAACCGGTCCGCGACGGCGACGGAACGCGGGGGAGGACACCATCAAGTGACCAGTAATCGACGGACGTTCAGAGCGACCGCAGTGGTCGTGGCCCTGGCCGCGACGACCGCGACGGCCTCGGCGTTCACCTTCGCCCAGGCCGACGGCGGCAAGCCGTCCGGCCCGGCGGCCATCGAGAGGCACGACCCGGCACCGCATCAGGGGCATGTCGAGCACGACCTCGAGGGGCCGTTCACCAAGAAGCAGGAGGCGCAGCGGCAGGCGGCCCTGGAGCAGGTCATATCGGGAGAGGCCACGGTCCAGTCCCGCAAGGGCTCCAAGGTCGTCCGGCTCGACAACAAGAAGTACGTCGAGCTCGCCCGGGAGAAGACCGACAAGATCTTCACCATCCTGGTGGAGTTCGGCGACAAGGTCGACGACACCACGATGTACGACCCCGACGGCTCCGGCCCCCAGCCGCCGGTCGTCAAGTACGGCGGCGACCCGGGCCCGCTGCACAACCGGATCGCGAAGCCCGACCGCACGGTCGACAACTCCACGGCCTGGCAGGCGGACTACGACCGCGAGCACTTCCAGGACCTGTACTTCGGCACCGGCAAGGACCGCAAGGGCCGCCAGAAGGACTCGCTGAAGACCTACTACGAGCGGACGTCCTCCGGGCGCTACTCGGTGGACGGCGAGGTCTCCGACTGGGTCAAGGTCGAGTACAACGAGGCGCGGTACGGCTCCAACTACTGCGGCCAGTCCAACTGCTCCAACGTCTGGGACACGGTCCGCGACGGCGTGGCCGCCTGGACCGCGGACCAGAAGGCCCAGGGCCGCACCGACGCCCAGATCAAGGCGCAGCTGTCCTCCTACGACGAGTGGGACCGCTACGACTTCGACGGCGACGGCGACTTCAACGAGCCGGACGGCTACATCGACCACTTCCAGATCGTCCACGCGGGCGAGGACGAGTCGGCCGGCGGCGGTGCGCAGGGCGGTGACGCCCTGTGGGCCCACCGCTGGTACGCCTACGGCACCGACGCGGGCCTGACCGGTCCGGCGGGCAACCGCGCCGGCGGGACCGAGATCGGCGACTCCGGCATCTGGGTCGGCGACTACACGATGCAGCCCGAGAACGGCGGACTCGGCGTCTTCGCCCACGAGTACGGCCACGACCTCGGTCTGCCGGACCACTACGACACCCAGGGCGGCGAGAACTCCACCGGCTTCTGGACCCTGATGTCCTCCGGCTCCTGGCTGGGCGCCGGCAAGGACACCATCGGGGACGTCCCCGGCGACATGAACGCCTGGGACAAGCTCCAGCTCGGCTGGCTCAACTACGAGACGGCCAAGGCGGGTCAGCGGTCCACCCACACGCTGGGCGTCTCCGCGTACAACACCAAGCGCCCGCAGGCCGTCATCGTCGAGCTGCCCGAGCGCGAGGTCACCACCACCGTCGTGAAGCCCGCCGAGGGCTCCATGCAGTGGTGGAGCGACATGGGCGACGACCTCAGGAACACCCTGACCCGCTCCGTCGACCTGACGGGCGCGTCGAGCGCCTCCCTGGAGCTCGACGGCTGGTGGGACATCGAGGCCGACTACGACTACCTCTACACCGAGGTCTCCACCGACGGCGGCGCCAACTGGACCCCCGTCGACGGTACGTCGGACGGCCAGGCCATCCCGCGCGACGCCGGTGACAAGCCGGCCCTGACCGGCCCCTCCGAGGGTCACCGGGCGCTCGCCTACCCGCTGGACGCCTACGCGGGCCAGAAGATCGACCTGCGCTTCCGCTACCAGACCGACGGCGGCGTGGCCGGCAAGGGCTTCACCGCCGACGCCATCACCCTGACGGCGGACGGCCAGGAGCTCTTCGGCGACAACGCCGAGAACGGCGACGCGGGCTGGACGGCGAACGGCTTCTCCCGCATCGGGGAGTCGTTCACCCAGGAGTACGACCAGTACTACATCGTCGAGAACCGCCAGTACGTCTCGTACGACCGGACCCTGGAGGTCGGGCCCTACAACTTCGGGTTCACCGCCCCGAAGAACGGCTGGGTGGAGCACTACCCGTACCAGAACGGCATGCTGATCTGGAAGTGGGACACCTCCCAGAACGACAACAACACCAGCGCGCACCCCGGTGAGGGCCTGGTCCTGCCGATCGACGCGCACCCGGCCCCGATGAAGTGGGCCGACGGCACGCTGATGCGGAACCGGATCCAGTCGTTCGACTCCACGTTCAGCCGCTACCGGACCGACCGCCTCACCCTCCACAAGGCGGGCGTGGCGCAGCGGATCCCGTCCCAGCGGGGTGTCTCGGTCTTCGACGACCGCAAGGGCACCTACTGGTACCCGGAGAACCCGACCGCGGGTGTGAAGGTCACTGACACCAACACCCGAATCGCGATCGTCAGCGAGTCCCGCAATGGGCAGAAGCTGAAGATCAAGATCAGCCCCTCGGGTCGCTGATCGGTAAAACCGCAGGTCAATCCATGATCGGCCGTCGCCCTCTAGCGGGCGGCGGCCGATCGTGTTTAGGTGCGGGGGCAGAGCCCTTATTGACATCGAACTCACGGGGGAGTGGTTCCGTATGCCCGGCGGAGGTTTCGCCAAGCTGCCAGGAGGCAGCGTCGTCGTCGCGCTCAGCCTGCCGAACCCGGCGGGCGACGGGACCAACGTCAGGTTCCTGGTGCACGCCGCCAACCGGGCGCGGGCCCTGACCCGGCTGCGCAACCTCGGGCTGCGGGCCGTCTACCTGCGGGGGAACGCCGAGCCCCCGACCCCGGACGAGATCACCGCCGTGCTGCACCATCCGGACGGGCTGCTGTGGCGGGCCGAGCGGGAGCGCCCGCAGGAGCTCTGGCACCCCATACGGGCGCTGATGCGGCCCTGAGCCCCGAGACGGCCCCCGAGGCGGCCCCGGGGCCTCCCGGCGCGGCGCCTCAGCGCACCACCGGCTTGCCGCTCACCTCCACGCCCGCCTCCCGGAGCTCCTCCAGGGCGCGGTCCGTGGTCTCGCGGGCCACGCCCGCCGTCAGGTCGAGCAGCACCCGGGTGGCGAACCCCTCGCGTGCCGCGTCGAGCGCGGTGGCGCGGACGCAGTGGTCGGTGGCGATGCCGACGACGTCGACCTCGGCCACCCGCCGTGCGCGCAGCCAGTCGGCCAGGGAGGTCCCGTGCTCGTCGGCCCCCTCGAAACCGCTGTAGGCCGCCGAGTAGGCGCCCTTGTCGAACACGGCGGCGATGGAGCCGGAGGCGACGGCCGGGGCGAAGTTCGGGTGGAAGCCGACCCCCTCGGTGCCCGCGACGCAGTGCCGCGGCCAGGAGCCGACGTAGTCGGGGTGGTCGGAGAAGTGGGCGCCCGGGTCCACGTGGTGGTCCCGGGTGGCCACCACGTGCCGGTAGCCGGGCTGGGCGTGTCCGATCAGCTCGGTGATCGCGGCCGCGACGTCCGCGCCGCCCGCGACCGCGAGGCTGCCTCCCTCGCAGAAGTCGTTCTGGACGTCCACGACGATCAACGCGCGGTGCATGGCGGGTGTCCTTCGGTGGTGGTGGAGGGGAACGGGTCGGGTCGGCCCACGGCACTACCGAGCGTAGCCAGAGGGGCGGGGGCCCGGGAAGGGGCCGGGCCGCCGCCCGCCGGGAGCGCGGCGCTCAGAGGTACTCGGTGGGCAGGACCGGTTCGCCGCGCGAGAGCTGGGTCGCCGACAGCGGGAGCCCGCCGCGGACGGCGAGGTGCCGCTCGCGGGCCGCGTCCAGCGGCTCCCGGGCCACCACCTCGCCGCCCTTGACCAGCTGCACCAGCAGCTGCCGGTCGGCCAGCCCGTCCGGCACCGCGCCGGTGCCGACCACCTCCGCCTCGGCCACGCCCTGCTCGTCCGGCCGCCGCGCCGCCCACTTGCGGCCGCCGATCGAGGTCTTGCCCCCGCGGGACTTCTTGGCGACGGGTTCCAGCGGCGCGCCCGGATCGGTGGAGCGCGCCCGGGCGACCAGCTTGTAGACCATCGAGCAGGTGGGGTGACCGCTGCCGGTGACCAGCTGGGTGCCCACGCCGTAGGCGTCCACCGGGGCGGCGGCGAGCGAGGCGATGGCGTACTCGTCCAGGTCGGAGGTGACGACGATCCTGGTGTTCACCGCCCCGAGCTCGTCGAGCTGCCGGCGCACCCGGTGGGCGACGAGCAGCAGGTCCCCGGAGTCGATCCGGACGGCGCCGAGTTCGGGCCCCGCGATGTCCACGGCCGTGCGCACCGCCTCGGCCACGTCGTAGGTGTCCACCAGGAGGGTGGTCCCCCGGCCCAGGGAGTCCACCTGCGCCCGGAAGGCCCCCCGCTCGGTGTCGTGCAGCAGGGTGAAGGCGTGGGCGCTGGTGCCGACGGTGGGGATGCCGTAGCGGAAGCCGGCCGCCAGGTCGGAGGTGGAGTCGAAGCCGCCGACGTAGGCCGCGCGGGCGGCCGCCACGGCCGCCAGCTCGTGGGTGCGCCGGGCGCCCATCTCGATCAGCCCGCGTCCGCCCGCCGCGGCCGACATCCGGGAGGCCGCGGCCGCGATCGCGGAGTCGTGGTTGAGGACGGACAGGATCACCGTCTCCAGCAGCACGCACTCGGCGAACGAGCCCTCGACCCGCATGACCGGGGAGCCGGGGAAGTAGACCTCCCCCTCCGGGTACCCCCACACGTCGCCGCGGAAGCGGTACTCGGCCAGCCATCGCAGCGTCGCCTCGTCCACCACCCCCCGCTCGCGCAGGAAGCCGAGCAGGGCCGGGTCGAAGCGGAAGTTCTCCACGGCGTCGAGGACGCGCCCGGTGCCGGCGACCACCCCGTAGCGGCGCCCGTTCGGCAGCCGCCGCGTGAAGACCTCGAAGACGGAGCGCCGCTCGGCCGTGCCGGCCCTGAGTGCGGCCTGGAGCATGGTCAGCTCGTACTGGTCGGTGAAGAGAGCGGTCGACGGGACGTCCACCGGGAGTCCAAGGTCCGCAGCATCCACAGCGGTGCACCTCGTGGTTCGTGTCGGGCCGCCCGTCGGGCGGGCGGGACGTACGGGGCCGCCCCCCGTCCGGCGCGGCCATGGCAGGAAGCGTACCCCCATTTCGTCACTTTGACGAGATCTCGGCGGGCGGGCGGCCGTCCTCGTCCGGCCGGCCTCCCGTCCCGGCCCCCGCGAGGCCGTTTGTGCGGCAGGGGGGCTCAGGTGGCAGCATGGGTTGCGTGACCGTGCCACTGGAGATCGAGCGGACCGAGTCGGCGGAGGAGGCATCCGCCGTCCCCGAGCCCGACGTGCCCTGGGTGACCCTGGTGCACAACGACCCCGTCAACCTGATGAGCTATGTCACCTATGTGTTCCAGGCGTACTTCGGCTATTCCAAGGACAAGGCGCACAAGCTGATGCTCGACGTCCACCACAAGGGGCGCGCCGTCGTCTCCAGCGGCAGCCGCGAGGAGATGGAGCGCGACGTGCAGGCCATGCACGGCTACGGGTTGTGGGCCACCCTCTCCCAGGACCGCATCTGATGAGCTCTCACTTCGAGCCGCTGGAGGGCGGCGGCGCAGCCGTGGCGCTGGACGAGGTGGAGATCTCCATCCTCCGCTCGCTCGCCGTGCAGCTCCTGGAACTCATCGGCCCCGGCGACGAACCGGTGCAGGGCGACGACCCGCTGGCCGCCCTGTTCGCCGAGGGGCCCAGCGAGCCCCCGTCCGATCCCGCGCTGGCCCGGCTCTTCCCCGAGGCCTACCAGGGCCCCGGCGCGGACCGCGCCGACGAGGAACTGCGCGCCCGCTCCGCCGAGTTCCGCCGCTTCACCGAGGCCGACCTGCGCACCCGCAAGCGCGAGGACGCCCTCGCGGTGGTGCGCTCCCTCGACGCGCTCACCCCCGCCGGGGACGGCGGCGCGGTGCTGGAGCTGCGCGCCGAGGACTGCCGCCACTGGCTCGGGGCGCTCAACGACCTCCGCCTGACCATCGGCACCCGGCTGGAGGTCGGCGACGAGGACGACAACGAGGAGCTGTACCGCCTGCCGGACGAGGACCCGCGCAAGCCGATGGTGATGGCCTACCTCTGGCTCGGCGCCCTCCAGGAGACCCTGGTCGAGACCCTGAGCCCCTGAGTCGCCGCCCCCGGCCTCCCGGGCCGGCGGCCCCGGCCCCGCGGGCCCCGCGGGCCCCGCGGCGGTGGGTCCGCCCCGGGGCGGTGAAGGGGCCCGCCCCCGCCGTCCCACCGGGCGTCTCACCCGTCGGGCACCTCGTCCCGGGCCCGCCGGCCGTCCGCCTATCCTGTCGCCCATGCTGACCATCACCCGCGCCCTGTACGACCGGATCGTCGCCCACGCCCGCGAGGACCACCCCGACGAGGCCTGCGGGGTCGTGGCGGGCCCGGAGGGCTCCGGGCGCCCCGAGCGCTTCATCCCGATGCTGAACGCCGCCCGCTCGCCCACCTTCTACGAGTTCGACTCCGGCGACCTCCTCAAGCTCTACCGCGAGCTGGACGACAACGACGAGGAGCCGGTGGTCATCTACCACTCCCACACCGCCACCGAGGCCTACCCCTCGCGCACCGACGTCTCCTACGCGGGCGAGCCCGGCGCCCACTACGTCCTGGTCTCCACCGCCGACACCGACGGCGCCGGACCCTTCCAGTTCCGCTCCTTCCGCATCGTGGACGGCGAGATCACCGAAGAGGACGTCCGCGTCGTCGACGCCTACTGACCCGGTCCCCGTCCGCGGCCCCCGGAGCCGCCCCCGCACCCGGAGACCGCATCGTGAGCAGAGGAAGTCCACCATATGGGATCACACTCCGGATCCCGGACCGGGAATCGATACGATGACCGCATGGTTGACCCTGACGTGAGCGACAAGACGCCGAGCACCCTGCTGCTCGTTGCGCGGCTGCACGTCGACCTGTGCCGCCTCGCCAGCGCGATGTGTCCGGCAGCCGCCGGTCCCTGCGCCCGCGCCGCCTGACGTACGAGCGCACCCAGCAGACAAAGCCCCTCGCGCGGGGGCCCCGCCGCGCGCCCTGCGCCACCCTTCCTACAGGAGCCCACACCATGGCCATCGAGGTCCGCATCCCGACCATCCTCCGCAGCTACACCGACGGCGCCAAGGCCGTCGAGGGCAGCGGAGCGACTCTCGCCGAGCTGTTCGCCGACCTCGACTCGCGCCACGCGGGCATCCAGGAGCGCATCGTCGACAAGGACAACGGCTCCCAGCTGCGCCGCTTCGTCAACGTCTACCTCAACGACGAGGACGTCCGCTTCCTGGAGGGCATCGCCACCCCGCTGTCCGACGGCGACAGCGTCACCATCCTCCCGGCCGTCGCCGGCGGAATGCGCTGATGCGGTACGACTCCCCCCTCGCGGCGGTCGGCAACACACCGCTCGTCCGGCTGCCGCGGCTGTCGCCCTCCGAGGACGTCCGCATCTGGGCGAAACTGGAGGACCGCAACCCCACCGGCTCGATCAAGGACCGCCCCGCGCTCCACATGGTCGAGCAGGCCGAGAAGGACGGCCGCCTCACCCCCGGCTGCACCATCCTCGAACCCACCAGCGGCAACACCGGCATCTCGCTCGCCATGGCGGCCAGGCTCAAGGGCTACCGCATCGTCTGCGTCATGCCGGAGAACACCTCGCAGGAGCGCCGCGACCTGCTCGCGATGTGGGGCGCCGAGATCATCTCGTCCCCCGCCGCCGGCGGCTCCAACACCGCCGTCCGCGTCGCCAAGGAACTCGCCGGGCAGAACCCCTCCTGGGTGATGCTCTACCAGTACGGCAACCCCGGCAACGCGGGCGCCCACTACGCCACCACCGGCCCCGAGATCCTCGCCGACCTGCCCTCCGTCACCCACTTCGTGGCCGGACTGGGCACCACCGGCACCCTCATGGGCGTCGGCCGCTACCTGCGCGAGCACAAGCCCGAGGTGAGGATCGTCGCCGCCGAACCCCGCTACGACGACCTCGTCTACGGGCTGCGCAACCTCGACGAGGGCTTCGTCCCCGAGCTCTACGACGCCTCCGTGCTCACCACCCGCTTCTCCGTCGGATCGGCCGACGCCGTCACCCGCACACGGGAGCTGCTCCAGCAGGAGGGCATCTTCGCGGGCGTCTCCACCGGTGCCGCCCTGCACGCCGCCATCGGCGTCGGAAGGAAGGCCGCCAAGGCCGGCGAGAGCGCCGACATCGTCTTCGTCGTCGCCGACGGCGGATGGAAGTACCTGTCCACCGGCGTCTACACCGCGCCGACGACCGAGGCGGCCGTCGAGGCCCTCCAGGGCCAGCTCTGGGCCTGAGCCACCCGCGCCCTGGCGGCCTGACTCAGGCCGCCAGGTGCCGGACCCGGTCCCACACCGCGGGGTCCACCGCCCCCACCCGCCTGCGGAACTCCCGCAGCCGCACCCGGCGCAGCTCGTCCGTCTCCAGGAAGCTCGCCCGCCCCCGCACATCGCCCACCGAACCCGGCGGCAGGGCGATCACCCCCGGCCGCTCGTCGCGGTACCGGCTGGTGATCTTCGCGACGCGGGCCGTGCCCCCGCTCACCGACAGCACCAGGCAGGGCCGGTCCTTCGCCCCGGGGCCGTCCTCGTAGGGCACCCGCGCCCACCAGATCTCACCCGCGACCGGCGCCCGGTCCCCGGGCCGGGCCCGCTCACCCGGCCGCGCCGGCGGACGGCGCCGGCCCTCGGGCCGACGCGGCCGCGGACCGCGCCCCAGCCCGTCGGAGACCGCCACCACCAGCGCCAGCACCACCACCGCGCCCAGGGCGAGCCACCACGACGTGTCCATGCGCACGACCGTACCCCTGCGGGCGGCCGCGAGGCGCACCCGCCGAACACGGGGGTGAGTTCCCCCACAACAGAGCGTCGCTGAGGAGCGACCGGACCTTTCGCGCCTTACTCTCGACGCACCGCACGACCTCCCCCCAGCCCTCCTTCGTCCACGGAGGTTCCCGCTCCATGAAGCTCACCGTCGTCGGTTGCTCGGGGTCGTTCCCGTCCGTGGAGTCGGCCTGCTCGAGCTACCTCGTCGAGGCCGACGGCTTCCGGCTGCTCCTCGACATGGGCAACGGCGCCCTCGGCGAGCTGCAGCGCCACTGCGGTCTCTACGACCTCGACGCCATCTTCCTCAGCCACCTCCACGCCGACCACTGCATCGACATGTGCGGCTACTTCGTGGCCCGCTACTACCGCCACGACGGCGGCCGCTGCCCGGCCATCCCCGTGTACGGCCCCGAGGGCACCGAGCAGCGCCTGACCACCGCCTACGCGGACACGCCCTCGCCGTCCTCGATGAGCGAGGTCTTCGACTTCCGCACGCTGGAGCCCGGCGGCTTCCGCATCGGGCCGTTCGCCGTCCGCACCGAGCGGGTCCCCCACCCCGTCGAGGCCTACGCCATCCGGCTGGAGCACGGTGGCCGGTCGCTGACCTACTCCGGCGACACGGGCGCCAGCACGGCCCTCGACGCGCTGGCCCACGGCAGTGACCTGTACCTGTGCGAGGCCTCCTTCGTGGACGGCAAGGAGGACATCCCGGACCTCCACCTCAACGGACGCGAGGCCGGGGTCTCCGCCCGGCGCGCCGGCGCCGGGCGCCTGGTGCTCACCCACATCCCCCCGTGGACCGACGGGGAGCGCAATCTCGCCGACGCCCGCGAGGAGTACGACGGCCCGGCGGAGCTCGCCCGCCCCGGAGCCGTGTACGAGATCTGAGCGGCCCGCCCGCCCCGACGGGAGCGGGCGGGGCGGGGCACCCGGCCGGACCACGCCCGGCGGGCCGGCTCGGCCTCCCGGCCTTACGGTGAGCACAGAGTTGCCCCCCGTCACCTTCTGTGAGGCGCCATGGCCGACGACAGCGCGGGCTCCCGACCGGCGCACGACCGCGGCGCCGGGCCCCCCGCCGCGGAACTGAAACACGACGCGATCGGCTTCCTCGACGCCCTCGTGATCGGCATCAACTCCACGTCGCCCGCCTACTCGCTGGCCGCCGTCATCGGGCCGATCGTCGCCCTGGTGGCCGTCTACGCCCCCGGCGTCGTCCTCGCCTCCTTCGTCCCCATGCTCCTGATCGCCTCGGCGTTCTACTACCTCGACCGCGTCGACCAGGACTGCGGCACCACCTTCTCCTGGGTCACCCGCGCCATGGGCCCCTGGGCGGGCTGGTTCGGCGGCTGGGCGATCATGATGACCGGCGTCCTCGTCGTCGGCTCGCTCGCGGACGTCGCCGTCGGCTTCGGACTGCTGACCGTCGGCCTCGACGGATGGGCCGAGAACGACGCCGTCCGCCAGACGCTCGCCGTCCTGCTGATCCTCGTCATGACCGCCATCTGCGTCATCGGCACCGAGGCCTCCGCCCATGTGCAGAACGCACTGATCCTCGCCCAGGTGGCCTGCCTGCTCGTCTTCGCCGGCGTCGCCCTCTACCGCGTCTACGCGGGCACCGGCTCCCTGGACGCCGTCGAACCCTCCTTCTCCTGGCTCAACCCCTTCGGCGAAGGCGGCGCCGCCCTCACCGGGGGACTGCTGCTCGGCGTGTTCATGTACTGGGGCTGGGAGTCGGCGGTCAACCTGACCGAGGAGGTCAAGGGCAGTGGCGCCAGCGCCCCCGGACGGGCCGGCATCTGGTCCACCGTCGTCCTGGTCGTCACCTACCTGTCCGTGGGCATCGCCGTCGTCGCCTACGCCGGCCCCGCCTACCTCGCCGAGAACGCCGCCGAGGAGGAGTTCATCTTCGCGCAGCTCGCCACCGAGGCCCTCGGAGGCTGGGACTGGCTCGTCCTCCTCGCCGTCTCCACCTCCGCGCTCGCCTCCACCCAGACCACGATCATCCCCGCCTCGCGCACCGCGCTGTCCATGGCCCGGCGCGGGGCCCTGCCCGCCCCCCTGGCGCGGATCAACCCCCGCTTCCGCACCCCCGACATCAGCACCTGGGGCGTCGCCGTCGTCGCCATCGCCTGGTACCTGGTCGTCAACCAGATCAGCGAGAACGCCCTCTTCGACTCGCTCACCGCGCTCTCGCTGCTGATCGCCTTCTACTACGCGCTCACCGGTGTCGCCTGCGCCGTCTACTACCGCCGCCACCTGACCGAGAGCCTGCGCAACCTGCTGCTGATCGGCGTCGGGCCGCTCGTCGGGGCGGGGCTGCTGTTCTGGCTGCTGGTCGAATCCGTCGGGGACATGGCCGACCCCGCCAACTCCTACAGCGGCACCTCCTGGTTCGGCCTCGGACCGCCGCTGGTGATCGGGATCTTCATCGTGCTCGTCGGCATCCTGGTGCTGGCCGCCCAGCGCCTGGCCGGGGGGCCGTTCTGGCGGGAGCGGCGCGGGGTGGCCGACCCCGCGCTCGTCCCCGGCGCCCACCGGGGCCCGGGCCCCGGGGAGGAGGGCTGAGATGTCCGTGGTGCTGGGATACGACGAGTCCCCGGGCGCGCTGCGCGCCTTGGACGTCGCCATCCAGACGGCCGCCGCCTTCCACGAACCCCTGGTCCTGGTCTACGGGGCCGGAGCCCCGGGCTCGCTCGGCGAGGAGTACCGCGCCCACTCCGACGCCCTGCGCTCCGCGGGCCGGGAGGCCCTCGCCCACGCGCGCAGCACCGCCGAGGCCGCGGGCGTGCGCACCGTGGTCGAGATCCTCGACGCCCACCCGGCCCAGGCACTGCTCGACGCGGCCGCCCGGCACGCGGCCCGGGTCGTGGTCGTCGGCAGCTACGGGGAGAGCCCGATGCGCGGAGCGCTCCTCGGCTCCACCCCCCACAAGCTGCTCCATCTGTCGAGCGTGCCGGTGCTCTGCGTCCCCGCCGCGGACCCGCCCGCCGCCGTCCCGCCGCCCGGCCGCCCCTGAAGAGCCCGGAGCCCGTCCGGGAGACGGACGGAGCCCCCGCCCTGAGGACGAGGGCGGGGGCTCCGGGTGCGGGTGCCGGGGGCGGCGCGGGCCTACTTGGCCTCGGCCTTCTCCAGCTCGGCGAGTTCCTCGTCGGACTCGCGGCCCGGCGTCGGGATGTTGAACTTGGTGATCGCGAAGCGGAAGATCACGTAGTAGACCGCCGCGAAGACCAGACCCACCAGGGCCAGGCCCCACGGGTTGGTGGCGATCCCCAGGTTCAGGAAGAAGTCGACCGCGCCGGCCGAGAAGCCGAAGCCGTCCTTCATCCCGAGCGCCCAGGTCAGCGCCATCGAGACACCGGTCAGCACCGCGTGGATCGCGTACAGGACCGGGGCGATGAACATGAAGGTGAACTCGATCGGCTCGGTCACACCGGTGACGAAGGAGGTGAGCGCGAGGGAGAACATCATGCCGCCGACGACCTTGCGGCGCTCCGGGCGGGCGCAGTGCACGATCGCCAGGCAGGCGGCCGGCAGGGCGAACATCATGATCGGGAAGAAGCCGGTCATGAACTGCCCGGCGGACGGGTCGCCCGCCAGGAAGCGGGCGATGTCGCCGCTCTTGCCCTCGTAGGTGCCGGCCTGGAACCACGGGAAGGAGTTGAGCAGGTGGTGCATGCCGACCGGGATCAGCGCGCGGTTGGCCACACCGAAGATGCCCGCGCCCACGGCGCCGGACTCGACCAGGCTCTCACCGAACCAGTGCAGGCCCGCGCCGAGCCACGGCCAGATGAGACCGAAGACGATGCCGGTGAGCAGACCCGCGAAGGCCGACAGGATCGGCACCAGGCGGCGGCCGCCGAAGAAGCCCGCCCAGTCGGGCAGCTTGGTGCGGTAGAAGCGCTGGTACAGCAGGGCCACGATGATGCCCATGACCACGCCGCCGAGCACCTTGGCGTCGACGGCCTGCTCCACCATGACGATCTTGCCGTCGACGATCGCCTCCTTCTTCGGGAGGCTGCTGTCGGTGAAGGTGCCGAGCACGCTCTTGAACACCAGGTAGCCGACGACCGCGGCGAGCGCGGTGGAGCCGTCGGACTTCTTCGCGAAGCCGATCGCGATGCCCACGGCGAACAGCAGCGCCATGTTGTCCAGCAGCGCGCCGCCACCCGCGGCCATATAGCCCGCGATCTCGGTGATGAAGCCCGGGAACGACTCCTTGCCCAGCATGTCGGGCTGACCGAAGCGCACCAGCAGCGCGGCGGCGGGCAGCACGGCGACCGGCAGCATCAGGCTGCGGCCGATGCGCTGCATGACCGCCATCGCGCCCGCGCCCATCTTCTTCTTGTCCGCCTCGGGGGCGGCGCTAGCCGTGGACATCAACTTCCTCCAGTGGAACAAGACGTCGCCGGGACGGAGCACGGGGGAGGGCGGCGTCTCACAAAAGGGGAACGCGGCCGATGGTCTGGACCGCGTGGTCTACACCTTTGAGTGGTGTAGACCTGTTGTAGCACGGTGAACGATAGATAAGGAACCTGCGAATTTCCCGGCCCGGATAACAATCAGGTCACCCGCACGGCGGCCCCCGGACCCGCACGGGTCCGGGGGCCGCACCCCGCCGGGGTTCTGCCTGGTGAGGGAGGGCTACTTCGTCTGCTCCCGCTCGATCTCCTCCTCCAGCTCCTCCGGCTCACGCCCCGGAGTCGGAATATCGAAGACAGTGATCAGAATCCGGAACAGCACGTAGTAGACGACCGCGAAGCACAACCCGATCGGGATGATCAGCCACGGTTTGGTGTCCAGGTGCCAGTTGACGATGTAGTCGATCAGCCCCGCCGAGAAGCTGAACCCCGCATGCACCCCCAGCCCCCAGGTGATCGCCATCGACGCACCCGTCAGCAGCGCGTGCAGCCCGTACAGCAGCGGCGCCGCGAACATGAACGAGAACTCGATCGGCTCCGTCACCCCCGTGACGAAGGACGTCAGCGCCACCGACACCATCAGCCCCGCCACCCGCTTGCGGTGCTCCGGCCGCGCACAGTGCGTGATCGCCAGGGCCGCCGCCGGGAGCCCGAACATCATGATCGGGAAGAAGCCCGACATGAACAGGCCCGCATCCGGGTCCCCCGCGAAGAACCGCGTCAGATCGCCCTGCACCACCGTGCCGTCGTCGTCCGTGTACTCGCCCGCCTGGAACCAGAAGAACGTGTTCAGGAACTGGTGCATGCCGATCGGGATCAGCAGGCGGTTCGCCACGCCGAAGATCGCCGCACCCCAGGCCCCCAGGTCGATCAGCTGCTTCGCGAACGAGGTCAGCGCATCACCCACCGGCTCCCACAGCAGACCGAACAGCACCCCCAGGACGCAGCAGACGAAGGCCATGATGATCGGCACCAGCCGCCGGCCGTTGAAGAAGCCCAGCCAGTCCACCAGCCTGGTGCGGTGGTAGCGCTGCCAGATCACCGCCGTCAGCAGACCGATCAGGATGCCGCCCAGCACCCCGGGGTTCTGCGGCACCCCGTCCGGCACCGCCTCCGTCACCGTGCCGTCCATCGGGAAGGCCTTCAGTACGTTGAAGTAGACGAGGAACCCCGCCACCGCCGCCAGCGCCGTGGAGCCGTCCGCCTTCCTCGCGAACCCGATCGCCACCCCGATGCAGAACAGCAGTGGCAGCCCCAGCGCCCCGTCGAGGATCCCCGTACCGCCCTTGATCAGCACGTTCGCGGTCTTGTCCCAGAACGGGCCGTGCAGATAGGCGCCGAACAGATTGCCCAGGCTCACCAGCAGCCCCGCCGCCGGCAGCACCGCCACCGGCAGCTGCAGACTCCGCCCCACCTTCTGGAGCCCCTGGAACAGCCCGTTCCACCAGCGGTGCTGCGGTGCGGCGGCGCTCTCCGCGCTCATCGGCGTCCTCCCGGGGCAGACTCTGGTTGGCAGGTGCTGCAGACTGGTGTAGACCAGTCGCCAACGGTCGGACGGCCGCACCGCACTGCGGGGCGGACGGGACGCCGGTGGTCGCCATCCTTCGGCAGACGACGACCACCCGCCCGTGAAGATGGGCCAACCGTGCGTTACCGTGACAAATCCGACCAACGGTGGGTCGGCAGACGCCCCGCGCACAGGACATCAGGGAGAGAACATGGCCACAAAGGCTGAGAAGATCGTCGCCGGCCTCGGCGGGATCGACAACATCGAGGAGATCGAAGGCTGCATCACCCGCCTCCGCACCGAGGTCGCAGACCCCTCCAAGGTCGACGAAGCAGCCCTCAAGGCCGCCGGCGCGCACGGAGTCGTCAAGATGGGCACCGCCATCCAGGTCGTCATCGGCACCGACGCCGACCCCATCGCCGCCGACATCGAAGACATGATGTGACCCGAACCCACCGCACCGCGCACTGACGCCCCACCCCAGCGGCGCCCGGCGCACCCGAGGGGCCTGAATCCGATCACCGGACGCAGGCCCCTCACCCGTCTGCCGCTAGGCTCGCCCCCATGTCACGCATCGACGGCCGCACCCCCGAACAACTCCGCCCCGTCACCATCGAACGAGGCTGGAGCAAGCACGCCGAGGGCTCCGTCCTCGTCTCCTTCGGCGACACCAAGGTCCTCTGCACCGCCTCCTTCACCGAAGGCGTCCCCCGCTGGCGCAAGGGCAGCGGCGAAGGCTGGGTCACCGCCGAGTACTCGATGCTCCCCCGCTCCACCAACACCCGCGGCGACCGCGAATCCGTCCGCGGCAGGATCGGCGGCCGCACCCACGAGATCAGCCGGCTCATCGGCCGGTCCCTGCGCGCCGTCATCGACTACAAGGCCCTCGGCGAGAACACCGTCGTCCTCGACTGCGACGTCCTCCAGGCCGACGGAGGCACCCGCACCGCCGCCATCACCGGCGCCTACGTCGCCCTCGCCGACGCCGTCACCTGGGCCCAGCGCAAGAAGCTCGTCAGGACCGGCCGGCAGCCCCTCACCGGCACCGTCGCCGCCGTCTCCGTCGGCATCGTCGACGGCACACCCCTCCTCGACCTCTGCTACGAGGAGGACGTCCGCGCCGAGACCGACATGAACGTCGTCTGCACCGGCGACGGACGCTTCGTCGAGGTCCAGGGCACCGCCGAGGCCGAACCCTTCGACCGCAAGGAACTCAACGCCCTCCTCGACCTCGCCACCGGAGGCTGCGCCGACCTCGCCGCCCTCCAGCGCACCGCCCTCGACGACACCGCCCCCACCACCTGACACCCGCACCACCTGACCCGCCCCCACCCCGGGAACCCGCGCCGCACATCCCCACCCCCCCGCGGGCAACCGCCGGCACCCCCGCCGGCGTCACCCCCAACGGGCGCACGGAACCACCGTGCGCCCGTCCGCACACCAGGAGGACGACCCATGCCCGCCCGCCGCCGCACCGCAGCCGTCATCACCGCAGCCGCCCTGCTCATACCCGCGGCCGTCGGATGCAGCGCGATCGACAAGGCCCTCGACTGCGTCGCCACCGCCGACGCCATCGCCACCAGCGTCGACAACCTCCAGCAAGCCGTCTCCACCGCCTCCGACGACCCCACCCAGGCCAAGGAGTCCCTCGACCAGATCGACCGCGAACTCGCCGACCTCGGCGACACCACCGACAACGCCGACCTCGGCAAGGCCGTCGACGACCTCGCCGCCGGAGTCGACAACGTCCGCGCCTCCATCGAAGCCGGCGACCCCACCCCCGACCTCACCCCCGTCACCGACGCCGCCACCGAGATCGGCAAGGTCTGCACGCCGTAGGTACGGTCCGCACCCCGTAGATACTGGGGGCATGACGCGCCTGATCCTCGCCACCCGCAACACCGGGAAGATCACCGAACTCAAGGCCATCCTCGCCGACGCGGGCCTCACCCACGACCTCGTCGGCGTGGACGCCTTCCCCGACATCCCCGACGTCAAGGAGACCGGCGTCACCTTCGCCGAGAACGCCCTCCTCAAGGCCCACGCCCTCGCCCGGGCCACCGGACTGCCCGCGGTCGCCGACGACTCCGGCCTCTGCGTCGACGTCCTCGGCGGCGCCCCCGGCATCTTCTCCGCCCGCTGGGCCGGACGCCACGGCGACGACCGCGCCAACCTCGACCTGCTCCTCGCCCAGCTCCTCGACATCGACACCCCCCACCGCGGCGCCCACTTCGCCTGCGCCGCAGCCCTCGCCCTCCCGGACGGCACCCAGCGCGTCGCCGAGGGACGCCTCACCGGCACCCTCCGCCGCTCCCCGCACGGCACCAACGGCTTCGGCTACGACCCCGTCCTCCAGCCGGAGGGCGAGAGCCGCACCTGCGCCGAGCTGAGCCCCGAGGAGAAGAACGCCATCAGCCACCGCGGCAAGGCCTTCCGCGCCCTGGTACCGGCGGTGCGGGAACTGCTGGGCTGAGGGGGGGACGGCAAAGGGCCGGTCCGCACGTCGTGCACGGACCGGCCCCTCGTCTGCGGTACGCCCGGTCGGATTCGAACCGACAGACACGACCACCTAAAGATCGCCGCTCAGCCGTTGGCGTACGGGCGCCTGCGTTGCCGCGCTGCCACTCTACTGGGCGGGAGCCTCGCCGGGCAGGGTGGGACCGCTTGGGCGGCGCCGACCTCCACGGCACCAGGTGCTCGTGACGGCGTGGCAGTTGGGGCACAGCAGCCGGAGATTCTCCCTGCGGTCGTCGTGCGGATCGCCGTTGACGTGGTCGATCTCCAGGGTGAGGCGGCTGCCGTGCCACAGCTCGCCCGTGCCGCACTCTTCGCACACCGGAGGGACCCCGCTCGCCCGGAGCGCCCGGCGCAGGACCGCGGTCCGTGTGCGGCGCGGACCGCAGTGCAGCACGAGGACCTCCTCGGGCGGCCGCGTTCGGCCCGGTCGGCCCGGTCGGCCCTTTCCATGGCCCTGGCCGAGGAAGTGCGAGGTGTCGATCCCGGCCCGTGACACGGCTTCCCGGAACCGGGCGCGCGTCCTGCTGTTGTCGGGGTGCCCCAGCAGCCGCAGCACGTGGGCCACGGAGAGCGCCCCCGTCACGGCCTCCCGCAGCCGCTCCGGATCCGGCAGGCCGGGCGGGCCCCCGGACCCGCTGAACCGGTCGGCGAAGTGCGAGACATCGATACCGAAGTGGGCGAAGCGGCCTCGAAGGTAGCGACGCAGCTTCCCGTAGGGCCTCGTCCCGAGGAGGGCGATCGCCTCGTCGAGATCGGCACAGGCCGCGGCGGCCGCCGAGAGAGCCTCCCGTGTGTACTTCGCGGGCGGCATCTCAGCGCTCCCCGCCGATCCCGGGCCGACCGCCACGGGACCGCCGCCGGTAGGCGTCGGTGGTCGAGTGGCAGTTCGGGCACAGCAGGCGCAGGTTGTGCGGGCTGTTGTTCCGCCAGTCGCCGTCCCGGTGGTCGACCTCCAGCGGCAGGGGGCGGCCACGCCAGAGCGGGTCCGTCCCGCAGAGGTCGCAGCGCTGCGGGACGCCGAGACGGGACAGGGCCCGCCGCAGGCGCTCCCCGGGAACGCGGCGGGTCAGCCCCGGCGAACGGACGAGAACGGCCGCCGGGTCCTGCCGACCGCCCCCGCCCCTGCGCCGGACGGGACCCGTGAAGTGGCTCGTGTCGATGCCGAGGGCGCGCACCCGGCGGCCGAGGTGGGTGTGGTGCCCTCCGAGTACGTCGAGACCGAGCCGCCGGAGCACCTCGGACATGTTCGCGGACGAGGCCACGGCGGATTCCAGCACCTCGCGCGTCCAGCGGGTGCCCTCACGCGTGAAGTGCTCCGTGGGCACGCCCAGGCGCCGCATCCGCTCGCGCAGGTAGCGACGGGCCGGGCCCTTCGGGTCCACTCCCAGTGAGGCCAGGGCCTCACTCAGCGTCCGCGCTCCTGCCGCCGCCTCGGACAGCCGCTCCCTGGTGTAGGGACTCCGCTTCATCGCCCCTCCCCTCCCGCCCACGTGTTCGCTACCCGTACGGAGCAACGAGCCGGGGCGGGGGAGGTCACGCCGGGGCCGGGGCGGCCCGGTGGCAGGGGTCAGACGCCCAGGTCCTTGATGATCTTCGCGACATGCCCGGTGGCCTTGACGTTGTACAGGGCGCGCTCGACCCGGCCCTCCTCGTCGACGACGACGGTGGAGCGGATCACGCCGGTGACCGTCTTGCCGTAGAGCTTCTTCTCGCCGAAGGCCCCGTAGGCGGTCAGGACCTCCTTGGAGGGGTCGCCGACCAGGGTGACCCTGAGGTTCTCCTTCTCGCGGAAGGCGGCCAGCTTCTCCGGCTTGTCGGGGGAGACGCCGATGACGTCGTAGCCCGCGGCCGCGAGGAGGTCGAGGTTGTCGGTGAAGTCGCACGCCTGCTTGGTGCAGCCCGGGGTGAGCGCCGCCGGGTAGAAGTAGACGATCACCTTGCGGCCCTTGCGGTCGGCGAGGGAGACCTCGTTCCCGTCCGCGTCGGGCAGGGTGAAGGCGGGGGCGGTGTCGCCGGGCTGGAGGCGCTCGCTCATGGTTCTCCTCGGAGGACGTGCGGGTGTACGCCGTCGAGCGTAATGGGGGTGCCGTGGGGTGCGGGACGGGGACAGCTGACAGACTGTCGATGAAGGACCAGTCGATAGAGGACCACCGGACACGACCACGGAGGCGGCGCGGTGTCGGATACCAGGACCCCTGCGCAGATCGAGGCGGACATCGTCCGCCGGCGCGAGCAGCTCGCCGAGATGCTCGACGAGATCGGTGTGCGCGTGCACCCCAGGACGGTGATCGGCGACGCGAAGGCGAAGGTCGCGTCGACCGTGGACGAGACGGCCGGGCGTGCCTTCGTGGCGGTGAACCGGACGCTCTCGGGCGTGAAGGAGAGGTTCGTCGGGGAGGACGGTGCCCCCCGGCTGGAGCGGGTGGTGCCGGTGGCGATGGTGGCCGTGGGCCTGGTGGGGCTGCTGGCGGTGTCGGCGCGACGGCGCCGCGGGTGACCCTGCGGCGCGCCGTGCGGCTCCGGGCGGGTAATTTTGTCGCGTGAGCGCCAACAGCCATGAGCAGACGACCCACCATGACAAGCTGCCGATCCGGATGCTGCACGACCGGGTGCTGGTGCGGACCGACATCCCCGAGGGGGAGCGGCGGTCCAGCGGCGGCATCGTGATCCCGGCGACGGCGGCGGTCGGCCGGCGGCTGGGCTGGGCCGAGGTGGTGGCGGTCGGGCAGAACGTGCGCACGGTGGAGGTGGGTGACCGGGTGCTGTACGACCCCGAGGACCGGGCGGAGGTCGAGGTGCGCGGTGTGGCGTACGTGCTGATGCGCGAGCGGGATCTGCACGCGGTGGCGGCGGACCGCTTCCAGGGGTCGGAGGACTCGACGGGGCTGTACCTGTAGGGCGTGCCCGAGGGGTGCCTGCGTGGCGGGTGCCCCGGGAGGGGTGCGCGGGCGGGTCGTGGTGCGGCCCCGGGGCCGGTGGCGGAGGTCACCGGCCCTTTTCGTGTGCGGTTTGCTAGGTTGGCGGGATCCCGACGAGACGCGCCGTACCGGGTTTCCGCAAAGACGACGCACCCGTGTCCGTTCCGCGTTTTCGGAGGTGTCGTCCGTCATGGCCTGGGTGCTGCTGGTCGTCGCCGGTCTGCTCGAGGTGGGCTGGTCGGTCGGGATGAAGTTCACCGAGGGGTTCACCCGTCTGTGGCCGAGTGTGTTCACGGCCGCGGGGATCGTCGCGAGCATGGTGCTGCTGTCGCATGCGGCGCGTTCGCTGCCGATCGGTACGGCGTACGGGGTGTGGGTGGGGATCGGGGCCGCGGGTGCGGCGGTGGTCGGGATGGTGGTGCTGGGTGAGCCGGTGACGGCGGCCAGGATCTTCTTCGTGTGTCTGCTGCTGGTGGCGGTGGTCGGTCTGAAGGCGACCTCGGGTCACTGAGGTCCGGTGGGTGCCGGGTGCGGCGGGGCCTGGGGTGCCTGTGCGGGCCAGGTCGGGGCCGGTGGTGCGGGCGGGGCCGGGTGCGCGGGGTGCTCGGGGGCCGGGGGTGCCGCGGTCGCGGGCAGGGGCCGTGGGGCGCCTCCGGCCGGCGCGGCCGGGTCGGTGCCGTCGGTGCGGGGGGCGTCCTCGCCGGGTGTGTCGCCGTACGGTGCGTCGCCGTCCGGTGTGTCCGGGGCGTCCGGTGTGTGCGGTGCGTCTGGCGTGTTCGGTGTGCCGTCGGGTGCGGTGTCCTGTTCGGCGGGGGGCTGCTCGGGGCGCGGTTCCTCGGTGACGGTGAGGTCGAAGGCGAGGGGGCTGCTGTCCTGGAGGGCGGCGGCGGTGTAGGTGGCCCAGATCTCGGCGGGCGGGCCTCCTCCGTTGATGCGTGCGGCGCCGAGGGCGCCGTAGAGGGGTGTCTGGGCGCCGGTCTCGGGGTCCTGGCCGAGGAGGGCGACGACGGTGACGAGGTCGGGGGTGTAGCCGGCGAACCAGGCGGCGCGGTCCTCCTCGGCGGTGCCGGTCTTGCCTGCGGCGGGGCGGCCGACGGTCCCGGCCGCGGCGCCGGTGCCGCCGTCGACGACGTTGCGCAGGACGGCGGTGGTGGTGTCGGCGGCCTCGCGGGAGACGGCGCGGCGGGGGCGGCGTTCGGGGAGGGCGATGCCGGTGCCGTTGCGGCTGATGTCGAGGACGAGGGCCGGGGGGAGGTGGCGGCCGTGGGCGGCGAGGGTGGCGTAGGCGCCGGCCATGTCGAGGACGCTGGCGGTGGCGGGGCCGAGGGCGATGGAGGGGGAGGCGGTCAGGTCGGGGGTGGCCGGGGGGAGTCCGAGGGCGACGGCGGTGCTGCGGACGTCGGCGGGGCCGACGTCGACGGCCATCTGCGCGTAGACGGCGTTGACGGACTCGTCGGTGGCGCGGCCGACGGTGACGGGGCCGTAGGAGACGTCGTCCTCGTTCTCGGGTGCGTAGGGGGTGCCGGGCCAGCCGTGTACGGGGCGGGCGGAGGTGCCGTCGTAGACGGTGTTGGGGGTGATGGGCCGTCCGTCCTGGGTGGTGGCGGAGTTCTCGACGGCGGAGGCGAAGACGAAGGGTTTGAAGGTGGAGCCGACCTGGTAGTCGCGGCGGGTGGCGTTGTTGACGAACTGCTCGGTGTAGTCGATGCCGCCGTACATGGCGAGGACCTCGCCGGTGGCGGGGTCGAGCGAGGCTCCGCCGACGCGGACGGTGCGGTCGGCCTCGCGGGTGTCGTCGAGGCGGTGGGTGACGTGCTCGTCGACGGCTTCGGTGAGGGCGTCCTGGAGGCGGGGGTCGAGGGTGGTGGTGATGCGGTAGCCGCCCTGGGCGAGTTGCCGGGGTTCGAGGACGCCGGTGCGGGAGAGGTGCTCGGTCACCGCCTCGACGAGGTAGCCGCGTTGGCCGGAGAGTCCGGGGGAGCGTTCGGCGGTGCGGGGGGCGGGGAAGCGCATGGCCCGGCGTGCGGCGGGGGTGAGCCACTGCTCGTCGACCATGCCGTCGAGGACGTAGTTCCAGCGGGCGAGGGCGGCGGGGCGGTTGTGGGGGTGGGTGGCGACGTCGTACTGGCTGGGGGCGTTGAGGAGCGAGGCGAGGTAGGCGCCTTCGGCGGTGTCGAGGTCGGCGGCGTCCTTGGCGTAGTAGGCGTGGGCGGCGGCCTGGATGCCGTAGGCGCCCCGTCCGAAGTAGCTGGTGTTGAGGTAGCCCTCCAGGATCTCGTCCTTGCTGTGCTCGCGGCCGAGTTTGACGGCGATGAAGAACTCCCTGACCTTGCGGGAGAGGGTCTGCTCCTGGGCGAGGTAGTAGTTCTTGACGTACTGCTGGGTGATGGTGGAGCCGGACTGGCGGCCCTTTCCGGTGACGGTGTTCCAGGCGGCGCGGAGCATGGCCTGGGGGTCGACGCTGGGTGCGGAGTGGAAGTCGCGGTCCTCGGCGGCGAGGACGGCCCGCTGGACGCCGGTGGGGACGTCGGAGAGGTGGATGTTCTCGCGGTTGACCTCTCCGTCGCGGGCGAGGCGGGTGCCGTCGCGGTAGAGGTAGACGTTGGTCTGGGCGGTGGCGGTGGCGTTGGCGGCGGGGATGTCGATGAGGAGGTAGCCGGCCAGGAAGGCGCCGGTGAGGAGGGCCGCGGTGGCCAGTGCGGTGCCGAGGACGGTGCGCCAGGTGGGGACGGCGCGGCGCCAGCCGGTGCGCCTGCGGCGGGGGGTGCGCCTGCGCTTCCCGTCGGGAGCGGGCGGGACGGGGCCGGGTGCGGTCGCGTCCCGGGGCGGCCAGCTCTGCTGCGACTCGTCGCTCATGTGCACATAGTGCCCTTTTGTCTGTCATATCCCTTGGATCCGGACGCAGGTGGACGGAAAAGGGGTCGCGTCCCGGGGGCGGCTGCACTAGCGTCTCCCGGTCGGTTTCGGGCGGGCCGTTCCCGGAAGCCCGGTCGGGGCCCGGCGGGCGGGCGTGCGCGGACGGGGTGCGGCGGAGGGCGGCAGGGTGGTGCGGCTGTATGCGCGGGTCGCCGCGGGCGGGTTCCGGCGCTATGCGACCTACCGGGTGGCGACGGCGGCCGGGGTGTTCACCAACACGGTGTTCGGTTTCGTCATGGCGTACGCCTATATCGCCCTGTGGGAGCAGCGGCCGCAGCTCGGAGGGTACGACCTCTCCCAGGCGGTGACCTTCGTGTGGCTGGGGCAGACGCTGCTGATGGCCTGCGCCCTGATGGGCGGCGGTGTCGAGGACGAGCTGATCGAGCGCATCCGCACGGGGGACATCGCGGTCGACCTCTACCGTCCGGCGGATCTGCAGTTGTGGTGGCTGGCGTGCGATCTGGGGCGGGCCGCGTTCCATCTGCTGGGCCGGGGCCTGGTGCCGCTGCTGGTCGGGGCCCTGGCCTTCGATCTGGCGCTGCCGTCCTCCTGGTGGACGTGGCCGGCGTTCCTGCTGTCGGTGGTGCTGGGCGTGGTGGTGGGCTTCGCCGTCCGCTTCCTGGTGGCGCTGTCGGCGTTCTGGCTGCTGGACGGGGCGGGGGTGGCGCAGATGTGCTGGCTGGCGGGGTTGTTCTTCTCGGGGATGCTGCTTCCGCTGAACGTGTTCCCCGGGGTGCTGGGGGAGGTGGCGCGGGTGCTGCCGTGGTCGTCGCTGCTGCAGGTGCCGGCGGACGTGCTGCTGGGGGAGCGCACGGGGTGGGAGCTGGCCGGGGCGTACGCCTTCCAGGCGGGGTGGGCGGTGGTGCTGCTGGGTGCGGGGCGGCTGGTGCAGGCGGCGGCGACGCGGCGGGTGGTGGTGCAGGGTGGCTGAGGGGGCGCGGGAGGGCGGTCCCCCGGTGCGCGGCCGCGTGCCGCTGCGCGGGGTGCGGGCGGCGGAGGGGGTGCGGGCGTACGGGCTGATCGTCGCGATGTGGGTCCGTTCGACGATGGCCTACCGGCTGTCGTTCGCGATGACGGCGTTCGGCAACCTCGCGGCGACGGCGTTCGACTTCGTGGCGATCCTGCTGATGTTCTCCCATGTCGAGGCCCTGGGCGGCTGGTCGCTGCCGGAGGTGGCGTTCCTGTACGGCACGACGAGCACCGCCTTCGGGCTGGCGGACCTGGTGCTGGGGTCGGTGGACCGGCTGGGCCGGCGGGTGCGGGACGGGACGCTGGACGTGCTGCTGGTGCGTCCGGTGCCGGTGCTCGCGCAGGTGGCGGCGGACCGCTTCGCGCTGCGCCGCCTGGGGCGGGTGGTGCAGGGGCTGCTGGTCCTGGGGTACGCGCTGGCGACCGTGGAGGTGCAGTGGACGCCGGCGAGGGTCGCTGCCGTACCGCTGATGGTGCTGTGCGGCGGGGCCCTGTTCGCTGCGGTGTTCGTGGCCGGGGCGGCGTTCCAGTTCCTCGCGCAGGACGCGGCCGAGGTGCAGAACGCGTTCACCTACGGAGGGAACACGCTGCTGCAGTACCCGCCGTCGATCTTCGCGAAGGACCTGGTGCGCGGGGTGACGTTCGTGGTGCCGCTCGCCTTCGTCAACTGGGTGCCGGCGATGTACGTGCTGGGCAGGCAGAGCCCGATCGGGCTGCCCGCCTGGTGCGCGCTGCTGCCCCCGTTCGTCGCGGCGGCGGCCCTGGCGGCCGCCGCGCTGGCCTGGCGGGCCGGGTTGCGCGCGTACCGCAGTACGGGCAGCTGAGCCGGGACGAGGGAAGGGTGTGCGGATGGACGACGTCATCGAGGTGGACGCGGTCGAGAAGGTGTTCGACGTGCGCCGCAGGGCGGGGCGGTTGCGGCGGGAGCGGCACCGGGTCAGGGCGGTGGACGGGGTCAGCTTCACGGTGCGGAGCGGGGAGGTGGTGGGCTATATCGGCCCGAACGGGGCGGGGAAGTCGACCACGGTGAAGATGCTCACCGGCATCCTGACGCCCAGCGCCGGGCGGGTGCGGGTCGCCGGTATCGACCCCTCGCGGGAGCGCACCCGGCTCGCGCGGCGCATCGGGGTGGTGTTCGGGCAGCGCTCGACGCTGTGGTGGGACCTTCCGCTGCGCGACTCCTACCGGCTGATCCACCGTCTGTACCGGGTGCCCGACACGGTGTTCCGGGCGAACCTGGAGCGCTGTGTGGAGCTGCTGGACCTGGCGCCGCTGCTGGAGGTGCCGGTGCGCCAGTTGTCGCTGGGGCAGCGGATGCGGGGGGAGATCGCCGCCGCGCTGCTGCACGATCCGGAGGTGCTGTACCTGGACGAGCCGACGATCGGGCTCGACGTGGTGTCGAAGGCGAGGGTGCGCGGCTTCCTGCGGGATCTGAACGAGGAGCGTGGCACGACCGTGCTGCTGACCACCCACGACCTGACGGACATCGAGCAGCTGTGCGGGCGGGTGGTGGTCATCGACCACGGCCGGGTCGTCTACGACGGGGCGCTCGGGGGCCTGCACGCGGCGGGGGAGAGCGAGCGGATGCTCGTGGTGGACCTGGAGCGGGAGTTCGCGCCGGTCGGGCTCGCGGGGGTGCGGGTGGTGCGGGTGGAGGGGCCGCGCCAGTGGCTGGCCTTCCCCGCCGCGCGGTCGGCGGCCCCGCTGGTCGCGGAGCTGGCGAGGCGGTATCCGCTGGTGGACCTGTCGGTGCGGGAGCCGGACATCGAGGCGGTGATCGCGAGGATGTACGCGGGCCGTTCGGCGTGACTAGGCTGGCGGTATGACGAGCGAACTCCCCGAGATGCGTGCGTCCGACTCCGAGCGGGAGCGGGTGGCGGAGCGGTTGCGTGACGCGGTCGCCGAGGGGCGCCTGGACATGGACGAGTTCGAGCAGCGCCTGGACGCCGTGTACCGGGCGCGTACGCACGGTGAGCTGGCGCCGCTGGTGCGGGACCTCCCGGCTCCCGGTGGCGCGGCCTCCCCGGCTCCCTACGACGCGGCGCAGCCGGTGCGTTCGGGGTGGCGGGAGCGGATCGGGCTTCCGCCGACGTCGAAGGGGGCGTTCGCGTTCTGGGGCGGCTTCAGCCGCCGGGGCACCTGGACCATCGGCCGCGGGTTCAACGCGGTGACGGTGATGGGCGGCGGGGAGCTCGATCTGCGGGAGGCCCGCTTCGAGGCCCGGGAGACGGTCATCACCTGTGTCGCGGTGATGGGCGGGGTCGCGGTGGTCGTGCCGCCCGATCTCAACGTGGAGGTGACCGGCATCGGTCTGATGGGCGGCTTCGCGGAGGAGGGGCGCACGGACCGGGCGCCCGACCCGGAGGCCCCGCGGGTCGTGGTCCGGGGGGTCGCGCTGATGGGCGGGGTGTCCGTGGAGCGCAAGCCGACCCGGGCCGAGAAGCAGCGCCTGAAGGCGGAGCGGGCCGAACAGGCGCGGCGGGAGAAGCTGGAGAAGCGCGAGGGGCGCAAGGAACTCGGCTGAGGTGCGGGCGGCCGTCCCTGAGGGCGGCCTTCGCCGGGGCCCGGGTCACAAGGCCGCCGGGTCGACCGCCTCGCTCATCCGCGCGCAGCCCGCGTCGCCGGGGTGCAGGTGGTCGCCGCCGTCGTAGGCGGCCGCCAGTCGCTCCGGGTCATCGGGGTCGCGCAGTGCGCGGTCGAAGTCGGCCACCGCGTCGAAGATGTCTCCCCGGCGTACCGCCTCGTTGATCTCCGTCCGGGCCGCCCGGACCGCGGCCGAGCAGTCCCGGTGCCCCCCGCAGGGGGCGAGGGTGGCGCCGACCACGCGCAGCCCGCGTGCACGGGCGCGGTCGGCGAGCCGCCGGTAGCCGGCGACGACCTCCGCCGCCGGTGGCGCCTCGGGCGAGCGCAGCAGGTCGTTGATGCCGACCGCCACGATCACCGTCCGCACCCCGGAGCGGCCGAGGACGTCGCGGTCGAGCCGGTCGAGCGCGCCGGGCCCGCGGTCCTCGGTGAGGAGCCGGTTCCCGCTGATGCCCGCGTTCAGCACGGAGTACCGGCCGCCCAGCCGGTCGGAGAGGTGGTCCGGCCAGCGGGCGTTGGCGCCATGGGTGGAGGCCGAGCCGTCCGTGAGGGAGTCGCCGACGGCGACGACCGCGCCGCGGGCCTCCGAGGTCAGCACGTCGACGGCGGTCACGTGGTGCCAGGACGGCGTCCGGAAGGTGAAGGCGCTCCCGGAGGTCTCGCGGGTCCGGTCGCCCTCGGCGACGTAGGAGGTCTGGAGCGCCCGGGGATGGGTGGTGGCGCCGGCGTCGGCGGCCGGCGTGTGGATGCTGACCATCAGGTCGCCGTCGTGCGGGACGCCCAGCGCGACGGGGTCGCTGACCAGCAGTTCTCCGGGGGCTATGGTCGCGGTGTGCCGCCCGGCGAAGGGGACCCGGCGCAGGGTGCCGAGGGCGGCCCCGGCGCCGCCGCCGGGGGCTCGCACGGCGAGGGTGACGGAGGAGACGTCCAGCGGTGCGGTGCCGAACAGGTTGGAGAGGGTGATACGGGCGGCGGTGCCGCCGATGCTGGTGTGGAGGACGTTGCGCACGGTGCGTCCGCCGGGTCCGGCCGGGGAGCCGACCGGGCCGTCGGGGGCGGCCGCGGCGACGGGGCTCGCGGTCCAGGTGCCGACCCATGCCGCAGCGGCCTCGGGGGGCGTGCGCGGGGCCGGGTCCCGCCGCAGGGTGTCGGCGCCGAGGTGGACACCGGTGCCGATGAGGGCCGCGGCGGCGAGGAGCGCGGCGAGGCGCGCCGTGCCCGGAAGACCTTGTCGCTTCTCCATGCACACATCATCCGGCACGTCCCGGGAACTCGGCGTGGCGCCCGGGAGTCCTCCAGGGAGGGACAATGCGTACGGGACCCCACGGGTACGTACGCGCGGACGGGTGGAGCGCATGGAACGCACAGGACGGGACGATCCCGGCGGCGACGGTTCCGGGGAGGCGCCCGGGGCGGGCGGGCCGCCGGGGGCGCACACATGGGCCGTGGGCCCCTCCGGCGCCGTGGCGCCCCCGCCCGGACCGGAGGGGTCCGGCACCGCAGTGGCCCGGGTCTCCGGCCGCGGTTCCCCGGGTCCGGCGGAGGGGGCACGGGAGTCCGGGGCCGGGGCCGGGGCGCGGGACGCGCCGCCTCCGCGGGCCGCGGAGGCGGCCGCTCCCGCGGCGGTCGCCGCCGCCCCCGCGGAGGACCCGGCCGGGCCCCGGCCGCGGACCCTGCCCGGCTTCGCCTACACCGCCGCCGACGAGGAGAAGCGCCGCGGCGTGCGCCGAATGAAGGCCACGGCCACCGGGCTGCTGCTGTTCGTGGCCCTGGTCTTCGCCCTCGCCACCTGGGCCCGGAACGCGGGGGCCGGCCCCTGGGCCGGGTACGTCGCCGCCGCGGCCGAGGCGGGCATGGTCGGCGCCCTCGCCGACTGGTTCGCCGTCACGGCGCTCTTCCGCCGTCCCCTGGGGCTGCCCATCCCGCACACCGCGATCATCCCGAGCAAGAAGGACCAGCTCGGTGCGTCGCTGGGCTCCTTCGTCGGGGAGAACTTCCTCTCCGAGGACGTCGTGCGCACCCGCCTCGGCGCCCTCGGCATCGGCTCCCGCCTCGGCGGCTGGCTCTCCGAGCCCGCCCATGCGGACCGGGTCACCGCCGAGCTGGCCACCGCCCTGCGCGGGGCGCTCACCGTGCTGCGGGACTCCGACGTCCAGGCCGTGGTCGGCGAGGCCGTCACCCGGCGGGCCGAGGCCGTCGAGATCGCCCCCGGCGTGGGCCGGACCCTGCAGAAGGTCGTCGCCGACGGGGCGCACCACCGCGCGGTGGACCTGGTCTGCGCCCGGGCCCACGACTGGCTGGTGCTGCACGCGGACTCCGTCATGGGGGCCGTCGAGGGCGGCGCCCCGGGCTGGACGCCCCGGTTCGTCGACCGCAAGGTCGGCGAGCGGGTCTACCGGGAGCTGCTCCGCTTCGTCACCGAGATGCGGGACATGCCCGGCCACCCCGCCAGGGGAGCCATCGACCGCTTCCTCGCCGACTTCGCCTCCGACCTCCAGTCCGACACGAGGACGCGGGAGCGCGTCGAGCGCCTGAAGTCCGAGCTGCTCGCGCGCTCCGAGGTGCAGGACGTCATCGCGTCGGCCTGGTCCGCGGTGCGGACCATGGTCATCTCGGCGGCGGAGGACGACCGCAGCGAGCTGCGCCTGCGCGCCCGGGCCTCGCTGCTGTCGCTGGGCGCGCGGCTGGCCACCGACACCCGGCTGCAGGCGAAGGTCGACGGCTGGCTGGAGGACGCGGCGGTGTACGTGGTGACCACCTACCGCTCCGAGATCACCTCGCTGATCTCGGAGACGGTGGCCGGGTGGGACGCCGAGCACACCTCGCGCAAGATCGAGGCGCACATCGGCCGGGACCTCCAGTTCATCCGGATCAACGGCACGGTCGTCGGAGCGCTGGCCGGGCTGGCGATCTACACCGTGGCGCACGCCCTGGGCGGCTGACCGGCCCCGCCGCCGCTGCCGCTGCCGCGGAGCGGGCCACCGGGCCGGTGGCCCGCTCCGGGCTCAGCCCCCGTCGCGCCGGGCCGCGCCCGCCCGCCCCCCGGCGGTCGCCGCGTCCCCGTCCGCCGCCGGGCCGTCGCGCTCCGCGACCAGGTGCGCCCAGGGCCGCTGCCGCCCCCCGCTCACCGCCGCCACGCCCTGCTCGTCGTAGCGGGAGGTCGCCAGCGACCAGGCCAGGTTGCCCGCCATCAGGTGCCCCATGCCCTCGACGTAGTGCTCCACATGCCCCCTGAGCTCGGCCGGGGCACCGGCCGCGGCCAGTGTCCCGGGGAGGGCGGCGGCCAGCTCCGCGAAGCGCGCGCAGCAGGTGTTGGCGCGCCGGGCGATCCGCTCCACCGCCTCGTCCAGGGTGCAGCCGAGCTCCTCGCGCAGGATCACGACGCTGTTGTTCACGTCGCCCGCGGCGAGCTCCTTGCCCAGGGAGACGATGTCGTTGACGAATATCACCACGTCGGAGGTGATCCGCCGCATCTCCCGCAGGGGCGAGCCGCCGTGGAGGGCGTCGGGCAGGGCGTAGCCTCCGCACCGCTCGGTGAAGTCCAGGCACGGCTGGACCCCGATGGAGTGCCGCCGGACCTCCAGGAACCGGTCGAGCCCCGGCAGCACCGTCGCACTGCGGTTGAGCGCCTCGTCCCGGTGGGCCGCCATGTAGGCGAGCCAGTGGCCCCGGAACCTCCGGCGCCATGCGGCCGGTGCCCCGGTGGTGGAGCGCAGCCAGATGTCCCTGAAGCCGCGCACCAGGGACGGTTCGGTGTCCTCCCGGCCGGGCTCCGGGCGCGGGCGGGGCAGCGGGCCCGCGGGGTCCATCGTCCGGCCGAGCAGGTCCACCAGGCGTTCGACGGCCCGCGGGCGCAGCCCCAGGCTGCCGTCGAACTGGTCGTCGAAGATGAAGAACCAGGCGTTGAAGTCCGCCGCCAGTTCCAGGTCGGTGGCCTTGGCGTCGGGATAGAAGTAGGCCATCAGCCGCTCCAGGCGGAGGGCATCGTACTCGGCGGTGGCCGCGTCGCCGTCCAGCATGCCGGTCTCCAGCAGCCAGACGAGGGTGTGGCGGCGGGCACGCTCCGCGTGCGGGCTCAGCCGCGCGGGGAAGGGGATCCTGACGGCCGCCGTCCGGCGCGTCGGGTCCGTCAGGGCCTTGCGGGTGCCGCGGGTGCCTCCGGAGCCCCCGATACCGGCGGTGCTTTCGGTGTCCATCGCGTTCGCCATCGCTCCCCCAGACTTCTCGCGCCGCTCCACCGGGCGGTGGTGCGGTCCGCCGCGTCCGCCGCCGTCCCCCCGGTGATCCCGGGCGGGACGCGCCTCCGGTGGGAGGGCCCCACCGGTCCGCCCGTGCCAGGGGCGGGACTCGGCCTCATGGAGGCTAGGCGTCCCGTCGCCGGTAGGGGAGCATGCGGGGCGGGCCAAGTGGTGTGAAGCACCGCCGGATCGGGCTCGCGCGCCCGGTGGCGAGGGCTTCTGTGACGGGTGAGGCACCAGGGGATTCCGAGGCATCGTCATCCGGGCGCGGGCACCGGGCGCGCACGACCCGTGCGCCCGCCCCGTTGCTACCAGATCCCCATGGCTCCCGTGGCCGGAACAGGTACACGGGGTCACGCAACGTCCTGGTGGCCGTACGCTACGCAGGGGGCACATGTGCCCGCGCCACGTGGTACGCGCCCGGCGCGCACGAGTGCGCCCCACCCTGCCCGACCACCCTGCCCGACCGACCCGACCCGACCGCCGTCCGGCCCACCGCCCCGCACCGACCGCACGACCACCGGCGAACCCCCGACCACCGCAACGCAAGGCCCCCGCCCCGCTCCACCACCGCACCCGCCGGCCGGCCGGATCCACCGCCGGGGCACCCGGACGCCCGACCTCGCATGACCCCATGGACACCTCACGGTCAAAGGAACAGATGTGGCCCACACGGGAGACCGGCCGGGGCGCTCGCGGCGCCTGCTGCTGGAACGTGACACCGAACTCGCGGCAGTGGATGCGCTGTTGACCGAACTCGGCGCGCCAGGCGCCGGGTCGCCCGGGCGCGGCAACGGCGGACTGCTGGCCTTCGCCGGGCCGGCCGGACTCGGCAAGACGACCCTCCTCAACGAAGTGCGCCGCAGGGCCGTGGCGCGCGGCTGCACGGTCCTGCTCGCCCGCGGCGGCGAGCAGGAGCAGGGCGTGGCCTTCCACGTGGTCCGCCAGCTCGTCCAGCCGCTGCTCGCCGCGTCCAGCGAGCGCGAGCACCGCGAACTCCTCGGCAGCTGGTACGACATCGTCGCCCCGGCCATGGGCCTGGTGGCGGGCGGGAACGGCAGCCCCGACCCGCAGGGCGTCCGCGACGGGCTGGACTGGATCGCCACCCGGTTCGCCGTGCAGCACGCGCCCCTGGTGGTCGTCCTCGACGACGCCCACTGGGCGGACGCGGAGTCGCTGGCCTGGCTCACCGGGTTCGCGCCCCGGATCGGCGAGCTCCCGATGCTCCTGGTCGTCGCCTACCGCAGCGACGAACTGCCCGCCGACGCGGCCGCGTTCGCCGGCCTGGCCGAGCGGAACGGCTCGCACCCCCACGAACTCGTCCCGCTGACCCCCGGCGCGGTCGGGCGCCTGGTCCGCGACTCCCTGGGGGAGGAGGCCGACGACGGCTTCTGCCGCGAGACCTGGGCGGTCACCGGCGGCAACCCCTTCGAGACCGTCGAGCTCACCGCCAAGGTCGCCGACCGCGGGCTCAAGCCGCAGTCCGCCCACGTCCCCGAGCTGCGCGAGTTGGCCTCCGCCGTCAAGGGCAGCGGACTGGTGGACCGGCTGGAGCGCCTCGGCACCTCGGCCGTGCGCTTCGCCTGGAGTGCGGCCGTGCTGGGCGCCGGGGCCACCCGCAGCCTGGCCGCGAGCGTCGGCGGCCTGGGCGAGGCGGAGTCGGCGGACGCCGTCGCCGCGCTGCGCGAGGCCCGCATCCTGGCGGATGCGCCCACCGACGCGGACGGCGTGCCCGAGGACGCTCCGGACGGGCGGCTGGAGTTCTTCCACCCGCTGGTGGCGACGGCCGTCTACCGGGCCATACCCGCGGCGTTCCGCGTCGCCATGCACGGCCAGGCCGCGGCCGTCGTCTCGGGGGCGGGTCTCGGCGTGACCACGGTGGCCCGGCACCTGCTGGAGATGCATCCGGAGAGCGACCCGTGGGCGGTGCGGCAGCTGCGCGAGGCCGCACGCGAGTACCTCAGGTCCGGTGCCCCGGAGGCCGCCCGCCGCTGCCTGACCCGGGCGCTGCGCGAACCTCCCGCACTGGAGGAGCGGGCCGACGTCCTGTTCGAACTGGGCTGCTCCGCACTGCTGACCGAACCGGCGACCACCGTGAACCATCTGCGGGCCGCGCTGGAGGAGCCGGTGCTCGCCCCGTCGCTGCGCGAGGCCGTCGTCTACCGGCTGGCCCAGGCGCTCGGCCACTCGGACCGGATGGCGGAGGCGGCCGAGACGGTCGCCGCGGCGGCCCGCGACGCCACGGACGCCCGGACCCGGCTGCACATGCAGGCGGAGCAGTTCATGTGGAACGCCTTCCGCGCCGACGAGCCCGACTCCCGGTCCCGCTCGCGCCGGCTGGCCAGGCTCGCCGAGCACCTCACGGGCCGCGGACTGGCCGAGCGGTACATCCTGGGCCTGCGCGCCTGGGACGCGATGGTCCGCGGCGAGAGCGCGGCCACCGCCCTGCACTACGCGGAGGAGGCACTGGGCGAGGGACTCAGCTGGACCGACGAGCAGTGGGGCTTCGAGGTGCCGATCCTCGTCGCGCTCACCTTCATGTACTGCGACCGGCCCGGACGCGCCGAGGAACTGTTCACCAAGGGCATCGAGGAGTGCGAGACCAAGGGCTGGCGAGGCGCCCACCTGTCCTTCGGCTTCACCCTGCTCGGCTACATCCGCTACCGGCGCGGCCGCCTCGACGAGGCCGAGACCCTGGTCCGGGCGGGGCTGAGGATCGCCGACCGGGTCGGCCACATGGTGCCCGCCCAGTACTTCGCCATCGGCATCCTCGTCGAGGTCCTGCTGGCCCGCGGCCGGACCCAGGAAGCCCACCAGGTGGCCTCCGCCTACCACTACGGCGACGTGGTGCCGAGCGCCGTAGTCTACCCGGACGCCGAGACCGTGCACGCCGAACTGCTGCTCGCCCTGGGCAGGCGGCGGGACGCGGAGCAGCAGCTGGCCCGCGTGGGCCTGCGGCTGGAGCCGCGCGGCATGCGCAACCCCGCCTGGTGTCCCTGGCGGCTGCACCTGGCCCGCGCCACCGACGACCCGGATCGGGCCCTCGCCCTGGCCTCCGAAGCAGTGGACCTGGCCCGCCGGTTCGGCACCCAGTCGGCGATCGGGCAGGCGCTGCACGCCATGGCCGCGGTGACCGAGGGGGCCGGACGGATCGAGCTGCTGGCCGACGCCGTCGCGCACCTGGAGCGCTCGCCCGCGGGCTACGACCTCGCCTGCGCCCTGGTGGACCACGGCGTCGCGCTGCGCGCAGCCGGGCTGCGGGACCGGGCGGGCGAGCAGCTCCACCGCGGACTGGAGGGCGCGGTGGAATGCGGTGCGGACGCGCTGGCGGCCAGGGCCCGCCAGGAGCTGGACGAGGCCGGGCTGTGGCCGCTGCAACTGCGCACGGCGGCATCGGAGTCGCTCACCGCCCAGGAGCGGACCGTCGCGGAGTGGGCGGCGCTCGGCTGGTCCGACGAGCGGATGGCCGAGGCGCTCGGGGCCGAGCCCGCCATGGTGACCCGGCTGCTGTCGGACATCTTCCGCAAGGTGGGGTCCGACCGGGCCGGGCTGCCCCGGCTGTTCGGACCGCGGGCGGACGAGCGGCCGGTGCCGGACGCCCCGGCGGCGGAGGGCGGGCCGTCCGCGTACCGGGCCTGCCGGGAGCAGCAGCCGGGCGCGTGACCGTCCCTGCCCGACGGTCACGCGCCCAGCCTCTTGGGGGAGGTGCCCTTGAGTACGGACCGCGGGGCCCCGGTGTTCACCGGGGCCCGCGGTCCGTCCCGTCCGGGGCCCGGCGCAGGGCCGCCCGCACCGCGGCCCTCCGCGGAGGGCCGCGGTGCGGACGCCGGAGGAGAAGCGCCGGAGGTTCTTCGCCGGCCGTGCCGCGGGAGTTGTACCCTGCGACATCCGCCGCTCGTTGACTTGCCCGGTGGCACAGTTCCGACGAGCGGAGGCGCACATGCGGACGAAGGCACTCTCCCTCCTGGCGGCGGCCGGAGTGGTGGCGGGCACGATGGTGGCCCTCGGCGGGGCGGAATCAGCGGAGAACCGGGCGGTGGCGGCGCCGAACGCCGAGGGTGCGGGCGCTCCCCGGGCGCGCTCCGCCGCGCCCCGCCTGCCCGGCGCGGCCGTCAGCACCAGGGCGGTGGCCCCCGGGGTGCTCCTGAGCACCTACGCCCTGGGCAGCCGCGACCCGGGCGACCGGTGGACCGTACAGGTGAACCTGCCGGCGACGCCGGACGGCCCCCTCGCCTCCGCCCGCACCGCCCTCGGCCCGCGGGCCACCGCCGACAGGGTCGCGGCGGCGCTGCGGGCCGCGGGGTTCACACCCCGCGTCGACGAGGTCCGGGCCCCGGCCTTCGCCGACCGCCCGGCCGGGAGGCTCGGCTGGACGGTGCGGGTCGGCAGCCACGCCGCCGAGGCGGACGCGGTGGCGGAGCTGGCCCGGGTGAGGAAGAGCGGCTTCGCGGGCGGCACCCGCTACACGGCCCAGGACGGCGACGACGCCGGAGCACCGCAGCAGGTCCATGTGCTGCGGGTGGACTTCACCCGCTTCGGCGGCCGGCTGGAGACCGACTTCGGCCCCTCGCTGAAGGGCACCGAGAAGCTCACCGAACTGCTCGGCGCCTCCGACGCGATCGCCGGGATCAACGGCCAGTGGTTCTACGACGGGGCACCCGCCGGGCTGTATGTGAAGGACGGCCGGCTGATCGGCTCCGCCACCCGGGGCCGGGCCGGCATCAGGATCACCGGCGGGCGCTCGGTCGACGTCGACACCTTCACCGCCCGTGTGACGCTCCGCGCCGGCGCGGCGGCCGCCGAGGTCGACGGCGTCAACCGGCCCCCGGGCGTCGTGTGGAACTGCGGCGGAGTCGGCGGCGACCTGCCCACCGAACTCGCCCAGCACGACCTGCGCTGCACCGACCCCAGCGAACTGGTCCGCTTCACACCCGAATGGGGCGCCCCCACGCCCTCCGGCGCCGGAGCCGAGGCCGTGCTCGACGCACAGGGCACCGTCCTCGCCCTGAACGGCACGCGCGGGACCGCCGTGCCCGCCGGGGGGTCCACCGTGCAGGCCCTCGGGGAGAGCGCCCGGTGGCTGCGCGAGCACGCGGTGCCCGGCACCCGGCTCACCGTGGAGGAGCGCGTCGAGGACGGCTCCGGCCGCCGCGTCGCCCTCACCCCGGACACCACCGTCCTCCAGGTCGGTCCGACGATGGTGCGGGACGGCAGGGTGTCCGTGAACGCCGTCGCCGACGGGGTGGTGCGCCAGGGTGCGGACCAGACCTTCACCTACAACTGGACGGTGCGCGCCAACCCCCGGTCCATGATCGGTGTCGACGGCGCCGGCCGCCTGATGCTGGTGGTCGTCGACGGACGCCGGGCCGGGTACAGCGAGGGCCTCGGCGTCGCCCAGGCCGCCGAGCTGATGCACCGCCTGGGCGCCCGCGAGGCGATGAACCTCGACGGCGGCGGTTCCAGTGTGATGGCGACCGCCGACGCCGGGATCGTCAACCGCCCCTCGGACGCGACGGGCGAGCGCTCCCTGGGCAACGTGCTGCTGCTGCGCCCCTGACCGCGGATGCCGCGCGCCCCCGGAACCGCACCGGTTCCGGGGGCGCGCCGCGCACGGCACCGGCCGCTCAGCGGCCGTGGCAGTCCCGGTAGGCGCCGTCCGCGCCGCACCAGCACCGGGCGCCCTGCGCGGGGGGCCAGGCCGCCGCGCGCCCGCGGGCGGCGAGCGTCGTGGCGTACTGCGGGAGCAGCGAGACCGCGGCGGGCGAGGCGGACTCCGAGGCGGCGAACGCCTCGTAGGAGGGGAGCGTGCCGGTGACGACGCCGAGGTTCTCCGTCCCGGTGGCCGCCAGGTCCCGCAGCGAGGACTCGATCGTCGCCAGATGCGCCTCGTGCGAGGGGTACTCGGCGGCCAGCTCCGGGTAGGCCGCCAGCAGTTCGGCCAGCTCCGGCTCCGACCAGTGCAGGACCGCCACGGGGAAGGGCCGTGACAGGGCCGAGCGGTAGGAGCCCAGCTCCGACCGCAGCCGCGCGATCTCCGCCCGGAGCTCCTCCGGGTTGTCCGAGCCCAGCGCCCACAGGCGCCCCGGGTCGTGGAGCTCGTCGAGGCTGACGTCCGGCGTGCGGGAGGCGTGGACGCGGTCCGCGAGCGCGTCGTGCGCGTCGTGCTCGCGGCCCTGGAGCCGCCGCACCCGGTGGCGGCCCGTCAGCAGGGTGCGGGCCGCGTAGGGCACCTCTCCGTCCTGCGGCAGCAGCAGCGCGAGCGCCTCGTCGTAGCAGGCGTGGGCGGCCTCCAGCTCGTCGTGGGCCTCCAGCGTCTCGGCGACGACCTCCCAGGGCGCGGGCTGCGGCGGGGCGGCGATGCGGATGCCCGCGATCAGCGCACGGGCCTCCGCCTCGTGCCCGTACTCCCAGAGGTTGGCCGCCTGGAGCGCCTTGACCAGCTGCGGATGCTCCGGATCGGCCGCCAGCAGGCGGTCGTAGAGCCCGGAGGCGCGCTCGCGTTCACCGGCGAGTTCCAGATGGGCGGCGGCCTGGAGCAGCAGCTGCTCGTCGTCCTCCGGGTACCTCTCGGCGGTCCGCAGCAGGCGCTCGGCTTCGGCGGTGTGGTCGGCGGGGGTGTCGGGGCGCATGCCCCACACCGTACTGCCGTGCGGCGGCGGTGCGGGGGGCCGCGGTGGGGGTCGTCCGGCCGCACCGCGCGACGCCGGAGGGGGAGTGGTATCGCCCCAGGCAGGGGCGCTGCCGGGTGCGGGGAGCCGCCGGGCGTGGGGTACGTCACAGCGCGTGCCCCGTCTCGTCCGCCCGGCGGCGGGAACCGGGCCCGGCGCCTGATCGTGTACAAGGACGAGGGGCCGACCGGTCCGAGGGAACGGCGTGCGGGAGAAGGAGGGCGCGATGCTCCGCGGTGTGCCGCGCCCGATCCGCCTGCCCGGGCTGCTCCTGCTGCTGCTCCTCGCCGGTGCCCATCTCGTCGACGGCGACGGCCTGACGACGGCCCTCGCGCTCGCCGCGACCGCGACCGCCGCCGCGGGCTCCGCCCTCGTCGTCTGCGTGGCGCTCGGGGCCCGACGCGTCCCGGCGGTGCCGCGCACCCGGGTCCGCACCGCACTGCGCGACCGGGCGCGGCGCACCGCCTTCCTCCCCCAGCGCGATCCCGACTCCCGGGGCCGCACCAGGCCCCGGGCCCCCGGCCGTCCCGTCCCGACGGCCGCGTAGGGCTCCCGGGTCCGGCAGACGCCGGACCTTCCGGGAAGCGCTTCCCGCACCCCGCCGCGGAGCCTGACGCTCCGTAGGCCCCGGGGCCGCCCCGCCACGGACACCCGAGGTCTCCGTGCGCCGGCGCACCCCGTCCCGCCCTCCGGGCCGTCCCGCCGATTCCGCGTCACCACCCGGCACGACGAGACCTCCTTCCGGAAGGGCCCAGCCATGTCCGTCTCCCCCCTGCCCGCCTTCGCCTCGCTGGTCGAGCGCCTCGCCGAGCTGCTCCAGCCGCTCTTCGCGGCGTCCGCCACCGCGGCGGCCATCGTGGTCTTCACCGCCCTGGTCCGCCTCGCCGCCCACCCGCTCGCCCGGGCCGCGGCCCGCGGAGCCCGTGCCCGTACCCGGCTCGCGCCCCGCGTCGCCGAGCTGCGCAAGAAGCACGGGAGGGACCCGGAGCGCCTGCGGCGCGCCGTCCTGGAGCTGTACGCGCGGGAGAAGGTCTCCCCGCTGGCCGGCTGCCTGCCCGCGCTGCTCCAGCTGCCGGCGTTCTTCCTGATGTACCAGCTGTTCTCCAGCGACCGGATCGGCGGCGAGGCCAACGCGCTGCTCGACCACGGCCTGTTCGGCGCCCCGCTCGGCGGCCGCTGGGCCGACGCGCTCGCCGGCGGCGGTCTCCTCGGGCCCGGCGGAACGGTGTACCTGGCGGTCTTCGTTCTGGTCGCCGTCGTGGCGGTGTTCGGCTACCGCACCACCCGCAGGCAGCTGGCCGCCGCCCCCGCCCCGGTCGCGGACCAGCCGCCCGGTCTCGGTGCGATGCTCAGGGTCATGCCGCTGCTGTCCTTCGCGACCCTGGTCACGGTGGCCGTCGTCCCGCTCGCGGCCGCGCTCTACGTCGTCACCAGCACCACCTGGACCGTGGCCGAGCGCGCCTGGCTGTACCGCGACGCGGCCGCCCCCGAGGCCCCGGCGCAGGCCTGACGGGCCGGGCGGGAGCGGGCCTGACGGGCCGGGCGGGAGCGGTTCGGGCGGGCCGGGGCACGCTCCGCCCCCACCCGGCCGTGGTCCAGGTGGTGAACAGGGTCTTGCGGAGCCGTCGGGCCTCTTGGAGGATCATCCGACCCCCCGGTCCCCGACGGCCGCACCCGTCGGTCCGGGGCGGTCACGGAACAGGGGAGACAACCCATGAAGCTGCTGCGTGTCGGTCCGGCGGGTGCGGAGCGCCCCGCCCTGCTCGACCCGGACGGCGCCACCCTGCGCGACCTGTCCCAGCTCGTCGACGACATCGACGGGGCGCTGCTCGCGGACGCGTCCGCGCTCGACCGGATCCGGGCCGCGGCCGGCGCGGGCGTGCTGCCCCCGCTGGACCCTGCCGGGCTCCGGATCGGACCGCCGCTCGCCCGGGTGGGCAAGGTCGTCTGCATCGGCCTGAACTACCACGACCACGCCGCGGAGACCGGGGCCGAGCCCCCGGCCGAGCCGGTGGTCTTCCTCAAGGCCGCCGACACGGTCGTCGGCCCGGAGGACACCGTGCTCGTGCCGCGCGGCAGCCGCAAGACGGACTGGGAGGCGGAGCTCGCCGTGGTCATCGGGCGCACGGCCCGGTACCTGGGCGACGACGAGGACGCACTCGCCCATGTGGCCGGATACGCGGTCTCGCACGACGTGTCCGAGCGCGAGTTCCAGATCGAGCGCGGCGGCACCTGGGACAAGGGCAAGAACTGCGAGACCTTCAACCCCCTCGGCCCCTGGCTGGTCACCGCCGACGAGGTCCCGGACCCCCAGGCCCTGGGCCTGCGGCTGTGGGTCAACGGCGAGCTCAAGCAGGACGGCTCCACCGCCGACCAGATCTTCCCGGTGGCCGAGGTCGTCCGCTATCTGAGCCGCTTCATGACGCTCCACCCGGGCGACGTGATCAACACGGGCACCCCGGCCGGGGTGGCGATGGGCCGGCCCGAGCCCAAGCCCTATCTGCGGCCGGGCGACGTGGTGGAGCTGGAGGTCGAGGGCCTCGGCCGCCAGCGCCAGCAGCTCAAGGGGGCGTAGGGCACGCGCAGGGCGTCCCCCGTGCGGGGCGTCCTGCGCCGCCGCGGCCCGGGCGGCACCCGCCCGGGCTCGCGGCGCGCCCGCGGTGTCAGGACGGGGGGCCCGCCACGCCGCTGGAGCCGTCCGCGTGGGCGGCGAAGCGCTCCAGCGCCTCCACCACCATGGCGTGGTCCTCGGCCTGCGGCAGACCGGAGACCGTCACCGAGCCCACCAGGCCCACACCCTCGACGTTGATCGGGAACGAACCGCCGTGCGCGGCGTAGCGGGCGGGGTCGAGCCGGGAGGACTCCTCGAAGGAGACGCCCTTCTCCCGGTACCGGGCCCCGACCAGGTAGGAGCTGACTCCGTAGCGCTCGACCACCCGCCGCTTGCGGTCGATCCAGGCGTCGTTGTCGGCGCTGGAACCGGTCAGCGCCGCGTGGAACAGCTGCTGGGCTCCCCGGCGGATGTCGATCGCGACCGGAGCGCGCCGCAGGTGGGCCATCTCCACCAGCAGGCTGCCCAGCCTCCAGGCGTCCTCGTTGCTGAAGCGGCGCAGCGTCAGGCGCCGCTCCTGCTCGGTGATCTCGTCGGCGGACGGGTGCTCCGTCGGCGTCGTACCGGTCATCTGTCGATCTCCACGGTCACGCCGTCCCTGGCGGAACGGCCGGCGGCTTCCAGGACGTCGAGGGCGGCCGCCGCCTGTCCGGCGGTCACCGGGACCGGGCCCTCGCCGCGCACGGCCGCGGCGACGGCCGCGTAGTACGCGGGGTAGTCGCCCGGCAGGGTCGGCACCGGGGCGCCCCCGCCGGTCGCGGGGGACTCCCCGGAGCCCAGGCGGCCCCGGAGCGACTCGGGCTCGGCGCCCCAGGGCCTGCCCCCGCCCGGCAGCCTCCCGGCACGCAGGTCGGCCTCCTGGGGGTCGAGTCCGTACTTCACGTACCCGGTGCGTGAGCCGAGCACACGGAACCGCGGGCCGAGCTGCGCGGCCGCGGCGTTCATGTACAGGTGGGAGCGGACGCCGCCCGCGTGGGTGAGCGCGAGGAAGGTGTCGTCGTCGGCCTCCGCGCCGGGCCGCCGCACATCGGCCTCCGCGTACACCCGGACGGCGGGTCCGAAGAGCGTCAGGGCCTGGTCGACGAGGTGGCTGCCGAGGTCGTACAGCAGCCCGCCCAGGTCCGCGGGGTCGCCCGACTCGCGCCAGCCGCCCTTCGGCTCGGGGCGCCAGCGCTCGAAGCGGGACTCGAAGCGCCGCACCTCGCCCAGGGCGCCGTCGGCGAGCAGGCCGCGCAGGGTGAGGAAGTCGTTGTCCCAGCGGCGGTTGTGGAAGACCGAGAGGGCGAGGCCCCGCTCCTCGGCGAGGACCCCGAGGGCACGCGCCTCGGCGGCCGTCCCGGCCATCGGCTTGTCGACGACCACCGGGAGCCCGGCCCGCAGGGCGGCCGTGGCGATCGGCACATGCGTCCGGTTCGGGGAGGCGATGACGACGAGGTCGAGCGCCCCGGCCCGCTCCCACAGCTCCTCGGGACGGGCGGCGAAGCGGATCCGGTCGCCGAGCGCGGCGCGGGCGGCGGCCCGGCGCTCCGCCCGGGAGGTGACGACCGTGTCGAGAACCATCCCGGGGGTGGTGGTGATCAGCGGGGCGTGGAAGACGGAGCCCGCCAGGCCGTAGCCCACGAGCCCGACGCGCAGGGGAGTGCCGGGTCCGGTCATGGAGGCCACTTAAGCAACGCTGTTGCCAAAGTGCAAGCGCACCGCAGAATGGGAGGGTGACGACTGAGCGGCCGCAAGAGGCGGGGACGGGTACGGCGGGGACCGGCAGGGGCGGGGCACCGGGCGCCGCCCGGCGGCAGGGTCCGCCGGGCGGCCTCACCCTGCCCGCCGGGGCCCCGGCCGGGGCCGGTCTGACGGCCCTGCGCAGCCACAACACGGCCCTCGTCCTGGACCTGCTGCGCACGGCCGGTGCGCAGGGCATCAGCCGTGTGGAGCTGGCCGAGCGCACCGGCCTCACGCCCCAGGCCGTCAGCAAGATCGTCGGGCGGCTCCGTGCGGACGGCACGGTCGCCGAGGCGGGCCGGCGGGCCTCCACCGGGGGCAAGCCCCGCACGGTCCTCGGCCTGGTGCCGTCCGCGGCCCACGCCGTCGGCCTCCACCTCGACCGCGACGAGCTGACAGCCGTGCTGCTCGACCTCTCCGGCACGCCCGTCGCCTCCCGGCGGGGCCCGCTGGACCTGGGCGCGGGCGCCGGGCGGGTGATCGCCGCCGCCGCGGACGCGGTGGGCGCGCTGCTCGGGGACGCCGCGGCCCGTGTCCCCGCCGGCGGGCGCCCGCCGCGGGTCCTCGGTGCCGGGGCCGCCATGCCGGGGCCGCTCGACCACCGCTCCGGCGTCCCCGGGAGGGTCACCGGCTTCCCCGAGTGGGAGGGCCACCCCCTGCGCGAGGAGCTCGCCGCCCGGCTGGGCCTGCCGGTGGTCCTCGACAAGGACACCAACGCGGCCGCCCTCGGGCTCGCCCTGCGCGGCCCGGGCGACTCCTTCGCCTACCTCCACCTGGGCACCGGCCTCGGCGCCGGCCTCGTGCTCGGCGGCGCGCCCTACCGGGGCTCGCGCACCGGGGCGGGGGAGTTCGGCCACCAGGTGGTCCGGCTCGACGGCCCCGTGTGCGGCTGCGGCGGCCGGGGCTGCCTCGAAGCGCTGTGCCTCGCGGCGGTCGACCGGGGCGACCTCCCGGAGGCCGCGCGGGTCCTCGGCACCGGCGCGGCCAACCTGGTGGCCCTGCTCGACATCGACCGGGTGCTGCTCGGCGGCCGGACCGTGGCCGCCGCCCCGGAGGTGTTCACCGCCGGGGTGGCCCGGGCCGTGGCGGCCCGGGGCCCGGTGCCGGTCGCCGCGGTGCCCGCCGGAGCGGACACCGTGGCCGAGGGCGCGGCCCACCTCGTGCTCGCCCCTCTCTTCGGCCGCCCCGCCTGATCCCGGCGCGCCTCCTCGCCGCCGCCGCGGATCCCCCGCGCCCCGGGGCTTCCGCCGGGGCGGGGGGTCCCCGGCACGGAGGGCGGTCCGCCGCTGTTCGGCGGTATCCGGGCCGCGGCAACCGGGCGCTCGGGGCAACGATGGGCCTGTCCCCCCGGACCCCGGCCCGGTCACCCCCCGGCAGCACGCGAGCAAGCAAAGGCCCCCCGATGCGACTCCGCAACGCCCTCGCCCTCCCGTCCGCCTGTGCGGTCGCCGCGATCGCGGCGACCGTCCTGCCGGCGGTCCCCGCCACCGCGGACGACGACCGCCCGGCGCCCCGCGCCGGCGACCAGGGCGCCGCGCGCCCCGCGGACCAGCAGCCCACCTGCGGCAGGGACGGCGACCCCGACTTCCCGATCCGGGCCCGCATCCGCGGCGGTCCCGAGACCGTGCGCGCGGGCTCGGGCTTCAGCCGGTGGCGGCTGGAGATGACCAACACCACGCCCGAGCAGTGCCACCATCTGCACCCCGTCGTGGTCCTCGCCGGCTCCGCCGGGCCGCTGCGCCCCGAGGGCGTGGCCGTCGAGTTCCGCGATGCCGACGCCGGCCGCTGGCGGCCCGTGGCCCTGGAGCGCACCGAGGAGGAGGAGCTGGTCGGTGCGTTCGACGACGGGTTCCGCGGCTTCGTGGTGCCCGCCGGGCGGACGGTCGCCGTGCAGGTCAGGTTCTCCCTCGCCGCCACCACCGCCCCGGGTGACGTCACCGTCAGCGCGGCCGTGGTCCAGCGCAAGGGGGACGACGGCGACTGGGTCGGGGAGTCCGACGACTACCGCCTCGCCGTCACCCCGGCCGAGCCCGCGCCGCCCGCCCCCACGGCCTCCGGCACCGGCCCGGCGGACGCCCCCGGCGGGGGCACGAAGAGCCCGGGGGCCGATCCGGCCCCGCGCCCCGTGCAGAGCCCGGCCGCGCGCCCGCCCGTGCCGTTCGCCCCGGACGAGCTGGCGACCACGGGTCCCGGTCCGGCCGCCCGGGTCCTGGCCGCGGTCGCCGTGACCGCCGCGGGCGGGGGCGCCGCCCTGCTGCTGCTCTCCCGCCGACTGCGGTCGCAGCGCCGCCGCTGAGCGGAAGCGGCCGCACTCCCCGCCGCCGGGCCGCCCCGCGGAGAGGGGCCCGAAGCCCGCGCCGCGGGCTTCCGCGCCGTGCCCGTGGACCGCCCGCGACCTCAGGTTCCCCGCCGACCGGCCGGGGTCCGGTTGCGGGGAAGGCCTTAGGGTGAGCGGTGTCGCCACAGCGCTGTCGCGGCGTCCTTCTCACGTATCGACGTATGCACGGCAGGAGTCCGCCCACATGGCAGAGCGCAAGCCGATCGAGTCCTGGCTGACCGACATGGACGGCGTCCTCATCCACGAGGGCGTGCCGATCCCCGGCGCGGACGCCTTCGTCAAGAAGCTCAGGGAGACCGGCAAGCCCTTCCTGGTGCTCACGAACAACTCCATCTACACGGCACGGGACCTGCACGCCCGTCTCGCGCGGATGGGGCTGGACGTGCCCGTGGAGAACATCTGGACCTCCGCGCTGGCCACCGCCCGCTTCCTGGACGACCAGCGCCCCGGCGGCACCGCGTACGTCATCGGCGAGGCGGGCCTGACCACGGCCCTGCACGACATCGGCTACGTGCTCACCGACCACGAACCGGACTACGTGGTCCTGGGCGAGACCCGCACCTACAGCTTCGAATCGCTGACCAAGGCGATCCGGCTGATCAACGGCGGTGCCCGGTTCATCTGCACCAACCCGGACGAGACCGGGCCGTCCACCGAGGGCCCCCTGCCGGCCACGGGCAGCGTCGCGGCGCTGATCACCAAGGCGACCGGCAAGGAACCGTACTTCGCGGGCAAGCCCAACCCGCTGATGATGCGCACCGGTCTCAACGCGATCGGTGCGCACTCCGAGAGCAGCGCGATGATCGGCGACCGGATGGACACGGACGTGCTCGCCGGCCTGGAGGCCGGCATGGAGACCTTCCTGGTGCTGACCGGTCTCACCACCCCGGCGGACGTGGACCGCTACCCCTTCCGCCCGTCCACGATCGTGGACTCCATCGCGGACCTCGTCGACCGGGTCTGAGGCCGTCCCCGGACCCGCCCGCGGGGCCGGGCGGGTCCCGCGGATGCGGAATCGGACGGCAGGCGTGACCCTGGCGGAAGCAGGAGGTTCACGATGCGTGCAGGTTCGATTGCCCTGGGTTCGGTCGGCGCGGCCGCCGTCCTCGTCCTGATGCCCCTCGCCCCGCCCTCCCCGGCCGCCGCCCGGGGGGCCGACGCCCCTCCGGCGCCGGCCGCCCCTGAGTCCGCCGCCCCGGAGTCCGGCGGTGCGCCCCGCGCCGGGGCCGCGTCCTGTGCGCAGACGGCCGCGCCGGCCGCTCTCCTGCCCGCCGCCGTCCGCCGTCCGTCCCGGCCGGACGGCCTGCGCCCCCCGGCCGCCGTGCGGCCCGGTCCGGAGTCCTGGCCGGGCGCGCTGCGGGCGGCGGCGATGTGCGGCGGTCGTGCGGGGCGGGCCGTCCTCCTGCCGCCGGCGGCCTCCCCCTTCGCGGACCCCTCGGGGCGGTCCGCGCAGCGGCCGGAGGCCCGTCGCGCGCATCATCCCGCCGCGCACCGCACCCCCGCGGCTCCCGCGCCCCCGCCGGCCGCCCCGGCCGGGCGGGCGCCCGGCGGCGCGGTCGCGGTCGCCGCGCCCGTCGCCGCGGTGGACCCGGAGGACGCCGGGCCGAGCCGGACCCAGGCGGTCGTCGGGCTGGTGCTGGCCGCGGTCGCGGCCGTCGTCTTCGCCGTCCGCAGCGTGCGCCGCCGCCGCTCGGACTCCGACTGACCGGACCGGCCGGCCCGGCGGTCCCCGCCGCCGGAACCCCTCCCGCTTCGTGCGGGCACACGAACGAGGCTCCTCTCGTCGAACGAGAGGAGCCTCGGTGTGCGTGCGCCGCCAGGGACTCGAACCCCGGACCCGCTGATTAAGAGTCAGCTGCTCTAACCAACTGAGCTAGCGGCGCCTGCTGACCTGGAGAACTCTACCCGACGGCGGGGGGTGCTCCGTACCGGCCGGGTGGGCGGCACGGAGCCGTCCGCCGCGCCGATGCCGGTCAGATCATGGTTTTTATTGGTTGATCCGTCAAAATGCGTTTTGTCCGTTCGGTTGGGACACTGGCGCCCGTGAAACACCGTCAGAGGATCTTGCCGATTGCGATTGGGGAGGCGAGGCGTATGGCCGTGCCGGTCTTCGAGGAGTACGAGCCGGGCGGGGAGTGCGACTGCGCCGGATGCGCGCAGGCCCGCCGGGCCCTGGCCGCGGGAGCCCACCCGTCCGCGCACGGCTGCCGCCGCGCGCTGGTGCTGGTGACCGCCGCCGGGGTGGTCCTGGGCGGGGCCGGGGCGGCCGCCGCGTCCGCCCCGGGGGCCGTCCGGCCCGTCACCCCCGCGGCGGACCCGCTGCCGCCCACCGAGCAGGGGAGTGCGGGGCCGCTGCACGGCCCCGCCGGGAAGCCGGTCGTGGCCTCCCAGCTGAAGACCACGACCCGGGCCGAGATCATCAACCGCGCCAAGCTGTGGGTCGCCGCCAAGGTCCCGTACAGCATGACGGCGTACTGGACCGACGGATACCGCCAGGACTGCTCCGGCTACGTCTCGATGGCCTGGGACCTCGGCAGCAACGAATGGACCGGCAGTCTCGCCAGGTTCGGGGACCGGATCGCCCGCGAGGACCTCCAGCCGGGCGACATCCTGCTCTTCCACAACCCCGCCGACCCCACCTCCGGCTCCCATGTGACGATCTTCGGCGGCTGGACCGACTACACCCACACGTCCTACGTGGCCTACGAGCAGACCAAGCCGCGGACCCGGCGGCAGGCCACGCCCATGGCCTACTGGAACAACTCGGCCAGCTACGTCGCCTACCGCTACAAGGGCGTGACCGCCACCACCGGCGGAGCCGAGAGCGCGGCGACCCCCTTCCCCGGCGCGGCCTCCTTCGGCCCCGGCGCGAACAACGCCCATGTCACCCGGCTCGGTGAAATGCTGGTGGCCCGGGGCGGCAAGCGCTTCTACCAGGAGGGGCCCGGGCCGCAGTGGTCCGAGGCGGACCGGCGGGCGACCGAGGCCTTCCAGCTCGCGCAGGGCTGGCGCGGCGCCGAGGCCGACGGACTGCCCGGCCCCCACACCTGGCGGCTGCTGGTGGACGGGGAGGGCAAGGACATCGCCCCGGCCGTGACCGCGGGCCCGCCCGCCCAGGCGCCGTCCTTCCCCGGGCGGGAGCACTTCCGCACCGGGCGGTCCAACGACCACGTCACCCGGCTCGGGCAGCAGCTGGTCCTGCGCGGCTACGGGCGCCACTACGCCGTGGGGCCCTCGCCGCGCTGGTCCGAGGCCGACCGGCGCAACGTCCAGGAGTTCCAGTCGGCGCAGGGCTGGCGCGGCACCGCGGCCGACGGCTACCCCGGGCCCGAGACCTGGCGGCGGCTCTTCGCCGCCCGCTGACCCGGGGCCGGCGGAGGGCGGGCCCGTCCCCGCCCTCCGCCGGCCCCCGCACACGGCCACTGCCGGCCACTGCCCATCGAAGGAAGGCGAGGCGCCATGAACAGCACGATGCCGGAACCGGAAGGCCCGGTCCCGCCCGACGGCCCCGCGCTCCGGTCCGAGGCCGCGACCCTGGCGCCCGCGGCCCCCCGTCCCGTGCCCGACGCCCCCGGGCCGTCTCCTTCGGCGCCCGCGGTGGGGGGCGGCGGGGCGCCTGAGGCGTCCGCGGACCCCGAGGAGCCCCCGGCCGCCGTGGAGAAGGCGCCCGCCGCCGAGCCGGTCCGGCGCAGTCCGGTGATCGCGAGCGAGACGACCACCGAGATCCCGATCCACCTGCTCTTCCGGGACGACGACGTGCCCCCGGCCCTCGCCCCGGCCCGCCGGGCCTCGGTGATCAACCGCCGGATGGGCACCGGTGAGCAGCCCCGGGTGAGCGCGGCGGGGCACCCGGTCGCGGGCCCCGGCGCGGCGCGGTCCGGTCCGGCGGCGCGGCCGAAGGCCGCGCCCGACCCGGGCACCGTCCCGGTCGTGGACCCGCGGCTGACCGAGCGGCCCGGTCCGGTGCTGCCCGGCTGGATCGGGCTGGTGGCGGGGGCCTTCTCGCTCGCGGGGATCGGTGTGCTGCTGTGGGGGACGGGGGCGGTGCCCGGCATGGCGGGCCGGGTGCTCGGCGTCAGCCCGCCGCCGTACCAGGGGATCGGGCTCGGCGTCTGGTGCCTGCTCGCCCTGGGAGTGCTGCTGGCCCTGTTCGGCCTGGGCGGCCTGGGCCGCGGGCGCGTCGGCCATGCCTGGGTGCTCACCCTCTTCGGCGACTACCGGGGGAGCGTGCGGCGCACGGGACTGGTCTGGGTGAGCCCGCTGGTGCTGCGCCGGAGGATCGACGTGCGGCTGCGCCACTGGCGCAGCGATCCGATGCCCGTGCACGACGCCGACGGCACGGCCCTGCGGGTGGTGGTCCTGGTGGTGTGGCGGGTGGCCGACACGGTGCGGGCGGCGCTCGGGGTGGAGGACCACGAGGAGTACCTGGCCGAGCAGGTGGAGTCGGCGACGGCCCGGGTGCTCTCGCAGCTTCCGGCGGACGGCTTCGGGGAGGCCGTCCCGACGCTCCGGGACGCCCGCGCGGTGGGCGCCGCGCTGACGGAGACGCTGGCCGCGCAGTGCGCCCCGGTGGGCGTCGAGGTCTTCACCGCCCAGCCGGTGGTGGTCGACTACGCGCCCGAGGTGGCCGAGGCGGTCCAGCGGCGGCAGATCGCCGCGATCGACGCGCGGCACCGCGACGCCGTGCTGACCTCGGTCGTGGACGCCGTCGAGGACGCCGTGGGGCGGCTGACGGACCGGGGCCTGGTCGATCGGGAGGACTACGAGCGCAAGGCGCTGGTGAAGGACCTGACCGTTGCCTTCTACACCGGAAGGGCGGGCGCGGCAGAGGCTCCGTGATTGGTATGGACATGCTTAACGGGGCTCAATACATTGGGACTTGGTCTAGACCGGAATGCGTTCCACCGCACGCGTGCACCGCAAGGCACTCCCCACGTCCCTTCCTGGAGCCAGCATGCGAAAGAAGATGGGTGCGGCCCTGGTCGGCCTCGCCGTGGCGGGCACGACCGTGCTCGCCACCGGCAGCGCCAGCAGCCACGGCTACACCGACTCCCCCATCAGCCGCCAGAAACTCTGCGCCAACCGGACCGTGACCGGCTGCGGTTCGATCCAGTGGGAACCGCAGAGCGTCGAGGGCCCGAAGGGCTTCCCCGCCCGCGGTCCGGCCGACGGAACGATCTGCGCGGGCGGCAACGGCCGCTTCTCGCAGCTCGACGACCCGCGGGGCGGCGCCTGGCCGGCCACCCGGGTCGGCGCCCGGCAGAACTACACGTTCCGCTGGCAGTTCACCGCCCGCCACCGCACCACCGACTTCAGGTACTTCATCACCAGGGACGGGTGGAACCCCGCCCAGCCGCTCACCCGCGCGGCCCTGGAGTCGCAGCCCTTCCTGACCGTTCCCTACGGGGGGCAGCAACCGCCCGCGACGCTGTCGCACTCCGGCACGCTGCCCGGGAAGTCCGGCCGCCATCTGATCCTGGCGGTGTGGACCGTGCACGACACGGGCAACGCGTTCTACGCCTGCTCCGACGTCCAGTTCTGATCCCCGCGCCGGACGGGACCCCTCGCGCGGCGCCGCACCCCCGGGTCACCGCCGGACCCGGGGGTGCGGGCGGGCCGCGCCGGGGTGCCGTCCGGGGGGAACGCGGAAGGCCCCCCGCTCCTTGGGTTCTAACGGTCCTCGCAACACCCGCGATCTGTGGGAGTTGCGAGGACCGTGGGCGTTGAGCGTGATGATCTTTCGGGGTTGCGGGAGC
>NZ_JBIDBN010000016.1:0-123048 GCF_043203115.1 Streptomyces sp. NPDC048001
GGGGGTGGGGGGGGGGGGGGGGGGGGGGGGGGGGGGGGGGGGGGGGGGGGGGGGGCCCCGGGGGGGGGGGCGGGGGGGGGGGGGCCCGCGGGGGGGGGGGGGCCACCGCCCCGCACACCCCGCACCATGCAGCACGCACGCATCACGAAGGAGTGAACGCCCCGATGGTGTTCAAACGCCTGCTCGGCTCGCTCGGGGTCGGCGGCCCGTCCGTCGACACGGTCCTCGACCCGGGGGCGGTGACTCCCGGCGGCAGTCTGACCGGCGAGATCCGCCTGAAGGGCGGCGGTGCGGAGTTCGAGGTCGAGCACCTCACCCTGGAGCTCCTGGCCCGCGTCGAGGCCGAGACCGACGACGGCGAGTACGACGGCACCGTCGTCTTCGAGCGGTTCACCGTCGGCGGCGGGTTCCGGCTCGGCGAGGACGAGGAGCGCACTCTGCCCTTCGCCTTCTCCGTCCCCTGGGAGTCCCCCCTCACCGAACTGCACGGCCAGCCGCTCGGCATCGCCCTCGGCCTGCGGACCGAACTCGCGGTGGCGGGCGCCCGGGACAAGGGCGACCTGGACCCGGTCGCGGTGCGCCCGCTGCCGGTCCAGGAGGCGATCCTGGAGGCCTTCGGACGGCAGGGCTTCGGCTTCCGCTCGGCGGACCTGGAGTACGGCCGGATCGGCGGCACGGGCCAGCAGCTGCCCTTCTACCAGGAGATCGAACTCACGCCCTCGCCGCGGTTCGCACACGCCGTGAGCGAGATCGAGGTCACCTTCCTCGCCACGTCCGGCGGTCTGGAGGTGGTGCTGGAGGCCGACAAGCGCGGCGGCGGGCATGACGCGGTGACCCGCTTCACCGTCGGCCTGCACGGCGTCGAGCAGACCGACTGGGACGCGGAGGTCGACGGGTGGGTGCGCCACCTGGTGGAGCACCGCGCCGCCTTCGGCGCCCACGGGGGCCACGGGTCCTACGGCCACCACGGCGACCACAGCGACCACCACGAGGGGCACCGCTCCGGCCCGGGCATGGGCACCGCCGTCGCGGCCGGTGCGGCCGGGCTCGCGGTCGGCGTCGCCGGTGGCATGGTGGCGGCCGAGATCGTCGACGAGGTGGGCGACTTCTTCGAGGGCGACGAGGACGAGGAGGACGGAGGCGAGGAGGGCTGACCCGCCCGCCGCGACCGCCTGGTAACTTCTACACGACTGTAGAACTACGGCGGTTGCCCCGGACCCGTGCCCGGTCGGCACGGGTCCGGTCCGCCCCGACACCCGGGAGCCCTCATGGCACTGTGGGACCGCATCAGGGAGTCCGCATCGACGATGCAGACCCAGCTCGTGGCGAAGAAGAACGACCTCAAGAGCGGAGCCTTCCGCGACGCCTCCATGGCCATGTGCGCGCTCGTCGCCGCCGCCGACGGTGTCGTCGACCCCTCGGAGCGCCGCCGGGTGGCCCAGCTGATCGCCACCAACGAGGTGCTGCAGAACTTCCCCGCCGAGGATCTCCAGCGCCGCTTCGACGCCAACCTGGACAAGCTGGCCGCCGACTTCGACTTCGGCAAGGTGAGCGTCATGCAGGAGGTCGCCAAGGCGAAGAAGAAGCCCGCCGAGGCGCGGGCCGTCATCCAGATCGGCATCGTGATCGGCGGTGCGGACGGCGACTTCGACAAGACCGAGCAGGGCGTCGTCCGGGAGGCCTGCTACGCCCTGGACCTGCCGCCGCACGAGTTCGACCTCTGAGGGCCCGCGCCCCGCGGGGAGCGCGGCGCCCCGGCGGTCCCCCGGGCCGGTGCGCGCCTCACAGCGGTGTGGCCGCCTTCAGCACGAAGAAGAGCGTGACGGCCGAGTTCGCCGAGGACAGCGCCGAGACCGCGGCCCCCGCCGCCGCCCCCCAGGCGGCCAGCCCCACCGTCGTCGCCGCCGGCGGCCACGCCCGGGTCGCCGGCGGGGGCGCCAGCAGTGCGGCCACCCGGCGCGGGACGGGCCCGGCGGAGGCGCCGGCCAGGGTCGGCGCGGGCGCTCCGTGCGAGACCAGGCCCGCCTTGCCGATCGCCCGGGCCACGGTCCGGCGGCTGCCGGTGGCGGCGGCGGCCTCCTCGTCGGCCCAGCGCTCGGCGGTGTAGCCGACCGCCGTGCACAGCGGCCGCAGGAAGGGGTTGGCCCGCGCCGCCAACCGCACCACCAGCAGGAAGCGGTGGTGGCCGCGGGCGAGGTGCGCCCGCTCGTGGGCGAACAGCGCCCGCCGCTCGGGCGCGGAGAGCGCGTCCAGCAGGGCCCGGGTCACCACCACCCGGCCGCCGCCGCGCCCGGGCAGGGCGTAGGCGTAGGGGGTCCCGTCCGGCAGCACCGCCACCCGCCGCGCCGGCAGCGCCGCCAGGGCCCGTTCGGCCCGGCGGCGCACCGCGCGGTGGTGGCCGAGCAGCCGGGCGCAGGACAGCAGGACGGCCGCCAGGGCGGGGATGGCCGCCTTGCCGGCCACCTCGTCGTAGGGGAGGGCCCGGCGCACCTCCGGGTCCGACCAGCCGTCGGGCAGCGGGTTCCCGGGGAGCTGGGCCGTTCCCACGACCACCAGCAGGGCGAGGCACAGGGTGCTGCACACCGCGAGGACGGCGGCGGTCGCGGACAGCAGCCAGGTCGCCGCCCGCGGGTGCAGATGCTGCTCGGCCAGGCGCGCGATCGGCCAGGCGCTGAGCGGAAGGACGAGCGGCAGGAAGACGAAGACCCCCATGCGGTCAGTCTTCCCCGTCCCCCGCCGCCTCTGCCAGCAACTCCCGCAGAAGCTGCTCGTCGTCCGGCCGCAGCGCGGTCACGAAGCTGGCCAGGACCGCCTCCCGGTCGGCTTCCGCGTCCAGCATCCGCCGCATCCGCAGGGCGGCCAGGCCGGCCTCGTCCGCGGTGGGCGTCCACTGGAAGGAACGGCCGGCGCGTTCCCGGGCGACCGCGCCCTTGGTGTGCAGACGCGTGAGGATGGTGACGACGGTGGTGTAGGCGAGGTCGCCCCCGAGGTGCCCCTGGACCCAGGCCGCGTTCACGGCTCCGGGCGCCTCCCGCAGCGCGGCGAGCACCTGGCCCTCCAACTCGCCCTGGGCGCGCCGCCGGTGGTGCCGAGCAGCGGGTCCGTCCTGGTTCCGGCCCGTCATGCCGTCTCCTCCCGTCCGTCCGGCCGCGCGGCGTGCGCCGGGGCGGTTCATCGTACTGACCGGGGGGTCGGGCGCGACGCACGCCGTTCCCCGTGCGTTCGGCGGGACGTCATGGCGCGGACCGCCCTCCCGGGGACGCTGCCGGTCTCCTACAGTGTTGTAGAGGCCGCGGGTGCCGGTGGGAAGCCCGTGGCCGGAGCGGTCGTGGTCCGCCCGGCAGTGGGCCGGGCCCTTCGAGGAAGCGGGACGATGTTCGGTCTCAGTGAGCTCGCGATACTCCTGATCGTGGTCCTCGTCGTGTTCGGTGCGCGCAAGCTCCCGGAGCTGGCACGCAACGCGGGCAGGGCGGCGCGGATCCTCAAGAGCGAGGTGCGGGCGGCGAAGGAGCCGCACGAGGCGCCCGGCGCCCCCGCGGCCCCCGGGGACTCCGGGGTGCTGGAGGGCCGGATCGTCGAGGGCCCCGGGGGCCCGTCCGGAGCGCCCCGACCCTGAACGGCCCCTCGCGGCAGAAGCGCCCCGCCCCTGAACCGCCTTCGCGGCAGAACGGGGCGGCGCCCGCCGCGGTGTGCGGCCCCGGAACGCTCCTCGCGGGGGGAAGGGGAGCGCGTGGAGACACCCGGGGCCGCGTTCACGGCCGTGGTCCCCGGCGCCGTGCTGATCGGCGGGTCGGCCGCGGCCTTCGCACCGGTGGCGGTCGTCGGGTGGCGCCGCAGGGCCGTCGGCGCCCTGGTGCGGGCGGAGGAGGAGCGGGACGCCGCCCGGCGGGGCGGGCCGTCCGGGCCGCGCTCCCCCGGATGACCTCCCGCCGCGCGGCCGTCGGCGCGTCACACCGGACGCGGTGAGGGCGGTTGGGGAGACTGCGGCACATGAACGAGACCATCCAGGCCGTCCTCGAAGGCGGCCCCTCCGAGCTTCCGGAGCGCATCGTCCAGGTCCCCGCTCCGGGGGAGGACGTGAAGGTGCCCTTCCGCGGCGGCTACGAGCACTTCAGGGCGACCATGCGTCAGCAGGACACCGAACGGGGCACACTGCCCGTCTACGAGTGGTGGGAGCGCACCGAGCTGCCGGGCTGACCCTCCGCGTCCGCCCTCCGGCCCCGGTCCGACCCCCGTGCGGCCGGGACCGCGCAGGGCCCGGTCCCGGCCCGGCGCCCCCCGCTCAGTGCGCCGCGCCCGCGGACCCCTCGGCGGCGGCCGCGGCCTCCGCCTCGCGGCTGATGCGCGCGAACTGCTCGCCCATCGCCGCGGAGAGCGCCTGGGCCGCGGAGAGCGGGCGGACCATCACGGTGAACTCGTCGATCAGGCCGTCCTCCCCGAGGTGCAGCATGTCGCAGCCGTGGACGGTGCGGCCGCCGACCCGGGCGGTGAAGACGAGCACATGGTCCCGGCCGCCGGCGTCCTCGATCACGCGGACGTAGCGGAAGTCCTCGAACACCCGCCAGACGCCGCGGAGGATGGCGGTGGTGATCGCCTTGCCCGGATAGGGGCGGAAGGCGACCGGGCTGGTGAAGACGACGTCCTCCGCCAGCAGGGCGGCGATTGCGTCGTGGTCGCCCGCCTCGACGGCCTTGCGGAATGCCTGCATGGTCCTGCTCCCTCGCGTCGGGCCGTCCCTCTGCCTATTCAATTCGTTGAGTAGGTGCGGAAGACAATAATCACCTCGGTGATAGCGTGTCCAGATGTCCCTGAAGCACGCCGTCCTGGCCGCCCTCCTGGAGGGCGAGGCGTCCGGATACGACCTGGCCAAGCTCTTCGACGCGGCCGTGGCCAACTTCTGGTCCGCCACGCCGCAGCAGCTCTACCGGGAACTGGAGCGGCTGGCGGACGAGGAGCTGGTCAGCGCCCGGCTGGTCGCCCAGGAGCGCCGGCCCACCAAGCGGGTCTTCACCCTCACCGAGTCCGGGCTGCAGGCGCTGGCCTCCTTCACGGGGGAACCGCCGCGGCCCACGGCCGTCCGCGACGACCTGCTGGTCAAGATCCAGGCCCTCGACTGCGGCGACCCGGCCGGGGTGCGGGAGCTGGTGGAGGAGCGGGCCGCGTTCTCGCGCGGGAAGCTCGCCCGCTACGAGCGGCTGCGCGAGCGGCTGCTCGACGGCCGGGGCGAGGAGGAGTACCTGCGCCGGGCGGAGCGCGTGGGGCCCTATCTGACGCTCCTGCGGGGGCGGGCGTTCGAGGAGGAGAACCTGCGCTGGTGCGCCCGGGTCCTCGCCGTGCTCGCCGAGCGCGAGGCGGTCCGGGGGGCGGCGGGGCCGCGCTGACCCCGGCGGGTGGACGCGCCCCGGGGGCGTCCCGCGCGGGCGCGGGGTGCGGGCGTCAGGCGAGGGCGATGAACAGGCCCAGGGTCACCAGCGCGAGCAGCCCCCCGCCCAGTCCGAGGGCCACCGAGCGTGCCTCGTCCCCCGGGTCGGTGCCCCCGTCGGCGCGGCGCAGCCCGAGGACGGACCTGGCGATCAGGGTCAGCGCGGCCGCGCAGCAGGCGGCGATGAGTGCGTCGGTCACGCGGCGACGGTCTCACGCACCGTCAGCCGTCGCATCCGGACGGACCCCATCGGGTCCCCCCCGGCCCGCCGGAGAGTTCGGACAGGGTGTCCGAGAGCCAGGTGATCCAGAACGACTCCAGCTCGATCCCGCCCCGCAGCACCACATGCCGGAGCCGGTCCTCGCGGCTGATCCGCCGCTCGGGCGGGAAGTCGCGCCGCTCGATCTCCCGGTAGGCCGCCAACTGCTCCCGGTGCAGGAGGAGATGGCGGCGCAGCTCCTCGTCGAGGTCGGCTCCGCCGCCGGTCGCCGCCGCCGCCCGCAGACGCAGCAGCAGCGGGTCCCGCACGGCGCGCGGCTCCTCCCTGCGGTCCACCCAGGAGGCCAGCTCCTCCCGGCCCGCGGGCAGCACCTCGTACTCCTTGCGCTGCCCGCGGGTCGGCTGGGGGGAGGGGAGGACGCGGATGTGCCCCGCCTGCTCCAGCTTCCCCAGCTCGCGGTAGATCTGCTGGTGGGTGGCCTGCCAGAAGTAGCCGATGGACCGGTCGAAGCGGCGGGTCAGCTCCAGCCCGGACGAGGGCTTCTCCAGCAGGGCCGTGAGGATGGCGTGCGGCAGGGACATGGCCGCATCCTAGGGACGCGCGGCCCGCCCGGCCGCGGCCCCGCTCACAGCTCCGCCGCGAGGCGGGTGCCCTGGTCGATGGCGCGCTTGGCGTCCAGCTCGGCGGCCACGTCCGCGCCGCCGATGACGTGGACGCTGCGGCCGGCGGCGTGCAGCTCCTCGTAGAGCGAGCGCTGCGGCTCCTGGCCGGCGCACAGCACGACGGTGTCCACCCGGAGTACCGAGGGCGTGCCGTCGACGCTGATGTGCAGGCCCTCGTCGTCGATGCGCTCGTAGGCGACCCCGGCGGTCGTGGTCACACCGCGGTGCTTGAGTTCCGTGCGGTGGATCCAGCCCGTGGTCTTGCCGAGCCCGGCGCCGACCTTGCCGGTCTTGCGCTGGAGCAGGTGCACCGTGCGCGGCGGGGCCGGGCGCTCGGGGGCGGTGAGCCCGCCGGGGGCCGCGTAGGAGGTGTCGACGCCCCACTGGCGGAAGTAGGTCTCCGCGTCCAGGCTCGCGCCCTCGCCGCCGTCGGTCAGGTACTCCGCGACGTCGAAGCCGATGCCGCCCGCGCCGATCACCGCGACCCGGTCGCCGACCGGGGCGCCGTCGCGCAGCACGTCGAGGTAGCCGATCACGCTGGGGTGGTCCACGCCCTCGATCACCGGGGTCCGCGGGCTGACGCCGGTGGCGACCACCACCTCGTCGTAGGTGTCCGCCGGGAGGTCCTCGGCGGTGACGCGGGTGCCGAGCCGCACCTCCACCCCGAGCTCGGCGAGCCGGTGGCGGAAGTAGCGCAGCGTCTCGCCGAACTCCTCCTTGCCCGGGATGCGCTTGGCGATGTTGAGCTGGCCGCCGATCTCCGCCGCGGCGTCGAGGAGGGTGACGCGGTGGCCGCGCTCGGCGGCGGAGACGGCGCAGGCGAGCCCCGCGGGCCCGGCGCCGACGACCGCGACCCTCCTGGCGAGCCGGGTGGGCGCCAGGACGAGTTCGGTCTCGTGGCAGGCGCGCGGGTTCACCAGGCAGGAGGTGATCTTCAGGCTGAAGGTGTGGTCCAGGCACGCCTGGTTGCAGCCGATGCAGGTGTTGATGGCCTCGGGGCGTCCGGCCGCGGCCTTGGCGACGAACTCCGGGTCGGCGAGGAAGGGCCGCGCCATGGAGACCATGTCGGCCCGCCCCTCGGCGAGCACCTGCTCGGCCACCTCGGGGGTGTTGATGCGGTTGCTGGTGACGAGCGGGATCGAGACCTCGCCCATCAGCTTCCGGGTGACCCAGGTGTACGCGCCCCGCGGCACCGAGGTGGCGATGGTGGGGATGCGGGCCTCGTGCCAGCCGATGCCGGTGTTGATGAGGGTCGCCCCGGCCTCCTCGACCGCCCGGGCGAGCGTGACGACCTCCTCCAGGGAGGAGCCTCCGGGGACGAGGTCGAGCATGGAGAGCCGGTAGATCAGGATGAAGTCCGGGCCCACGGCCTCGCGGGTCCGCCGGATGATCTCCAGGGGCAGCCGGATGCGGTTCTCGTAGGAACCGCCCCACCGGTCCGTGCGGTGGTTGGTGCGGCTCGCGATGAACTCGTTGACGAAGTAGCCCTCGGAGCCCATGATCTCGACGCCGTCGTAGCCCGCCGACCGGGCGAGGACGGCGGCGCGGACGAAGTCGGCGATCGTCTCCTCGATCTCGTCGTCGGTGAGGGCATGGGGGACGAAGGGGCTGATCGGCGCCTGGATCGCGCTGGGGGCGACGAGGTCCTGGTGGTAGGCGTAGCGGCCGAAGTGCAGGATCTGCAGGGCGATCCGGCCGCCTTCGGCGTGCACGGCGTCCGTGACGGTGCGGTGCTGTGCCGCCTCCTCCTCGGTGGTGAGCTTCGCCCCGCCCTCGTAGGGGCGGCCCTGGTCGTTGGGCGCGATGCCGCCGGTGACGATCAGGCCCACACCGCCGCGGGCGCGCTCGGCGTAGAAGGCGGCCATGCGCTCGAAGCCCTGGTCGGCCTCCTCCAGGCCCACGTGCATGGAGCCCATCAGGACGCGGTTGGGCAGGGTGGTGAAGCCCAGGTCGAGCGGGCTCAGCAGATGGGGGTACGGCGTCGGCGCGGGCCGGGTGGTGGGCGTACTCATCGGAGCCTCCTCGCTCGGGTGTCGAGAACGTTGTAGTCGGCTCCGGGATGGTTTTGCAACAAAGTGCAAAATGAAGTGCGTCACCGTAGCCCATCGCGGCCGTATGAATGGTCCGACAAGTCCATCTATCAGCCATACGGGTGATATTGGTTAAACGCCCCGCTTCCTTCCCTCTACCGTGGCGCTCGTGGCGGGATGGCAGCAGATGAGCGCACTGGGGGTCGCGGCTGTTCTCGGGGCGCAGGGGGTGGCGATCGCGGCCTCCGTGCCCGAGGAGGCCAACGCGGCCGAGCGGCGGAAGGTGTCGGCCGGGACCCCCGAACGGCAGGTGGGGGACCGCCGGCCGGGGCGGCCGGGTGCGGGCCCTCCCGCGGGCTCGGTCACCGTGACCCTGCCCGGTTCGCACGGCGCGCACGCCTCGGTGGTCGTCTCAAGCGGCCACTGCCCCCCGCCCGGGCCCCCGGAGCCCCCGCCCGAGCCGCCCGTGCCCTCGCCCGAGCCTCCGCAGCCGACTCCGGAGCCCCCGGCCCCCGAGCCGCCCGCGCCCTCGCCCTCGCCCTCGCCCTCGCCGGAGCCTCCGCGGCCCGAACCGGTGCCGGAACCCGAACCCGAACCCGAGCCCCCCGCCCCCGCACCGGAGCCCGCCGCCGAGCAGCCCCCGCCTCCGGCGGCCCCCGCGCCACCGGAGCGGCCCCCCGCGCCCCTGCCGGCGCCCGCCCCGGCCCCCGCGCCACCGCCTGCGGCCGCCCCGCCGCCCGAGGCGGCGCCGGTGGTCATCCGCCGCCACCGCCCGGCGGGCCAGGGGCCCGAGGCGGACGGCACGCCGCTCACCGTGCTGATGCTGGTCACCACCACCCCCGCGGTCCTCGCGGCCGCCCTGCTGCGCCCCCGGGCGCACTCGGCCGCGCGCCGCGGGCGCTGACGCGGGGCCGGGGCCCGCCCCGGCCGGTCGCCGCCCGCCGCACCTCCTGCCCTGCCCCGTCGCACCCCCACGGAGAAGCCCCCATGTCCGACTGGCTCGTCCTGGCCACCGTGATGGCGGCCGCCTGCGCCGTCGTCCTCGTCGTCACCGTCCTCAGTCAGCGCCGGCTGCAGGGCGCTGCGGACGGCCCGGCCCCCGCCCCGCGGCAGGAGACGCCCGACGTGCTCGAGTACATGGTGATGATGGTCGGCGTGGTCTACGCGATCGTCCTCGGCCTCGCCATCGCGGGCGTGTGGGAGGCGCGCGGGGCGGCCCAGGACGCGGTGCGCACGGAGGCCCAGGCCCTCCACGAGGTCACCCAGCGCGCCCAGGTCTACCCCGCGGACTACCGGGAGCGGTTGCGCACGGACGTGGACGCCTATGTGAACGAGGTGGTCGCCGGCGAGTGGCCGCGCATGATCGACGAGTCGGAGCTGTCGCCGCGCGGCGCGGAGCTGCTCGCCGCGGTGCGCACCAGCGTGGCCGAGCGCGCCCCGTCCAACGAGCTGGAGGCCCAGGCGTACCAGCCGATGCTGGACCAGGTGGCCCTGGCCGAGGACGCGCGCAGCGCCCGGGCGGAGGGGGCCGGGCAGACCCTGCCGGGCATCGTCTGGTTCGGGCTGATCAGCGGGGCCGTGATCACCGTGGGCCTGATCTTCACCATGCAGATCGGCCGGTCGTTCCGGGAGTTGCTGCTGGCGGGCCTGTTCAGCGCGCTGATCGCGTTCCTGCTCTTCCTGGTGTGGGATTTCGACGCGCCGTTCGGCCGCTCGGGCAGCGAGTCCGCGGACGCCTTCCGCCAGCTCTTCCCGGGGGCCACCGCCCCCTGACCGGGTGCGCCCGGACACCGCCCCTGGCCCGGTGTGCCCGGACACCGCCCCCGTCCCCGCGCCGTCCGCGGGGGGCGGGGGCGGAGCCGTGTCCGCGGGGGCGGGAATAGTGCCCCGGCTCGCCCGGTTGCCGATATAGTTCAACTTTCAATCAACATGGAGGGGTGACCCCATGGAGTTCGGCATCTTCACGGTCGGCGACGTCACGACCGACCCGACCACGGGCCGCACGCCGAGCGAGCACGAGCGGATCAGGGCCACCCTCGCCATCGCGCAGAAGGCCGAGGAGGTGGGGCTCGACGTGTTCGCCACCGGCGAGCACCACAACCCGCCCTTCGTGCCGTCCTCCCCGACGACGCTCCTCGGCTACCTCGCCGCCCGCACCGAGCGGCTGGTGCTGTCCACCTCGACCACGCTGATCACCACCAACGACCCGGTGAAGATCGCCGAGGACTACGCCTACCTCCAGCACCTCGCCGAGGGGCGCGTGGACCTCATGATGGGGCGCGGCAACACCGGACCGGTCTACCCGTGGTTCGGCCAGGACATCCGCCGGGGCATCGAGCTGGCCGTCGAGAACTACGCGCTCCTGCGCAGGCTGTGGCGGGAGGACGTGGTCGACTGGGAGGGGACCTTCCGTACCCCGCTCCAGGGCTTCACCGCCACCCCGAGGCCCCTGGACGGAGTGCCCCCCTTCGTCTGGCACGGCTCGATCCGCTCGCCGGAGATCGCCGAACAGGCCGCGTACTACGGCGACGGCTTCTTCCACAACAACATCTTCTGGCCGATGTCCCACACCAGGAAGATGGTGGACCTCTACCGGCAGCGGTACGCCCACCACGGCCACGGCGGCCCCGAGCAGGCCGTCGTCGGCCTCGGCGGCCAGGTGTTCATGCGCGGCAACTCCCAGGACGCCGTACGCGAGTTCCGGCCGTACTTCGACAACGCCCCGGTGTACGGGCACGGGCCCTCGCTGGAGGACTTCACCGAGCAGACGCCGCTGACGGTGGGCTCGCCGCAGCAGGTGGTCGAGCGCACCCTCGGCTTCCGCGAGGCGGTGGGCGACTACCAGCGCCAGCTGTTCCTCATGGACCACGCGGGCCTGCCGCTGAAGACCGTGCTGGAGCAGCTGGACATCCTCGGCGAGGAGGTCGTCCCCGTGCTGCGCAAGGAGTTCGCCGCCCTGCGGCCCGCGGGTGTGCCCGAGACCGCGCCGCCGCACCCCGCCGTCGCGCGCGGGAGGGTCGCCCCCGCCGCCCCTGCCACCCGCGCCACCCGCAGCGTCGAGGAGGACTGACGCCATGACCGCACCCCGGACCGCCCCCGCCCCCGCCCCCGCCCCCGTGAGGCTCGCCGTCGTCTCGGCAGGGCTCGGCGTCCCGTCCCGGACCCGGCTGCTCGCCGACCGGATCACCGCGTCCGTGCGCGGCGAACTGGCCTCGCGGGAGCGCCCCGTCGAGGTGACCGTCGTCGAACTGCGCGACCTGGCCGTGCCGATCGCCCACCACCTGGTGACCGGCTTTCCGCCGCCCCGGACCGTGCCGACCGCGGTCTACGCGGCCTCCGAGGACTGGGGCGGCGCCGGTGACGCGCTCACCGGGGATCTGCCGGCGCGCATCGGGCGGGCGGCCCGTGAGCTCGCCGTGCTGCTGGACGCCCCGGCCGCCGATCGGGCGCCACAACCCCACCCTGTCGACCTCTTTGCGTAGTTTTGCATAGGCTTGCACCGTGTGCATGGGTTCGTGTGCACGCACCAGGCGGACGGCTGCGGAGGTGGCGACATGGCAGAGGCAGGCAGGATCGTCGTGGGCGTGGACGGTTCCGAACCGTCGGTCAAGGCCCTCAGGTGGGCCGTCCGCCAGGCCGGTCTCAGCGGGGAGACCCTGGAGGCGGTGATCAGCTGGGAGTACCCGGCGGCGGGCTGGGCGGCCATGGTGCCCTCGCTGCCGCCGGACTTCGACCCCGAGGAGATGGCCTCGAAGATCCTCGACGACACCCTGGAGCGGACGCTCGGCGCGGAGGCGGCGGCCTCCGTGCAGCGCACGGTCGTCGTGGGGAACCCCGCGCAGGCGCTGATGGAGCGGGCCGAGGGGGCGGACCTGCTGGTCGTGGGAGACCGCGGCTACAGCGGGTTCAAGGCCGCCCTCCTCGGCTCCGTCGGGCTGCACCTCTCCCAGCACGCGCCCTGCCCCGTGGTGGTGGTCCGCGGCGGCGCCGAGGAGTGAGCGCCGCCGGTCCGGGGCCGCCCGCACGGGCGGCCCCGGACCGGCGCACACGGGCTCACCTGCGGTTGTACAGCCGCATGGTGACGGGACCGAAGACGGCCACGAGCAGGGCGGACCAACCGAGCGACCAGGCGATGTCCGCCGCCGGCCACTCGCCCGCCATCAACTCGCGGACGGCCGTGGCCACATGGGTCACCGGGCTGTTGTTCACGAACGCCTGGAGCCATCCGGGCATCGTCCGCGGGTCGACGAAGACGTTGCTCAGGAAGGTCAGCGGGAAGATCACCATCATGCTGACGCCCATCACCGACTTCTCGGTGCGCAGCAGCAGCCCGAACATCGTCCAGATCCACGAGAACGAGAACGCGAAGACCATCAGCAGGGCCACCCCGAGCAGCACGCCCGCGACCCCTCCGGCGGGGCGGTAGCCGATCAGCAGGCCGACGCCCAGCATGACCGCGGAGGCGATGAGGTAGCGCACCACGTCGCCGAGGAGGTAGCCGACCATCGGCGACGGCCGCCAGATGGGCAGGCTGCGGAAGCGGTCGAAGACCCCCTTGACGATGTCGGTGTTGACCGCGACGCCGGTGTACATCGTGATCATGACGACGCTCATGGTGAGGATGCCGGGCAGCAGGAACTGCACGTACGCCGAGACCGAGCCGGCGATCGCGCCTCCGAAGAGGTACGTGTACATCAGCACCATCATGATCGGGAACGCCGTCACGTCGAACATCTGCTCAGGCACGTGCTTGATCTTGAGCATCGCGCGCCACCCGAAGGTGAGGGATGTCGTCAGGGCGGACGGGCGCGCGGGCCGCTCGGCGGAGAGCAGCAGCGCGGCCAGTTCCTCCGCCCGCGGGGCCTCCCGTTCGAGCTCGGTCTCCTGGGTGGTGGTCGTGGTCGTCATACCGCGCCCCCCTTCCGGTCGGTCAGGGCGAGGAAGACCTCGTCCAGGCTGGGCTGGCCCAGCGCGAAGTTGTCGACGGTGATGCCGCTGCGGGCCAGCTCGGCGAGGGCGTGGGCGGCCTGCTCGGAGGCCCCGCGGTCGCCGCCGTCCACCCGGGCCGTGAGGGCGACCGGGTCCGCGTCGAGCAGGACCTCGGCGCCGAGCGCGGCGGCCAGGACCCGCTCGGCCTCCGGCCGCCGGGCCGGGTCCCGCAGCCGCAGATGGACGGTGCCGGAGCCGACGGAGGCCTTGAGCTCGCCCTTGGTGCCCTCGGCGATCACCCGGCCGTGGTCGATGACGGCGATGCGGGAGGCGAGGTGGTCCGCCTCGTCCAGGTACTGGGTGGTCAGCAGCACGGTGGTGCCCTGGGCGACCACCGCGCGCACGATGTCCCAGACCTGGTTGCGGCTGCGCGGGTCGAGGCCGGTGGTCGGCTCGTCCAGGAAGAGCAGATCGGGCGTGTTGAGGATGGACGCGGCGATGTCGATGCGCCGCCGCATCCCCCCGGAGTAGGCCTTGACCTGCTTGCCCGCCGACCGGCTCAGGCCGAAGGCCTCCAGCAGCTGGGCGGCCCGGTCGCGGGCGGAGGGCTTGGAGTGGCCGAGCAGCCGGGCGAGGAGCACCAGGTTCTCCGTGCCGGTGAGGTCCTCGTCGACGGAGGCGTACTGTCCGGTGAGGCTGACCCGGCTGCGGACCGCGTCGGCCTCCCGGCGCACGTCGTGGCCGAAGACGCGGGCCTCGCCCCCGTCGGGGCGCAGCAGGGTGGCGAGCATCCGGACCGTGGTGGTCTTGCCCGCGCCGTTGGGACCGAGCAGGCCGTAGACGGTGCCGGCGGGCACCCTGAGGTCGACGCCGTCCACGGCCCGGTTGTCGCCGAAGACCTTGACCAGTGCGGTCGTCTCGATCGCGAGGTTCGTACTCATCGTCCGTCCCTTGGTTCCTCTCCGCTTGCGTGGAGAGGGGACCGGCCCGGTCGCGGAAACTCATCGGTCGCCGGTCGCCGGTCGCCGGTCGCCGGTCGCCGGTCGCCCCGGGGCGGCCGGGTCCCCGCGGTCCGGACACGCCGCCGCGCGGCCACCGCCTTCCGGTGACCGCGCCGGGCGGGCCGCTGCCGCGCCCCCGGCGGCGCGCCCCGAGCCGGGGCCGCCGCTCCCGCGCCTGGCCCGGCCCCTACTCCCGCACGTAGAAGCTGTAGAACATGACCACGGTCAGCCCCGCCCCGCAGGCGAGGCCGATACCGGAGGCGCGGAGCACGCTCCCCCCGGCCAGGCTGGTCAGGAACCCGACCGTCGCCCCGAACAGACCGCCGTAGGCGAGGGCCCGCAGTTCGCGGGGGAGCGTGTGCCCCCAGCGCCCCAGGGCGAAGGCGAGCATGCCGAGCACGAGTGCGCAGATGATCCCGACGAGCCACTGCGCGCCGTTGGCGATGCCGCCGTCCTGGAAGCGCAGGATGGAGGCCGCCCAGAGCCCGGCCGTCACCGCGAGCACCGCGGGGAGCACGAATCCGAGCGGGCTGTGGTGCTCCCCGTCGTCCGGCGCGGTCCGGCGGTGCCGCCCGGAGGGCATCGCTGCTTGTGTGGCCATGGCGCAGAACTCCTTCCCTCTCGCCCCGGCGCCTCCCCGCGCGCCCTCCCTAACAGGGCACACCCGCCCGGGCCCGGCGGCAAGTCCGTACAGGTCCGGACCCGCTACCCGCCACGACGTGCGCGGACGGGCCCACCGGGTGAGAGTGAGGGGCGGGAGACCGGGGGCACCGAGTCGGGAGGCCACGAGGATGCGTGCGGTCACGGTCGGCCGCTCCGGTGCGGAGCCGGAGCTGGTCCAGCTGCCCAAGCCGGAGCCCGGCGAGGGCGAGGTGGTCGTCAAGGTCGAGTACGCGGCGCTCAACCCCGCGGACTGGCAGGCCGCCGACGGCCCGGGCCCGGCGACGGCCTTCCCGCTGGTCCTGGGCACGGACTTCGCGGGCCGGGTGGACGTGGTCGGCCCCGGCGAGAACCGCTTCCGCGTCGGTGACGCGGTGTTCGGGCTGGCGCTGCGCCCGGGCGGCTGCGCGGGCAGCTACGCCGAGTACACCGTCGTCCACCAGGACGGGCCGGTCGCCCTGGTGCCCGCGGGGCTCGACCCGGGGACCGCCGCGGCGCTGCCGACCGCCGGGACGGCCGCGGCCCAGCTGCTCGCCGTCACCGGGCTGCGCCGCGGGCAGAGCCTGCTGGTGGTGGGCGCGGCGGGCGGCGTCGGCAGCTGCCTGACCCAGCTCGCCGCCGCCCGCGGCATCCGGGTCGTGGCCCTGGTCCGCGGCGACGAGCGGCGCCGGATGGCCCTGCTCGGGGCCGCCGGGGCCGTGGACGCCACGGCCGGGGACGCGGCAGGGGCCGTGCGCGCCGTGTGCCCCGAGGGGGCCGACGCGGTGGCCGACCTGGTCTCGGGCGACCCGGTCGGCTTCGCCCGGCACGCGGCACACGCCCGGGCGGGCGGGCTGGCCGTCGCCGCGCGGCCGGGCGCCGACCCGGCCGCCCTGACCGGCCCCGTGGAGGGGGTCGCGTTCCGGCTGCACCCCTCGGTGCGGCTGCTGGAGGCGCTCGCGGCCGCGGCGGCCGAAGGCGGGCTCCGGACGCCCCTGGACGCCGAGCTGCCGCTGGAGAAGGCGCCCGGTGCCCTTGCCCAGAACCGTGCGGGCGGCGCCCGCGGGAAGACGGTCTTCGCCGTGTGAGCCACCGCAGCCGGGCCGCCCACCGCCCCGGTGGCGGCCCGGCCCCGAGGAGGAAGGGCCGTCCCATGGACGACGAGGAGATCATCGACGACATCGGCTCGCTGGTGGAGGAGGAGCGCGCCCTGCGGGGCCTCGCGCTGGAGCAGGGCGGGCTCGACGCCGGGCAGCGGGAGCGGCTGCGGGAGCTGGAGATCCGGCTCGACCAGTACTGGGACCTGCTGCGCAGGCGCCGTGCCAAGTCCGAGTACGGCGGCGATCCCGACACCGCGCAGGTGCAGCCCGCCGACGAGGTGGAGAACTACCGCGGCTGACCGGGCCCGGGCGGTGCCGGTCCCCCGCGGGGCCCGGGGGATCATGGGGGCACCATGAAGGATCGCGAGCCGGACCGCAGCAGCGACGGCCCCCCGGCCGGGGCCCCCGCTCCCGGGGGGAGCGGCCCCCGCCCGGGCCGCCTCCCCTCCCCGCCGGCCTGGCTGGTGCGCGGGCTGCGCCCCCAGCCGGCACCGATCCCCTGGGCCGCCGCCGCGCGTGCCGCCGTCGCGCTCGCCGCACCGCTGGCCGCGGGGATCGCGGCCGGGCTCCCCTCCTACGGGGCGCTGGCCTCGATGGGCGCGCTCTCGGGGGTCATCGGGGACACCGCCGACGCCTACCGGATGCGCCTGCTGAACATCGCCGTCCCCCAGCTGCTGGGCGCGGTCGGCGTGACCCTGGGCACCCTGGTCCACGGGCAGGGCTGGGTGGCCGTGGGCGTGCTCACGGCGGTCGCGCTGGTCTCCGGGATGATCTCCAGCATCGGCTCGGTGGCCTCGGTGTCCGGGCTGCTGCTCCTGCTGAACGCCGTGGTGGGCGCCGGTCTGCCGATGCCGCAGCCGTGGTGGAAGGCCCCGGTGCTGCTCTGCCTGGGCGGGCTGTTCGTCCTGGTCCTCACGCTGCTCGGGTGGCCGCTGCGCCGCAGGGCCGCGGAGCGGTCGGCGGTGGCGGCGGCCTACGCGAGCGTGGCGGAGCTCTTCGCGGTCGCGGGGACACCGGACACCGCCGCGTACGACGCCCGCCGCCACGAGGTGACCCGGGCCCTGGACGCCTCCTACGACCTGATCCTCGCCCGGCGCGCCCGCGAGCACGGCCGCGTCGGACCCATGGTGCGGCTGCTGGCCCAGCTCAACGCCCTGATCCCGCTGGTGGAGTCGGCCCCGGCGGCGCACCGCCACGGCCGGTCCTCGCGCAGTCCGGAGGTCGCTGCGGCCGTGCGGACCCTGGCGGACGCCGTCGCCTCGGGCCGCGGCGGCGCGGCGGAGCCGCCCGGCCTGCCACCGCCCGAGGGCCCGGCCGACCGCGCGGTGGAGAACGCGCTCCGGCACGCCGCGGCCGTCGTCCGCAGCCCGGACGCGGACGTGCTCGCCGAGGACCGCCTCGGGGTGCCCGCCGAGCTCGGGGTGCGGGCCCGGCGGGCGGCCCGGGCGGCGCTGCTGTCCCGGGAGTCCTGGCGCTACGGGCTGCGCCTGGCGCTGTGCATCGGCGTCGCGCAGTCCTTCGTCTCCCTGGTGCCGGTGGAGCGCTCCTACTGGGTGGCGCTGACGGTGACCTTCGTGCTGAAGCCCGACTTCGGCTCGGTGTTCTCCCGGGCGGTGCTGCGGGCGCTCGGGACGGCGGCGGGGCTGCTGGTCGCGGCGCCGCTGCTGGCGTCGGTGCCGCGCGGCTGGGCCGACGTGCCCGTGATGATGGCCCTGGCCGCGCTGATCCCGGTGTTCTCCGCCAGGGGGTACGCCTTCCAGACGGCGGCGGTGACGCCGGTGATCCTGCTCCTGTCGGACGTCCTCAACCAGCAGGGGCTCCACCTGGTCCTGCCGCGGCTGGTGGACAGCCTGACCGGGTGCGCGATCGTCCTGGTCGCCGGGTACCTGCTGTGGCCGGAGAGCTGGCACACCCGGGTCGGCGACCGGGTGGCGGACGCGGTCGAGGAGACGGCCCGCTATGTGGCCGGCTCCTTCGGCGGGGTCGCGCACGCCGAGCGGGTGAGGCGTCGGCGGCGCCTCTACCGGGACCTGTCCGCGGTGCGCTCGGAGTTCCAGCGCGCGCTCACCGAGCCGCCCCCGGCGGGGGAGCGGGCGGCGGCCTGGTGGCCCCTGGTCGTGGCCGTGGAGCGGGTCGTGGACGCCACCACCGCGGCCCGGGTGCGGGTCGACCACGGGGCGCCGGCGCCCCGGCCGGAGGAGGTGGCCGAGGTGCAGCGGCAGCTGTACGAGCTGGCGGAGGGGGTGCGCTCCAGCACGGAGCTGGTGGAGGTCCGTGCGGAGCTGCCCGGTGACGAGCGGGGGGTGCTGGAGCCGCTGCGCCGGGAGGTCCGTGCCGCCCGGGCCGTCGCCTCGCCGAACGCCTCGCCCTGACCGGCCGCCCCGGCCCCGCCCGGCCGCCCCGGCCCCCGCCCGGCCCCTCAGCTCCTGGGGCGCCCGCCGAAGAGCCGCTCCAGCTCGCGCCGGTCGCGCTTGGTGGGCCGTCCCGCGCCGCGGTCGCGGACCACTGCCGGAGCGGTGAACTCCCTCGGCGGGGGCGGCGGGCTCTGGTCCTCGTAGGCCTCGACCGCGACGGGGGCCCCGACCCGCTTGCGGAGGATCCGGCGGACCACGACCAGCCGCTCGCGGCCCTCGTGGAAGACCCGCACCGTGTCGCCGGAGCGCACCGGCTGGGAGGGCTTGACCCGGTCGCCGTTGATCCGCACATGCCCGGCCTTGCACGCGGCGGACGCCTGGGACCTGGTCTTGATCAGCCGTACCGACCAGATCCACACGTCGACCCGTACGGTCCCGGTCTCCGTCGCCTCAGCAGCAGCCATGCCCCCGACTCTACGACTCCCGGCGCCCGGCGCGGGGGCGTGCGCGCCCCGCCCGCACCCCAGGGGCACCCGCCCCCTCACCACAGCGCACGCGTCCGACTACCATGCGCACCGTCTCCCATCGACGGAAGCGTCTCTTCCGCACGCGGGTGCTCGTCCGTTTCCGACACGCCCGCACCTTCCGCGCGGCACAAGGGCATTCGGAGATCTCCATGCGCAGCAGCACGGGCCGAGGACTACGGCCGGGCGTCCTGCGGACGTCCGGCACCGCCGTCACGGCCGTCGCGGGCAGCGCCCCCGCGTACCCGATCGCCGCGAGGCCCGCCGTGCTCGCCGCCACGGTGGGCCTCGCGGCCCCGGCCGCCCCGCCACCGGCCCGCCCGGCCGCCGCGCCACCGGCCCGCCCGGCCGGCCGCCACCCGGGCCGTCCCGCACCCGCACGAGGGCGGTCGCCAGGGCCGCCACCGCTCCGGCGAGGCGCTCGCCACCGAGTTCTGACCGCCCCGAGTCCCCCACCGAAGGGAGGCCGTCATGGCCCGGCCACCGCGTTCCCACCGGGTTCCCCGCCCCGTCCGGATCGCGCTGTCCCGGCGCCTGCCCCGCGGGCAGCGCCGCCGGTTCGTCCCGGACTTCGACCCGGCGTTCGGTGACCGGGCGCTGTCGGACGCGCAGGACGACATCGTTATCGGGCGCTGGCAGGGCGTGCGCGACCTGCTCGGCGGAAGCAGCGGCGACTGGGCCCGGCGCACCCACCGGATACGGGTCCTCGCGCACGCCGCCGCGGGCTCCTCGGCCACCCGGATGTGGCAGGCGGCCGAGCCGGACAGCCCCGACGCGGCCGTGCTGCGGGCGGCGACGGAGGTGGTGGGCGTGTTCCACCGGGCCGTGGCCTCGGGGCGCCGGGCCGGGGCCGCGCAGCACGCGCAGGGCGAGGCGGGGCGCGCGGTGGTGGACCGCTCGCAGGTGGGCCGCGACAGGCTGGACGCCGTGGTCCGCACCTGCCTGGAGGCCGCCGGGATCCATCCGGCCGACCCCATGCCCTGGGTGTCGCTGCTGACGGTGGCGCGGCTCTACGAGGACGGCGTGCCGCGGCGCGAACTGCGCCGCTGGTGGGACGAGTTGCGCCGGCGCGACCCCCACAACGTCGAGGGCCACATCCAGTTGCTGCGCTACCACGCGGCGCGCTGGCACGGCACGCACGGCCGGATGTACGACGTCGCGCGGGACGTCGCGGGGGCCTCGCCGCCCGGGTCGCCCCTGCCGGTGCTGGTGCAGATCGCCCGTGCGGAGGAGTACCGCTATGTCTCCGAGTCGGCCCGGGGGCGGGTGGTCCGCGGCTTCGACCAGCACTGGAAGCACGAACTGGCGGTCACCGAGATCCGGCGGACCTGGGAGCGGTGGATCCTGCGCCGGGAGGACGGCCCGGTGCCGCCCCACGAGGTGGCCGAGCTGAACTACCTGGCCCACGCGGCCTGCCACGCGGGCCTGGAGCTGGAGGCCCGGGGGCTGTTCGTGCTGCTGGGGAACCGGGTCGCGCACCTGCCCTGGGCGTACACCGGCGAGCCCGCCGCCCAGTTCACGGCCTGGCGGGAGCGGCTGGGGGTGCGCGGCCCGGAGTGAGACCGCGCCGGGGGCCTCGCGGCCCCGGCGTTCCCGGGGGCGGGCGCGCGGGCGCCCGCCCCCGGGGCGGCTCAGACGCCGATGTCGCGGCCGTCCTTGCGGTAGACGGCGACGACCGACGGGCGGACGATCCGGCCGGGCCCGTCCGGCCAGGTGCTCGCGGGCTTCTCGACGGTCGCCCCGTCGACCTCGCCCGGGTGCTGGACGGCGACCAGGACGCGGCGGTCCTGGATCACCGGGCCGCAGGTCTCGGCCCCGGTCGGGACGGTGAGGAACTGCTTCAGCTCACCGCGCCGCGAACCCTGGGTGGCGACGCCGTACAGGCCGTCGTGGGTGCCGAGCGCGTTGCCGTCGGTGGAGATCCACAGGTTGCCGTGCGGGTCGAAGGCCACGTTGTCGGGGCAGGAGATCGGGCTGACCCTGTCCTTCGGGAACCCGGCGAAGTAGGTGGCCGGGTCCTTCGGGTCGCCCGCCACCAGGAACAGCCGCCAGGCGAAGCCGTCGGAGGACGGGTCGTCCCAGTGCTCGGCGAGTTCCAGCACGTGGCCGTGCTTGTTGAGGTTGCGCGGGTTCGCCTCGTCGGCGCCCGGGTAGCCGGACTTGCCCCGGTTGGAGTTGTTGGTGAGAGCGACGTAGACGCGGCCCGAGCGCGGGCTGGGCTCCACGTCCTCGGGGCGGTCCATCTTGGTGGCGCCCACCTTGTCGCCGGCGAGGCGGGTGAAGACGTACACCTCCTCGGCGGACATGCCGGGCACGTGCGAGACCTCGCCGGTGGCGAGCGGGATCCAGACGCCGGAGCCGTCGAACTCGCCGTCGTTCGGCAGCTTGCCGGTGCCGTCGACCTCCGCCGCGGGGCTGTCGCCCGTGAGCTTCGCGACGTACAGGGTGCCGTGGTCCAGCAGGGTGCGGTTGTGCTCGCGGGCGGCGCGGCTCCCGCCCTTCTTCATCCGCTTCGAGGAGACGAACTTGTACAGGTAGTCGAAGCGCTCGTCGTCGCCCATGTAGACGACGGGGCGGCCGTCGGAGGTCAGCCGGGGCTGCGCGGCCTCGTGCTTGAAGCGGCCGAGGGCGGTGCGCTTGGCCGGGGTGAAGTCCGGGTCGTGCGGGTCGAGTTCCACGACCCAGCCGAAGCGGTGCGACTCGTTGGGCTCCTTGGCCGCGTCGAAGCGGTCGTCGAACCGCTCCCACTTGCGCTCGGTGGCGCCGCTGCCGATGCCGTAGCGCTTGTCGGTGGGGCCGGAACCGTTCGCGAAGTACTGGTTGAAGTTCTCCTCGCCGTGCAGCGTGGTGCCCCACGGGGTGGTGCCGCCGGCGCAGTTGTTGAGGGTGCCGAGCACGGTGCGCCCGGCCGGGTCGGCGGAGGTGCGCAGCAGGGCGCCGCCCGCGGCGGGGCCGGTCAGCTCGAAGCGGCTGGTCGCGGTCAGGCGGCGGTTGAGCGGGTGGCGGGTGACGGGAGTGAGCCGCCCGGAGCGGTGCTCCTCCTGGACGGCGACCACGGAGAGCCCGTGCGCGGCCCAGGCGATCTCGACCTGCTCGCGCGTGGGGTTCTCGGGGTCGTAGCCCTTGAACATCAGGAACTCGTCCGTGTACTCGTGGTTGGCCACGAGCAGTTGGCGGCCGCGCTCGCCGCGGAGCGGCAGCAGGCTGAGGAAGTCGTTGTTGTAGCCGAACTGCCCGGCCTGGGCCCGTGCGCTCTGGCGGTCGGGGTCGAAGGAGGGGGCGCCGCGCAGGATCGGCTCGCCCCACCGGATCACTACATGCTGCGCATAGCCCTCGGGCACGGTGACCTTGTCGTCCCGGTTGGGGGCGACGGGCCGGAAACGCAGGCCGCGGGCGCCGTCGGAGGGCCTGCCGTGCCCGTGGCCCGGGTGGCCGCCCGCCCCGTGGGCCTCGGCGCTGGGCGCACCCGGCACGAGCGCGGTGGCACCCGCCGCCGCCGTGACGGTGACGACCGCGGCGGCGCGCATCATCGAGCGGCGGGAGAGCGCACCGGCGATGACGTCGCCGACGTACTCGTTGTCGCTGGTGTTGGGAACCTCGTGGAAGCAGGCGTCACCGCAGCGGTAGCGGCAGGTCAGAGCGGAGCGCCCGCCGGCGTGCGGCGCCTTGGTCAGCAGGGGCAGCAGTCTGCGCACTTCGTCCTCCTCCGGCGCGCGATGCGCCGCCGTAATCCCGGATGATTCCGGCCGTGAGGCTAGGACGGCCCGTCTGCCCCTCGGGGGACATGACATGAACAGGGCGTGAATGTGATGCGGCCGGGCCGGGGGCGGCGGGCGGTCCGCGCGCGGCGTCCGCTGCCGCGCCGTGTCCGCGACGTGCGGCCGGGCCCGCGCGGGTGCCCTCCCGGGGAGGCTTGCGGAGGGCCGCTAACCTTACGTGTCAGCCCAGGCCCACGGCTTGGGCGGCACGTCTGGAGGAGCGGACAGTCACCCGCACCCAACTCATGCGAAAGGCCCCGCCCATGGGTATTCGGAGCTTGCTGCGCAAGGTGTTCGGACGCGACCGGGACGGCCGGGAGGTGGGGGCGGCGGCCACCGTTCCGGCGCAGACCGAACGTAAGGAACCGGCCACGGAGGAGCCGGCACGGAGCGGGGACGCCTCGGGCGACCCGGCCGCGCCCGCGCCCGCGGTGCCCTCCCAGGCCCCGGTGGACCGGGCGGACGACCTGGTGTCGGCCGCCTTCGACACGGCGACGCGCCAGGCGGCGTCCACGGTCCCGGCGCAGGAGACCGCGGAGGCGGCGGAGGCACGGCAGTCGGAGGCGGCCCCCGGGCGCGAGGCGTCCGCCCCGGCCGACACCGACGCCGGTACGGACTCCGACCGCCCGGCCGCCGCGGCCACCACCCCGGCCGTCGAGGAGTCCCCGGCCGTCCCGGCCCAGGCCGAGGCGTCTGTCGTGGAGCCCGAGGTGTCCGCTCCGGCCGAGGCCGACCCGGCGCGGGGCGGGGAGCCCGAGGGGTCCGCCGTCGTGGAGCCCGAGGTGTCCGCCGAGGCCGCCGAGCCCGAGTCCGCGTCCCCGGCCGTCCAGGCCGCGGCGCCCGCGGAGTCGGCGGTGGAGTCGGCTCCCGAGGCCGAGGCCGAGGGTGCCCCGGAGGCCGGAGCCCCGGCCCCGGAGGAGGCCCCGGAGGAGGATGCTCCGGCGGCGGAGCCCCGGTCCGAGGCCGAGGCTCCGGCGACGGGTGCGGCGGAGCCCTCCGCCGCCGACGGCGCTGCTGCCGAGGAGGCTGAGACCGGGTCGTCCGCCGTCACCGGGCCCGAGGCCCCCGTTTCGGCCGAGGCCGCCCCGGCGCCCGCCGTGGAGCCCGAGGCGTCTCCCGTGGCCGAGGAGCCCGCGGCGGAGGCCGCTTCCGGGACGGAGGCGCCCGCCCCGGCGCCCGAGGCCGACACCCCGGCTGACGCCGACGCCTCGGCCGGGGGTGCGGCCGACGCGGCCGCCACCCCCGCCGAGGAGCCTCCGGCCACCGAGGAGCCTCCGGCCACCGAGGAGCCTCCGGCCACCGAGGAGCCTCCGGCCGTCCCGGCCCAGGCCGAGGCGTCCCCGGCCGTCGAGCCCGATGCCGCTCCCGAGCACGCTCCGGAGGCCGAAGGCCCTGCCTCCGAGGCCGCCCCGGCGCCCGATGCCGCACCCGAGCCCGAGGTGTCCCCGGCGCCCGTAGAGGAGCCTGCCGCGGAGGCCGCTCCCGAGCCCGCTCCCGAGCCCGAGCCCGAGCCCGCTCCCGAGCCCGAGCCCGCTCCCGAGCCCGAGGCCGCTCCCGAGGCCGAAGGCTCTGCCGCCGCCGCCGCCGCCGCCGACGACGACGCCCCGGCCCCGGCCGATGCCCCTGCCGACGCGTCGGCCGACGAGACCCCCGCCGTTGCCGGGAAGCCGGCCGTCCCGTCGGCGCGGGTCAGGTCGCGCGCGCCCCTGCTCGTCGACGCGTACAAGACCGCGGGCAGCGCGCTCGGGAAGGCGCAGCTCACCGGCGCCCGGGCACGGGTCTACCTGGTGCTCGACCGCTCCGGCTCGATGCGCCCCTACTTCAAGGACGGCAGCGCCCAGGCCCTCGGCGAGCAGGCCCTCGCCCTCGCCGCCCACCTCGACGAGCGGGCCACCGTCGACGTCGTCTTCTTCTCCACCGAGGTCGACGGCACCGGCGAGCTCACCCTGGACTCCCACGAGGGCCGGGTGGACGAGCTGCACGCCGGTCTCGGCCGGATGGGCAGGACCAACTACCACCTGGCGATGGAGCGGGTCCTCGCACTGCACCAGGCGGCGGGCACGGACCTCCCCGCCTTCGTGATCTTCCAGACCGACGGCGCCCCGGAGTCGAAGACGGCGGCCACGGCCGCCCTGTCCGCCACTGCCGACCTGCCCGTCTTCTGGCAGTTCGTCGCCTGGGGCGAGCCCGATGCCAAGGCCTTCGACTACCTCCGCAGGCTCAGCGCCGACAACGCCGGCCTCCTCACCGCCGGGCCGTCCCCGCGCGAGCTGACCGACGCCGAGCTGTACACGGGCCTGCTGGCGGGCTTCGGCCCCTGGCTCGCCGCCCGTACCGCCTGATCCCCTCCGGCACCGGGCGACCGCACCGCGCCCCCGCCCCCGGCCGACCGGCCGGAAGGCGGGGGCGCGCGTGTGTCCACCGGGCGAAACGCATGCGAGGGCCGCCCCGCGGGGCCGTTAGGATTTCGACCATGGCGGCCACTGGATCCGAGAAGCAGGGGGCGAAGGCGTACTACGTCACGACCCCCATCTACTACGTCAACGACGCTCCTCACCTGGGCCACGCCTATACGACCGTCGCAGGCGACGTGCTCTCCCGCTGGCACCGCCAGCGCGGCGAGAAGGTGTGGTACCTCACCGGCACGGACGAGCACGGTCAGAAGATCATGCGCACGGCCGAGGCGAACGGCGTCTCACCGCAGGAGTGGTGCGACAAGCTGGTCACCGAGGCGTGGAAGCCCCTCTGGGAGCACCTGGAGATCGCGAACGACGACTTCATCCGGACCACGGAGAAGCGGCACACGGACCGTGTGCAGGAGTTCGTGCAGGACCTGTACGACAAGGGCGAGATCTACAAGGGCGGGTACGAGGGCCCGTACTGCGTGGGCTGCGAGGAGTACAAGATCCCCGGGGAACTGATCGAGGCCGAGGACGGCACCAGGCTGTGCGCCGTCCACAAGCGCCCGGTGGAGATCCTCAAGGAGGAGAACTACTTCTTCAAGCTCTCCGAGTACGGCCCGAAGCTGCTGGACTTCTACGCGGCGAACCCCGGCTTCATCCAGCCGGAGTCCGCCCGCAACGAGGTCGTGAACTTCGTCAAGCAGGGCCTCCAGGACCTGTCGATCTCCCGCTCCACCTTCGACTGGGGCGTCCCGGTCCCGTGGGACGACAAGCACGTGATCTACGTGTGGGTCGACGCCCTGCTGAACTACGCCACGGCCGTCGGCTACAACGAGAACCCGGCGAAGTTCGAGGGGACCTTCCCCGCCGACGTGCACCTGGTCGGCAAGGACATCCTGCGCTTCCACGCGGTGATCTGGCCCGCCATGCTGCTGGCCCAGGGCCTGCCGGTGCCCGGCAGGGTCGCCGCCAACGGCTGGCTGATGGTCGGCGGCGAGAAGATGTCCAAGTCCAACCTGACCGGCATCAAGCCGCAGGACCTGACCTCGCACTTCGGGGTGGACGCCTACCGCTGGTACTTCCTGCGGGCGATCGCCTTCGGCAGCGACGGCTCGTTCTCGTGGGAGGACTTCAGCGCCCGCTACACCTCCGAGCTGGCCAACGACTACGGCAACCTCGCCTCGCGCGTCGCGGCGATGGTCGGCAAGTACTTCGACGGTGCGCTCCCGGCCGCGACGGCCGACGGGGACGCCGAGAAGGCGGTGCACGAGGGCCTGGCCAGGGCCGTGGCCGAGGCCGACCGCAGGATCGGCGACGAGCTGGACTTCCAGGGCGGCATCCTGGCGGTCTTCGACTTCGTGAAGCAGGTCAACGGCTACATCACGGAGCAGGAGCCGTGGAAGGTCGCCAAGGACACCTCGGAGGAGGGCCGGGCGCGGCTGGCGACGATCCTCTACACGGCGGCGGAGTCGCTGCGCGCCGTGGCCGTCCTGCTGCACCCGGTGATGCCGGAGACCTCCCGCAGGCTGTGGGAGTCCCTCGGGGCCGAGGCCGCGCTGGGGGCCCTCGCCGACCAGCGGGTCCAGGAGGCGGGCACCTGGGGCCTGCTGCCCGCCGGCTCCGCTGTGACCAAGGGCGCCGTGCTCTTCCCGCGCCTGGAGGAGCCGAAGAAGGACTGAACGCGACCGGGCCCCCGGGGCCCGGTCCCCGCGACGCCGCCCGGTCCCGTCCGGGCGGCGTTCCGCGTTCCGGGGGCACCGTGCCGCGCGGCCGTCCGGCACGGCCCCGGGGCGCCGCTCAGCGGCGCAGGGTGCGGGCGTCGCCCATCACGACGACCGGGTGCAGACCGGGGTCGAGGGCGCGCAGCAGCTCCCGCATGTGCTCCAGGGACAGCGACACGCATCCCTGCGTCGGGCCGCCGTGGTCGACGTGGATCCAGATGCCGCCGCCGCGCTCCCCGCCCATGGGCCGGGCCCGGTCGAGCGGGCTGGTGCCGGGCTCCCGGTTGTAGTCGATGGCCACCACGTAGTCGAAGGAGCCGTCGAGCGGCTCCCCCTCGAAGCCGCGGCCGCTGATCGTGAACTCGGGCCCCTGGTCGTAGGGGAGCGCGGTGCCGGGGTCGGGCAGCAGACCGCCCGCGCCGGTGAGGCCGAAGACGCCGATCGGCGACCGCAGGTCGCCCTCGCGGTGCTCCTCGGTCCAGCCCCTGAGGGCGTTGTGCGCGGTCCACGGACCGGCGGTGCGCTGCCAGCCCTTCTCCGGATCCCTGACGTGGAGCGCCACGGCGGAGGCGGAGGAGTCGCGGCCCTCGCCCGTCACGACGAGCACCTGACGGCTGTCCGCGGGGATCTCCGCCATGGTCCGGGGCCCGAGGCCGGAGATGTCCGCCACCGGGACGGTCTGGGCCGCGGGACGCCCCGGGGCGTCGCCGGGCTTGGCGTCCGTCACCGCCGGTGGCGCCTGTGCGTCGGTACCCGCTCCGCAACCGGTGAGCAGGGCTCCGGCGCACAGCAGGGCGGCGGCCGGAAGGGTTCGGGTACGCAGAGGCATTGCGGCGGGCGGCCTTTCGGACTCGGGAACCGTCTCCGGACGGCATGTGCTTCCAGAGTGGCAGGCGCCCGGCGTTTCGCAGCTCCGCACCACTCGGGAGAGCGGTCGATTGTCGGCCATGTCGACGCTTCCGTCTTAGGGGCAAGGGCCGTTGACGCCACGACGCCCGCCCCGATGGCATATGCCGACCCACCCCGCACTCGGTGTCACCACCGGGCACGGTGGGTGTTCCTCCCCCGGGGCGCCTCAGCGTGACGCCGCGTACGCCACGAATCCCGCCCACGCACTGGGCGTCAGCGCAATCCGGGGGCCGTCGAGGTCCTTGGAGTCCCGGACGTGCACCGCGCCGCGCCCGTCGGCGACCTCGACACAGGAGTCGCCCTCGGGCCCGCTGCTGTGGCTGCTCTTGAACCACACCAGCTCGGAGGTGGCTCCGACGGTGGATTTGCGAATCATGTCTCTCCCAGCATTTGCTCGATCAGGGCCAGGGACTCGCCCGGCGGCAGCGCCTGAGCCCGGATGGTGCCATACCGCAGTTCGAGGATCCGCAACTGTTTCGGGTCACGCGTCGGCCGCCCGTTGAAGGCGCCGTCGGAACGTCCCACGGCCGTACCGTCCTCGAACTTCAGCAGTTCGATCCTGCCGCTCAGGCCCGGGTGGGCCTCACTCCGCGTAGGCATCACCTGAAGTGACACGCCGCTCAACCGCCCTACTTCCAGCAGATGTTCGAGTTGCTGCCGCCACACCATTGTGCCGCCGACGCACCTTCTCAGCGTCGCCTCTTCCTGGACGAAGCTGAGTGCCGGGGCTGGTGAGCGATCGAAGACGGACGCCCTCGCCATCCGCGCGGCGACCAGTCGCTCCACCTCCTCCTCCGCGTAGGCGGGTTGCCGCGCCTTGAAGAGTGCCTGCGCGTGCTGCGGTGTCTGAAGCAGGCCGTTGATGCTGATGCACTCGTAGACCCCGAGCTCCACCGCCCGCGCCTCCATCTGCGCCAGATCCCGGACCTGCTTGGGGTACCGGACCTTCGCGATGTCGTCCTTCATGGCCGCCAGCAGACCGGAGGCGCCGAGGACTGCGTCCGCCCTGTCCAGGTACTCGGGCCGGGGGATCCGCTTGCCCGACTCGACCTTGTAGACCAGGTCCTCGCCGTAGCCCACGGCCTCCGCGAAGGCGGCGGCCCGCATACCGGCCGACTCCCGACGCAACCGCAACTGCCGTCCCACGGTGGCCAGGACGGCCACGCCCCACTCGTCCTCCGGGTCCACCTCCCAGCCGGGTTCGTCGGCCTCCGCCGTGAACCGCCGTGCCCGCACCTCTCCGTCCAGCGGCATGTCGCCCCTCTCCGTCGCACCTCCCGAACGAGGCGCCCCGTACCCACCCGCGGGGCGCCGACAGCCCGGACAGCTGCGGACAGGCCCCGGACAGTCACCCTACGCATCTGTCCACTCACTGGTACCCGCTGCCGCCGCGCGCCACGGTGGACCGTGTGAACAGTACGAACCTCCCCCAGTCCGGCGGTCCTTCGGACCGCTTCTCCGTCCTGCTGTCCCCGACCCGGCGCGGAGCGCGCCTCGGCCGGCTGCTCCTTGCCGCGTGGCTGCGGTCCCGGGAGCTGCCGGACGGTGTCGCCGAGGCGGCCGTGCAGATCACCGCCGAACTCTGCGCGAACGCCGCCACCCACGGCAGGGTCGGCGGGCGGAACGTCCGCCTCGCCGTCCAGGTGAGCGGCGACCGGCTGCGTGTGGAGGTGACCGACACCCGGGGCGGGGAGCTTCCGCGGCCGGGGCCCGCCGCACCCGAGGCGGAGTCCGGCCGTGGGCTCCTCCTCGTCGCCGCGTTCGCGGACCGCTGGGGCGTGGAGCAGGGACCGGTTCCCCGCAAGACCGTATGGGCCGAACTCGACCTGCCGCAACGTCGGTCGGGGGAGGCGGGGCCCGCCACCGGAGCCCGGGAACGCGGGTTCCGGTGGGGCGGCACCTCTGACCAAGGAACGACGGGAGGGAAAGGAACCGCACCCGACCCCACCCCTCCCTCCCGGACCGACTACTCACCCGCGCGGGTGAACATCGGCAACTGAGCTGGATTCGGGACGGGTTGCCTGCCATACGCTCAGCGCGACAAGCACACCGACTGCGGACATACGACGGCCCCCGCCGGGACTGCAATCCCAAGGCGAGGGCCTGACCACCGAGGAAACACCCTTCCTGATGGATACCGAGAACCCTAGCGCGCACCCTCGCGCCAAGTCCCGCAACGACGGGAACAACCACCATCCCCGGCGCGCCGGGGCGGCGGCCCGGCCCGGTGGAGTCGTCCACGACAACTCCCGCCACACCACCCGCTTCACGGTGATCGGCAACCACCTGGCGCAGCACGCCGAGCTGTCGCTGCTGGCCATCGGCCTGGCCGTGCACATCCAGTCGCTCCCCGGCGGCGCCTGCGTCAGCATCCGGACCCTGGCGGCGCGCTTTCCCGAGGGCACCGCGCGGATCGCCGCCGCCCTGCGGGAGCTGGAGGCCCACGGCTATCTCCGCCGCAGCCGCGAGCGCACCGGGGGCGGCCGGATCGTGACCCGGACCGTCTCCTGCAACCAGCCGGGCCGGGCCCGTGGCGGTCCGGGCACGGTGGCCGCGGGCAGCACCGCGGCGGGGCCGCCCGCGGCCGTCCGCCGCCCGCGCCCGGAGCGGGGGCGGCCCGGTGCCCGGTCCCTCCCGCCCGTGCCCCGGCCCGCGTACACCTCGCCCGCGCTGCTCGCCGACGCGGCGGAGGTACTGGCGGGGCTCCGGCGGCAGGACCCCCGGCTGCTGCTGTCCGCCGCGGACGCGGCGCACCTCGCCCCGGGCGTCGCCGCCTGGCTGGAGCGCGAGTTGACCCCGGCCGAGGTGGGCCGCGCCCTGGCGGCGGACCTGCCCGAGGAGCCCCTGCACCGCCCCGCCGCCCTGCTGGCGCACCGCCTCACCGCGAAGCTCCCGCCCCTGCCGCCGTTCCGCGCCCCGGCCCCGCCGGAGGCCGTCCGGCACCCCCTGCAGAACTGCGACTCCTGCGACCACGCCTTCCGCGGCCCGTCCCCCGGCACCTGCCCGCCCTGCACCCCGGACCGCCCCGGCCCGTGACCTCGCACGGCGTACGGCCGGAGCGGGTGGTGCGGGGAGTGGGCTACTGGAGCGCCCGCCCTGATGGCGGTTCGTACCAAGCGCGAAGGTGCCCGCGGCTTATGGGCTGCTGCTGAGGTCATTTATGGACACAGTTGCCATGAAAGCCTAGTCACTGACCAAAAGGTAGAGTCTTGGTTTAATGTGCGAAACTGGTGTGAAGTGTCCGCTCGAAGGTGGTCAAGTCTTCCGGCCGGACCTGTCCGGGAATGCGTCATTGCTGTCTTGAAACCCAAGTACGATCCCTTCGATCCTCAAATGAAGCTCAGGGAAATGCGTTCCCGGTTGTCGGGTGATCAACTTCTGTGTGAAGGTTCCAATGTGAATCCGCTGGGAAGTTCTGAGCGGTGCACGTGACCAGGGGGCGAGTGGCAGGCGTAGGGGGATTAGCTTTCTTCGTCGCGCTTTCAACCTCTACTTATCCTGCATGTGCATGCGGGATTGGCTGATTGGGGGAATAGTGGGAAACTTTACTAGGCGGGGCTTTGTCGGGATTCTGGCGGCGTCCATCGGGGCGATGACTCTGGCGGGGGTGCCGAGCCAGGCCACGGCTGCAGAGGCTCAGTTGCCGTCCACGCCGAGCGCGTACGTGGCTTGGCTCGAGGCCAAGTCTGATCCTGGTGCGGCCGAGACCGCCGCCCAGTTCAAGGCTCTGTCCAAGGAGAAGCAGGAACGGTTCCTCGGGTATCTCAACAAGCCGGAACACGTCAAGGCGTTCATGGACGCGGTGCAGAGCCCCACGAAGGCGCGGAACGTATTGGCCGACGGCGACATTGTCATCAGCAGGGAGGCGGTGAACTCCTCTGCTGGCTCTCCGTCGAGTTCTCCGTCGATGTCGGCGAGGGCTGCGTCTCGTGACATGAGGGCCTCGCACAGCGTGTCCGACAGCATTCTCGGCGTCAAGGTCACGACGGTGAAGCTCGGCGTCAACTATCGAGTCTCCGGAAAGCGGGTGACGGCGGTCCACAACGGTTGGGCGAGTCACACGAACTGGGTGCCTGCCCTTGCTTTCGAAAATCAGCCGATCAAGAACTGGATTTCCGCAGACCCCGGGAACAATGCACACTCGGAGACGGTCTGGACCGCAAAGTTCGCGCTCTACGGCACGTGGTCCTGCCGTCATCGGATGTGGGCCGATCAGGACGGCCTCAAGGGCGGCTATCTCAAGAGGGTCTGATCCGTCCACTCTGGGCGAAGCTCAACGCGCATCTGTCCGTTGAGCTGTGACTACCCGGTCGTACACAGGTGGTTGTGGATCACGTTCCCTCCCCCTGCGCGGCTGAGCGCCCACGCGGAGGGCCCCGGAGCCGCTCAGCGGCTCCGGGGCCCTCCGGAGAGTGGGTCCCCCCGGCCCGGCCGGGGAGGGCGCGGGCCCTACTCGGCCGGCTTGGCGACCGGCTTGCGCAGGGCGATGTTCAGCTCGCGCAGGCGGGTCTCCTCCAGCTCCGTGGGGGCGCCCATCATCAGGTCCTGGGCGTTGCCGTTGAGCGGGAAGGCGATGGTCTCGCGGATGTTGGGCTCGTCCGCGAGGAGCATCACGATGCGGTCCACGCCCGGGGCGATGCCGCCGTGCGGCGGGGCGCCGTACTGGAAGGCGCGCAGCATGCCCGCGAACTCGCGCTCCACGGTCTCCTTGTCGTAGCCCGCGATCTCGAAGGCCTTGAACATGATCTCGGGCTCGTGGTTCCGGATGGCGCCCGAGGACAGCTCGACACCGTTGCAGACGATGTCGTACTGCCAGCCGAGGACGTCCAGCGGGTCCTGCGTCTCCAGCGCCTCCAGGCCGCCCTGGGGCATCGAGAACGGGTTGTGCGAGAAGTCGATCTTCCCGGTGTCCTCGTCCTTCTCGTACATCGGGAAGTCGACGATCCAGCAGAACCGGAAGACGCCCTCCTCGAAGTGGCCGGACCGCCGGGCGGCCTCCACCCGGACCGCGCCCATGATCCTGGAGACCTCGTCGAACCCGCCCGCGCCGAAGAACACGGCGTGGCCCGCGGCCAGGCCGAGGCGCTCGGTGAGGACCTTGACGTTCTCCTCGGTCAGGAACTTGGCGATGGGGCCGCTCAGCGTGCCGTCCTCGCCGACCCGGACCCAGGCCAGGCCCTTGGCGCCCTGCTCCACCGCGTAGTCGCCGAGGCCGTCGAAGAACTTCCGCGGCTGGTCCTGGACCGCCGGGACCGGCAGCGCGCGGACGTGCTTGCCCGCGAAGGCCTTGAACTCCGAGCCCTCGAAGACGTCGGTGATGTCGACGAGCTCCAGCCGGGCGCGCAGGTCGGGCTTGTCGTTGCCGTACTTCAGCATCGCCTCGCGGAACGGGATCCGCGGGAACGGGGAGGTGACGTGGCGGCCGCCGCCGAACTCCTCGAACAGCTCGGTCATGAGCTTCTCGATCGGCTGGAAGACGTCCTCCTGCTCGACGAAGCTCATCTCCACGTCGAGCTGGTAGAACTCGCCCGGCGAGCGGTCGGCGCGGGCGTCCTCGTCGCGGAAGCACGGCGCGATCTGGAAGTAGCGGTCGAAGCCCGAGATCATGAACAGCTGCTTGAACTGCTGCGGAGCCTGGGGCAGCGCGTAGAACTTCCCCGGGTTCAGGCGGGAGGGCACCACGAAGTCGCGGGCGCCCTCGGGGGAGGTCGCCGTGAGGATCGGCGTGGCCATCTCGTTGAAGCCGAGGGCCGTCATCTTGTGCCGGATCGCGGAGATGACCGCGGTGCGCAGCATGATGTTGCGGTGCATGCGCTCGCGGCGCAGGTCCAGGAAGCGGTACTCCAGGCGGCGCTCCTCGCCGACACCGTCGTCGGTGTTGATCTGGAACGGGAGCTGCTGCGCCGCGCCCAGCACCTCGACGGAGCCGACCTCGACCTCGACCTCGCCGGTCGGCAGCTCGGTGTTGACGTTCTCCGCGCCGCGGGAGACGACCGTGCCGTCGACGCGGACGACCGACTCCTTGGTCAGCTTGTCGAGCGCCTCGTAGGCGGGCGTGCCGGGACGGGCGACGAGCTGCGTGATGCCGTAGTGGTCGCGCAGATCGATGAAGAGGATGCCGCCCAGGTCTCGGCGATTGTGCAGCCAGCCGCTCAGCCGGACGTCCGTGGAGACGTCAGAGGCGCGGAGCTCGCCGCAGGTGTGGGACCTGTACCGATGCATCGTCGTTCATCCAGTCTTGGGGATTCGGGAGTGGGCGATCTGTGCAAGGTTACCGCCCGGGACCCTCCGCCCTCATGGGCATGGACGCAACAGACGGGCCGCGGCCCGTCCGGCGGGCCCGTGCGCCTGCCGCCCCCTCCCCGGGCGGATGCCTCCCGGCAGGTCATCGGCGCGCACATCTGCCTACAGTGAGCCAATGCGCACCGAGGACGTGCTGGTCGCCGTGGCGACCGGTGTCTGGCGCTGGGAGGCCTCGAAGGGGTCGGTCTCCCTCGACGCCGAGGCGGCCAGGCTGCTGGGGCTCCCCGAGGGCACCGGCGAGTTCCCCGAGGCCGCCGTGCGCTCCTGCTTCCACCCGGTGGACTGGAGCGAGCTCAACGGCATCGCCAGCCTGGCCCTCGCCGAGGGCACCGTCGCCGAGGCGCGGCTGCGGGTGGTGGACGGCTCGGGCCGGGTGCGGCGCATCCTAAGGACCCGTGGCAGGCCGATCACCCACGGTGACACCCTGCGGCTGGTCGGCACCCTCCAGGAGGTCACCGACCAGCCGTCCTCCGCCGCGCAGGCACCCGTCACCGGGGACTGGCGCCGCTCCCGGGAGGCCTTCCTGCTGGACGCGGGCAGGGCGCTGGCGGAGGCCCGCTCCACCGCCGAGGTGCTGCGGGTGGCGGGCTCGCTGTCGATGCCCGGCTTCTCCCCGGACGGACTGGCGGTCTTCGGGGCCGCGGCGGACCGGTTGACGATCATCGGCCACCACGGGCACGGCACCGGCGACGACGAGCCCTTCACCGACATGCCGCTGGACACGGACTACCCGGCGGCGGAGGTGGTGCGCACCGGCCGGGCGATCTACCTGCCGAGCCCCGACGACTACCGCGACCGCTTCCCCGTCACCTGGCCGCTCGCCCAGCGCTTCGGGCGCGAGTCCTGGGCGTTCCTGCCGCTGGTGGTGGCGGGGCGCACCATCGGGGCCTGGATGGCGGCGTTCCGCCACCCGGTCGCCTTCACCCCCGACGAGCGTGCGGTGCTCACCACCGTCGCGCGGATGCTCGCGGGCGCGCTGAGCCGGGCCGGGGCGGCCGAGTCGGAGCGGGAGCTGTCGCTGGGGCTCCAGCGGGCGATGATGCCGAACCTGGGTGCCGGCGTCCCGGGGCTGGCGGTCGCCGCGCGCTATGTGCCGACCGGTGGCGGCCTCCAGATCGGGGGCGACTGGTACGACATGATCCCGCTGCCGGGCGGCAGCGCGCGCGGTGACGGCAGGGACGGGCGGATCGCCCTGGTCATCGGCGACGTCCAGGGGCACGACGTGCGGGCGGCGGGGCTGATGGGCCAGCTGCGGATCGCGCTGCGCGCCTACGCGGCCGAGGGGCACCGGCCGGACGCGGTGCTCTCCCGGGCCTCGCGGTTCCTGCACGGCGTCACCGAGGCGACCGACGACGGCGACCTCCTGGGCGGCCCCCGTTTCGCGACCTGCCTCTACCTGGAGTTCGACCCGGCGACCGGGGTGGCGGAACTCGCCCGCGCGGGGCACCCGGAGCCCGTGGTGGTGACCTCCGACGGGACGGTGCTGCAGCGGTCCACGGAGGGCGGGCTGCCGCTGGGGGTCGACCCGGACAGCGACTATCCGACGACCCGGCTGACGCTGGACCCGGGGGCGACGCTGCTGCTCTGCACCGACGGGCTGCTGGAGACCGGCGGGCACGACCTGGACACGGGCTGGGCCAGGCTGCGGGACGTGCTGGAGGGGCACCGGGGGGCGGCCCTGGAGGATCTGGCGGACGCCCTGGTCCAGGCGGTCCACGGGCCCACCTCCCACCACACCACGGGGCCGCTCGCCGACCGCCGCGAGGACGACATCGCCGTGGTGCTGATGCGGCGGGAGAGCAGCGGGGACCGGAGGCCCGCGCGCCGGACCGCGATGGTCGTCGCGCAGGCGGAGCCGCAGCGCATCGCCCATGCCCGCCGCCAGGTCCGGGAGCTGCTGCACGACTGGGCCGACTCCGAGCAGGTGGACTCGGCGGTGCTGATGGTCTCCGAGATGCTGACCAACGTCCTGGTGCACACCGACGTCACCGCGCTGCTGGCGGCCGAGGTGGTGCACGAGGAGGCGGTGCGGCGGGTGCGGGTGGAGGTGACGGACGGCAGCGACGAGCTGCCGCACCGGCGCAGTCCGGGGGAGCTGGCGTCCTCGGGGCGGGGGCTGGTGCTGATGGAGATGCTGTCCGACGCCTGGGGTGTCGAGCCGCGGGGCGAGGGCAAGTCGATCTGGTTCGAGCTCTACGAGCCGCCGGCCGGGGAGGGCGGCTCCGGGCCGGGGGCCGTAGCGGTCCCGGTGGCCGCGCCCCCGCCGTAGCGGTCCCGCAGCTCGCCCAGGATGCCGAAGGCGGCGGCCGTGACCGGCACGGCGAGCAGCATCCCGAGGATGCCCGCGAGGCTGGCGCCCGCGGTGATGGCCAGCATGACCAGCGCCGGGTGCATCTGCACCGTGCGGCTCTGGATCATGGGCTGGAGGACGTGGCCTTCGAGCATCTGGACCGCCAGCACCACGCCGAGTGCCCAGAGCGCGATCACGAAGCCGCGGTCGGCGAGGGCGACGAGGACGGCCACCGCCCCGGAGATGAAGGCGCCCAGGTAGGGGATGTAGGCGCCCACGAACACCAGCGCGCCCAGGCCGACGGCCCCGGGCACGCGCAGGACCAGCAGGCCGACGGTGATGCAGAGGGCGTCGATCAGGGCGATGAAGGTGGTGCCGCGCATGAAGCCGGAGACGGCGCCGAAGGCGCGCCGGGCCATGGCCTCGGCCACGTCGCCGGTCGACCGGGGGGCCAGGGAGCGCAGGGTGGCGACGGCACGGTCGGAGTCGCGCAGGAAGAAGAAGACGAGCAGCAGCGCGAGCACGGCGATGGCGGCCATCTCGCCGACCACGCTCAGTCCGGAGATCACGCCGGAGGCGGCGGTCTGGCCGAACCTGCCGAGCAGGTCCCTGGCGTTGGTGGCGATGTCGTCCAGCGAGGTGCCCGCGGCGCCGAAGAGGTCGGCGAGGTCGAGGGCGGCCCTGCGGAGCGAGGCGACGATCTGGTCCCCGGTCTCGACCAGGGCGTGCACCACGATGTAGACGGCGCCGCCGACGACCCCGAGGACCCCGGCGCAGGTCAGGGCGGCGGCGAGGGAGCGCTGCACCTTCATCCGGCGCAGCCGCCGGTACAGGGGCTCCAGCAGGGCCGTGCCGAGGAGCGCCAGCAGCACCGGGGTGACGGCGGTCTTGAAGACGATGACCAGCCAGACTCCGACGCCCGCGACCCCGGCCACCAGCAGGGCGAGGGCGCACCAGGCCGCGAGACGGCGCGCGGGTTCGGGCAGGACGGGCTGGGGGGCGGGACCGGTCACACGGCCAGCCGACCACGGGGGAGGCGCGGGGGCGCGCGGGGGAGGGCCAGGGGGGTGACGGTGCGTCAGTCCCGGTGGGGCGCCAGCGGCGGCCCGGCGGGCGGGATGCGCCCGCCGCCGCACCGGCCCGGGGGGGGGCCCGGGGGGGCCCCCCCGGGGGGGGGGGGGGGGGGGGGGGGCGGCCCCCGCCCCCCCCCGGCCGGGGGTTCCACGGGTTGCCACCAGCCTGTGGACAGCGGTTCGACGCCGGGCGCCCCGCTCCCTGCCTTCTGCTCCCTGCTCCCGCTTCCCCGCCCCTGCTCCCGCTCCCCGGCCTCAGCCGGAAAGGCCCGGCAGCAGCACCACCCGGCGGCCGTGCAGTTCGCCGTCCTCGATGCGGCGGTGGGTGCGGGCCGCGTCGGCGAGGGGGGCCGGCTCCACGGCGCGCGGGCGCAGCCGCCCGTCGGACAGGAGGCGGTTGATCGCCGTCGCCGCCTCGGCGAGTTCGGCCGTGGTGGCGTGCGAGATCACGAAGCCGACCACCGCCCCGTCCTTCATGTAGAGGGGGCCCGCGGGCAGTACCGGCTCGGAGCGCGCACCGGCGAGCAGCACGATCCGCCCGCGCGGGGCGAGGACGTCCACGGCGGTGGCCAGGTCGTTGGCGCCGGAGGTGTCCGCGTGGACGTCGACGCCCCGTGGGCACGCCCGGCGGATCCGCTCGCGCAGGCCGGGCGCCCGGTAGTCGAGGACCGTCTCGGCTCCCAGGGCCTTGCAGTGGTCGGCGTCGGCCGCCGAGGCCGTCGCGACCACCCGTGCCCCGGCCTCGGCCGCCATCACCACGAGCGCGCCGCCCACATTGCCGCCGGCGCCCGCGACCAGCACCGTCTCCCCGGCACGCAGCCGCCCGTGCCGGAAGAGGGCGAGGTGGGCGGTGGCCGCCGGGTGGACCACGGCGACGGCCTGAGCGGCCTCGACCCCGGGCGGCAGGTGGTAGAGGCGGTCCGCCGGCACGACCGCCTGCTCCGCCGCCGCGCCCTGCCGGCCGCCGTGGCCGAGGCTGTTGCACCACACCCGGTCGCCCGGCGCGAAGCCGGGTGCTCCGGGGCCCGCGGTGACGACGGTGCCGACCAGGTCGCGGCCGACGACGAAGGGGAACTCCATCGGCGTCGCGAAGAGGCCGGAGCGCACGAAGGTGTCCACCGGGTTGGCCGAGACGGCCTCGACCTCGACCAGCACGTCCGTCGGCCCCGGCAGGGGTGCCTCGATGTCGCCGTACCGGATGTTCTCCGCGGGGCCCAGTTCTTCGATGAAAGCTGCACGCATGAGGCGATCGTCGCAGTGCCGAGAGGCGGACCGCGCGGATCGGTGCGGGTTCCGTCACCTCCGCGGGGCGGCGGCGCGGTGCCGGGCGGCCGCCGCGGCGGCCACCCGGTGTGTCAGTGCCGCTGCCGGGCCGCCGCCTGCTGGCGCGGAACCTTCTTCTCCGGCGTGCCGGCCCGGCGCTCGAAGCGGCTCGGGAAGGGGTACCTGCGCTCCAGGAAGGCGCCGATCGCCCGCTGGGCCGCCGCCCGCGCCGCGGGCGGTGTGTCCACGTCGTTCAGGCAGAAGAAGTCGATGTCCTCGCCCGCCGCCAGCCGCGCCAGCCGCTGCTTCATGTCCGGCGAGCCCAGCTGCACATAGCGGAACAGGTACTCCGCCGGCACGGCGCGCCCGGTGGCGATCGCCCAGTGGTGGTGCAGCGTGGAGGCCGGCGCCAGATCGGAGGTGGAGCGGAACCGGGAGTACGACGTACGCCGCAGCTCCTCGATGCCGAGGCTCTCCATCTCCCGCATCACCGACAGCAGTTGCGGATGCGGGGTGTGCAGCGACTTGCGGGTGATCTGCCGCCCGTGGAACCGCCGGATCACCTCGCGGGTGTTCTTGCCGGCCGAGTTCGGCGCGGGCTCCAGCGGATGCGGTGCGCCCACCCCGAGCTTCAGCGGCGAGAACGGGATGCGGGCGATGCCGTTGCCGTGGAAGAAGTGGGCGGCGCCCACCGGGCGGTTCACGAACACATCGTCGTTGAAGTAGAGGAAGTGGTCCGACAGGCCCGGGATGTGGTGCAGGCGGCTCTCGATGGCGTGCGAGTTGAACACCGGCAGCGCGTCCGCCGGGAGGATGTCCCGGTGGTCGACCACGGTCAGCCCCTCCGCCCCGGGGTCCAGCCAGGACGGCACCTGCGCGTCGGTGACGAGATAGACGTTCCGGACGAAACCGGCGTACATCTCCAGGGAGCGTAGTGCGTACTTCAGTTCGTCGTGGCTGGTGTACCGGGAGTCGCCGGTCTCGCGCGCGGCGATGTCGTTGTCGGACCGCTCCTGGTGCGCGCGGCGCTTGGCGGCCATCGCCGGGTCGTTGCCGTCGACCCAGGTGTACACCGCGTCGACCGGGAACAGCACCTCGTCGACGCCTGGCTCGGCGAACGCCGTGAACGTCGGCACCGTGCGCCGGTGCCCGCGTGCCGTGGCCGTCTCGCGGGCCGCCTCGGGCAGGACCTCGGAGACCGGGTTGCGGCGCGGGGCGACCAGGGCGGTGCCGAACACGTCCTCCAACTGCTCCCCGGGAACGCTCAGATGGGCGGGGTCGCCGCCGAGGTCCCGGCCCTGCCGCCAGAACTCGATGTCGCAGCCGGCCTCCAGGCCGCTGAGCACCTGCCCGACGGGGCCGAGCCGGACCAGGCCGGTGCGCAGCACCGCCGCGCGGCGCAGGGCGCCCGGCAGCCGGCCGTCGGCCCACAGCACCGCGGTCGGCACGGTGCCGTCGGGGGCGACGGCACCGACGTACGCCGCGGTGCCCGCGAACTGCCGCCGGGCCCCCGCCAGCACCGTCGCGCGGTGCTCCTCCGCGACACCGACGACCTGCCGGGGTGTGCCGCTCCCGTGCTCGACGGGGACCAGGAAGTACGGCACGCCCGAGGACTCCAGCAGCGTGCACACCTGGTCGAGGTCGGCCTCGGCGGCCTCCGCGGCGGTGTAGCGGGCGACCGTGGGCCCGTACAGCCGGAGCGGGCCGAAGGACACCCTGCGCAGCCCGGGCACGGCGCGCCGCAGCCGGCGGCGGGGCCGGGACCTGAGCAGCGGCCACAGCCGGGCCGCCGACCACAGCCGCAGGCGCAGCAGCAGGTCCCGGGCGGCCCGCAGGGCCGCCGGGACCGGCAGGAGTTCGCGCATCCGCATGGCCCCGGCCCGTCAGTTCCGCTTCTCGAAGGGGCTGGGGAAGGGGAAGTAGTCCTCCAGGAAGGCGGCCATACGGGCCTGGACCTGCTCCCGCTCCTCCGGCGCCACGTCGACGTCGTTGAGGCAGAAGAAGTCGAAGCGCCGGGTGGACCGCAGGTCGGAGAGGCGCTTGTCGGCGTCCGGACGGCTGATGTTGACGTACCGGAAGTTGTACCGGCCCGGGACTCCGCGGCCCGCCATGAGCGCGTAGTTGTACAGCAGCGGCGCGGTGACGGCGATGTCCGTCGGGGAGCGGAAGCGCGACCCCATGGTCCGCTGCACGTCCTCCGCGAACAGCTCCTCGATCTCCTGAAGCGTGCCGCGGTGCTGGGGCAGCGGGGTGTGCATGAAGTTGTTCGTGGTGATCTTGCCGAACTTCTCCAGCAGCAGCGCCCGTACGTTCTTGCTGGCGGAGTTGGTGGCCGTCTCCTCGGCGTGCGGCTTGCCGACGCCGATCTTCAGCGGGGACACCGGGACCCTCATCAGGCCGCTGCCGTGGAAGAAGTGCTCCGGGGTGATGCGGCGTCCGGCGAACACGTCGTCGTTGAAGTACAGGTAGTGCTCGGACAGGCCCGGGATGTGGTGCAGCCGGGTCTCGATCGCGTGCGAGTTGAACACCGGCAGCACACCCTCGGGGAAGATGTCGCGGTGGTCGACGACCGTGATGCCCTCGGCGGTGTCGTCCAGCCAGTGCGGCTTCTGGCCGTCGGTGACGATGTAGATGTGCCGCACGAAGTCGGCGTACATCGCCAGGGAGCGCAGCGAGTACTTCAGCTCGTCGTGGCTGGTGTAGCGGGAGGCGTTGGTCTCCTTGTCCAGGATCTCGGCGGTGCCGCGCTCCTGGTACCGGGCCCGCTTCGCCCGCATCTCCGGCTCCTCGCCGTCGACCCAGGTGTAGACGACGTCGACGGGGAAGGTCGCCCGGCTCGGGGTGGGCAGGGTGAGCGGCGCGAAGCTGGGCAGCTCCCGCTCGCCGACCCGCACCGTCACCGGCTGCTGCTCGGCGGCGGGCAGCACGTCCGTGAGGCCGTTGTTGCGCGGAGCGACCAGGGACTCGGCGAATATGTCCTGCGACGCCTGCGGCTGCACCTTGGCCAGGCGGCTCTCGCCGTCGGCGGTGGCCAGCAGCTGCCCGCCGTCCTCCCAGAACTCCACGTCGCAGGCCAGCTCCGGGCCCGCCAGCAGCTGGCCCTTGGGGCCGAGGTGGTTCTCCCCGATCCGCAGCACCGGGGCGGTACGCAGCCCGGCGGGCAGGACGCCGTCCAGGAACATCGCCGGATGCTTGAGCTGCCCGCCGGGCAGGGGCCAGCCGATGAAGACCGCCCTGTCCGCGTACATCGACTCGAGCGCGTCGAGGAGCCGGCCGCGGTCCACGGCGTTGACGCCCACCACGTGCCGGGTGCGGGAGGTCGGGAGGAGGAAGTAGGCGATGTCCTCCTTCTCCAGCGCGGCGACCACCAGGTCGAGGTTGGCGGCGGCCGCACCGGCGGCTGTGAACTCCGTCACCATCCGCCCGTAGAACTGCTGGCCGCGCACGGTGACCGGGCGCAGCACCGGGTCCGTGTCCGCTGCTCTGCGGCGCCGCCGCATGGTACGCAGCTGCCAGACCCGCTCGGCGGCTTTCCGCTCGACTCGCGGACGCATCCGCCGCGCAAAGGAACGCACGGTCACGATTCTGTGCTCCTCATCTGAACCGCTACACCTGCGCTGACCGGACAGGTGGACGTGGCACTAGGGTATGGAAGAGTTCACCATAATTTAGGCTCGGGCCCGACCACCCCTCCAGCGGCCTCCGGACCCCGTGATGGGGCGAAGCCCACACTCACGAGTGGCCCGCACCCCGCGGCCGTGACCGGGCCGCTCCTCCATGCGCCCGGCACCCCCGGGCGGGTCCGGGGCCGCGGCCGGGGCGCGGTGCAGCGCATTCCCCTCCGCCGCGACGGAGTCGGCCGGAGCGCCGGGCCCCCGCTCACGGGCCGGGCGGACGTCAACCCGGTGGTGGACATCGCCCTCGCGGAGCCCGGGCCCGAGCCCGAGCCCGGGCCGTGGGTCGAGCGGGTGCCGCCACGCTCCCACGGCAGAGCGAGCGAGCGGCCGCGCCCCGCCGTCCGTACCGGGGCCTACGCGCCCCGCCGTCCGTACCGGGGGGCCTACGCCCGGGTCTCGCCGATCTTCGCCGCGAGGGCGGCGAGCAGCTGGCGGAGCAGCTCGATCGTGGTCTCGTCGGTCAGGTTCCCGGCCTCGTCGAAGCGCTCGTGTGCGCGGAAGATCTGGAGTTCGGGCTTGCCGACCACCCGGGAGTCCGTCCACAGGAACATCTGGCGCAGGGCGAGTTGGGCGCGCACGGTGCCGAAGTTGGTGGGCGCGGCACCGGCGAGGGCGATGGGCCTGCCGGCGAGGGAGGAGCCGACGGCGGGGCGGCTCGCCCAGTCCAGGGCGTTCTTCAGCACCCCGGGGATGCCGTAGTTGTACTCGGGGGTGGCGATGAACAGGCCGTCCGCCGCGCTGATGCGGCGGCGCAGGTCGACGACGGACGGGGGCGGGGTGTCGCCGTCGGCGTCGGAGTCGTACGGGGGGATGTCGCGCAGGCCGTCGTAGATCTCGACGGCGATGCCACCGGGGGCGAACTTCTGCGCGGCGCGTACCAGGGAGCTGTTGAACGAGGCGGCGCGCAGGCTTCCGGAGATCGCCAGGATCTTGAGATCGGCCATGAACGGTCCTTCCACAAACGCTGGTCGGGGGCGGCCGCCGGGGGTCGGCGGCCGCCCCGCAGGGGGAACGCGGGGAACGGGCAGGAGTCTGCTCGGGCGGGGCGCCGAGGGGCAATCGGGTCCGCGGGACTGTGTCAGCTGTGAGCGGAGGGCGGCCGGTACGGGCACTTGCCCCCGGGTCCGCCCCCGCGCTATAGATAAACTGAACTGTTCAGTTCACATAACCTCCCGAGGGGAGAGAGGGCCGCATGCGCACCCGACCCACCGACACCGCCGCCCACCGGAGCGTCGCCGCCGTGCTCCCCTCCGCCCGCACACCGCTGGACTCGGGGCTCCCCGTGCGCCGTGCCGCGCTGCCGGGCACCCGGACCGGCCCCTCGGCGGCCTTCCTGACGGTCGAGCAGATCGGCCCCGGCATTCCCTCCTGCCCGCCTCCCGCCGCTGCGCGTCCTTCGTGCCCCGGTGGCGACGGCTCCTTCGCCTATGTGCTGGACGGGGGGCTCCTGCGTCCCGGCGGCTCCGGCCCGCGGCGGAGCGTCCCCCCGGGCGCGGTGGTGCTCCGGTGCGGGGACGCGGCCGAGCCCTTCGGCACCCCGCTCGCCGCGCCCGGCGGCCTCCACCACCAGCTGCGCGTGCTCCGGGGGCCGAACGCCGGGCCTCCCGGCGACGGGCCCGCCTCGCTCCGCCCCGGTCCTGCTCCGGTGGTGCGGCGCCTGGACGGCACCTGGTTCCGGGTCCTCGCCGGGCGGGCCTGCGGGGTCGCCGGCCCCCTGGACGCGGGTGCGGGCGTGACCGCGGTGCACGTCTCGCTCGCCCCGGGAGCGGCGGCCGAACTGCCCGCGCCCGCGCGGCATCTCGCGGCCGTCTACGTCCTGGCGGGGGACGGCCGCGTCGCCGGGCGGGAGGTGGGCGAGGGGGAGCTGGCCGTGCTCGCCGAGGGCGGTGCGGCCGTCCGCATGGCGGGCGGCCCGGTGGGTGCGGACCTCCTGCTGCTGTCCGCACGGCCCGGAGGGTGACCGCCCCGGGGCCGGGTACCGGGGGCCGGAGCACGGCCGCCGGGCCCGGTCCTCCCGCCCCTGCCGGGCCCGGAGCGTGACCGCCCCGCCGGGCGAGGAGCGACCCCGCCGGGCCGGCTCTACCCCAGGGCCGCGGCAACGAGCTCGGCGGCCCGGGCGACGAGGCGGTCGTCCCGTCCGGCGTCCGGGGCGTCCCGGCTGGAGAGCACGGCGAGGACGATCGGGGCGCGGCCGGGGGGCCAGGCGACGGCGATGTCGTTGCGGGTGCCGTAGCCCGCCGAACCCGTCTTGTCCCCGACCACCCAGTCGGCCGGGACGCCCGCGCGCACCAGGGTGCCACCGGTGGTGTTGCGCCTCAGCCAGTCCGTGAGCAGGGCCCTCCCCTCGGCCCCGAGCGCGTCGCCGAGGACATAGGCGCCCAGGTCGGCGGCGAGCGCGCGCGGGGTGCTGGTGTCGCGGACGTCGCCGGGCACGGCCTCGTTGAGCTCGGGCTCCCAGCGGACCGGCCGGGTCACCCGGTCGCCCAGGCAGGCCAGCGCCCGCCCGAGGCCCCGGGGGCCGCCGAGGTCGCGCAGCAGCAGGTTGCCGGCCGTGTTGTCGCTGAAGCGCACGGCCGCGTCGCAGAGGGCGGCGAGCGTCATGCCCGTGCCGACGTGCTGCCCGGTGACCGGTGAGTAGTCGACCAGGTCCGCCGCGGTGTAGCGGACGAGGCGGTCCAGGCCCGCGGGTGAGTTCTTCCGCACCACGGCACCCGCGGCGAGCGCCTTGAAGGTGGAGGCGTAGGCGAACCGCTCGTCCGCGCGGTACGCGACGGTGCGCCCGCTCCCGGTGTCCCGGGCGTGGACCCCGAGCCGGGCGTCGAACTCCCGCTCCAGGCGGGCGAAGGCGGCGCGGGGTGCTGCGGAGGGCGCCGCGTGGGCGGCCCCGGCGGCGCGGCCCCCGAGGGCCGGGGCCAGGGCCGCGGCGGTCAGCGCGGTGAGCGAGGCACGGCGGGTCATGGGCACAGGCGATCCCCGTTTCGTCCGGTGAGACGGCGTTTCCCGAGGCTAACGAGCGCCTTGCGGGCCGGGCCGGACCGCGGGCCGCCGGCCGGTGCCCGGGGGCTCCGGGCACCGTCGGGATCCGGCCGTCGGCCGGGCCGGACCGCGGGCCGCCCGGCCGCGCGCCCCGGCGCCGATCCCCCTGCCCGGCTCTCGGCCCGGGGAGGGAACGGCTCGGGGGTCAGGGCCGGGAGACCTCTTCGGTGCCGTAGTAGTGCAGGAAGACGTCGACTCCCCCGCGGATGAGCCGGTCGGTCAGCTCGGGCGGCATCTCCGTGCCGTAGGTTCCGTAGACCAGGTGCGGGGAGAGCACGAGCCCCGAGAGCTGGAGCACGGCCAGCTCCATGTCGGGGATGCGCAGCAGCCCGCGCTCGTCCAGGCGCCCCAGGGCGGCGGCCAGGGCGGCGTGCTGGCGGCCCGGTCCGCGGTCCTGCCAGGTGGCGCCGAGTTCGGGGAAGCGGCGGCGCTCCCCGGCGATGAGGTGGCGCAGGGCCATCACGTCCGGTGCGATGAGGCCCGCCACCCAGGTCCGGCACGCCTCCAGCAGGTCGGCGCGCACGTCCTCGGACTCGGCCAGGCGGGCCTGTATCACCGACTCCGCCTCGGAGAGCGCGTCGTCGAGGGTCTGGCCGATGACGGCGTGGAAGAGGCTCTCCTTGCTGCCGAAGTGGTTGTAGATCGTCACCTTGGACACGCCCGCCTCGGAGGCCAGCAGGTCCACCCCGGCGGCGAAGCCCTCGCGCAGGAAGACCCGGCGGGCGGCCTGGAGGATCGCCTGCCTCTTGCGGGCCGCCCTGGCGCCCGAGGGCACGGGCGGCTGCGGTGCGCGGGCGTCCTCGGCGGCCGGGTTCCCCGGTGCGGTGCTGTCCATCTGGTTCCTCCTGCGTCGTCCCCGCAGTCTAGGTCCAAGTGAACCGTTGCGTTCAATTGAACTGAACTGTATTGTTCAGTTCGCCGGGAGTGACCGACCGGCCACTCCCGCGGAACCGTGCGGTGCGCCCGTGTGCACCGCCTCACCACCCGCTCCCGCCCGCAACCGAGGCGCCCGGAGCGAGGCCGCGCACCACGTGCCGGGCACCCCGCCCGGCGCGCCCGCACCACGCGGCACGCCCGCACACCGCACACGACGCGGCGGCCCCCGGCGCACCACGCGCCGAAGCCCGCCGCGCACCGTCCCGTGCCACCAGGCACACCGGCCATCAGGCACACCGACCACCAGGGGGTACCCCGTGAGCAACCAGACCACCGCGGACACCGGCGTCACCGCACCGCTGTTCGCCTCCCGCGCCGAGATCCGCGTCGCGGCCGCACCGGACGCCGTCTACCGCATCGTCAGCGACCTTCCCCGCAGCGGCGAGTGGAGCCCCGAGTGCCGCGGCGGCTCCTGGGTGACGGGCGAGGCGGGCGCCGTGGGCTCGGTGTTCCGGGGCGAGAACGAGCGCAGCCCGGAGGTCGTCGCCTGGGCGCCGGTCGTCCGCGGCACCTGGACCACCCACGCGGAGGTGGTCGCCGCCGAGCCCGGCCGCACCTTCCGCTGGGCCATGCACGACAGCAGGGGCGAACGCCAGCAGAGCGTCTGGGCCTTCGACGTCGAGCCGGACGGCGACGGCACCCTCCTGGTCCACCACTTCCGGATGGACGCGCCCACCGAGGGCATCCGCGGCATCACCGCCGAGATGGACGACGACCGCAAGCGGGCCTTCTTCGCCGAGTGGGGCGAGAAGGTGGCCGGCGACCTCGCCGAGACCCTCCACCGGATCAGGGCCGTGATCGAGAAGAACGGCTGACCGGGCACCCGCCCCCGCACCCGCACACCCGACGCCACCAGACCTCACGGTGAGGAAGGCAGCACGATGATCCTGCAGCGCATCGGAAACAAGGGGATCCGGCTCGGCACGCTCTTCGAGCGGGCCGCGCGCAAGCATCCCACCAACGTCCTGATACTCGACCACGACCTGGACATCGCCCCCGCCCTCGGGCGCCGCGCCACGGTCCCCGAAGTAGCCGACCTGGTCGACGACTTCGCCTCCCGCCTCTGGGCCGCCGAGGTGCGCCCCGGCCGGCGGGTGGTCGTCTACAAGTCCGACGGCTTCGACATCACCCTGCTCGCCTGCGCGGCCGCCCGCATCGGCGCCGTGCCGGTGCTGCTGTCGCCGAAGCTCGACGGCGCGACCGCCGCCGAACTCGTCCGGCGCACGGACCGGCCCTTCCTCCTCACCGACCAGGAGAAGCTGGAGAAGGAGCTGCCGGCCTCCGTCTTCGAGAGGGCCGCAGGGGTCCTGCTCACCTCCGGCAGCCACGAGGGCGCCACCGAGCTGGCCTCGCTCGCCGGCTGCCCCCGCGTCCCCGCGGTCGACATGCCCCCGGAGCACCCCACCCTCATCACCCACACCTCCGGGACCACGGGCACCCCCAAGCTCGCCGTCCACACCAGCCGGACCCTCCAGGCCCGCTACCGCCCGCAGGCCGCGATCACCAGGCCGCTGCTGACGGGCCGCGAGACCATCGCGATGCACGTGTCCTTCGTGCACTCCCGCCTGATGACCGCCCTGGCGATCTCCCTGCTGCGCGGCTACCCCGTCGTGGTCCTCGCCGACTCCGACCCGCGCCGGGCCGCCGACCTGTTCGCCCGGGTGCGCCCCGGGATCCTGGAGGCCCACCCCAACTCCTTCATGGAGTGGGAGGAACTGGCGGACGACCCGCGCCGCCCGCTGGCCAACGTCAAGCTCTTCAGCTCCACCTTCGACGCCATCCACCCGCGCACCGTCCAGCGCCTGCTGAGCGCCAGCCGCCGCACCGCCCCCGTCTTCGGCCAGCTCTACGGCCAGAGCGAGGTCGGGCCCGCCGTGGTGCGCTCCTTCTCCCGCCGCCGCGGCCTCGAAGCGGACGGCCGCTGCGTCGGCATGCCCTTCCCCGGCATGACCGACGTGCGGGTGGTCAGCCGCAACGGCCTGCCCCCGTCGGAGACCAACCCCGGCTTCATCGAGGTGCGCAGCGACGGCCGGATCGTCACCTACCTCGGCGAGCAGGAGCGCTACGACGCCCAGGTCAACGACGGCTGGTGGCGCATGGGCGACGTCGGCTACCGCACCAGATGGGGCTGCGTGCACCTGCTCGACCGCGAGGTCGACCTCATCGAGGGCTTCGGCTCCACGCTCGCCGCCGAGGACACCCTGTTCTCCCGGATCGGGGAGCTGACCGAGGTCATCATCATCCCCGACGCCGACGGGCGGGCCGTCCCCGTCGTCTGCACCAGGGACGACAAGCCCCTCGACGAGCGGACCTGGCGGACCGCCACCGCCGGACTGCCGCCGATGGCCGCCCCCGTGCAGTGGCGCCAGCGCGACCTCCCGCAGACCGCCACCACCAAGATCAAGCGCCTCGAACTCGCCCGCCTGCTCGCCTCGGGCGCCGGTGACGGGGCCCGTTCCGCCGAGGAGAAGGTCTGATGCCGCACCTCATCGTCGTCGGCGGCGGTATCGGGGGGCTCGCCACCGCCCTCGCTGCCGTCCGCCACGGACACCGCGTCCTCGTCCTGGAGCGCGCCGACGAGTTCGCCGAGATCGGCGCGGGCATCCAGCTCGCCCCCAACGGCATCCACGCCCTGGACCGCCTCGGACTCGGCGACGCCGTACGCGCCACCGCCGTCCGCATGGACGAGCTGCGCTTCATGGACGGCGTCACCGGAGAGCACGTGGTCAGCCTTCCGCTGACCGAGCGCTACCGCGCCCGCTTCGGCAACCCCTACGCCGTGGTCCACCGGGCCGAACTGCACAGCCGGCTGCTCGACGCCTGCCGCGCCTCCGAGCTGATCGAACTCCGCAGCGGCTGCGCGGCGGTCGGCTACGAGCAGGACGCGGCGGGCGCCGCCGTCCTGACCGCGGACGGCCGGAGGATCACCGCGGACGCCGTGATCGGCGCCGACGGCATCCACTCCGCCATCCGCGGGCAGCTCGTCGGCGACGGCGCGCCGCGCGTCTCCGGCATCACCGTCTACCGGGCCGTCATCCCGATGGAGCAGGTCCCCGCGGAGCTCCGCCACAACACCTCGGTGACCTGGTGGACCGGCCCCGGCTGCCACTTCGTCCACTACCCGATCGCCGGCGGGAAGTACCTCAACCTCGCCGCGAGCAGCGACAACGGCGCCCGGGAGGCGCTGGCGGGGGTGCCCGCCACCAAGGGGGAGGTCCGCCACGAGTTCACCGCCCTCGGCGAGGACGCCCAGCGGCTGATGGACCTCGGAGAGGGCTGGAAGTCCTGGGTCCTCATCGACCGCGACCCCGTCGGCACCTGGACCGACGGCCGGGTCGTCCTGCTCGGCGACGCGGCCCACCCGATGCTCCACTACGTGGCCCAGGGCGCCTGCCAGGGCCTGGAGGACGCCGTCGTCCTCGGCGACCTGCTCGACTGCGGCACGGGCGAACTGGCCCAGCGCTTCGAGAAGTACAACGCCGAACGCCGCGAGCGCACCGCCCGGATCCAGCTCCTCGCCCGGCAGAGCATCGCGCTCTGGCACGCCGCCGGACCGGCCGCGAGCACCCGCAACGCCCGCCTGTCCGCCCTCTCGGAGGACGACCTGCACGACTACGTGGCCTGGATGCACGGGTCCGAGGCCCTCGCCCCCACCGCCGGAGCCCCCGAAGGGCCCGGCCCGACACGCAACGGAGAGCCCCGATGAGCACCAGCCGGATCGAGGTCTGCCTCATCGGCGCCGGGCCGCGCGGCCTGTCCGTCCTGGAGCGGCTGTGCGCCAACGAGCGCAAGGAGCCCTCCCACACCGAGGTGGTCATCCATGTCGTCGACCCCTCGGCCCCCGGATCGGGCCTGGTGTGGCGGCCGGACCAGTCGCAGCACCTGCTGATGAACACCGTCGCCTCGCAGATCACCGTCTACACCGACGACAGCGTGAACGCGGACGGGCCCATCGAGCCCGGGCCGAGCCTGTACGAGTGGGCGCGGCAGGTCGCCGCGGGCGGCGAGGAGGCGGGCCACGACGCCGCCACGGTCACCGAGGCCGGGCGGCTGGGCCCCGACACCTACCCCACCCGCGCCTTCTACGGCCGCTATCTGCACGCCGCGTTCCTGCGCGTGGTGGACGGCGCCCCCGCCCACGTCGCCGTGCGGATCCACCCCTCGCGCGCCGTGGCGATGGCCGACACCCACGGCGTCCCGGGCGGCCCGCAGGGCGTCCGCCTGGAGAACGGCACCCGGCTGAACAAGCTGGACGCCATCGTCATGGCGCAGGGCCACGTCCCGGCCAGGCTCACCCCGCGCGAGGCCAAGACCGCCAGCCTCGCCCGGATCCACCACCTCACCTACCTCACCCCCGCCAACCCGGCGGATCTGGACCTGAGCGGCATCCGGGCCGGGCAGAACGTGCTGCTGCGCGGACTGGGCCTCAACTTCTTCGACCACATGGCCCTGTTCACCGTCGGCCGGGGCGGCTCCTTCCGGCGCATCGACGGCCGCCTGGTCTACCTGCCCTCGGGCAGGGAGCCCATGCTGTTCGCCAGTTCCCGCCGGGGCATCCCGTACCACTCCCGCGGCGAGAACGAGAAGGGCGCCCACGGCCGCTACCTGCCGCGCCTGCTCACCCCGGAGCGGATCACCGAACTGCGCCGCCGCTCCGAGACCGGCGAGGGGCTCCGCTTCGCCACCGACCTGTGGCCGCTGGTGGCCCGGGAGGCGGAGTCCGTGTACTACGGGGCCCTGCTCGCCTCCCGCGGCCGGGGCGCGGAGCGGGAGGCGTTCACCGACCGCTACCTGGCCGCGGCCGACGCCCGGGAGCAGGACCGCCTGCTGGACGCCCACGGCATCGCCGCGGAGGACCGCTGGGACTGGGAGCGCCTCTCCCGCCCCTACGGGGAGCGGGAGTTCGCCGACCGGGGCGCGTTCCGGGCGTGGCTCCTGGCGTACCTGGCGGAGGACGTGGCCCAGGCGCGCGCGGGCAACCTCAGCGGACCGCTCAAGGCGGCCCTCGACGTCCTGCGGGACCTGCGCAACGAGATCCGGCTCGCCGTCGACCACGGCGGTCTGGACGGCGACTCCCACCGCGACGACCTGGAGGGCTGGTACACGCCGCTCAACGCCTTCCTGTCCATCGGGCCGCCGGTGTCCCGGATCGAGGAGATGATCGCGCTGATCGAGGCCGGTGTCCTCGAACTGACCGGCCCGGGCACCGAGATACGCATCGACACCTCCGCCGAGGAGGCGGCCTTCGTGGCCGGCTCCCGGGTGGTGCCGGGACCCGCGGTCCGCGCCCGCGTCCTCATCGAGGCCCGGCTCCCCGAGCCGGACCTGCGGCGCACGGACGACCCGCTGCTGCGCCACCTGCTGGACACCGAGCAGTGCACCACCTACCGCATCCCCGGGACCGGGGGGAACGCCTACGAGTCCGGCGGTCTCGCCGTCACCGAGCGCCCCTACCGGCTGCTCGACGCCCGCGGCCGCGCCCACCCGCGCCGCTTCGCCTACGGGGTGCCCACCGAGTCCGTGCACTGGGTGACCGCGGCCGGCATCCGGCCGGGCGTCGACTCGGTGACCCTGGGCGACTCGGACGCGATCGCGCGCTCGGTCCTCGCCCTGCCCCCGGCCTCCCCGGTCCCCTCGCCGGTCCGCCCCCTGCCCGCCGAGACCGATCTGACGGGGGTGGTGGTGTGAGCGCGGCGCACTCCCGGCCGCCCGCCGACACGGGCCTGCTGTCACCCGTCCGCGCCGGCACGCCCGTCGAGTACGCCGTCTGCGACCACGCCTGGCTCCAGGCCATGCTGGACTCCGAGGCCGCCCTGGCGCGGGCCCAGGCCCGGCTGGGCACCGTGCCGGAGGCCGCCGCCGAGTCCATCACCCTCGCGGCCCGCGCCGAGCGCTTCGACATGCGGGCGATCGCGCTGGCCGCACGGGAGACGGCCAACCCGGTGGTGGGCCTGGTGCAGGAGCTGACCCGGGAGGTCGCCCGGTCGGACCCGTCCGCGGCGGAGTACGTGCACCGCGGCTCCACCAGCCAGGACATCCTGGACACCGGGGCGATGCTGGTCGCCCGCCGCGCGCTGCTCCTCGTCCGGGCCGACCTCGCCCGGGCGTCCCGGGCGCTGGGCCGGCTCGCCGACGCCCACCGGGACACCGCCATGGCGGGGCGCACCCTGGCCCTCCAGGCGGTCCCCACCACCTTCGGCCTGAAGGCGGCCGGCTGGCGGCAGCTGGTCGCCGACGCCGACCTCCGACTCGGCCGGGTCCTGGACGGCGGCCTGCCCGTGTCCCTCGGGGGCGCCGCCGGGACCCTGGCCGGATACCTGGAGTACGCCCGGATCGACACCGGGGACCCGGAGTGGGAGCAGGGGGCGTACCTGGACCGGCTGGTGGACTCCTTCGCCGCGGAGACGGGTCTCGCCCGCCCCGTGCTGCCCTGGCACTCCCTGCGCACCCCGGTCGCGGACCTGGCGGGCGCCCTCGGCTTCACCGCGGGCGCCCTGGGCAAGATCGCCGCGGATGTGCAGTCGCTGGCCCGGACCGAGGTGGCGGAGGTGGCCGAGCCCGCGGTGAGCGGCCGGGGAAGCTCCTCCGCCATGCCCCACAAGCGCAACCCCGTGCTGAGCACCCTGATCCGCAGCGCCGCGCTCCAGGTGCCGGTCCTCGCGGCGGGCCTCACCCAGTGCCTGGTGTCCGAGGACGAGCGCTCCGCGGGCGCCTGGCACGCGGAGTGGCAGCCGCTGCGCGAGTGCCTGCGGCTGACCGGCGGCGCGGCGCACACCGTCGCCGAACTCGCCGAGGGGCTGCGCGCCGACCCGGAGCGGATGCGCGCCAACCTGGAGCTGACGGGCAGCCGGATCGTCTCGGAGCGCCTGGCCGCCGTGCTCACGCCGAGGCTCGGGAAGGCCGCCGCGCGACGGCTGCTCACCCGGGCGTCGGCGGAGGCCGCGCGCGGTGGCAGTCTGCTGGACGCCCTGCTCGCCGAGGCCCCCGAACTCTGCGTCCGCCCGGGCCGCGCCGCGCTGGCCGCCCTCTGCGACCCCGCCGCGTACACGGGTGCCGCGGCCGAGCTGGTGGACAGGGCGCTGGATCCGTCCGCCCCCGCCGGCTGAGCGGCCCCGGGGCCCGGCCCGCGGCGGTACGCCGCGCACGACGCCGGTGGCCGGTGCCCCGCTGTGGGGCACCGGCCACGGGGAACCGGGGGCGGCGGGGCGCTCAGGAGGCGACCGACTCCCGTGCGGAGTCCGCGGCACGCTCGTCCGCCGGACCGGCGGGCGCCGTCTGCTCCGGCTCCGGGCGGCGGAAGTTCAGCGCGATGGCCATGGCGGCGACCATGGCGCCCGCCGCGACCAGCACCGCCGTGCGCAGGCCGTCCGTGGTCGCCTCGCGCAGCGCCTCGCCGGTGGCGCCGTCGCCGGTGACGGAGTTGGCGATGGCGACCAGCAGTGCCAGGCCGACCGCACCGCCGACCTGCTGCCCGGTGGAGACGATGCCGGAGGCGATGCCCTGCTCCATCGGGTCCACACCGGCCGAGGAGGCCGAGAACATGCTGGTGTAGAGGGCTCCCTGGCCGAGGCTGAGCACGATCAGGCCGGGCACCAGGGCGAGGTAGGAGCCGGACGGGTCCATCGGCAGGGCGAGCATCAGGGTGCCCGCCGCGCCGACGGCCAGGCTGGCGAGGATGGTCGTGCGGGCGCCGAAGCGGGTCGCCAGCCGGCCGCCGACGGTCGAGCCGACCACACCGGCCACCATCGGGACCAGGAAGGCCACACCGGTCTCCAGCGCGCTGTAGCCGTGGACGCCCTGGAAGTACACCGTCAGGAAGTAGAGCAGCGAGCCGAAGGTGGCCATGAACATGAAGGTCGTGGCCACACCGGTGGACAGGTTGCGGTTGCGGAACAGCCGCAGCGGCATCAGCGGTTCGGCGCTGCGCACCTCGATGGCCAGGAACACCGCGATCAGCAGCAGCCCGGCCGCGGCGGCGCCGAGCACAACGGCGGAGGCCCAGCCCGACTCGGGACCCTGGACCAGGGAGAACACCACCAGCGTGGCGCCGGCGGTGCCGGTCAGCGCGCCCGGCAGGTCGAAGGAGCGCCCCGCGGCCCGCGCGCCGTCCGCCGGGATCAGCACATAGGCGAGGGCGATCGCCACGGCCGCCAGCGGCACGTTGACGAAGAAGACCGACTCCCAGCCGAGGGCCTGCGTCAGCACACCGCCCAGCAGCGAGCCGAGGACCATGCCGCTCGCCCCGGCGCCCGCCCACACCGCGAGGGCCCGGTTGCGCTGCGCGCCCTCGGTGAACGAGGTGATCACCAGGGAGAGGGTGGCGGGGAAGAGGAAGGCGCCGCCGAGGCCCTGGACGGCCCGGGCCGCGACCAGGAGCTCCGAGGCGTCCGCGAGTCCGCCGAGCAGCGAGCCCACGCCGTACAGCGCCAGGCCGGTGACGAACATCCGGCGGCGGCCGAGCAGGTCGGAGGCGCGGCCGCCGAGGAGCAGGAAGCCGCCGAAGACCACGGCGTAGGCGCTGACCACCCACTGGAGGGTCTGCGAGGAGAACGCCAGGCTCTCGCCGATCTCCGGCAGCGCGACATAGACGATGTTGTAGTCGAGGGACGTGATGAGCTGGGCCAGCGCGAGGAGCGCCAGGACGAGGGCCGGACGGCGCCGGGAGGCTCCCGGGCCCGTCCCGTCGGCCTGCACGGGGTTCATGGGGGGTCCTTTCTCTTTTCTCTTCTCGAAAAAGACGGCCTGCTGGGTGCGCACGGGCCGCGGGGCACCGGCGCATGGAAAAGGCGGGGCCGGTCGCACGCGGCCCCGCCGTTTCAGGGAGGAATGAATGGTGGAGCTGTCGTCTCAGGGCTTGTCGATGAAGTCCCGGACCAGCTTGACGAATTCCGCGGGCTTCTCGTAGACGACCACATGGCCGCTCTCCAGCTCCGCGTAGGAGCTGTTCGCGATGGCCGCGTGCAGTTCCCGGGAGTGCTCCACCGGCACCGTGGCGTCGAGGGTGCAGCCGATGACCAGGGTCTCGGACTCGATCCTCGGCAGCAGGCCGCGGATGTCGGCGCGCAGGTTGAGGTCGATGTGGCGCAGCGCGCCCTCGCTGGGCTGGTTGCCCTGGATGATGCCCTCCAACTGCTCCCGTCCCACGGTGTTGAGGAAGGTGCGGCTGAAGGCGGTCATGGTGCCGAAGCGGCCGAAGGCGTCCGCGTCGCCGGCCAGGGAGCGCCAGACCGTCATCAGGTTCCGCAGGTACTCGTCCTCCGGTCCGGCCCAGCCCGCGGTCAGCACCAGCCGGCGCACGAGGTCCGGGCGGGTGGCGGCGACGGTGGCGGAGACCACCGAGCCGAGCGAGAAGCCGACGAGGTCGACGGGCTCCCCGCCGTTGTCCTCGATCACGCCGATGACCTGGGCGGCGAGCCGCTCGACGGTCAGTTCGGTGCCGTCGTCCTCGGTGGCACCGCAGCCGGACAGGTCCGGGAGCAGCACCGACCGGCCGTCGGCGAACGCGTCGGCGAGGTGGCCCCAGGTCCCCTCGGCGCCGAAGCCGGTGCCGTGGACGAACAGGAGACCGGTACCGGATCCGCGTACCTGGTAGTCCACGCGAGCGTCGCCCGCGGACACGATGGGCATGTGATTCCCCTTCAGCAGCGTCAGTGCCAGTTGCTCGAAGCGCCGCGCCGTCGCTACGGACGACGGGCAACGCCATCGGCAACATAGGGGAGCGGCGGGAGCGGGGGAGAGCGCCGGCGGGGCAATCTGTCAGGTCGGCAAGGGGGCGGAATCGGCCAGGCGGCGCAATTGACAGACTATTCCCCCGGCCATGACCGAAATCGAGCGGGTGCCGTCTAATCAGGGGCGGCGGCCACCCGATGAGCCGTTGAATTCCCTCTTTGTCCCAGAAGACAACTGCATATCCAAGGATGGTATTTCATGGCTCACGGCCAGATGACCGGGGTGTCCCCGTCGGCCGCCGCCGTCGGGGGTTCCGGTGCGACGCCGCCTGACGGGGGCGCGACGGCGGATCGCGCACGGCAGGGCACCCCTCCCCGCTCGGGTTCCACCCTCTCCCGGCTCCCCTCCCTGACGGGGCTCCGCTTCCCCGCGGCCCTGCTGGTGTTCCTGTACCACGCGGCCCTGCCGATCCCGGCGCTGCGGCTGCTGGAGGACGACGCGGCGGTCGGGGACTTCTACGCGCTCTTCGGACAGGCGGGCGCGCTCGGCGTCACGTTCTTCTTCGTGCTCAGCGGCTTCGTGCTGACCTGGTCGGCGCGGGAGAAGGACACCGCCGGGGCGTTCTGGCGCCGCCGGTTCGTGAAGATCTACCCCAACTACGTGGTCGCCTGGGTGCTGGCGATGGTGCTCTTCGCCTCCGCCTACACCTCCACCGGGACCGCGGTGGCCAACCTGCTGATGGTGCAGGTGTGGTCCCCGGAGTTCACCACCTACTTCAGCGTGGACCCGCCCAGCTGGTCCCTGGGCGCCGAGGCCGTCTTCTACGCCGCGTTCCCGATGCTGAACAACGTCTTCCGGCGCATCCGCGCCGAGCACCTCAAGTACTGGATCGCCGGAGCCGTCGCCCTGGTCGTCGCCACCCCCGCGCTCGCCTACGCGCTGCTCCCGGACGCGCCCGGCATACCCGGCGGCGAGGCGAGCTCCGTGGTGCAGTACTGGGTGACCTACGTGCTGCCGCCCGTGCGGATGGTCGACTTCGCGCTCGGCATGCTGGTCGCGCACGCCGTTCTCAGCGGCCGCTGGAAGAACATCGGCATGGTCTGGTCGGGCCTGCTGCTGGTCGGCGGCTACGTCCTGACCGCCTACGTGCCCTACCTGTACGCCCAGCGGGCCGCCTGCATCATCCCCATCGTGCTGCTGATCGCGGCCACCGCCACCGCCGACGTGGAGAACCGGTTCACCCCGTTCCGCAACCGCACCATGGTCTGGCTCGGGGAGATCTCCTTCGCCTTCTACCTGCTGCACTTCATCGTGCTGGCCTACGGCCGGGAACTGCTCGGCACGCAGATGTACTCGGTGCTCGGCACCACCCTGCTGCTGATCGCCGCGGCCGGTATCGCGGTGGTCCTCTCCTGGGCCCTGTACGCCCTGGTGGAGAAGCCCGTCACCCGCCGCTGGTCCTCCTCCCGCGGCGCCCGCCGCACCCCCGCCCCCGCAACCGCCGACGTCAAGGAGTGACGATGTCCCCCGCCAAGATCCTGGTGACCGGTGCCACCGGCCAGGTGGGCCGCGAGGTCCTGAACCTGCTCGTCGAGGCGGGCGTCCCGGTCCGGGCCGGCGCCCGCACGCCGGGGCGGTTGTCCTGCCCCGCGCAGGTGGAGCGCGCCGAGGTCGACCTGGCCCGCCCCGAGACCCTGCCCGCGGCGCTGGAGGGCGTGGAGAAGGTTTTCCTGTACGCGGTCCCCCAGGGCACCGAGGCGTTCCTGGAGGCCGCCCGGGAGGCCGGGGTGAAGCACATCGTCCTGCTGTCGTCCCGGACGGTGGAGGACGCCTTCCCCGGCCAGGAGCCGATCGTCGAAATGCACCGCGCGGTGGAGGCGGCGATCAGCGCCTCGGGCATCGCGTACACCTTCCTGCGCCCGCACAACTTCGCCACCAACATCCTGATGTGGGGCTGGCCCGAGTCCATCCGGGCCGAGCGCCGGGTGCGCTTCCCCTACCCCGGATCGCACAGCGACGTCATCCACGAGAAGGACATCGCGGCGGTGGCGGTGGCGGCGCTCACCGAGCCCGGCCACGAGGGCCGCGGCTACTTCCTCAGCGGCCCCGAGTCGGTCACCCAGCGCCGCCAGCTGGAGATCATCGCCGAAGTCCTCGGCACACCGCTGGAGTTCGAGGAGCGCACGCCGGAGCAGGCCCGCGAGGACCTCTCCGAGATCGTCCCGCCGTGGGTGGCGGACGCGGTCTTCAGCTACTGGGCGGGCTCGGACGGCGTCCCGACGGAACTGTCGGACACCGTGGAGAGGATCACCGGCCGGCCGGCCCGGACCTTCGCCGAGTGGGCGGCCGACCACGCCGCCGACTTCACCGCCTGACCCCGGCGCGCCGGTGCGGCGGCGCGCCGGGAGGGACGGGGGACGGACACCGGTCCGTCCCCCGTCCCGCTTCCCCGGGTGCACCGGACCCGCCCCTCGGGGCGCCCCCGCAGCGCCCGGGGGCGGTGGGGTCCGTGCGCGTCGCCGTCCACGGAGGGGCCGGGGTCCGGCTGCGCGGGGTGCGGTTCAGGTCAATCCCCTGGCCTTCCCTTGACGGTTGATTGACCATTTCTTTACCTTCGACGCGGTGGGCGATCACCGCGGAACCCTCGTCCCGGCGAACGTGCGCCCACGCTCCGCGACTTCAGGGGGTCTCACCATGGATCAGCTCCTCTCGCGCATGACCGGGCCGGCCGTGTGACCCGGACGGCCCCCTCGGCCACGACGGCGGGTTTCTCCCGGGACCAGCGCCGCACCCTGACGGTGCTCGGCATCTCGCAGGCGCTCGGCGGCGCGGGCATGGCGGCCGGCATCACGGTCGGCGCGCTGCTCGCCCAGGACCTGCTCGGCTCGACCAGCCTGGCCGGGCTGCCGGCCGCGCTGTACACCGTCGGCGCGGCCTTCGGAGCCGCGGTCCTCGGGCGCGTCAGCCAGCGCTTCGGGCGCCGTCCGGGACTGGCGCTCGGCAACGGCATCGCCGCACTGGGCAGCGCGGGCGTGGTCGCGGGAGCCGCGGCGCGCTGGCCGGTCCTGCTCCTGGCGGCCCTGGTCGTGTACGGAGCGGGTACGGTCACCGGGCTTCTCGCGCGCTACGCGGGCGCCGACCTCGCCCCGCCCGACCGGCGCGGCCGGGCCGCCGGGACCGTCCTGTTCGCCATGACCCTGGGGGCGGTCGTGGGACCGAACCTGACCGGCCCCACCGGCGAACTCGCCGCCACCTGGGGCCTGCCACCCCTGTCGGGCCCCTTCCTCCTGGCGGCGGTGGCGTACGCGGCCGCGGCGCTCGTCCTGGTGGTGTGGCTGCGCCCGGACCCGCTGCCTCCGGCCCCGCAGCCCCCGGCCCTGCCCGGGGAGTCCGGGTCCGCTCCGTCGGGCGCCCATCGCACGGGGAGACCCGCCCCCGGTGTCGTCACCGGCGCCACCGTGATGATCACCGCGCAGCTGGTGATGATCGCCGTGATGACCATGACGCCCGTGCACATGGCCGGCCACGGCCACACGACGCAGGCGGTGGGGCTGGTCATCGCCCTGCACGTGGGCGCGATGTTCCTGCCGTCACCGCTGAGCGGCCTGCTCACGGACCGGTTCGGCGGGCGGCGGGTCGCCACCGCCGCCGGAGCCCTCCTGCTGAGCGCGGGTCTGCTCGCGGGCCTCGCCCCGCCGGCCTCCACCCCTCTCCTGGCCTGCGCACTGGTCCTGCTCGGAGTCGGCTGGAACCTGGCCCTGCTCGGAGGCACGGCGGTGCTCAGTGACGCCGCGCCCGCCGGGAACCGGGCCGCCGTGCAGGGTCTCGCGGACACGGGAATGGCCGTGGCGGGCGCGACCGGCGGCATGGTCTCGGGGCTGGTGATGGGCGGCAGCGGCTACCCGGTGCTGACGGCGGCCGCCGGGGCGCTCGCCCTCGCGGTCGTCCCGGCGGTGGCGATGAGCGGCCGCCGCCCCGCCTGACGGGCGGCCGACCGGGACGCACCCGGGAGGACGATCCGGCAGCCCCCGCCCCCGCCCCTTCTCCGCACGTGACCCGGCAGAACAGGAGCCGCCCGATGAGCCGCCCGAGGACTTCTCCGACGAGCGCCCCGACGATGCCCGGCAGCCGCCCGCCCGCCGACGGCGGCCGGTTCGACGCCGTGGTCGTCGGGGCCGGACTCTCCGGCCTCTACCAGCTCCACCGGCTGCGGGAACTCGGCCTGACGGCCGTGGTCTTCGAGGCCGCCGACGACATCGGCGGAACGTGGCACTGGAACCGCTACCCCGGCGCCCGCTGCGACATCGAGAGCATGTCCTACTCCTACTCCTTCTCCCCGGAACTCGACCAGGAGTGGGAGTGGCGGGAGCGGTACGCCGCCCAGCCGGAGATCCTGCGGTACATCCACCACGTCGCCGACCGGTTCGACCTGCGCAGGGACATCGTCCTGGGAACCCGCGTCACCCGCGCCGTGTACGACGGCGACCAGCACCTCTGGCGGCTGTCCACGGACACCGGACGGGCCGTCACCGCCCGCTTCGTGGTCCTGACGACAGGCTGCATGTCGGTCCCCAGGGACCCCGCGATACCCGGCACCGACAGCTTCACCGGCGCCGTCCACCACACCGCGCGGTGGCCGCAGGAGGATGTCTCCTTCGCCGGGAAGCGGGTCGCCGTGATCGGCACCGGTTGCTCGGGCGTCCAGGCCGTTCCCGTCATCGCCGAGGAGGCGGCCGCCCTGACCGTCTTCCAGCGCACCCCGGCCTATGTCCTGCCGGCCCGCAACCGCCCGCTGCGGGCCGCGGAACGCGCGTCCCTCAAGGCCCGCTACCCCGAGTTCCGGCAGGCCCAACGGCTCTCGCGGGGCGGGACCGTGTTCACACCCCCGACCCGCTCGGCGCTGGAGGCGGACGAGGCGGAGCGCACCGCCGCCTACGAGGCGGCCTGGGACGAGGGCTTCCTCAACGGGCTGCTGCGCACCTACACCGACATCCTCACCGACGAGAGGGCCAACGAGACCGTGGCGGAGTTCGTCCGGTCCAGGATCCGGTCGACCGTGACCGACCCCGCGACGGCGGAGCTGCTCTCCCCGCGTACCTACCCGTTCGCGACCAAGCGCCCCTGCCTGGGCACCGGTTACTACGAGGCGTACAACCTGCCCCATGTGGCGCTCGTGGACCTGCGCGCGACCCCGATCGAGCGGATCACCCCCCGGGGCATCCGGACCCCGGACGGGGAGCACGACCTCGACGTGATCGTCCTCGCGACCGGCTTCGACGCCCTCACCGGCTCCCAGTCCGCCATCGACATCGTGGGCAGGGGCGGCGTGACGCTCCGGGAGCGGTGGGCCGACGGACCCCGCAACCATCTCGGGCTCGTCTCGGCCGGCTTCCCCAACCTCTTCACCGTCCTCGGACCGCTCAGCCCCTCCGTACTCACCAACATCACGGTGTCCCTGGAACAGCAGGTCGAGTGGATCACCGGCTGCATCGCCCACCTGCTCGGGAACGGCCTCACCGAGATCGACGCCACCCCGTCCGCCGAGGCGGACTGGGGGGAGCGCGTGGCGGAGATCGCCGCCCGTACCCTCTACCCGGCGGTGGACTCCTGGTACACCGGAGCGAACGTCCCCGGCAAACCCCGGGTGTTCCTCGCCTACGCGGGCGGCCTCGACCGGTACCGGGAGGAGTGCGACGCCGTGGCCCGCGGCGGCTACACCGGCTTCGTGCTCTCCTCCGCGGGAGGGCGTCCCCGGGCGGCGGTGTCCGGACCCGGCCGCTAGCGGCGCCGCACGGCGCAGGCGGCCGCGGCCGGGCCGGTCACGGGGGAGGGGGGCGCCGGCACCGCCCGCCGCGAACACGACGCCCCCCTCCGGACCGGCCCGCCCTCCGGACCGGCACCGCCCTCCGGACCGACGGCGACCGCAGCGCGGGCGGCCTCCCCGCACGGCCGGCCGCCCGCACGGCCCGCAACGCGGTCCGGTGCTCCGTCAGGCGCCCGCGGGCTCCACCGCGTAGGTGATCCGGAACAGGTTCCCGGGGTCGTAGGCGGCCTTGGCCCGGGCCAGCCGGGCGTGGTCGGCCGGTGCGTAGGCCGTCAGCACGGTCGCCGGGTCCGTGTCGTCGACGCCGAAGAAGTTCACGAACGCCCCTCCCGTGCTCCACGGGCGCATCGCCGCGTACAGCCGGTCGTGCACCGCCCGAGCCGCAGCCGTACCGCCCGGTTCCAGCAGCGAGGTGGTGAACAGCATGAACTCCGCGTCCCGCCCGGCGACGGCGTTCGCCGTGCGCGGCGGGCGCGCGTACCCGCCGCCGTGGTGGCGCACCTCGGCGAAGTACGGGGCACCGGACGCCGGACCCGCCAGGCCGAGCAGGGTGTCCACCGCCTCCGGGGGCAGCGGGCCGAGTGCCGTGTTCCGGTCGTACACGGCCACCGGCATCGGCGGCTCGTGGTGGATCGAGCCGACCTCCCGGTACGGCATCCGCCCGACGGTGTCCTTCAGGACGGGGCCCACCGCGCGCAGCGGGCGCACCAGCCGCTCCCCCTCGGCCGCCTCGCCGGACCAGGCGATCCGCAGATGGGTGACGAAGCGGCCGCGCAGCTCGGGCGGGACGACGGGCAGGTCGGGGTAGCGGATGAGCTGCACGGAGGAGGACATCTCCTCCGGGACCCCGCCCGTCCACCGGACGTAGGCGTGCAGCGCGGCCGCCGCCTGCTCCTCCCCGAAGTACAGCCCCCCGCCGTAGAGTTCGGCGACGGGGAACAGGTCGATCTCCATCGAGACGACGACGCCGAAGTTCCCCTTCCCGCCGCGCAGCGCCCAGAACAGCTCGGGCTCGTGCGCGGCGTCCACCCGGCGCAGCCGCCCGTCGGCGGTGACCACGTCCATGGCGCGCACATGGTCGGCGGCGTACCCGTAGCGGCGGCCCAGCAGGCCCATGCCCCCGCCGACGGTGTAACCGACGGCGCCCACACCGGGGTTGGAGCCGTTCAGCGGGGCGAGCCCGTGCGGTGCGGCCGCCTCCAGCACCTGCTCCCAGCGGGCGCCCGCCCCGACGGTCGCGGTGCGGGCTCCCGGGTCGACGCGCACCTCGTCCATGCGCCGGGTGCTGATCATCAGCTGCCCCTCGGCCGAGCGGGAGACGCCGTGGCCGGTGGCCTGGACGGCGACGCCCAGTCCGCGGGCGGCCGCCCAGCGCACCGCGGCCGCCACGTCCCCGGCGCCTTCGGCCCCCACGATCAGCGCGGGGCGGTGGTCGAGGGCCAGGTTGTAGCCCAGCCGCTCCTCGTCGTAGCCCGGGTCCCCGGGGCGCAGCAGGGGACCGGTCGTCACGATCTCGTCGGTGTGCAAGTGTCCGGCCACGGTCAGTCCATTTCGTAGGGGCGGGTCATGATCTCCAGGCTGTGGCCGTTCGGGTCGTCGAAGTAGACCCCGCGGCCCCCGTACCAGGTGTTGGTGCGACCGGGGTGGCGGTGGAAGGGGTCGGCCCAGAACGGCAGGCCGCGCTCCCGGACCCGGGCGAAGATCGCGTCGAACTCGGCGTCGTCGACGAGGAAGGCGTAGTGCTGGGAGGTGATCTCCCCGTCGCCCTCCGCCTGCAGGACGTCCAGGGAGACGTCGTTGGAGAGCTGCAGCACCAGGAACGGCGCGTAGGTGCGGGGTTGCTCCAGTCCCAGGACCTCCACCAGGAAGCGGGCGGTGGCATCGCGGTCCCGTGCGGTGAGGATCGTGTGGTTCAGGCGGATGGACATGTGTCTGCCTTCGTTCGGGGAGTGGATCCGTGTGGGGGGAAACGCCCGGACCCCGCGCCGTCGGCGCGGGGTCGGGAGCGGTGGGCCCGGTTGCCCGGCCCGCCGGTGTGGAGGGCCGGTCAGTGCCGGATCACCGTCTTGGTCCGCATCAGGAACTCGCCCAGGTAGCCGTCGTGGGGGACGCCCGGGCGGATCCAGTAGGTGGGGTGGTCGCCGAGGTAGACATTGCTGATGGACGGCTCCTCGACGAGGGCGTCGACCAGCTTCTCGTCCTCGGTGAGGACCGTCAGCACCAGGCTCTCGCGCAGCGGTGCGATGCCGTCGGCCGGGGACCAGGGCCCCACCCACACGCAGGGGAAGGGGAGTTCGATGCCCGCCTGGCGGGCGTCGGCCTTCGGCAGCTGGTGGACCGCGGGCCGCAGCACCGCGCCGCCGCCCGGCAGCTCCTCGACGACCCCCTCGCCGCCGAGGTGCGCCACGGTGCCCTTCGCCTGGGCGAGCAGGAAGGACTCCATGGCCCGGGCCCCCTCCACCGGCTGCACCGAGAGGACGGCCTTCTCGTCCTCGGGCGGCAGGCTGGGCAGGGCGGCCAGTCGCTCGGCGATGGCCGCCGCGAGCGGCGCCGGGTCGCCGTCGACCAGCACGGTGGTGGCGTTGATGCAGGCGACGCCGCCCTGGTGGCTGATGGAGTCGACGATGGTGTCGAGGTGGTCGCGCCAGTCGGCGTCGGCCGTGACGAGGATCTTGGAGCGGCCGGGGCCCTGCGGCAGCACGGTGGAGCCCGCGTACTTGCGGACCACCTCGTCGCCGCCGTACACCAGACCGAGGTCGGCGCCGCGCAGGATCTCGTCCGCGGCCTCGTGGTCGGTGGGCAGCAGCACCACCTGGTCCTCGCCGAAGCCCGCCGACCGCAGCGCGGTGATCAGGCGGTGCGGGGTGAAGGGCTCGCGGCGCGAGGGCCGCACGGCCACCCGGTAGCCGAGCGCCAGGGCCTCCAGCCACAGCGAGTGGGGTCCGGGGTGGTTGCCCGCCGCGTGCACGGCGAACACGCTCCCGCGGCGGGTCCACACGGCGCTGCCGTCCCGGGTGCCCGGGTCCCGCCAGTCGCCGACCGCCCCGGCGGGGCGGGGCTGGGAGACGACGAACCCGGCCTGCTCGGCGGCCTCGGCGATGGCCGCGGTGGCCTCGCGGACCACGGAGATCGGCACGCCCGAGACCCGGGCGACCGTACGGCGGTACTCCTCGTAGGACAGGCCGCCGATCTCCTCCTCGGTGAAGATGCGGGCCGCGCGGGCGAGCGCGGCGATCCGCTCCGCGGCGGGCAGCGACTCCGCCCGGTGCAGGGCGGCCATGGTGCGCGACACGAACAGCTTCGGCACCAGGCCCAGATCGGCCGCCGGGACACCGGCGACGTCGGTGACGGTGACCCGGTTGCGGGCCCGGTAGGTCCCCTGGGGGCCGAGCGCGTCCAGGGCGATGAGCTCGGACATCTAGTACACCCCCTCGATGACGGTCTCGTTGTCGAACTCCTGGACCGGCGCGATGTCGGCCACGGAGTCGCCGGTCTGCGCCGCACCGGGGGCCGGGCGGCAGCGGGTGGCGTGGTCGCGCTCCAGGTTGTTGGGCATCAGCAGGCTCTTGCTGACGTGGTGCATGACCACCTGCCCGCGCTCCCCGTACTCCACCGGGACGCCGGTCTCCGGGTCGACGACGGAGAAGGTCATGTAGGGGGACCACGGGTCGTACACGCACGGCTCGTCGTCGGTGAGCCCGGGACGCTCGCTGGCGTTGCCGAGGATCATGGTGCTTCCGTAGCCGCTGTACAGCCTGGCCCGGGGGAAGACCTCGGTCCGGTAGAGGTGGCGGGTGTCGGGGTCCATCTGGGTGCCGACCCAGTTGATCGCCTGCACCTTGTCCTCGATGAGCTTGGCGAGGTCGTCCCGGGCGGCGAGCCGCTCCAGGACCGGCGGGGTGCACATCAGCACGCCGATGTCCTGGGTGCGCAGCACATGGGCGACCTGGTCCACGATGTGCTCGGCATAGGCGCCGGCCTCGGCGCCCTTCCCCTCGGAGATGAGCTTCTTCACCCAGCGGGGGTCGAGGTCGACGGTGAAGGCCAGGCCGCCGCGGAGCGCGGTCTGGTGCTTGATGACATCGCCCACCATGTGCGGTCCGGTGGGGGCGACCACGAGCCAGTTCACGCCCTGCGGCACCCCGTGGGCGTCGAGTTGGGCGCTGCTCCAGCCCAGCAGCCGGTCCAGCCAGTCGCGCAGCAGCACGATGCGCTTGGGGGCGCCGGTGGTCCCGCCGCTCTCGTAGACGCCGACGACGTCGGGGCGGTCGCCGTAGCCGCGGGGGACGAGGTCCTCGGCGCGCACCTCGCGCAGCTCCCCGGCGAGGTTGGGGAAGCGCGTCAGATCGGCGAAGGTGCGGATGTCGGTGAGCGGGTCGAAGTCGAGGAGGGAGGCGCGCTCCAGCCAGAAGGGGGAGCCGGTCTCCGGCGAGAAGTGCCAGCGCATCGCGGCGCGCAGGAACTCCTCGGGGTCGGGAACGGCGTCGAAGGGCAGGTCGAGGACGCTGTCGGCGGCGGTCGGCAAGGGAATCCTTCCAGTGGGGCCCGTGGCCGGGCCGGTGCGGGCGGCGGGACTACGGACGGTCCGTGCCGGACGGGTTGTCGATGAGGTAGCGCCAGCGGCCGTCCGGCCCCCTGCGGGCGACGTCGGTCGCGGAGCCCTCCAGATGGACGGCGGTGCCGTCCCGGCCGGTGCCCGAGATCACGTAGTCGCCGATGAGCAGGGCGGTGTCGTCGCAGACGTAGGTGTGCCGCAGGGTGAGGGCGATGGGGACGCCCAGCGCCAGGAACGCGGCGTTGGCGGCGCGCCGCGCCTCTCCGGTGACGGCGGTGCCGGGCTCGGTCACGAACACGGCCCCGGGCGCGAACAGGCGGTCCACCGCGGCCAGGTCCCCGGAGTTGAACGCCCGGGCGAACACGCCGGGGAGTTCGGCCGGGTCGGTCGGCGGCAGGACGGCCGCGGGGCCGGGGGCGGCGGGTGCGGCGGCGGGTGCGTCGGCCACGGCGGTCAGCCCGTCTGGATGCCGGGCCGGCCCGTCTCGGGCCGCCGCGGGACGCGGTCGAGTTCGATGCCGAAGTACTTCCGGTACGCGGCCAGCACCTCCTCGTCGCCGGCGAGTTCCTCGGTGGTGCGCTCCTCGCCGGAGACCACGGTCAGCCGGTCGCCCTTGAGGGTGACCCGGCCGTCCTCGGTCGGCAGCGAGCAGAACAGGTCCTGGAGGAAGGGGGAGTCGGGGGAGGTGCGCCACCACCACAGCGTCGGCGCGAAGTCGGCGATCTCCATGGGGCGTTCGTCGACGCGGTAGAGCGGCTTGCCGTTCAGCAGCACGTCGTGGCCCCAGGCGCCCTCCCCCTCGGCGCGGACGACCTGGTAGCTGCCGTGCGCGTCGGCCTGCGGCCCGGGGGCCGAGAAGCGCAGCGGGGCACGGCTGTTGCGGCCGAAGCCCACGTCCACCAGCCACGGCTCGTCGAGGTGCACCCGCAGGGCCAGGTGCCCCAGGTAGGGGCCCGGTCCGTCCGGGCGGTAGACCTGGCCGGGCAGGACGTCCACGCGGTAGCCGAGGGCGCGCAGCAGCTGCGCGAAGGACGGGTTCACCTCGTAGCAGCCGCCGCCGCGGCGCTGGTCCACGACCTTCTCCAGCGCCTTCAGGTCCATGTGGATCGGCACGTCGAGGTGGTAGTCCAGGTTCTCGAAGGGCACCGTGAGGCAGTGCCGCTCCTGGAGCAGGCGCAGGCTCTCCAGGTCCGCCCGCTGCGGCCGGGCGGCACCGATCCGCGCCAGGTAGGCGTCGATCTGGGCGTCGTTCAGCATGTCGTTCTCCTTGTCCGGGAAGTCACCAGGTGAGCAGGGTCAGGCCCATGGCCATGCCGCCGCCGAAGCCGGCGAGCAGGATGAGGTCGCCGTCCTTCAGCGCACCGGCGCGGGCGGCGTCGTCGAGGGTGACGGGCACGGACGCCGAGCCCGTGTTGCCGTACTCCTCGAAGGTGGCGCGCATCCGGTCCGCGGGGATGCCGACCCGGCCGGCGAGGTCCTCGACCATCCGGCCGTTGGCCTGGTGCGGGACGAAGTGGTCCACGTCCCCCGGGGACACCCCGTTGTCGTCGAGGAAGGCGCCGATGGCCGGGGCCACCTTCTCGGCCACGAAGGTGCGCACCTCGCGGCCGTTCATCGTGAAGTAGTGCAGCCCGTCCCGCAGGGTCTGAGGGGAGGCGGGCAGGCGGCTCCCCCCGGCGGGCACCTGGATCAGCTCGCGGTCCGCGGCGAAGCCCGCCAGGCGGGTGCTGTGCAGCCGCCCGGTGCCGCGGGCCGGGCCGACGACCACGGCGCCCGCGCCGTCGCCGAAGAGGATGGTGCTGCGGCGGTCCCGCGGGTCGAGGATGCGGGAGTAGACGTCCGCGCCCACCACGAGCCCGTAGCCGCCGGTGCCCTGGAGCATCCGCTCCGCGGTGCTCAGGGCGAAGACGAAGCCGCTGCACACGGCGTTGACGTCGAAGGCCGTGGTGCCGAAGCCCGCGCCGAGGGCGTCGGCCACCGTGCTGGCGGTCGGCGGCTGCGGGGAGTCCGGTGTGGAGGTCGCGACGATGACCAGCGACAGCTCGCCCCCGCGGACACCTGCCGCCTCCAGGGCGGCGCGGCCCGCGGCGGCGGCCAGGTCGGAGGTCGCCTCGTCGGGCTTGGCCCAGCGCCGCCGCCGGATGCCGGTCCGGGAGTGGATCCACTCGTGGTCCACCCCCGCCGGGGCGCCGACCTCGTCGTTGGTCACGACATGGGACGGCAGCGCGGATCCGGTGCCCAGCACTCCCACGGCCGTTGCCGCAGGGCCCTTTTCGTATCGGCCAGTCGTAATCAAGGGTGTCCCTCTCCCTTCTCATGGGCCCGCCCCGCCTCCGGGGAACCGGGGCGCGCCGGATACCGCCGGCCCATGGTTTCCCGGGGAGCCGCCGGGGTGCCAAGCCCTGCCCGGGGACCTGTCAGGTGGGGTGGAATGTGTCAGGTGGCGGCGCTTCCGAATCCCGCCGCGCACGAGCGCCGGCGCAATTCCCGCCGCCGGATTCAGCTCCGCCGTTTCCGGGGGGCCTCTTTTCCGGGCGGCCTATTCGGCGGGGTTCTTCTGCACGGCGGCCTTTCCGGCGGCCACGAGGCGGGCGACCTCGACGACGCGCCGGGCCTGGAACCCGATGGCGGCCAGGTTGTCCTCGTGGACGTTGCCCGGGCGGTTGCGCGTGACGCTGCTGGTGCCGTAGGGGTTGCCGTTCTCCGGGCGGAACAGCACCTCGTCGGTGGAGCCGTTGGCCACGATCAGCGAACCCCAGTGGCAGACGGCGTTGTAGAGCGCCATCAGCGTGGTCTCGTGGCCGCCGTGCGGCGCGGAGCCCGAGGTGAAGGCGGAGACGACCTTGTCCGCCAGCAGCCCGGGGATGGACACCGGGGCGGTGGAGTCCAGGAAGACGGAGACCGGGGCCGCGGGCAGGCCGAAGCGGACCGGGGAGCCGATGAGGATGCCGTCGGCCCAGACCAGGTCCTCCGGTGTGGCCTCGGGGACGTCCCGGACGGCCTCGCCGTGCGCGGCGACGGCGTCCTCCGTGCCGGGGACGACGGTCTCCGAGGGCAGCGGCGGAATGCGCAGCAGACGCACGTCGGCGCCGGCCTTCACCGCCGCCTCGGCGGCCGCCTCGGCCAGGGTGTGGACGTTTCCGGTGGACGAGTAGTAGACGACCGCGATGTTGAGCATGCCGGATTCAACTCCCTGCGGGAAAAAGGCTGGAGAACTCAGCATCGAGCAGGTGCGCCGGGCCGTGAAAGCGCGTGCGAAAGGTCTGTCAGGTCGCGCCCGCCGCGGCATCGCGCAGGCCCCGGTGCGGGGAAAGTCCCGGCACCGGGAAAGCCCCGGAAACGGAATGCGGAGGGCCCGGTCGGAGCGGCACCGCGGCCCTCGGCGTGCCGACCGGCGGCCGGAGGCGGCGGCACCGCGCCCCGGCCGCCGCGCCCAGCCCCCGGCCACCGCGCCCCGCCCGCTCAGCCCCCGGCCGCCGCGCCCGCCCGGGCCGGTACACCGGCTCCGCCGTGCAGCCAGGCCACCGCGTCGTACATCTCCCGGGGCGACAGCGCGCCGAGCATCGCGTTGCGCTCGCGGCGGGCCCGGCCCGCCGCGTGGTAGAGCCGCCGCCCCAGCTCCCGGGACACCCACTGGACCCGGGCCGTGCGCGCGCGGCGCTCCGCCGCGTACCTCCGCAGCCGCCGCTCCACGTCCGCGGGGCGGTCGCCCAGCGCCTCGCCCAGTGCCACGGCGTCCTCCAGGGCCTGGCATGCGCCCTGGGCCGCGTACTGGAGCATCGGGTGCGCCGCGTCGCCGAGCAGCGCCACCCGCCCGTCCGTCCACCGCTCCACCGGTGCACGGTCGTACAGGGCCCAGGCCCGCCAGCCGCGGGCGCGCTCCAGCAGCGGCCGTGCGGCGCCCCGCAGGCCGGGGAAGGCCGCTCGGACCCGGCCGGGCAGGACGGGCGCCCCGGCAGGGGCCCGCCGGGGCGTCTCCTCCCGGGTGGCCGCGAGGTTGAGGTGGCTGCCGCCCGCCACGGGGTAGTGGACGATGTGCCAGGAGGGCCCGGCCCAGAGGGTCACGACCGGTGAGCGCAGGCCCTCGGGAACCTCGTCCATCGGGACCAGCGCCCGGTAGACCGTGTGCCCGGCCCCCCGGGGCGCGCCGTCCCCGACCAGGCGGGAGCGGACGGCCGAGTGCAGCCCGTCGGCCCCGACCAGGGCGTCCCCGGTGAGCCGGCCCCCGTCGGCGAGCAGGGCGGTCACCTCGCCCCGGCGCTGCGTGTACCCCGTCACATGCTGGTGCCCGCGCAGCACCACGCCCGGATGCCGGCGGCACGCCTCCAGCAGCGGGAGGTGGAGGTCGACGCGGTGGACGACGGCGTACGGGTGGCCGAAGCGGGCCGTGTACGCGCCGTCCACCGGCATCGAGGCCACCGGCTCGCCGGTGGTGCCGTCCATGAAGCGCAGCGCGTCCACCCGCACCGCCCGGTCCAGGACCTCCCCGGCGACACCGAGGCGGGTCAGGGCGGCGAAGGCGTTCGGCCCGAGCTGGATCCCGGCGCCCGTCTCCGTGAACACCTCGCGGCGTTCGAGCACGGTCACCCGGTGGCCCCGCCGCGCGAGGCCGAGCGCCGCGGCGAGGCCGCCGACGCCGCCGCCGGCCACGAGGATCTCGGTCAACGTCCCTCACCTCCCCGGGCCGTCGGCCCCTCGGGGCCGGGACGCGTCGCCCCCGCGCGCTCCGTTCACCGGTGCTCCCCGCGCCCGGCGCGGGCCAGGCTCGCGCGCGCGGCGGCGGCCACCCGCGCCGGGCCGAAGCCGTGCTGCTCGAAGAGCGCCGCGGCGGGCGCGCACGCGCCGGACCGGTCCAGCCCCACCGGCAGCCCGGCGTCCCCGAGCAACTGGTACCAGCCCAGGGCGGACCCGGCCGCCACCGACACCCGGGCCCGGACCCGGCTCGGCAGCACCGACTCCCGGTACTCCTCGCACTGCTCCCGGAACCACTCCGGGCGCGGCATCGCCACCACCCGGGTGCCGATGCCCTCCGCCAGCAGCAGCCTGCGCGCGTCCAGGGCGGTGCGCACCTCGCCGCCGGTGGCGAGGAGCACCACCTCCGGCTCCCCGTCCGGCGCGTCCGCCAGGACGTATCCGCCGCGCGCCGCCCCGTCCGCCGGGGCCGCCCCGCTCCCGGCGGGGCGGTGGCGCGACGGCCGCCGGGGCAGCAGGCGGGCGGCGGTGCCCGGGCTCACGGCGGTGCCCGGGTGCCCGTGGCCTGCGGCCTCCACCGCGTCGACGGCCGGGGCGCGTGCGGTGTCCGCGCACCGGCGTTCCGGCTCGGTCCGTTCGAAGGGGCGGGGCGTCGTCCCGCCCCGGCTGCTGCTCACCGGCTTCTCAGCGCTCCTCTGGTCGGTGCTGTCTCGTCATGCCGTGCCGTGCGGTGCGCCCGCTGTCCTGGCGCGGGGTGCGGCGGGGGCGCCCTGCCCGGCCCGGCGGGCGGGCGGCCGGGGCCCGGGCCGGGGCCCTCCGGAGTCCCGCGGCCCCGTGCGCGGCCGTCCGCGGGGACGGCCCGCCCGCACCCCGGGCGCCCACCGGGCCCGCCCGGCCCGGGGTGTGCCCGCAGCGGCGGGCACACCCCTCAGAGACCGGGCGCGCCGTGGACCAGCCCCGCGGGCAGCGGACCGGGCAGCCCCCCGGGCCCGGCCACCACGGCCTCCACGTCGAACAGCGTGTGCTGCACCGGAGGCCGGCCGATGAGCTCCGCCGCCCGGGGCGGCAGCGGACGGGCCGCCGCCGCGGCCGACTCCCACAGCAGCACCGCCCCCCAGCGCTCGGTGGCGGGGTCGGCGATCCACACCTTGGCCACCAGCCCCTCCACCCGGGCGAAGCGGTCGACCGCCTCCTCGGCCAGGTACCGGCGCATCGAGGCGGTGTTCTGCCCCGACCCGGACAGGTCCCACCAGGCGACCGTCGCCTTCATGCCGCTCCCCTCGCCTCCGCCGGGCCCCGGAGCGCGTCCGGCGCTCATACGAGCTGCTCCTCGACGAGCCCGGCCAGGGCCTCGCCGACGATCCGGACGCCGTCCTCGGTCAGCACCGACTCCGCGTGGAACTGCATCGAGCGGAAGCGGGGTCCGCGCAGCGCGTGGACCTCGCCGGTCGCCGGGTCGCGGCAGACCTCGACCCGCCCGACCCCGGGCACCTCGACGCTGTCGGCCTCGCTGTGCGCCGCGAAGGTGTTGTAGAAGCCCACCCGCTCGGACCGCCCGAACAGGTCGATCTGCCGCTGCACCCCCTGGTTGGGCTGCTCGCGGCGGCGCAGTTCCAGCCCGAGGCGGAGGCCGAGCGTCTGGTGGCTCAGGCACACCGCCAGGAAGGACCGCTCCTCGGCGAGGAGCAGGTCCACCGCGCCGCGCAGATGGGCGATCTTGGGATGGGCCGCGTCCCTCGGGTCCCCCGGCCCCGGCCCCATGACGACCAGGTCGTACGGGGCGAAGGAGTAGGGCTCGTCGAACCGCACCACCGTGACCTCGGCGCCCATCGCCCGCAGCTGGTGCCCGATCATCGCGGTGAAGGTGTCCTCCGCGTCGACCACCAGGATCTTGCGGCCCGCCAGCCGGGCCACCGGGCGGGTGCGGTCCCGCTCGTCGTCGAGCCAGAACCCCGCGATGGTGTCGTTGCGCCGGGCCAGGGCCTCCCGTACGGCGGGGTGGTCGCCGAACCGGGGCCTGACCGGCTCCCCGAGCACGGACAGCAGCCCGGCCGCCTTCGCCCGGGTCTCGCCCACCTCCGCGAGCGGGTCGGAGTGCCGTACCAGGGTGGCCCCGACGCCGATGCGCATCCGGCCGCGGGCGTCGATGTCCGCGGTGCGGATGAGGATGGCCGAGTCGAGGGTGCTCCCGCCGTCCGCGTCCCGGCCGATCAGCGCGAGTACCCCGCTGTAGTAGCCGCGGCCCTGCGGCTCGTAGCGGTTGATGACGCGGCTCGCGCTCTGGAGCGGCGACCCGGTGACGGTCGGGGCGAACAGCGTCTCGCGCAGCACCTGACGGGGGTCGCGGGTGGTGCGGCCCTCGATGAAGTACTCGGTGTGCGCGAGGCGGGCCATCTCCTTCAGGTACGGCCCCACGACACGGCCGCCCCCGTCGCAGAAGCGGGCCATCATCTTCAGCTCCTCGTCGACGACCATGTACAGCTCGTCGGCCTCCTTGCGGTCCGCCAGGAAGTCCATGACCCCCGGCAGGTCCGGCCCCGAGGCGGGGAAGCGGTAGGTGCCGCTGATGGGGTTCATCACGGCCCGGCCCCCGTGGACGCTGACGTGCCGCTCGGGCGAGGCGCCGACCAGGGTGCGCTCCCCGGTGTGGACGACGAAGGTCCAGTACGCCCCCGACTCCCGTTCCAGCAGCCGCCGGAAGAACCGCAGGGCGGCGCCGACGGAGTAGTCGCCGATGTCCGCCACGAAGGAGCGCCGCATCACGAAGTTGGCGCCCTCCCCCGTGCCGATCTCGTCGGCGATCACCCGGCGGACCGTCTCCGCGTAGGCCTCGTCGTCGATGTCGAAGGCCCCGCCCTCGGCGAGGTGCACGGGCGCGTCCGGGATGCGGCCCAGCACCGTCGACAGCGGCAGCGACACCTGTTCGGCCACGGACATGGCCAGCAGCGGCGTCCCGTCGTCCGGCGCCTCGAAGCCGCGCTCGGCCAGCTGCCGGTAGGGCACCAGCACGAGCAGCTCCTGCCCCTCGCCGCCCCCCGGCCCGCCCGCCGGGAGGTCGGCCAGGGTCTCGTAGGGCGCGAAGTCGCCCAGCAGCAGGTCCACCCGGTCCGCCCCGCCCGCCTCCGGGCGGTGGATCAGGGCGAAGGGGGCGGGGTGCCCGGCCAGCACACGGGCCAGCGGATCGCCGGTCATGCGCTCTCCCCCTCGCCGCCGGAGGGCAGTGCCGCCAGGAGTTCCTTGGTCGTGGTCACCGCGGCGCAGCGGCCGGCGGCGTACTCCAGGGCGCCGCGGTGCTCGGCCCAGCCGAAGTCCGCGACGGCGTCGGCCACCAGGAAGGTCCGGATGTCGTGGGTGAACGCCTCGACCGCGGTGGCCAGGACGCCCACGTGCGCGTACACCCCGCAGACCACCAGCTGGTCCCGGCCGGCGCGGCGCATCCGCTCCAGCAGGTCGGTGCGGAAGAAGGCGCTGTAGCGCCACTTGGTGAGCATCCAGTCGCCGGGGGCCGGGGCGACCCGCTCCACCACCTCGCGGTGCTCGGGGCTCGGCGTCATGCCCGGCCCCCAGAAGTCGGCCAGCAGACCGCGCTGCTCGGGGGTCATCCCGCCGGGCTGGGCGGTGTAGGCGACCGGCATGCCCAGTGCCGCGCAGCGGTCCCGCAGCTCCCCGGCGTTGCGCACCAGGTCCGTGACGGGCTGCTCCCCGGCGGGGAAGGGGGACAGGAAGAACTTCTGGAGATCGTGTACGAGCAGCACCGCGCGGTCGGGGTCGACCGCCCAGTCCACGACGGCGGCGGGCAGGTCGGCGGCCGACGGCATCGGATACGGGCTGATCTCGGGGATTCCTGCCATGCGTTCCTCTCTCGGGTTCACGGGTGGTCCCGGTTCACGGGTGGCCCCGCCGGGCGGGCGGCCCCGTGCCGGGGGCCCGCCTCGCGGGGGTCGCGCTTCTCGGGGCGGACGGTTCTGGGGCGGGGCGGGTCCCCGGGCGGGGCCGGTCCCGCGGCCGGACGGAGGGCCCGGCCGGGCGGGCGCCCGGCCGGTCGCGGTGGTTCAGACACCGAGGGCCGCACCGCCGTCGACGGTGAGGTCGTGCATGGTGATGTGCGCCGCCTTGTCCGAGAGGAGGAAGACGACCGCCTCGGCCACGTCCTCCGGGCGGGCCAGCTTCCCGAGCGGGATGCCCACCCGGTAGGCCTCCGGCACACCCTCGATCGAGGCGCGCGCGCTGCTGTCGTCCTGCCACATCGAGGTCAGCATCGGTGTGTCGGTGGACCCCGGTGCGACCAGGTTGGCGCGGATGCCGTACTTGGCCACCTCCAGCCCCAGGCACTTGGTGAACATCGTCGCCGCGGCCTTGGAGGCCGCGTACGCGGACATCTCCGTACGCGCGGTGCCCGCCGCGTTGGACGCGACCGTCACGACGGCCCCCCGGCGCCGGCCCACCATGCGGTTGACGACGGCCCGGGACATGAAGAAGACGCCCGTGGTGTTCACCGCGAAGGTGGTGCTCCACTCCTCGTCGGTCAGCGTGCGGGCCTCCCCGAGGCGGAGCACCCCGGCCGCGTTGACGAGGTAGTCCAGCGGCCCGACCGTGCGCTCGACCTCGTCGACGAGCGCCTCCACGTCGGAGCTGGACGTCACGTCGCCCGGGAACGCCTCGACCCGGCCGCCGTCCCCGGCGGCCTCCTTGGCCACCCTCGCCAGACGCTCGGCGTCCCGGTCGACGGCGACGACGCGGACGCCCCGGGCGGTGAGGGAGCGCACGACGGACTCGCCGATGCCGCCCGCCGCGCCGGTGACCAGCGCGATCCTGTCATCCATGGTCACAGGGGACCCCTCTCCTTCAGCCACGCCAGGCGGAGGCGGCCTCGACGGCCTGCTCCGGGTTGAGGCGCGGGTCGCAGAACGACGTGTACTTGTCCCCGAGTTCGTCCACGTGGAACTCGTCGTCCACGCACTCGCGGACCGGGTCGGGGGTGGTCTCCAGATGCAGTCCGGCGGCGGTGCCGCCGTGCCCGGACACGGCCTGGTGGAACTCCTCCACCTCGCCGATGACCGAGTCCAGGAAGCGGGTCTTGACCCCGCCCGCGAGGCTCACGGTGTTGCCGTGCATGGGGTCGCACAGCCACAGCACCGGATGGCCCGCCGTCTTCACCGCGCGCACCAGCTCCGGCAGCCGCTCGGCGGCCCTGCCCCGGCCCATCCGGGAGATCAGGGTGAGCCGCCCGGGCTCCCGCAGGGGGTCGAGCCGCTCGCACAGCGAGACGAGGTCGCCGGGCGTCGTCGTCGGACCGACCTTGCAGGACACGGGGTTGGCCACCGAGGCCAGCAGCGCCACATGCGCGCCGTCCGGCTCCCGGGTGCGCTCGCCGATCCAGGGCCAGTGCGTCGAGGTGAGCAGCAGCGAACCGTCGTCCTGCGTGCGCACCATGGGCTCCTCGTAGTCGAGGAGCAGCGCCTCGTGGCTGGTCCACACCGGTGCCTCGGCGCCGGAGGGCCGCCCGCCGGTCCAGCCGAGCAGGCCCATCGCCGCGGCGGCCGCCTCGTAGCCGGCCACCAGCCGCCGGGGGTCCGGGCGCCGCAGCAGCGGGTCCGGCTCCGGGCTGTTGACCATGTGGCCCCGGTAGGAGGGCAGTTCGACACCGTCGACGGTCTCGAAGGGGCTCGACCGGGGCTTGCCGAACTGCCCCGCGAGCCGGCCGACGCGCAGCACGGGCTTGAGCGAGCGCGCCTTCATCACGCCCGCGAGCACGTCCAGCAGCGCCGCCTTGCGGGCCACGTACCCGGCCGAGCACTCGGCGGGGTCCTCGGAGCAGTCCCCGCTCTGCACCACCTGGATCTCGCCGCGGGCCGCGTCCGCCAGCAGCGACCGCAGCCGGGCCACGTCCTCCGCCCGCACCAGGGGCGGTGCGTCCGCGAGTCGTGCCCTGGCGTCCCTCAGCGCCTCCCTGTCCGGCCAATCGGGTTGCTGACCTGCCGGCAATGTCTTCCAGAGTGCAGCACCGTACATCTGGCACCTCCCAGTGTCTGAATCCGCCGTGACATCAGATGCATCGAGGAGTGTGCGGAAACAGAGGAGGGAGCAACCATCAGAGTTCGGCCAGTACGTCAGGTGCCGAATATTTGATCAGGTCGCCTTGTGGTAAAGGGAATTGAGCTGACAGAGAACCGCGCGGAATTCCGCGGAGGACGCCGGTGCGCCTTAGGGTCCGGCAGGCCGGTCCGCCCCGGGAGGCCGCCGGGAACGTCCTCCGACACACCGCCCCGACTGCGCCGACAAGGACTTGACATGCAATCGCGCCCGCCTTGCCGCTCACAGAAAGCGCACTCTAGGCTCGGGAAGGTGGTGAGTCGAGAAGCTGAAGTCCTGCTGCGGCAGTTGGTGGCCGAGGGCGTCTCGCCCTGGTTGGCGGCATCCCGCTCCGAGCAGCTCGATGCCGCTGTGCTGAAGGCCCCGGATTTCCCGTTCCAGGGCGTGGTGCTGCCGCCGGGCGGCTCCGGGGACCTGGTCCGGGCGGCCTGCGACGCGCTCGCCCCGGTGTTCACCACGAGCGGGGGCGCGGTCGGCCAGGTGTCGGCCCCGGTCGACCCCCGGTACGCCGAGGAGCCCGGCCCGCTGCTCGACGCGGCGCGGACCCTGCACCGCGGCGTCGCCCGCCCCAACCTGGTGGTGCGGATCCCGATGACCGGCGCCGGGGTCCAGGTACTGGCCGACTGCCTGGCCGAGGGCATCGGCGTGGACGCCACACTGGTGTTCTCCACCGAGAAGTACGCCGAGGTGCTGGACGCCTATGTGGACGGGATGGAGCGCGCGCTGGTCTCCGGCCGCCGTCTGGCGTGCATCTCCGCCGTCACCACCTTCCCGGTGGGCGCCTTCGAGCAGGAGGTGGACGCCCGCCTGGAGCGCCTGGGCTCCCGGGAGGCGCGGGGCACGGCCGGGCAGGCCATGGCCCGTCGCCTCTACCGGCTGAGGGAGCAGCGGCTCGCCGAGGACTGGTGGCGGGTGCTCCGCGCCGGGGGAGCCATTCCGCCGCGCCTGCTGTGGGCGGGCGGGGGGCGCCGCAGCGTCAGCCGCCTGGTGGGCTGGCACACCGCGCACGCCCTGCCGGCCGGGGTCCTGGAGGACGCCGCCCGCGGCGAGGAGCTGCACGGGGACACCCTGCTGAACGCCGACCGCGAGGGGGCCGCGATGCTGCGGAGGCTGGAGCGGCTGGGCGCCCGCCTCGGTGAGGCCGTCGCCGCTCTGGAGGCGGCGGAGCTGCGCCGCCTCCAGAACGACTGGGAGCTCAGCTCCGGATCGGCTCCGGCCGCCTGCGGGGGAAGCGCGCGTTCGACAGGGCCAGGAGCGGAGCGGACTTGACGGCCGTCTCCTCGTACTCCGCCTCGGCGTCGGACAGGGCCACCACCGCGCCGCCGACCCCGTAGCGCACCCGGTCGGCGGTGACGACCGCGGTCCGGATGACGATGCTCAGATCGGCGGCGCCGGAGAGCGAGAAGTAGCCGACGGCACCGGAGTAGACGCCGCGCGGTCCGGCCTCCAGCCGGTCGATCAGCCGCATGGTGCGCACCTTGGGCGCGCCGGTCATCGAGCCGCCGGGGAAGGCGGCGCGCACGCAGTCCAGCGCGGTCGCCTCCGGTCGCAGCCGGGCCCGTACCGTGCTGACCAGCTGGTGGACGGTGGCGTAGCTCTCGACCTGGAACAGCTCGTCCGCGCGGACCGACCCGGGCACCGCGCAGCGGCCCAGGTCGTTGCGGACCAGGTCGACGATCATCAGGTTCTCGGCCCGGTCCTTCTCGTCGGAGAGCAGGTCCGCGACGAGGGCCGCGTCCTCGGCGGGGGTGGCGCCGCGGGGGCGGGTGCCCTTGATGGGCGAGGACTCCACCCGGCCGTCGGCGCCGACCTTCAGGAACCGCTCCGGCGAGGTGCTGAGCACGGACACGTCCCCGAACTGGAGCAGTGCGGCGAAGGGGGCGGGGCTGACCCGGCGCAGCACCCGGTAGGCGGACCAGGGGTCCACGGTGCCCTCCGTCTCGGCCATGTTGGTGAGGCAGACCTCGTAGGTCTCCCCGGCCGCGATCTCCTCCAGGCAGGTGCCGATGAGTCCCAGGTAGGCGTCCCGGTCGTGGCGCAGCCGGATCTCCCCCGCCGGGGCGGGCGGCCGGGGCGCGGGCAGGACCCGGCCCCCGGTCGCCGCGAGCCGCAGCTCCACCGAGTCCATCCAGCCGCGGGCCTCGTCCTCCGCCTGCCCTTCCACCAGGGCGAGCAGGTGGACGGTGTTTTCGGCGTGGTCGAAGACCAGGGCGCGGTCCGCGAAGACCAGGGTGGCGTCGGGCTCCTCGGAGCGGTGCACCAGGTCGCCCCCGCACTCGGCCTTGAGCTCGTAGCCGAGGTACCCCACCCAGCCGAGCGCGAAGTCGAAGGGCAGGTCCGGCAGTTCGGGGAGCCGGTCGCGCAGTGCGCGCAGGTCGCGGTCGATCCAGGTGAGCATGGGGCCCGCGACGATCCCGGCGGTGCCCCGGCTCGGGGTGACGGTGACCGTACCGCTCCACACGTCGGCCGTGGCGATCCGGGCCAGCGGTCCGGTGGCGTCGCCCATGACGGAGAAGCGGCCGCGGGCGCGGTCCGGGAGGCTGCTGTCCAGCCAGTAGGCGTGGTCGTTGCCGCGGAAGAGGAGGTCGAAGGCGGTCTCGGCGTCGGTTCCCGCGGGCAGGACCCGGCTGAGCACGCGCAGGGCGGGCGCGGCCGCCGGGCTCCGCGGGGCGGCGGTCCCCGCGGCGGCGGGCGCACCGGCGGCGCCGCGGGCGGCGGCCCGGGTGGTGCCGGTGCGGGTGGCGGCGGGCCCGGCGGCCGGGGCGGCGGGGCGTGCGGCCCCCGACCCGGGAGCGGAAGCGGGCGCGGGGGCCGGGGCGCGGGACGGTGCGGGGGCCGGGGCCCCCGGGGCGTCCCGGCTCATCCGGGCGAAGTTGCGCAGCAGCGCCAGGCCGTACTGGCTGGAGATCGACTCGGGGTGGAACTGCACCCCCCACTGGGGCCGGGTGCGGTGCCGCAGCCCCATCAGGACGCCGTCCGGCGTCCATGCCGTCGCCTGGAGCTCCGGCGGGAGGTCGGTGACGGCCAGCGAGTGGTAGCGGACCACCTCGAACGGCGAGGGAAGTCCTTCGAACAGGCCGGTGCCCTCGTGCAGCACGGGGGAGAGCCTGCCGTGCCGCGGCTCCGGCGCGCGCCTGACCGTCGCGCCGTGGAGCAGGCCGATGCCCTGGTGCCCGAGGCAGATCCCCAGGACGGGCCGGGACGCCTCCCTGACGATGTCGGCGCAGATGCCGAAGTCCTCGGCGCGGCCCGGGTGACCGGGGCCGGGTGAGATCACGACGGAGTCGAAGGCCGCCAGGTGCCCCGGCCGCCAGGACGGGTCGTCGTTGCGGACGACCTCGGGCTCCCGGCCGTTCACCTCGGTGAGGTGGTGGAACAGGTTGTAGGTGAAGGAGTCGTAGTTGTCTACCAGCAGTGTTCGCACGTTCAATCCCCCCTGGACCGGCCGTGTCTCAGACCGCGGCCGGCACGATCTCGATGAGCATGTGCTCCACCATGTCCTCGCCGTACTCGCCCTCGCGGACCCGCACGCTGCGCAGCGTCCGCAGCTCCCGGCCGCAGTCGTCGGCGATCCGGTGCAGTGCGGGAAGGTCGCCGCGGTCGCTGAAGTGCAGCAGCGCCGATCCCCCCGGCGTGACCCAGCGAGGCGCCTGCTCCACGAACCTGCGGTGGGTGCGGTAGCCGGTGTCGACGTAGGCCCGCTCGTGCACGGACTTGTACTCGTAGGTGTCCGGGCCCAGCACGTAGTTGGAGCTCCAGAAGACGGTGTCGAAGCGCTCGGACTCGCCGAGCTCCGAGAACAGGTCGCTGTGCACCGTGCGCAGGCGGTCGTTGACGGCGTGCCGCTCGGCGTTGACGGCCGCGTTCTCCACCGCCCGGGGGTTGACGTCGGTGGCGACCACCCGCGGGGACCCGGCCAGCGCGGCCATCACGGCGATCACGCCCGAGCCGGTGCCGATCTCCAGGAAGGAGTCCGAACGCGGCCGCAGCGGCTCCCGGCTGAGGTCGAGCAGGGCGAGGGCCACGGCCGTGGACGGCGAGTACACGGGGGCGAACACCTCGGGGTGCAGGTCCCAGTCGAGCCCGGCGAGGGCGAAGCGGTCCGGCCGGTCCTGGCGGGTCAGCGACAGATGGCTGCGGAGCAGCGATCTCTCGTAGCTCTGGAGTGCCGTTTCCTCGGGGCGGCCGAGCTGTGGCGCGCCGATGTCCTGAAGCTGCGTCATGGTTCCCTCACAACCGAGTCGGTGATGACGGTGGTCCCCTCACCGGGGCGGACGCTGATCAGGTTGCCGGTGGAGCTGCGTCCTCAGAAGGTGTCCCGGTGACAGAGTGAGCGATCACCTGTGGTGACCCGGTCACACTCCGCGTCTCTGACCAGCTCACGTGCGTCGCCGGGACGGTTGACCATCACGTGACCCACCGATTACTTTCAGGCCCGCGAGACTCGGTCCGGGGGTGGTCCGTGGTGCGTGAAGGCACGAGGGGGGCAGGGGGAGCCGTGGCTGACGAGGCCTTCGAGATACTGGAGCTGCTGGAGAAGGAGGCACCGGCCGCCGCGTTCGAGGATCTGGTCCGCAGAGCCCGCGAGGCGGGCGCCGGCGGCGCCGAACTCGCCCGGCTCGTCCGCGCCACCGACCTCAGCCTGAGCATCCGGGCCCTGTTCGCCCGGCGCCAGCAGCGGGAGGCCGGCCTCGCCGCCCTGGTCGACACGGCACGGGACCTCACCCTTCCCTACGACCTGGACGCCCTGCTGAAGGTCATCACCCGGCGGGCGCGGCTGCTGCTCGGGCTCGACATGTCCTGGGTGACCTTCGACGACCTCCCGGCGGCCTGCTCCCGGGTCCGCGCGGCCGACGGCCACGCCTCCGCGCTCACCATCGGCTTCACGGTGCCGCTGGACGGCGGAGTGGGGCGCAGGGCCTCGGACAGCACCGCGCCGTTCTGGACCTCCGACTACCTGCCCGACGAGACCTTCGTGCACAGCGAGGTGATCGACGAGGTCGTCCGGGCGGAGGGACTGCACGCCGTGATGGCCGTCCCGCTGCAGTACGACGGCTCCATCCTCGGGGTCCTGTACGTGGCGGACCGCCATGTGCGGCACTTCTCGCCCGACGAGGTGTCGCTGATGAGCTCGCTCGCCGACCTGGCCGCCGTGGCCATCGAGAAGGCGAGGCTCCTCGAACAGACACGGCACGAGGTGGTGGAGCTGGAACAGGGCACCACCCGGGCCCTGGACTCCTCCGCCGCGGCCGTGCACCTGCGCCAGGTGCACGGCCGTCTGCTCGATCTCGTACTGGGCGGCGGCGGGCTGGGCGTCCTCGCCGCCAGCTCCTCGGAGGAGCTCGGCGGCGCCCTGGTGATCCGCGACACCGCCGGACGCACCCTGGCCGCCCACCCGCCGAAGGCGGCACCCGGGGCGGACGAGGCCGAACTGCGGCGGCTGCTGCTGGACGCGCACACCGAGCGCCGGCCGCTCCGCCTCGACGACCGGACCTGGGCGGCCTCCGTCTCGGCGGGCGAGGAGATGCTCGGCGCGGTCGTCCTCGCGGCCGAGGACACCGTCACCGACTACCAGGTGCAGCTGCTGGAACTGACCGCCCAGGTGACGGCGGTGGTCCTGCTGCTCCGGCACGGGGTGGCCGCCACCGAGGGCCAGTTGCGGGAGGAGTTCCTCCGGGACCTGCTCCGCGGCTCCTCGCAGTCGGCGCAGGCGCTGGTGGAGCACGGCCGGCGCCTGTCGGTGGACCTGGACGAGCCCCATGTGCTGGTGGCGGCCCGGCCCGAGCAGGGCGTCCGCGGCCGTGCGGTGACCTGGACCTCCTCCTACGCCCACCGCCACCACGGCCTGAAGGCCGTCGACGGCGACGTGGTCGTCCTGCTGCTGCCGGGCACCGACCCCGAGGGGTGCGCCCGCAGGGTCGCGGGCGAACTGGGCGAGGTGCTGGGCGTCCCGGTGACCGCCGGGGCGGCCGGTCCCACCGCCGACCCGACGGCGATCGCCCGCACCCACGCGGAGGCGCGGCGCTGCCTGGACGCGCTCACCGCCCTGGGCGGTCCCGGCGGCACGGCGACCCCCGGGCAGCTCGGCTTCCTCGGACTGCTGCTGGCCGACGAGCCCGACGTCGCCGGCTTCGTCGACGGCACCATCGGGCCCGTCCTGGACTACGACGACCAGCAGTACACCGAGCTGGTCCCCACCCTGGAGGCGTACTTCGACTCCTCCAGCAGCCCGTCACGGGCCGCGGAGAGCCTGCACGTCCACCCCAACACCGTCTCCCGGCGCCTGGAGCGGATCACCGAACTGCTGGGCGAGGACTGGCAGAAGCCCGCGCGGCTGCTCCAGGTCCAGCTCGCCCTCCAGCTGAACCGCACCCGCCAGGTGCTCAGCCGAGGGCGCCGACCGCGGAGCGGCCAGGCCGCCGGCTGAGCGCCTCGGCCTCGGCCAGGGTGAGCATCCGCACCGTGTGGGCGGCGGACGCCAGGGTGGTGTGCCGGTGCCACCCCTCGAAGGACCGCCCGCCGAAGTCGGTGAGCCCGACCTGCCGGGAGATGCCCTCGAAGTCGCGGTCGACGACCTTGGAGAGCTTGGCCAGCCGCAGCAGCGCGCCGGGGGAGACGTTCCCCAGGTCGCTGACCCAGCAGCGCTCCGGCCAGCCCCGCGGGTCCGTCCACTCGCCGAGCAGCAGCATCGTCCGCGCGGACTGCGGGAGGGTCACCCGGACCTGTGCCACCAGGCTGGTGCGGGACCGGAGGGTGTCCGGGTCCGTCCAGGTGACCGGGCGGCGCAGCGTGCGGATCTGCAGCAGCAGCTGGTGGGCCGCCAGTTCGGTGGCGCCGCCGCCGGGCACCGCCGGGTCCACGCAGCGGACCCGGGTCGCGCCGCGGACCGGCACCACGAACCCGGTGCGGGTCCCGGCGAACCGGCGGGCCACCGCGACCGGGTCCAGCTCCGGCAGGTCCAGCACCACCGGGCGGTCCACCCCGCCGGTCCAGTCGCGCAGTTCGAGCACCGCCGAGGCGGCGCGCTCCAGCGGGGTGGTCAGCCGGGCCTCGGAGGCGTAGGAGGCGCGGGGACCCTGCCCGCCGCGCGCCTCCTCCCCGAGCGCGAGCCGCCAGTTGACCGGGCAGCTGTGCTCCTCGCCGACCGCCCAGGCGCCGTAGGCGACCTGGCTGTTGACCGTCTGCCCGAGGTCGGAGATGAACCTCCGTGCCACCCCCACGGACTCCGTCCCGGCCTTGGAGATCACCACCGGCCGCACCACCCAGGCGCCGGGCCGCAGGGCCCGTTCCACCGCGCGGGCGAGAGCCGCGCGCACGGGTCCCCAGTCCCAGGTGGAGGAGGCGATGAAGTGGTGCAGGCTCTGCTCGGCGGCGCGGTCGCCGACGCAGGCCGCGATGTTGCGGATCGACTTGCGCCCCTCGGCGGTCAGCAGCCCCCTCAGATACATCTCCCCCTTGCGCCGCTGGTCGCTGCGCGGCAGTGAGGCGAACAGCTCCGCACTGAGCTCCCCCACCAGCCCTTCGGGCACGAACCGCCGGCCCTGTCCCGACGCCAGCCCGAGTCCTGTCACGCTCATCGGTTCTCTCCCTCTCCCCCTGGGGCCGATCTCAGCCACCTCACCGTGCGGCTTTGCGGGGTGCGCGGCCCAGGTGCGGCGGTCACACAGATCCGGCCGTCGGTGCGCCGTGGACCATCAGGGCCCCGGGGCCCGGGAGGCGGGAGGGGGAGGCGGTGGGGCCCGTGGACGCTTCGGGGGGCCCTCCGGGGCCCCGGGGGCACCGGAAGGGGGTCCGGGGCCCCGCCCTTCCGGGCCGTGGTGGTGGCCGGGTCACACCCCGGGCGCGTCGTGGTGGTGCTCCGGCCACCACCGCGAAGTGGATCTTTCCGGGTGAAGGTTCCGCGAAAGGGGCACCCGTGGCGGGGCCGTGCGGGTGCGGGGGCGTACGTCCCCGCACCCGCCGGTGGCGGGTGGGGGGCGTGCCGGGGGTGGCGGGCTCAGCCTCCGGTCGGGCCGGAGGGCCGCATCCCGTGGACCGCGGGGACGGTGCCCAGCAGTCCGCTGCGGAAGTCGTCGAAGGCCTGCTGCAGCTCGGCGCGGGTGTTCATCACGAACGGGCCGTAGTGGGCCATGGGTTCGCGGATGGGCCGTCCGCCGAGGAGGACGACGTCGAGGTCGGGGGTGGGGGAGTCCTGCTTCTCGTCCGCGCGGACGGTCAGTGAGCCGCCGTGGCCGAAGACGGCCGTCTGGCCCAGCCGGATCGGTCGGCGCTCGGCGCCGACGCTGCCGCGGCCGCCGAGGACGTAGGCGAGGGCGTTGAAGTCCTCGCGCCACGGCAGCGTGACCTCCGCGCCCGGGGCCAGGGTCGCGTGGACCATGGTGATCGGGGTGTGGGTGATGCCGGGGCCCTGGTGGCCGTCCAGCCCGCCCGCGATCACGCGCAGCAGCGCTCCGCCGTCGGGGGAGGTGAGCAGGCGGACGCTGCCGCCGCGGATGTCCTGGTAGCGGGGCGCCATCATCTTGTCCGCGGCCGGGAGGTTCACCCACAGCTGGAGGCCGTGGAAGAGGCCGCCCGAGACGACCAGGTGCTCGGGGGGCGCCTCGATGTGCAGCAGGCCGGAGCCCGCCGTCATCCACTGGGTGTCGCCGTCGGTGATCGTGCCGCCACCGCCCTGGGAGTCCTGGTGGTCGAAGATCCCGTCGATGATGTACGTGACCGTCTCGAAGCCGCGGTGGGGGTGCCAGGGGGTCCCCTTCGGCTCGCCGGGACGGTACTCCACCTCGCCCATCTGGTCCATCATGATGAACGGGTCGAGGTGGCGGTAGTCGATCCCGGCGAAGGCGCGGCGTACCGGGAAGCCCTCCCCCTCGAAGCCGGCGGGTGCCGTGGTCACGGCGTGCACCGGGCGGGGGGCGGCCTCGGCGGGGGCGCCGACGCGGGGCAGGGTCAGGGTGTTCTCGACCGTCACGGCGGGCATGGCGGGACCTCCTTGTGCGACCAGATTAGTTGAAGAATGAACTTCTTGCCACCGGTAACGCGGAGCGCCCGGGGAGGATTCCCCGGGCGCCGTCCCGTCTTTCCTCGCGCGCCGGCCCGGTGGCCGCCGCGCGGTCGCTCAGCCGTACATCCGCCGCATCGCGAAGTCCACCATCTGCTCGACGGCCTTGGCGTCGAAGACCATGCGGTGCTCCCCCTCCATGTCGAGGACGAAGCCGTACCCCGTCGGGAGCAGGTCGATCACCTCGGCCCCGGTGATCACGAAGTACTTGGACTCCTTGCCCGCGTACCTCCGCAGCTGCTTCAGGGAGGTGAACATGGGGATGACCGGCTGCTGCGTGTTGTGCAGCGCGAGGAACCCGGGGTTGTCCCCGCGGGGGCAGTACACCTTGGAGGTGGCGAAGATCTGCTGGAAGTCCTCGGCGGACATCGCCCCGGTGGTGAAGGCCCGCACCGCGTCGGCGAGGGAGGGCGGCGACGGTTCCGGGTACAGCGGCTGCTGCCCGTAACCGGGCTGCTGCGGCACGTACTGCTGGGCGCCCGGGGGCTGGTCGTAGCCGTACATGTGCGCAAGGGTACCGACTGCGAGCGCCCCGCGGGGGCCCCTCCCGCACTCCGCCCGCACCCCTCGGGGCGCCCGCGGGAACCGGGTCCGGTGCGCGAGCCGTGTCACAGATGACCGGGTGGGGCTTGCATCTTATTACCGGTCGGTAGCATCATCGAAGCTACTAACTGGTACATGGACCACCCGTCCATCTCCCGATTGCTTACGGAGCCGTCGCCATGGGGCACTACAAGTCGAATCTCCGCGACATCGAGTTCAACCTCTTCGAGGTCCTCGGGCGCGACAAGCTGTACGGCACCGGCCCGTTCGAGGAGATGGACGTCGACACGGCGAAGTCCATCCTCGAGGAGATCGCCCGCCTCGCGGAGAACGAGCTCGCCGAGTCCTTCGCGGACGCCGACCGCAACCCGCCGGTCTTCGACCCGGCCACCAGCACCGCGCCCGTCCCGGCGTCCTTCAGGAAGAGCTACGAGGCCTTCATGGACTCCGAGTACTGGCGCCTGGGCCTGCCGGAGGAGATCGGCGGCACCACCGCGCCCCGCTCGCTGGTGTGGTCCTACGCCGAGCTGCTGCTCGGCTCCAACCCGGCCATCTGGATGTACTCCTCCGGCCCCGCCTTCGCCGGCATCCTCTTCGAGGAGGGCAACGAGGCCCAGAAGAAGATCGCCCAGATCGCGGTCGACAAGCGCTGGGGCTCCACCATGGTGCTCACCGAGCCCGACGCCGGCTCCGACGTCGGCGCCGGCCGCACCAGGGCCGTCCAGCAGGAGGACGGCTCCTGGCACATCGAGGGCGTGAAGCGCTTCATCACCTCCGGTGAGCACGACATGGAGGAGAACATCCTCCACTACGTCCTCGCCCGCCCCGAGGGCGCCGGTCCGGGCACCAAGGGCCTCTCCCTCTTCCTCGTGCCGAAGTACCACTTCGACTGGGAGACCGGCGAGCTCGGCGAGCGCAACGGCGTCTACGCGACCAACGTCGAGCACAAGATGGGCCTCAAGGCGTCCAACACCTGCGAGATCACCTTCGGCGACCGCCACCCCGCCAAGGGCTGGCTGATCGGCGACAAGCACGACGGCATCCGCCAGATGTTCATGATCATCGAGTTCGCCCGGATGATGGTCGGCACGAAGGCCATCGCCACCCTCTCCACCGGCTACCTGAACGCCCTGGAGTACGCCAAGGAGCGCGTCCAGGGCCAGGACCTGGTGAACTTCATGGACAAGACCGCCCCCAAGGTCACCATCACGCACCACCCCGACGTGCGCCGCTCCCTCATGACGCAGAAGGCGTACGCCGAGGGCATGCGCGCCCTCGTCCTCTACACCGCCGCCGTCCAGGACGAGATCGCCCTGAAGGAGGCCGCCGGCGAGGACGCCAAGTCCCTGGTCGCCCTCAACGACCTGCTGCTGCCCATCGTCAAGGGCTACGGCTCCGAGCGCTCCTACGAGCAGCTCGCCCAGTCGCTGCAGACCTTCGGCGGGTCCGGCTACCTCCAGGAGTACCCGGTCGAGCAGTACATCCGGGACGCCAAGATCGACACCCTCTACGAGGGCACCACCGCCATCCAGGGCCAGGACTACTTCTTCCGGAAGATCGTCCGCGACCAGGGCCAGGCGCTGAACACCCTCTCCGAGGAGATCAAGAAGTTCCTCGCGGTCGGCACCGGCGGCGAGGAGCTGGCCGGCGCCCGCGACGCCCTCGCCAAGGCCGCCGTCGACCTGGAGGCGATCGTCGGCACGATGACCAACGACCTCATCGCCACCGGCGAGGACGTCAAGAGCATCTACAAGGTCGGCCTCAACACCACCCGCCTGCTGATGGCCTCCGGCGACGTCGTCGTCGGCTACCTGCTGCTGCGCGGCGCGGCCGTGGCCGCCGAGAAGCTGGAGACCGCCTCCGCCAAGGACAGGGCCTTCTACCAGGGCAAGATCGCCGCCGCGAAGTTCTTCGCCGCGAACGTCCTGCCCGGCGTCTCCGTGGAGCGCTCGCTGGCCGAGACCGTGGACGGCTCCCTGATGGACCTGGACGAGGCCGCGTTCTAGTCTCTACCGGTACACAGGCACCAGGCCGCCGCCCGACCCGTCGGGCGGCGGCCCTGTCATGTCAACTGCCCGCAGGCGGCCCACACGGCCTCCCGACCGGGGGCGAGCGCGCAGGGCAACCACCGCCCGCACGCCCCTCGTTAAGGTGAACCACATGAGCAGCAGCGAACCCGCCCCCACACCGGCCGCGAACTCCCCCTTCGACCGCGGCCACACGGACGACCTGATGTCCTTCCTCAGCGCCGCTCCGACCCCCTACCACGCGGTCGCGGCAGCCGCCGAGCGCCTGGAGAAGGCGGGGTTCCGCCAGCTCAGGGAGACGGACGCCTGGGACGGCTCGTCCGGCGGCCGGTACGTCCTGCGCGGCGGGGCGCTGATCGCCTGGTACGTGCCCGAGGGCGCCGCCGCCCACACCCCCTTCAGGATCGTCGGCGCCCACACCGACTCCCCCAACCTGCGGGTCAAGCCGCTGCCCGACACCGGCTCGCACGGCTGGCGCCAGATCGCCGTCGAGATCTACGGCGGCACGCTGCTCAACACCTGGCTCGACCGCGACCTCGGCATCGCCGGCCGGCTCACCCTCCGCGACGGCTCCCACCGCCTGGTCTCCGTCGACCGCCCGCTGCTGCGCGTCCCCCAGCTCGCCGTCCACCTCGACCGCTCGGTCAACACCGACGGCCTCAAGCTCGACCGCCAGCGCCACATGCAGCCCGTCTGGGGGCTCGGCGAGGCCGAGGAGGGCGACCTCCTCCGCTTCCTGGCGGCGGAGTCCGGAGTCCCGGAGGGGGAGACCACCGGCTGGGACCTGATGCTCCACTCCGTCGAACCGCCGGCCTACCTCGGCCGCGACCAGGAGCTGGTGGCCGGGCCCCGCATGGACAACCTGGTCTCCGTGCACGCCGGGACCGCCGCCCTCTGCGCGGCCGCCACCGGCCGCGGCGCCGAGGAGCTGCCCTGCATCCCCGTGCTCGCCGCCTTCGACCACGAGGAGAACGGCTCGCAGTCCGACACCGGCGCCGACGGCCCGCTGCTCGGGTCCGTCCTGGAACGCTCGGTGTTCTCCCGCGGGGGCACCCTGGAGGACCGCGCCCGTGCCTACGCCGGCACCGTCTGCCTCTCCTCCGACACCGGCCACGCGGTCCACCCCAACTACGGCGAGCGCCACGACCCCACGCACCACCCGCGCGCCAACGGCGGCCCCATCCTCAAGGTCAACGTCAACCAGCGCTACGCCACCGACGGTTCCGGCCGCGCGGTGTTCGCCGCCGCCTGCGAGAAGGCCGGCGTGCCGTGGCAGACCTTCGTCTCCAACAACGCGATGCCCTGCGGGACCACCATCGGCCCGATCACGGCCGCCCGCCACGGCATCCACACCGTCGACATCGGCATCGCGATCCTCTCCATGCACAGCGCCCGCGAGCTGTGCGGCGCGGACGACCCGCACCTGCTCGCGAACGCGCTCGTCGCGTTCCTGGAGGGCTGAGACCGGCGCGCCCCCGGCCCCGCCGCACCGGGGCCGGGGGCGCGCGGCCCTACGCCTCCGCGTCCATGCCCGCCAGGACCAGCGGCAGCCGGGCCGAGCCGCCCTCGACCACCCGCACGGGCACGCCCCAGTCCTGCTGGTGCACATGGCAGGCCGGATAGGCGTTCGCGGGATCGTCGTCGCAGGACGCCGCCATCGCCGAGACGTGCAGCACCCCCTCGCCCACCGACGCGTCGACCTCCACCTCCCGGCTCAGGTCCGTCCCCGCGCCCTCACCGGACCGCAGCAGCCCGGGCGGCGTGGAGGAGACCAGCAACCGGGTCGACGGGCCGTAGCGGGTGTCCAGCTTCTGGCCCGCCGGGGCCTGGAAGACCACGTCCACGCGGAGCGTGCCCGGGGCGACGTCCGTCGCCGCCCGCCGGGTGCGGTGGGCGACCGCGTCCACCCGCACCGCCTCCTCGGGAAGCCTCAGCCGGGTCAGCCGGTGCCGGGCGGACTCCACGACCACGATCTCCTCGCCGTCGAGGACCGCGCCGCTCGGCTCGCGCAGATCCGTCGCCAGCGTGGTCACCGCGTCCGCCACCGGGTCGTAGCGGCGCAGCGCGTGGTTGTAGGTGTCGCTCACCGCCACCGAGCCGTCCGGCAGGGCGGTCACCCCGAGCGGGTGCTGGAGCAGGGCCTGCCCCGCCTCGCCGTCCCGGTGGCCGAAGTCGAACAGGCCGGTGCCCACGGCCGTGTGCACGGTGAGCTCCCGGTCGATCCAGCGCAGCGCGGAGGTCTCCGCGTCGGCGATCCAGAGCCGGTCCCCGGCCGCCGCGAGCCCCGAGGGCTGCGCGAACCACGCCTGCTCCGCAGGGCCGTCGACGAGCCCCTCGTTCGTCGTGCCCGCGGCCACCGCCACCGTTCCCGCGGCCGGGTCGTACGTCCACAGCTGGTGGACGCCCGCCATCGCGATCCACAGGCGGTCACCCCACCAGGCCACGTCCCAGGGAGAGGACAGCGACACCTCGCGGGCGGGCCCCGCGACCGGCTCCCCCTGCCACCACTGGCGCCCGGTGCCCGCGAGCAGTTCCACGGCCCCGCTCTCCGGGTCGAAGGCGCGGATCGCGTGGTTGACCGTGTCGGCGACCGCCACCCGGCCGTCCGGCAGCAGCGCGAGCCCCTGGGGCTCGTTGAACACGCCCCGGCCGACCCGGCGGACCACCGTCTCGCCGTCCGCCTCCAGCTCCACCAGCTCGCTGCGGGTGGAGTCCGAGACCAGCAGCTTGCCCGAGGGCAGCCGCAGCGCCTTGCCGGGGAAGCGCAGGTCGGTGGCGACCGGCTCCGGAGGCACGTACGGACCGTCCCCGCGCCGCAGCGTCCCCTTGGCCTCGTGCTCGGCCTCCAGCTCCGTGACGAGCCGCTCGATGGCGTGAGCATGGCCCTCGCCCGCGTGCTGGGCCACCACGTACCCCTCGGGGTCGATCACCACCAGCGTGGGCCAGGCGCGCACGGCGTACTGCTTCCAGGTGGCGAGCTCGGGGTCGTCCAGCACGGGGTGGTGCACCTGGTACCGCTCGACGGCGTCGACGACCGCCCGGTGCTCGGCCTCGTGGACGAACTTGGGCGAGTGGACGCCGACGACGACCACCGTGTCGCGGTGCCTCTCCTCCAGCTCGCGCAGCTCGTCCAGCACATGGAGGCAGTTGATGCAGCAGAAGGTCCAGAAATCCAAGATCAATACGCGACCTCGGAAGTCGGCGAGCTTCAGGTCCTTCCCCCCGGTGTTGATCCAGCCGCCCTTGCCGATCAGCTCGGGGGCACGGACACGGGCACGGCGGCGGGGCGCGGGGGAGGGCGCCGGGGCGGCATCGTTCATGGTTCAAGCTTGCCATTCGCCCCTGGACGCCGGATCACGGCCGTGCGGGCGGGGCGGCGCGGCCCGGCCGGCCGGGCGCGCGGGCCGTTCAGCGCTCGGCGGATACGCCGAGGTGCTTGATCCTCTCGAACGGGTAGGCCCCCATGACCACCACGACCAGGCCGTACAGGGCGAGGGCGACCAGCCCCGGGGTGGAGAGGGACCCGCTCCCGCCGCGCAGGACCACCCTTCCCAGCGGCACCAGCGCAGCGAAGCTCAGCAGCGCGGACCCGGTGCACCAGAAGGCCACCAGCCCGTTGGCGCGCGCCCGCAGGACGGGGTCGGACGCCACACGGGCCGGGACCTCGTAGCCGTTGGCCCGGTCGGGGACCCCGCCCCGGTACCCGGTGCGGGCCGCCAGTGAGCCGGCGACGCCCAGCAGCAGGAAGCAGCCGAAGGCGAAGTAGTGGGCCATGCGCGCTCCTTGGGCCTGCCCCGCCGGGCCTCCACCCGCGGAGGTCCGGCGGGGCAGGACCCGACCGGGCCCGCTCCGCCCCGGCGGTGGATCAGATGGTGCCGAGCTTGATGATCGACAGCAGGGCGATCAGCTGGATGGCCGACGCCCCCAGCGCCTTGGGCCACGGCAGGTCGTGGGACTTGCTCACCATGGAGGTGAACAGCGCGCCCGCGGCCAGCCAGGTCAGCCAACCCACCACCTGGACCAGGGAGTTCTCCCCGCCCAGGAACATCGCGAAGACGAGCCGCGGGGCGTCCGTGAGGGACATGACCAGCATGGAGAGGCCGACCGTCGGCTGCCAGGACCCGGTGCCCCCGATCTGGCGCGCCAGGGTGTGGGTGACCGCGCCGAGGATCAGACCGCCGACGACGAAGGTCACGCCCACGCTCAGCACCGCCGGGACGGCCGTGGAGAGCGTCGCGTTGATCACCTCCTCGCGGGGCTCGTCGAAGCCGAAGAGCGCGAGCAGCCCGTAGAGGAAGGTGACGACCAGGGCCGGTCCCCAGACGGGGTAGTCGCGCATCTGGAGGAAGGTGGGGCCGGGGCGCAGCACGATGCCGCTCAGCAGTTGCTTCCAGTGCAGCCGCGGGCCGGTGGGGGCGGCGGGGGCGGAGCCGGCGCGGTAGGTGGCGCCGTCGCCGTACACGTCGTCGTCCTGGATGCTGAAGGCCCGCGTGTGCCCGGGGTTGTCGGCCGCGGCGCGGTACGGGTCGTGGCCGCCCTGGTGGGCGGGGTGGTGGGGCTCGCCGAAGTACTCGGGCTCCTCGCTCCCGCCGTGCGTCCCGCCCTGCCGGTACGCCTGCGGTCCGCCGGTGTGCTGCCACTGCGGCGGCTGCCCGTACGGAGGCGTGCCCTGGTAGGGGCCGGGCGCCTGGGGCGCCTGGGCCTGCGGTTGTTGCGGGGTGCGGTTGTCCCGGCCGCGTCCGATCCTGAATCCAGCCACGTCATCGAACGTACCCGGTCCGTGCACCGCCGGTGGCCGCGGGTGGGGATCCGGGGGGCCTTTGCGGCCGACCTGTGACATCCCCTAAGGGATGCCCGTGGGGGCGACCGGCCCGGAGTCCGCCGAGGTCAGGCAGGGTCCGGGCCGCACGGGGCGGCTGAGTCGACCTGGGGGAGCCGGAAGCGGTCGTGAGGGACGTCCGGGCCGCACGGGGCGGCCGGGTCGCCCCGTGCGCCGGGTCCGGCGTCCCGCGCCGGGAACGGCACGAGCGGCCGGTCCCGCCCCCGAGGCGGGTCCGGCCGCTCCCCGCCCATGGCGGTGCGCGTGGTGCGCGGTGCTACTTCACCGGCTCCGGCTCCGGGGCGTCCTCCGCCTCGGCCTTGGGCTCCGGGTCGGTCGGCGGGGTCCTGACCGAGTCGAGCAGCAGCTGCGCGACGTCGACCACCTGCAGGGACTCGGGCGCCTTGCCGTCGTTCTTCTTGCCGTTCACCGAGTCGGTGAGCATCACGAGGCAGAACGGGCAGGCGGTGGAGACGATGTCGGGGTTGAGCGACAGCGCCTCGTCCACGCGCTCGTCGTTGACGCGCTTGCCGATCCGCTCCTCCATCCACATCCGGGCACCGCCGGCGCCGCAGCAGAAGCCGCGCTCCTTGTGGCGGTGCATCTCCTGCTGGCGCAGGCCGGGCACCTTGTCCATGATCTCGCGCGGCGGCGTGTAGACCTTGTTGTGGCGGCCCAGGTAGCAGGGGTCGTGGTAGGTGATCAGGCCCTCGACCGGGGTGACGGGGAGCAGCCGGCCCTCGTCGATGAGGTGCTGGAGCAGCTGGGTGTGGTGGATGACCTCGAACTCCCCGCCGAGCTGCGGGTACTCGTTGGCGATCGTGTTGAAGCAGTGCGGGCAGGTGGCGACGATCTTCTTGGCCGACGTGGGCTTCTTCGTCGACTCGTCCTCGTCGTCCTCGCCGAAGGCCATGTTGAGCATGGCCACGTTCTCCTGGCCGAGCTGCTGGAAGAGCGGCTCGTTGCCGAGGCGGCGGGGGGAGTCGCCGGTGCACTTCTCGTCGCCGCCCATGATCGCGAACTTCACGCCCGCGATGTGGAGCAGCTCGGCGAAGGCCTTGGTGGTCTTCTTGGCCCGGTCCTCCAGGGCGCCCGCGCAACCGACCCAGTAGAGGTAGTCGACCTCGCTCAGGTCCTCGATGTCCTTGCCGACGATCGGGACCTCGAAGTCGACCTCCTTGGTCCACTCGACGCGCTGCTTCTTGGCCAGGCCCCAGGGGTTGCCCTTCTTCTCCAGGTTCTTGAGCATCGTGCCCGCCTCGGACGGGAACGAGGACTCGATCATGACCTGGTAGCGGCGCATGTCGACGATGTGGTCGATGTGCTCGATGTCGACGGGGCACTGCTCGACGCAGGCGCCGCAGGTGGTGCAGGACCACAGGACGTCCGGGTCGATGACCCCGTTCTCCTCGACGGTGCCGATCAGCGGGCGCCCGGCCTCCGCCAGTGCGGCCGCGGGCACGTCGCGCAGCTGCTCCTCGGAGGCCCTCTCCTCGCCCTCCGTGTTCTTGCCGCCGCCGGCCAGCAGGTAGGGGGCCTTGGCGTGCGCGTGGTCGCGCAGGGACATGATCAGGAGCTTGGGGGAGAGCGGCTTGCCGGTGTTCCAGGCGGGGCACTGCGACTGGCAGCGGCCGCACTCGGTGCAGGTGGAGAAGTCGAGGATGCCCTTCCAGGAGAACTGCTCGACCTGGGAGACGCCGTAGACGTCGTCCTCGCCCGGGTCCTCGAAGTCGATGGGCTTGCCGCCGGAGGTCATCGGCTGGAGGGCGCCGAGGGCGGAGGCGCCGTCGGCGTTGCGCTTGAACCAGATGTTCGGGAAGCCGAGGAAGCGGTGCCAGGCCACACCCATGTTGGTGTTGAGCGAGACGGTGATCATCCAGATCAGCGAGGTGCCGATCTTGACCATGGCGGTGAAGTAGATCAGCGTCTGGAGGGTGCCGAGGTCCAGTCCGTCGAAGGCGAGGACCAGCGGGTACGACACGAAGTACGCGGCCTCGTAGCCCGCCACGTGGTGGATCGCGCCCTCCAGGCCGCGCAGCACCAGGATGGCCAGGCCGATGACGAGGATCACGTACTCGACGAAGTACGCCTGCCAGGCCTTCGAGCCGGCGAAGCGGGACTTCCGGCCGGCCCGGGAGGGCAGGCTCAGCAGCCGGATGGCCATCAGCACGAGGATGCCGACGACCGTCATCAGGCCGATGAACTCGATGTACATCTCGAAGGGCAGGAAGCCGCCGAGGACCGGGAGCACCCAGTCGGCCTGGAAGAGCTGCCCGTAGGCCTGGAGCAGGGTGGGCGGCAGCGTCAGGAATCCGATCGCCACGAACCAGTGCGCGAAGCCGACGATGCCCCAGCGGTTCATCCGCGTGTGGCCGAGGAACTCCTTGACCAGCGTGGTCGTGCGGGCCTTCGGGTCGTCCGTGCGGCTGCCGGCGGGCACCGGCTGGCCGAGCGTGACGAACCGGTAGATCTGCGCGACCGCTCGGGAGATGAGCGCGACGCCGACCACGGTCAGGGTCAGCGACACGATGATCGCGGCGAGTTGCATGGGAGGCTCCTCGGGCCTGCGAGGGTGGGTGGTCCGGCACTACTACTAAGCGGTAACTTATTTAGTCCGTGCTGAGACTACCCAGTTATTCCGCCGCACTGTAGTTGGGCAGGCGGTGATCTGTGTCGCTCAGGCAACCCTGACCGGCACCGCTCGCACCGCCGGCGCGGGCCGGCGCCCGCGGATCACCGCGGGCACCGTGCGCATCAGGATCAGCAGGTCCAGCCCGAGCCAGTGCTGCTCCACATAATGCAGGTCGAGCACGCCCATTTCCTCCCAGGGCAGCTCCGAGCGTCCGCCGACCTGCCAGAGGCCGGTCATGCCGGGGCGTACCGAGAGGCGGGCGCGGGCCGCCGCCGTGCGTCCCGGGGGGCCCGCCAGCGGCCGGGGGCCGACCAGGGACATCTCCCCGCGCACCACGTTGACCAGCTGGGGGAGCACGTCGAGGCAGCGGCGGCGCAGCAGCCGCCCGGCCGGGGTGAGGGCGCCGTCGCGGGTGGTCCGGAAGGTCAGCATCGTGAAGGTGCGGCCGCCCAGGCCCAGCCGCTCGCTCCGCCGCAGGGCCGGCCCGCCGGACGCCGCCGCGGCCGCGGCGGCGCCCAGGACCAGCGGTGACAGCGCCAGCAGCAGGAGCAGGGCCCCCACGAGGTCGACGGCCCGCTTGACGGGGTGGCCGGTGCCCGTCGACGGCGGGTGCGGGGTGCGCGGGGCCGACCTGGCTGCCATGGGTGCCCGCCCTTCGGTGTCGGGGAGGAGGTCCTGACCGATTTATCCGTGTATGACTCTGGCAGAGGGGTACGGGGCGGGGGATGCGCCACGCGGAGGGCCGGAGGTGCCTGTAAGGGCGGGATAAAAGTTGAGTGCCCTCGACTCAGGTCTGTTGACTCCTCGGGGGTCGTCATGCATCCTTGAGCCAGATCCACTCAAGTCAGGTCAGCTGGAGGAATCGAAAATGGCACGTGCGGTCGGCATCGACCTGGGCACGACTAACTCCGTCGTCAGCGTTCTCGAAGGCGGCGAGCCCACCGTCATCACCAACGCCGAGGGCGCCAGGACCACGCCGTCCGTCGTCGCCTTCGCCAAGAACGGCGAGGTGCTGGTCGGCGAGGTCGCCAAGCGCCAGGCGGTCACCAACGTCGACAGGACCATCCGCTCCGTCAAGCGCCACATGGGCACGGACTGGAAGATCGAGCTCGACGGCAAGACCTTCAACCCGCAGCAGATGAGCGCCTTCATCCTGCAGAAGCTGAAGCGCGACGCCGAGTCCTACCTGGGCGAGAAGGTCACCGACGCGGTGATCACCGTCCCCGCGTACTTCAACGACTCCGAGCGCCAGGCCACCAAGGAGGCCGGCGAGATCGCGGGCCTGAACGTCCTGCGCATCGTCAACGAGCCGACCGCGGCCGCGCTCGCCTACGGCCTCGACAAGGACGACCAGACGATCCTGGTCTTCGACCTCGGCGGCGGCACCTTCGACGTCTCGCTGCTGGAGATCGGCGACGGCGTGGTGGAGGTCAAGGCCACCAACGGCGACAACCACCTCGGTGGTGACGACTGGGACCAGCGCGTCGTCGACTACCTGGTCAAGCAGTTCCAGAGCGGCCACGGCGTCGACCTGTCCAAGGACAAGATGGCCCTCCAGCGCCTGCGCGAGGCGGCGGAGAAGGCCAAGATCGAGCTGTCGTCCTCCACCGAGACGTCCATCAACCTGCCGTACATCACGGCCTCCGCCGAGGGCCCCCTGCACCTCGACGAGAAGCTCACCCGGGCGCAGTTCCAGCAGCTCACCTCGGACCTGCTGGAGCGCTGCAAGCACCCCTTCCACAACGTCATCAAGGACGCCGGCATCGAGCTGTCCGAGATCGACCACGTGGTCCTGGTCGGCGGTTCCACCCGCATGCCCGCCGTCGCCGAGCTCGTCAAGGAGCTGACCGGCGGCAAGGAGGCCAACAAGGGCGTGAACCCGGACGAGGTCGTCGCCATCGGCGCCTCGCTCCAGGCCGGTGTCCTCAAGGGCGAGGTCAAGGACGTCCTGCTCCTCGACGTCACCCCGCTGTCCCTCGGCATCGAGACCAAGGGCGGCATCATGACCAAGCTGATCGAGCGCAACACCACGATCCCGACCAAGCGGTCCGAGATCTTCACCACGGCCGAGGACAACCAGCCGTCGGTGCAGATCCAGGTCTACCAGGGCGAGCGCGAGATCGCGGCGTACAACAAGAAGCTCGGCATGTTCGAGCTGACCGGCCTCCCGCCGGCCCCGCGCGGCGTCCCGCAGATCGAGGTCTCCTTCGACATCGACGCCAACGGCATCATGCACGTGACCGCGAAGGACCTGGGCACGGGCAAGGAGCAGAAGATGACCGTCACCGGCGGCTCCTCGCTGCCGAAGGACGAGGTCGACCGGATGCGCCAGGAGGCCGAGCAGTACGCGGACGAGGACCACCGCCGCCGCGAGGCCGCCGAGAGCCGCAACCAGGGCGAGCAACTCGTCTACCAGACCGAGAAGTTCCTCAAGGACAACGAGGACAAGGTCCCCGGCGACGTCAAGACCGAGGTCGAGACCGCCGTCGCCGAGCTGAAGGAGAAGCTCAAGGGCGAGGACAGCGCGGAGATCCGCACCGCCACCGAGAAGGTCGCGGCCGTCTCCCAGAAGCTCGGCCAGGCCCTCTACGCCAACGCCGCCCCCGAGGGCGCCGCGGCCGGTGCCCCCGGCGGCGAGCAGCCGAAGGCCGACGACGACGTCGTCGACGCCGAGATCGTGGACGACGAGAAGGACACCAAGGGTGGTGCCGCGTGAGTGAGGAGACTCCGGGCTTCGAGGAGAAGCCCGACGTCCCCTCGGGCGCCACACCCGACGACGCCGCGGAGACCGCCGAGTCCCCCGAGAAGGAGGACACGGCGGCCCCGGCAGGGGACGCAGCGCAGACGGCCGGCCTCACGGCCCAGCTGGACCAGGTCCGCAGTGCGCTCGGCGAGCGCACCGCCGACCTCCAGCGGCTGCAGGCCGAGTACCAGAACTACCGCCGCCGGGTCGAGCGGGACAGGGTCACGGTCAAGGAGATCGCCACGGCGACGCTGCTGACCGAGCTCCTGCCCGTGCTCGACGACATCGGCCGCGCGCGGGACCACGGGGAGCTGGTGGGCGGTTTCAAGTCCGTCGCCGAGTCCCTGGAGACCGCGGCCGCCAAGATGGGGCTCCAGCAGTTCGGCAAGGAGGGCGAGCCCTTCGACCCGACCGTGCACGAGGCCCTGATGCACTCCTACGCACCGGATGTCACCGAGACCACATGCGTCGCGGTGCTCCAGCCGGGGTACCGCATCGGCGAGCGCACCATCCGCCCCGCGCGGGTCGCCGTGGCCGAGCCCCAGCCGGGCGCGGCTCCGGCGGGCAAGGAAGAGAAGCAGGCCGACGAGGAGAGCGGTGGCCCCGAGGAGGGCTGACGCACGACACGTCCGGAAGGAGGGACGTCGATGAATACGAAGGACTTCGTCGAGAAGGACTACTACAAGGTTCTCGGCGTCCCCAAGGACGCCACCGAGGCCGAGATCAAGAAGGCGTACCGGAAGCTCGCCCGCGAGAACCACCCGGACGCCAACAAGGGCGACACCAGGGCCGAGGAGCGCTTCAAGGAGATCTCCGAGGCGAACGACGTCCTCGGCGACCCCAAGCGGCGCAAGGAGTACGACGAGGCGCGCGCCCTGTTCGGCAACGGAGGCTTCCGGGCCGGGCCGGGCGCGGGCGGCGGCAACTTCAACTTCGACCTGGGCGACCTCTTCGGGGGCGCCCAGGGCGGGGGCCAGCCGGGCGGTGCGGGCGGCTTCGGCGGCGGTCTCGGGGACGTCTTCGGAGGGCTGTTCAACCGCGGCCCCGGCGGCGGCACCCGCACCCAGCCCCGGCGCGGCCAGGACATCGAGTCCGAGGTGACGCTCAGCTTCACCGAGGCCGTGGACGGGGCCACCGTCCCCCTGCGGATGTCCAGCCAGGCGCCGTGCAAGGCGTGTTCGGGCACCGGCGACAAGAACGGCACCCCCCGGGTGTGCCCGACCTGCGTCGGCACCGGGCAGGTCTCGCGCGGCGGCAGCGGTTCCTTCTCGCTGACCGACCCGTGCGTGGACTGCAAGGGGCGCGGCCTGATCGCCGAGACCCCCTGCGAGGTCTGCAAGGGCAGCGGCCGTGCACGCAGTTCCCGCACCATGCAGGTCCGCATCCCCGCGGGCGTCTCCGACGGGCAGCGCATCCGGCTGCGCGGCAAGGGCGCACCGGGCGAGCGCGGCGGTCCGGCCGGCGACCTGTACGTCGTCGTCCATGTCGACGCCCATCCCGTCTTCGGCCGCAAGGACGACAACCTCACCGTCACCGTGCCGGTCACCTTCGCCGAGGCCGCGCTCGGCGGCGAGGTCAAGGTGCCCACCCTGGGCGGCCCGCCGGTGACCCTGAAGCTGCCCGCGGGCACCCCCAACGGGCGGACCATGCGCGCCCGGGGCAAGGGGGCCGTACGCAAGGACGGCACCCGCGGCGACCTGCTGGTGACGGTCGAGGTCGCCGTCCCCGTGGACCTGGGCGACAAGGCACGGGAGGCACTGGAGTCCTACCGCGAGGCCACCGCGGACGAGGACCCGAGGGCCGAGCTGTTCCAGGCAGCGAAGGGAGCGTGACATGGACGGCCGTCCGGGGCGCAGCCGCAACCCCTACGAACTGACCGACGACTCACCGGTGTACGTGATCTCGGTGGCCGCGCAGCTGTCGGGTCTGCATCCGCAGACCCTGCGGCAGTACGACCGCCTGGGGCTCGTCTCCCCGGACCGCACCGCCGGCCGCGGCCGCAGGTACTCGGCCCGGGACATCGAGCTGCTGCGCACCGTGCAGCAGCTGTCGCAGGACGAGGGCATCAACCTGGCGGGCATCAAGCGCATCATCGAGCTGGAGAACCAGGTCGCCGCGCTGCAGAGCCGGGTCGCCGAGCTGAGCGCGGCCGTGGAGGGTGCCGCCGCGGCCATGCGGCAGCGCGAGGCGCAGGTGCACGCCTCCTACCGGCGCGACCTGGTGCCCTATCAGGACGTGCAGCAGACCGGCGCCCTGGTGGTCTGGCGCCCCAAGCGCCGCGGGGACTGAGCGGGCGGGACGACGACGGACGGCGGGGGCCGGGACGCGGCAGAGCGTCCCGGCCCCCGCCGTCCGTCGTCGCGGGGCGCGTGCCTTCTCGTGTGACGGCCCGCCAGGGCCCCTGGAGGGCCGCTCACGGCCCCCGGCCGGGCCCGGGCGCCTCCGGGTGCCCGGCCGGGGCGCCACCGCGGTGGACGCCCCGTCAGGGAGGCCGAGCACGGGCGCCGGGCGCCGTCCTGCGGAGCGGGTCCCCGGGACCTCAGGCGTCGCTGTTGAGGATGCCGGACTGCGCGATGAGGTAGCCGAGTTGGGCGCGGCTCCCGCTCCCGAGCGCGGCGGCCAGCTTGGCGATGTGCGCGCGGCAGGTCCGGACGTTCATGCCCAGCCTGCGGGCGATCGCCTCGTCCACATGCCCCTCGATCAGCAGTTTGGCGATCGAGCGCTGGACCCCGGAGATGCCGTCCGGGGTGGGCTGGTACGGGGCGTCGTCCATCAGCGGGACCGCCCGCTGCCACAGCTGCTCGAACACCTTGATGAGGTACTCGACGAGCCCGGGGTGCCGCAGCTCCAGGGCGACGCGCCGGTCGTCGCTCGCCGGGATGAAGGCGACGGTGCGGTCGAAGACGATGAGCCGCTCGATCAGCTCCTCCAGCGTGCGGATCTGCGCCTTCCCGGCCGATATCCGCTCCACGTAGGCGAGCGTCCCCTGGCTGTATCTGACGGTGTGCTGGTAGAGAGTCCGGATGCTGACGCCCCGGTCGACGAGCAGCCTGTCTCGTTCCAGCGCCTCGGTCAGGACGTCGGCGCTGCGTCCGCCGCCGGGCTGGATCGTCAGCATCTCCGTGTGGCACTCGGCGGTGGCGAGGTTGAGCGCGGCGTTGATCCGGTCGAACCCCTCCAGCACCGTGATCGCGTGGGTGCTCGCCGGCGCCTGCGCACTGACGGCCATGAAGGGTTCGAAGGTGTCCGTCAGTTCTATCGACAGGCGGCGGCGGTCCAGGATCTCCCGCTCGATCGGGTGCAGACGTTGCGCAAGGGCGACTGACGGCGGAACCGGACGCAACCAGTGGGGATCGTCCGGATCCGGGTGGAGCAAGGCCAATTCGAGCAGGCATGGCGCGGCTTCCACGTCGCTTCGAGCGATTCGTCCCGTGCTGAGCGCGCTGACGTAAAGTCTCGATCCCTCGGTGCACATCTCCGTGACCCCATGGGGATGTGACTGTTTTGTCTCGTTCCTAGGCAATGCTCCACCCCCCAGGGTCCTGTAGCTACAGGAACATGATGCATCGGGGCTGTGGCATTGACATGCCTGCATGGGTCATCGTCTGTGGTGCGGGGGAGAAGAAACCATCAAGTAAGGACGAAGCCGACTATGCGCAAGAGAATGCTTCGCTCGGTGCTTGCCACTGTCTTCTCTGCGACCGTGGTCTTCGGTGCCGCCAGTGCCCTGGACCCGGCCCTGGGCAGTGTCACGGCGGCGGCCGTGCCTCCGCCGGACAGCGGCTGGGACTCGACCCCGATGGACAGTGGCTGGAACTCGGCCGCCCTGGACAGTGGCTGGAACTCGGCCGTGCTGGACAGCGGCTGGAACTCCGCACCGATGGACAGTGGCTGGAACTCCGCCCCGGCGGGTGCAGCAGCATGACCATCCCTCCGGACGACCGTGTTTTCCGGCGCGAGATGGCCTCGGCCTACCGTTCCGGGTGGCATTTCATCGACCTCGTCACGGCCATCCCCCACCGTGGCGACTCGTTGATGGTCACCCTGTTCGGCGAGCCGATCGTCGTCGCGCGCGAAGAGGACGAGGATGTCCGGGCGTACCGGTGCCTTCGTCGGCCGCGAGGTGCACCGCAGCCCGTCCGGTGTGCGATCCGGTACGGAATGATCTTTGTCAACCTCGACGCGCGGGACCACCAGCTCGTCGAAACCGACACCACCGCCACCCCCCGCAGTGCCTGAGCGGTTCCCCCGTCGTTACAGACCGCTCAGGTGCTTCCCCCACACAGCGGCGCCATCGTGGACCTGAAACACGATGGCGCCGTTGTGCTGCCCCCGGACGGGCCCGGCGCAGGCCGCCGCGGCACCGCTCCGGGCGCCGCGCCGCTCAGGTGCGCCCCATCGCCCGGGTGAGGGCGATCTCGATCACGACCCTGTCCGGGTTCGGCCTCGGCGTGCGGCGGTAGCGCGCCGTGTGCCGCGCGACCGCGTCGGCGACCGCCTCCGCCTCGGTGCGGATACGCGCCACGCCCTCCAGCGTCGCCCAGCGCTTCCCCTCCACCTGGCAGACCGCCACCCGTGCCCCCTCCGGGCCGGCCGCCCGTACATGGGCGACCTTGCGGCTGTGCCTGCCCGTGATCACCCGCGCGATGCCCGCCCCGGGGTCGTAGGTGACGCACACCGGGACCATGTGCGGTGTGCCGTCGGGCCGGGGCGTGGTCAGGGTGCACAGCAGGGGCTCGCCCCAGAACTCCAGGTACGAGGCGTGGGGGCTGCGGGGATCGATGGCCATGCCCCGGAACCTATCCCCGGCCGCTCCTCCGGGCGAGCGCGCACCCCCCTGGCGGCTGCCCGGGGCTCCCGGTCCTGCGCGGGAACGCCTCTCCGGCCGACCTTGAGTGCAATCGACTCAACTTTGTGTATGCTGGCTGAGTCAGTAGAAGTGACCCAAGGGGCGGACCCGCAGGCGAGGAGGAGACACCGGACGTGGATGCCGAGCTGACCAACAAGAGCCGTGACGCGATCAACGCCGCGAGCAACCGGGCCGTACAGGGTGGTCACGCCGACCTGACCCCGGCCCATCTGCTGCTGGCGCTCCTCGCGGGCCAGGACAACGAGAACCTCGTCGACCTGCTGGCGGCGGTCGACGCCGACCAGGCCGCCGTGCGCGCCGGTGCCGAGCGGGTGCTCGCCCAGCTCCCCAGCGTCACCGGCTCCACCGTCGCCCCGCCGCAGCCCAACCGCGAACTCCTCGCGGTGATCGCGGACGCCTCCCGCCGGGCCAAGGAGCTGGGCGACGACTACGTGTCCACCGAGCACCTGCTCGTCGGCACCGCGGCCAAGGGCGGGGCGAGCGCCCGGATCCTGGAGGAGCAGGGCGCCACCGCCGCACGCCTCCTCGACGCCTTCGAGAAGACCCGCGGCGCCCGCCGGGTCACCACCCCCGACCCCGAGGGCCAGTACAAGGCGCTGGAGAAGTTCGGCACCGACTTCACCGCCGCCGCCCGCGAGGGCAAGCTGGACCCGGTGATCGGCCGCGACCAGGAGATCCGCCGCGTCGTGCAGGTGCTCTCCCGCCGCACCAAGAACAACCCGGTGCTCATCGGGGAGCCCGGTGTCGGCAAGACCGCCGTCGTCGAGGGGCTGGCCCAGCGCATCGTCAAGGGCGACGTACCGGAGTCCCTGCGCGACAAGCGCCTCGTCTCCCTCGACCTGGGCGCCATGGTGGCCGGGGCCAAGTACCGCGGGGAGTTCGAGGAGCGGCTGAAGACCGTCCTCTCCGAGATCAAGGAGAGCGACGGGCAGATCATCACCTTCATCGACGAGCTCCACACGGTCGTCGGTGCGGGCGCCGGCGGGGACTCGGCGATGGACGCGGGCAACATGCTCAAGCCGATGCTGGCCCGCGGCGAGCTGCGCATGGTCGGCGCCACCACCCTCGACGAGTACCGGGAGCGGATCGAGAAGGACCCCGCCCTGGAACGGCGCTTCCAGCAGGTGCTGGTCGCCGAGCCGACCGTCGAGGACACCGTCGCCATCCTGCGCGGGCTCAAGGGCCGCTACGAGGCGCACCACAAGGTGCAGATCAACGACAGCGCGCTGGTCGCCGCCGCCACCCTCTCCGACCGGTACATCACCTCCCGCTTCCTGCCCGACAAGGCCATCGACCTCGTGGACGAGGCCGCCTCCCGGCTGCGTATGGAGATCGACTCCTCGCCCGTCGAGATCGACGAGCTCCAGCGCTCCGTCGACCGGCTCCGCATGGAGGAGCTGGCGCTGAAGAACGAGTCGGACCCGGCCTCCAGGGAGCGTCTGGAGAAGCTGCGGCGCGACCTGGCCGACCGGGAGGAGGAGCTGCGCGGGCTGACCGCCCGCTGGGAGAAGGAGAAGCAGGGGCTCAACCGGGTCGGCGAGCTGAAGGAGCGCCTCGACGACCTGCGCGGCCAGGCCGAGCGCGCCCAGCGCGACGGCGACTTCGACACCGCCTCCAAGCTGCTCTACGGCGAGATCCCGACCCTGGAGCGCGACCTGGAGGAGGCCTCCGAGGCCGAGGAGGAGGCCGCCAAGGACACCATGGTCAAGGACGAGGTGGGCCCCGACGACATCGCCGACGTGGTCGGCTCCTGGACGGGCATCCCCGCGGGCCGCCTGCTGGAGGGCGAGACGCAGAAGCTGCTGCGCATGGAGCAGGAGCTGGGGCGCCGCCTCATCGGCCAGTCCGAGGCCGTGCAGGCCGTGTCCGACGCGGTGCGCCGCACCCGGGCAGGGATCGCGGACCCGGACCGCCCCACGGGCTCCTTCCTCTTCCTCGGCCCGACCGGTGTCGGGAAGACCGAACTGGCCAAGGCCCTCGCGGACTTCCTCTTCGACGACGAGCGGGCCATGGTCCGCATCGACATGAGCGAGTACGGCGAGAAGCACAGCGTCGCCCGGCTGGTCGGCGCCCCTCCCGGCTACGTCGGCTACGAGGAGGGCGGCCAGCTCACCGAGGCCGTCCGCCGCCGCCCGTACAGCGTGGTGCTCCTGGACGAGGTGGAGAAGGCCCACCCCGAGGTCTTCGACGTCCTGCTCCAGGTGCTCGACGACGGCCGGCTCACCGACGGCCAGGGCCGCACGGTGGACTTCCGCAACACGATCCTGGTCCTCACCTCGAACCTGGGCAGCCAGCACCTCGTCGACCCGGCGCTCGGCGAGGAGGAGCGCAGGGAGCGGGTCCTGGCGGCCGTCCGCGCCGCGTTCAAGCCGGAGTTCCTCAACCGGCTGGACGACCTGGTGGTCTTCTCCGCGCTCACCCGCGAGGAGCTGACCCATATCGCCGGGCTCCAGATCGACCGGCTGGCGGCGCGGCTCGCGGAGCGCCGGCTCGCCCTGGACGTCACCCCGGCCGCCCTGGAGTGGCTGGCCGAGGAGGGGAACGACCCCGCCTACGGAGCCCGGCCGCTGCGGCGCCTGGTCCAGACGGCGATCGGCGACCGGCTCGCCAGGGAGATCCTCTCCGGCGAGATCCGCGACGGCGACACCGTCCGGGTGGACCGCGGCGAGGACGGGCTGCTGGTGGGCCCGGCGCGGTGACCTCGGCGGTCGCCCGCCGACCGGCCCGGCCCCGCTCCGCCGCACGGCGGAGCGGGGCCGGGCCGTGACCGCTGCGGACGGGGACGGCCGTGGGACGGACCGGCGGCGTGCACCCGCCGCCCGCGCGCGGAGCGGCGCCCGGCGGGCCCGGGGGCGGCCGCGTCCGCAGCGTGCGGGCCCCGCGGGCGGCCGTCGCCACCGGCCAAGGACCCCGCCGCGCCCTCCTCCCGGTCCACCGTCCGGCGATCCTGTCAGCTCGCAGCGGATCGGGCGCGGCGGGGCTTGCGTCGGGCGGGCGGGCATGGGAGAGGATGGCCGCATCCGTACGAAGGGAAATTCACGGTGACCATCGATCCGTCCTCGATTCCGAACTTCGGGGGCCAGCCCCAGCCTCAGGCCGCAGGACCGGCGGGCCCCGTCGTTCCCGACCAGGACCTGGTCAAGCAGCTGCTCGACCAGATGGAGCTCAAGTACGTCGTCGACGACGAGGGCGACCTCGCCGCGCCGTGGGAGGACTTCCGCACGTACTTCATGTTCCGCGGCGAGAAGGAGCAGCAGATCTTCTCGGTGCGGACCTTCTACGACCGGCCGCACCCGGTCGAGAAGCGGACCGAGATCCTCGACGTCATCGACGACTGGAACCGCCGCACCCTCTGGCCGAAGGTGTACACCCACCTCCACGAGGAGGACGAGGCGGCGCCGACGCTCCGCCTCATCGGCGAGGCGCAGATGCTGATCGGCACCGGCGTCAGCCTGGAGCACTTCGTCTCCTCCACGGTCAGCTGGGTGCGCGCCTCGATCGAGTTCGACAAGTGGCTGGTCGAGCGCTTCGGCCTGGCCGAGGGCGGGAAGCCTGCCGAGGGCGAGGAGCCCTCCGGCGAGGCCTGAGCCCCGGCGGCGTCCGACGGCAGGGCCCGGGGGAAGGCGTCCGACGCCTTCCCCCGGGCCCTGCTGCTTCCGCCCCGCTCTCGCAGCCGCATCGCCACGCTCGATGACAGGGCGCTGTCCGCCGTATCCCGACCGCACACGGGAAGGAACGACGGCCGTACCTTCACCCTCGACCTCGACGGACTCCCGCGCCCGGAGGCCGGGTCGAACGCCCGCCGACGACGTTCCGTCAGCTTTCGCGGCGGTATCGGCACCGTGCGATCAGGAGGCCGTCCCCGGTGGCCTTGCAGACCAGCCGGTGCTCGACCTCGATACGGCGCGACCGGCGCCCTGGAGTCCGTGCCTGAGGGCGAGAGGGCTCCGTGGGGGGCGGCGGTGCGTCCTGGCCGCCCTCGACCAACTCGGCCGTTGTCGCGGTGTGCGACTGCGTCGCAGAGGGCCGGCTCGGCGTGGGCCGACGCGCGGTCGAACCGCTCACCGCGACGGGTCTCCGCCGCCGGCACCTCCCGTGACCCGGTCTCATTCGGGCGAAGGGGCGTGAGCTCACGGTGCCATGCGTGCGAGGCGGTCGGCGGCCTCGGTGAGGACGTCGTCCTTCTTGCAGAAGGCGAACCGGACGAAGGGGGCGCCGGCCTCCTGGTGGTCGTAGAAGACGGCGTTGGGGATGGCGACGACGCCCGCCCGTTCGGGGAGGGTGCGGCAGAAGGCGAAGCCGTCGGTGGCGCCGAGGGGGCGGATGTCGGCGGTGACGAAGTAGGTGCCCTGGGGCAGGTAGACCCCGAACCCGGCGGCCCGCAGGCCGTCGGCGAGCAGGTCGCGCTTGCGCCGCAGGTCGGCGCGGAGGCCGTCGAAGTAGGCGTCCGGCAGGCGGAGCGCCTCGGCGACCGCGTACTGGAAGGGGCCGGCGCTGACGAAGGTCAGGTACTGCTTGGCGGTCCGGACCGCGGCCACGAGTTCCCGGCTGCCCGTCGCCCAGCCGACCTTCCAGCCCGTGAACGCGAAGGTCTTGCCCGCGCTGGAGATGGTGACCGTGCGCTCGCGCATGCCGGGGAAGGATGCGAGCGGCAGGTGCTCGCCCTCGAAGACCAGGTGCTCGTAGACCTCGTCGGTGACGACGAGCAGGTCCCGTTCCACCGCCAGCGCCGCCACGGCCGCGAGCTGGTCGCGGCCGAGGACCGTGCCCGTCGGGTTGTGGGGGGTGTTGAGCAGCAGCAGCCGGGTGCGCGGGGTGACCGCGTCCCTGAGTTCGTCCAGGTCCAGGTGGTAGGAGCCGTCGCGGGGCCGCAGGGTCACCGGCACCCGGACGCCCCCGGCCATGGCGATGCAGGCCGCGTAGGAGTCGTAGTACGGCTCCAGGGCGATCACCTCGTCACCGGGCTCGACCAGGGCCAGCAGAGCCGCGGCGACCGCCTCCGTGGCACCCGCGGTCACCAGGACCTCGGTGTCGGCGTCGACGTCCAGGCCGTGGAAGCGGCGCTGGTGGTCGGCGACGGCGGTGCGCAGCTCCGGTACACCGGGCCCGGGCGGGTACTGGTTGCCCCGGCCGTCGCGCAGGGCGCGCACCGCCGCCTCGCGGACCTCCTCGGGGCCGTCGGTGTCGGGAAAGCCCTGGCCGAGGTTGATCGACCCCGTGCGTGCGGCCAGCGCGGACATCTCGGCGAAGATCGTCGTGCCGAACTGGGCCAGCCGCCGGTTCAGCAGCGGTCGTGGTGCCGTTTCGCGTCCTGTCATGGCTGCATCCTGGGTGAACCTCTGGACTTGCTCAAGTCTGCTTTGGGCCTGGGAGCCCGAGGGCATTCCCCTGGCACGCGCGAACATCGCGCGGGGAAAAGCACATCCGGCAGGAAGCGGGCGGCGCGCGGCGTCACCGCTTCGGGGGAGACGCAGAAACGGGGGAAGCGATGGAGGCGTTCGTGATCGTCTGCATCCTGGTGCTGGCCGTGATCATCGCGGTGACGAAGTCCGCGGTGCGCAACGGCCCGCAGAGGCGGGGGCGCCGGCGGGTGGGCGGCGGGTCCGGGTCCGGCGGCTGGTGGGCCGGGTCCGACGGCGGAGGGTCCTCGTCCTGCAGCGGAGGGTCCTCGTCCTGCGGCGGCGGCAGTGGCGGCGGTGGCGGGTCGTCCTGCGGCGGTGGTGGCGGCGGGTGCGGGGGAGGCAGCTGAGAACCCGAGGTTCCACGGAATGGCTCCGGCGGTGAAATGCCTTCGGAGCCCTTCCTGTTGACGGGAGAATATTCCGCGGGCAGCAGTGGCGTTTCCCCGCGTCGGAGCCCAGTGGGCTTTTACCGGTGAACAGTTGAACCGTTGGGCCCCCGGGGGGATGGAAACCGCGGCAAGTTGGTAAAAACCCCTGTGGACGACCAGCCGTTCATGATTCCCTCAGAGTCGGAACCGAGTGGTTCCAGTCAGCCCTCGGACCAGTCGTGGACCCGAGCAGGCCACCCCCTCGATGCCATGCCTCCGCTTCCGGAGTGCCCGGTCCACGTGTCCACCCCGCCGATGCGCGTCCTGCGGAGCCGACCCATGCTCACGACCATCGATACCCCCTACACCGACACCCGAGCCGACGACCTCGCCTGGGCGCTCGGCAGGGAGCCGCTGCCCGCCCTGGCCGTCCTCGACCTCGAACTGTGCGGCGCGGCAGTGCAGTTGCGCCTTCTCGGCGCCTCCCACCAGGTGCTTCTCAGGGAGGCCGACGTCTCCTGCTCGGAGACCGTCGCATGCATCCCCGGCAGCAGCACGCCCCTGCCGCTCGGAGTGGCCGAGCGGATCGGCGACCGGGAGTACGCGTTCGCGGCCCGCGTCGAGACCCTGTCGCGGCGCGCCTTCGCGGGCCGCGCACAGGAGCTCCTCGCCCTGGTGGCCGACCACCCCCACGGTCTCGCGGGCACGTTCCCCGGCGACCCGCACGCCTTCACCGCGATGCTCGCCCGGTACGCCGACGGCCGGGTGCAGTGGCGGACGTGGCACGCCTACCCGCAGGAGGGCCGTCTGGTCGTCACCCGGACGCGGTTCGGAGGGCTGCGCCGGGCCGCTCCGGCGGTCGCGCGGGAGCGGCGCACCACCGTGGCGAGTTAACTCGTGTGGGTGACCATACGTGGGGCGCATGTAACGTAGCGTTACAGAGGTGATCGACCAGCGGCAGCCCTCATCCTCCACGGACGGGGTGCCGCTGCCCGTGGGGCCCGACGTCGGCCGATTCCTCGTCCTGGCGGTGGTGTTCGTCTGCGCGGCCTGCGGCCTCGTCTACGAGCTCGAGCTGGTCGCGCTCGCCTCCTACCTGATCGGGGACTCGGTCACCCAGGCGTCGGTCGTGCTGTCCGTGATGGTCTTCGCGATGGGCGTCGGCTCCCTGCTCGCCAAGCGGCTTCGCTGCCGGGCCGCGGTCGGGTTCGGCGTGCTGGAGTCCGTGCTGGCGCTGATCGGCGGCAGCTCGGCCATGGTGCTCTACGCCGCCTTCGCCTGGACGGGCGGGTCCCGCGTGGTGCTGGTGGTGTTCTCCCTGGCGATCGGCGTGCTCATCGGCGCCGAGATACCCCTGCTGATGTCCCTCATCCAGCGGGCCTCGCGCAGGGACGCGGAGGGCACCGTCGCCGACCTCTTCGCCGCCGACTACGTGGGCGCCCTGGTCGGAGGGCTCGCCTTCCCCTTCCTGCTGCTGCCCTGGCTCGGCGAGCTGACCGGTGCCCTGGCCACCGGGGCGGTCAACGCGGTCGCCGGGGCGGTGCTGGTGCTGTGGCTGTTCCGCCGCGACCTCACGCCGCACTGGCGCCGCCGCCTGCTCCTGCTCAACGCGGCCGTCCTCGCGCTGCTGGGCCTCGCGGCCGTCCTCGCCGGGGACTTCGAGGCGGCCGCCCGCCGCGCCGTCTACGGGGACGAGGTGCGGGTGGCCGTCCGCACCGAGGCGCAGGAGGTCGTCCTGACCGGCCCGCCCTCCGGGCCGCCCGACCTCTTCCTCGACGGCCGCCTCACCGTCCGAGGGCGGGATGCCCACCGCTACCACGAGGCCCTGGTGCACCCCGTGATGAACGGCCCGCACGCCCGGGTGCTCGTCCTCGGCGGGGGAGACGGCCTCGCCGCGCGCGAGGTGCTCCGCTACCGGGACGTCCGCTCGGTCACCGTCCTCGGGGCCGACCCGGGCCTGGTGGACCTCGCCCGGACGGACCCCGGACTCGCCGGACTCAACGGCCGGGTCTACGGCGACCCCCGGCTGGAGGTCGTGCAGGAGGACCCCTTCTCGCGGCTGCGGCTCGCCGAGCCCCGCGCCTACGACGTGATCGTCTCCGATCTGCCGGATCCGGCCGCGGCGGCGGACACCAAGGGCTACTCGCTGGAGTTCTACGGCCTGGCCCGCCGGGCCCTCGCACCCGGCGGGCGGATCGTCGTGCACGCGGGTCCGCCCGGCAGCCGGCCGCGGAACTTCTGGACGGTGGAGGCCACGCTCGCCGCGGCGGGGTTCGCGACCACCCCCTACCGGGACCGCTCGGCGCCGGGCGGTGACCGCGGCTTCCTCCTCGCCGCGCCGGACGCCGCACCGCCCCTGTCACTGCCCGAGGGCGCGCCGCCGCTGCGCTCCGGGCTCCGGGAACGGCTGTCCGGGGCCGCCCCCGCCGCCGAGCGGACCCGGCTGAGCGGGCTGGAGCCCTCCACCCTGGTCCGCCCCCGCTACCGGTGACGCCCGGCGCCCGGCCCGGCGCAGTCCGCCCGGAGCCCGGCCCGGAGCCCGGCCCGGAGCCCGGCCCGGAGCCCGGCCCGGCGCAGTCCGCCCGGAGCGAGGCCCACTCCGCCCGGCCCGCCCCGCCCGCCCGGCAGCCCGTCCCGGGCCCGGTCCGCCCGGCCCGTCCCGGTCCGCGCGGGCGCCCTACCCGGCCGACCGGTGTCCCGGACGGCCGCGCACACGCCGCGCTGCTCCGTCGGCGCAGCGTGCCTCTGCCGTTCGTGCGGTCCCCCGGAGCGTGCGCCGGGGGAAGGGCAGACGGGGCCGGTCCGGCTGAGTACGCTCGTTTCCATGGAGCATGAGGCGTTCGTCCCGGTGCCCGCTGAGACCCTGCGACAGGCCCTGAGGGACCCCGCGCGGGTCGCCCGGTGCGTTCCGGGGCTCCAACGCGACGCCGACGCGGAGGCCGGTCCGCTCTCCGGCAGGCTCAAGCTCCGGGTCGCCAACCACTCGATCACCTACCGCGGGGAACTCCACCTGGTGGAGCAGGGCCGTGCCTTCGTCGTCGAGGGCGAGGGCACCGAGGTCCGCGGAGGCGGCTCCGTGAAGATCACGCTCGCCATCCGTCCCGAGCCCACCGACGGCGGGACGACGCTCACCTTCACGGGCTCGGCCAGGGCCGAGGGGCGGCTCGCGGAGCTCCCCGCCGGTCCGCGGACCGCCGCCGGGCACCGGATCCTCGACCGGTTCGCCGAGTCCCTGGCAGCGGCCGCCTTCGAGGAGCCCCCGCTCGGCGGAGCGCAGCCGCCCCGGGCCGGGGGAGCCGCGGCCGCGGCCGCCGGTACCGACGGCCCCCGCGGCGCCGAGGGCCCGGACGGCGGGCCGGACGCCGGGGACGGCACCCCGGTGGAGGGCCGCGGGCCCGAGGACGCCGCCGCAGGTGAGCCCGCGCCCGGGCCGCGGGAGCCCGGTGCCACCGGTGCGGTCGGCGACCCGGACCGGCACGAGGCGGCGGAGCCCGGTGCCGAGGACGGGGGGCCCGGCACGGTCGAGCCGCCCGTCGAGGACCCGGACCCCGCCCCGGGCGCCGTCTTCGACGTGCCGGTGCCGCCCCCCTCGCTGGGCCCCGACACGGAGGACGCCTTCGACGACGGCTCGGACGACGACGTGGACGGCGGGGCACGGCAGTTCCACGGCGAGGACGACGAGGACGACGGGGACGACGTGGTCGACCTCGACGGACTCGGTGACCTCCAGGACGTCGAGGGCTTCCGCACCCTGGGCGACCCCGACGCCGAGGCCGCCCACGCCAGGCGCACGATGATCGGCCGCAGCGCCGAGGAGGTCGACCACGCCCCGCCCCGCGGCCGCTATGCGCCGACCCCGGCACCGGCCGCCTCCGGCTCGGGCGCGGCCCTGCGGTGGATCGCCCCGGCCGCCGCCCTGGCCCTCGCCTCCGCCGTCGTCGTCAGCCGCATCCTGCGCCGCCGCGGCTGAACGGCACCCGGTGGCGTGCTCCGGCCGCGCCCGGTCCGCGGCCGGACCGGCCGCCGCGCGCCGGGCCCGGCCGAGCTGACCGTCCGGGCGCGACCGCGCGGCTACTGTCGTGGGGTGAACAGCAGCGAACAGAGCATCCGGCTGGCCGCCGGGGACGTCGAGTTGACCGTGCATCCGGAGAACGGCTGCCGTATCGGGAGCCTCCGTATCGGCGGTACCGAACTGCTGCGCCAAGGGGCCCACTACGGGACCTTTCCCATGGTGCCCTGGTGCGGACGGCTGCGGGACGGACGCTTCCGCGACGGCGCCGCCACCCACCAGCTCCCGCTGAACGCGGCCCCGCACGCCATCCACGGCACCGGCCGCGACACCGCCTGGCGGACGGCCCGCAGCGACGGGAGCGAGGCGGCGTTCACCTACCGGCTGACCGACCCCTGGCCGTACGCGGGCCGGGTCACCCAGACCTTCGCCCTCGCCGAGGACTCCCTGACGGTCGCCATGGGCGTGGAGACCACGGAGACCTCCTTCCCCGCCCAGGTGGGATGGCATCCCTGGTTCCTGCGCACCATCGGCGGCGAGCGGGCGCGCCTGGACTTCTCCCCCGAGTGGCAGGAGGAGCGCGGGGAGGACCATCTGCCGACGGGGAAGCGCATCACCCCCCTGCCCGGCCCGTGGGACGACTGCTTCGGGATGCCGGACGGAGTGCGCGCCACGCTGACCTGGCCCGGTTTCCTGGAGCTGGAGGTCTCCAGCCGGGCCCGGTGGGTGGTGGTCTACGACGAGCAGGAGGAGGCCGTCTGCGTGGAGCCCCAGTCCGGGCCGCCGGACGGCCTCAACACCGATCCGGAGCTGGTCACGCTGATCGACCCGCTGGAGCTCGCGATGACCTGGACCTGGCGGCGGCTTTAAGCTCTGGGGCATGACTGACGTTCGTGCGGAGCTGCTCCAGCAGATCAAGGACAAGGCCGTGGTGCACGGCAAGGTGACCCTCTCCTCGGGCATCGAGGCCGACTGGTACATCGATCTGCGCCGGATCACGCTCGACGGCGAGGCCGCCCCGATGGTGGGCCAGGTGATGCTGGACGCCACCGCCCACCTCGACTACGACTGCGTCGGCGGCCTCACCCTGGGCGCCGACCCCGTGGCGACCTCCATGCTGCACGCCTCCGCCGCCCGGGGCCGCCGCCTGGACGCCTATGTGGTGCGCAAGACGGGCAAGGCCCACGGTATGCAGCGCCGTATCGAGGGCACGGACGTGAAGGGCCGCCGCTGCCTGGTCGTCGAGGACGTCTCGACCACCGGGGGCTCCCCGCTGACCGCCGTCGAGGCGGTCACCGAGGCGGGCGGCGAGGTGGTGGCCGTCGCCGTGATCGTCGAGCGCGGTGCCGCGCCCCGGATCGCCGAGGCGGGGCTGGAGTACGTCAGCGCCTACGGGCTCCCGGAGCTCGGACTCGCCTGACCTCACCCGTCCGACCGGGGCCGCGGCCTTTCCGTCGGAACCGGCTGATCCGGCCGCGACCTGCGATATCACCCAGGGGCGTCCTGTTTCACGTGAAACAGGACGCCCCTGGCGCATCCGGGCACACGGGCCCTGTGGTGCCGGACCCGGAGTCTGGAAAGATAAGGCCCGACGATGACGTCGCCCACAGGTCAGGGCCAGCACCACACACCCGCACATCACAAGGAGCGGACACATGCCCATCGCGACTCCCGAGGTCTACAACGAGATGCTCGACCGGGCGAAGGCAGGCAAGTTCGCCTACCCGGCCATCAACGTGACTTCGTCGGGGACCCTGCACGCCGCGCTGCGCGGCTTCGCGGAGGCCGAGAGTGACGGCATCATCCAGATTTCGACCGGTGGCGCCGAGTTCCTCGGCGGCCAGCACAGCAAGGACATGGTCACCGGCGCCGTCGCCCTGGCCGAGTTCGCGCACATCGTCGCCGCCAAGTACGACATCACCGTCGCGCTGCACACCGACCACTGCCCGAAGGACAAGCTGGACGGCTATGTCCGCCCGCTGCTCGACATCTCGGCCGAGCGGGTGAAGGCCGGGCGCAACCCGCTCTTCCAGTCGCACATGTGGGACGGCTCGGCCGAGACCCTCGCCGACAACCTGGCCATCGGCCAGGAGCTGCTGGCCCAGGCCGCTGCCGCCAAGATCATCCTTGAGGTCGAGATCACCCCGACCGGCGGCGAGGAGGACGGTGTCTCGCACGAGATCAACGACGAGCTGTACACCACGGTGGACGACGCCCTGCGCACCGCCGAGGCCCTCGGCCTCGGGGAGAAGGGCCGCTACCTGCTGGCCGCCTCCTTCGGCAACGTCCACGGTGTCTACAAGCCGGGCAACGTCGTGCTCCGCCCCGAGCTGCTGAAGGACCTCCAGCAGGGGGTCGGCGAGAAGTACGGCAAGGCCGCGCCCTTCGACTTCGTCTTCCACGGCGGTTCCGGCTCCACGGCCGAGGAGATCAGCACCGCCCTGGAGAACGGCGTGGTGAAGATGAACCTCGACACCGACACCCAGTACGCCTTCAGCCGCCCGGTCGCGGGCCACATGTTCGCCAACTACGACGGCGTGCTGAAGGTCGACGGCGAGGTCGGCTCGAAGAAGACCTACGACCCGCGGACCTGGGGCAAGCTGGCGGAGGCCGGCATGGCGCAGCGCGTCACCGAGGCGTGCGCCGCGCTCCGCTCCACCGGCACCAGGATCAAGTAGGCGCCACCCGGCGCGACCGCAGGTACCGCACGGCGGGCCCGGTGTCCCCTCGGCGAGGGGCGCCGGGCCCGCCGCGCATCGGGAGGGGAGGACCGCGATGGGCGCGGAGGAACGGTTCGACTTCGACACACCGGTGGACCGCACGGGCACCTGGTGCATCCAGTGGGACGGGGTTGCCGACCGGTTCGGGGTGGACGGCCTGCTGCCGTTCACCATCTCGGACATGGACTTCCCCTCGCCGCCGGTGGTGCTCGACGCCCTGCACCAGCGGATCGACCACGGGGTCTTCGGCTACACGGACTGGCGGCAGGAGGACTTCCTCTCGGCGATCCGCGACTGGTTCGCCGAGCGCCACGGCACGGCCGTCGACACCGGGAGGGCCGTCTACGCCCCCTCCGTCCTCAACCAGCTCTCCCAGCTGCTGCGGATGTGGTCCGGCCCCGGCGAGGGCGTGGTCGTCCACACCCCCGTCTACGACGGCTTCACCAAGGCGATCAGCGGTCTGGGCCGGGAGCTGCGCGGTGTGCCGGTGGGCGACGAGAGGGCGCTGGAGGCCCAGCTCGCCCGCCCCGACAGCCGGGTCCTCGTGCTGTGCTCGCCCCACAACCCGACCGGACGGGTGTGGACGGCCGCGGAGCTGTCCCGGACCGCCGCGCTGGCAGCCGCCCACGACGTGGCGGTGATCAGCGACGAGATCCACGCCGACCTCGTCCACCCGGGCGCGGTGCATCTGCCGTGGACCCGCTTCGGCCGGGGGCGCTGGGCGCTGGTCACCTCCGCCACCAAGGCTTTCAACTTCCCGTCGCTGAGCGGTTCGTACGGGATCATCGGCGACGCGGCGGACCACGCCGCCTTCCTGCGCCGGATGGGGACCGGGGAGGGGCTGGCCTCTCCGGCCGTGCTCTCCCTGACCGCCCACATCGCCGCCTACCGGGAGGGCGGCCCCTGGCTCGACGCCCTGCTGGCCTATGTCTCGGGCAATCTGCGGATGCTCGCCGACCGGCTGCACACCGCCTTCCCCGACCTGGGCTGGCAGCCACCCGCCGCCGGCTATCTGGCCTGGATCGACCTGCGGCCCCTCGGAGCGGGCGAGCGGTTCAGCGACGAGGAACTCCAGCGGGAGCTGATCGGGAAGGAGCGGGTGGCCGTGATGCCCGGGGGCGTCTACGGGGCGCCCGGCTTCGTCCGGCTCAATGTGGGCTGCCCGCGGAGCAAGGCGGAGGCGGGGGCGGACGCCCTGGTCAGGGCCGTGGGGCGGCTGTCCGGCCGCGCGGGCGGCGCCGCCCGCTCGTAGGACGCCGACCCGGCTGCGATGATCGCCCCATGACCCAGGGACCGGACCTTCGACTGGCCTCGCCCACAGGGCGCTGGGTGGTACTGACCACGGTGCTCGGCTCGGGCATGGCGCTGCTGGACTCCACGGTCGTCAACGTCGCCCTCCCCCGCATCGGCGAGGACCTCGACGCCGATCTTCCGGTCCTTCAGTGGACGGTCAACGCCTACATGCTCGCGCTCGCCGCGCTGATCCTCCTCGGCGGGGCGCTCGGGGACCGCTACGGGCGGCGGCGGGTCTTCGTCCTCGGGGTCGTCTGGTTCGCGGTCGGCTCGCTGCTGTGCGGCCTCGCACCGACCGGTGAGGTCCTGGTCGCGGCCCGGGCCCTCCAGGGGATCGGCGGAGCACTGCTCACCCCGGGATCGCTGGCCATCATCCAGGCGAGCTTCCACCCGGACGACCGGGCCCGTGCGGTCGGGCTGTGGTCCGGCCTCGGGGGAGTGGGCGCCGCGATCGGCCCGTTCGTCGGCGGCTGGCTGGTCGACGGCCCGGGGTGGCGCTGGGTCTTCCTGCTCAACGTGCCGCTGGCCGCCGTGTGCGTACCGATCGCCCTCCGCCGCGTCCCCGAGTCCCGTGACCCCCGGGCGACCGGCCGGTTCGACGTCGCGGGCGCGGCGCTCGGGGCGCTGGCGCTCGGCCTGGTGACCTATGCGCTCATCGACGCGACGCCGTGGGCCGGGCTGCTCGGTGTCGCGGTGGGCGTGCTCTTCGTCCTGCGCGAGCACCGGACGCCGGAGCCCATGCTGCCGCTCGGGCTCTTCCGGGTGCGCCTGTTCACCGCCGTGAACACGGTCACCGTCTGCGTCTACGCGGCCTTCGGCGGGTTCTTCTTCCTGATGGCCCTCCAGCTCCAGGTGGTCTCCGGCTACTCGGCGCTGGGTGCCGGGCTCGCGCTCGTGCCGACCACCGTGCTGATGCTGCTGCTCTCGGCCCGCTCCGGCGAGCTGGGCGAGCGGATCGGACCGCGCATCCCGCTGACCGTCGGCCCGCTGGTGTGCGCCGCGGGGATGCTGCTGGCGCTGCGTGTGGGGGAGGACGCCTCCTACGCGGCCGACGTCCTGCCCGCCGTCCTGGTCCTGGGCCTCGGCATGGTGACGCTCGTGGCCCCGCTGACCGCCACCGTGCTCGCCTCGGTGGACACCGCGCGCGCCGGCATCGCGAGCGGGGTCAACAACGCGGCGGCGCGGGCGGCCGGGCTGGTCGCCGTGGCGGCGCTGCCGCTGCTGGCGGGCATGGGCCCCGAGGCGTACCGCTCGGCCGCCGAGTTCGGTGCCACCTTCCGGCGGGCGATCCCGATGTGCGCGGGCATCCTGGTGGTTGGGGCGCTCATCGCCTGGACGACGGTCCGGCGCCCGGAGGAGCCCGCCACGGGAGAGCAGCCCCACCCGGAGTGCCGGATGAGCTGCCCGGTGGCGGCTCCGCCGCTGGAGGCCCTGGAGGCTCCGGAGGACGACCCCGGGGCGGCCCCGCCGCCCGGCCGCGGGGCGGGCGGCGGCTGACGCGCCGGTACGGGCGGCCGCGCCGCCCTCGGCCGGGGAGCGCGGCCGGGCGGCGCCCGCCCGGAGGGGACGCGGGCGGGCGGGACCTGTGAGACTGGGGGCATGTCGATCCACGAGAACCTGCTCGGGGGCCCTCCCCCGACCCATCTGCCCGACGAGCCCGAGCCGCGCGAGCTGCTCGCGGGCGGCACGGAGCCCGCCGACGTGGCGGCCAAGTACCCGACCAGCTCCCTGGCCTGGGCGCGCCTGGCCGACGACGCCTTCGAGGGCGGCCGGGTCGTCGAGTCCTATGCCTACGCCCGCACCGGCTACCACCGCGGCCTGGACGCCCTGCGTCGCAGCGGCTGGAAGGGCCACGGCCCCGTGCCGTGGGAGCACGAGCCGAACCGGGGCTTCCTGCGCGCCCTGCACGCCCTCGCCCGGGCCGCCCAGGCCATCGGCGAGCAGGCCGAGTACGAGCGCTGCACCACCTTCCTGCGGGAGTCCTCGGAGACGGCCGCCGACACCCTGGGCTGAACCGGGACGATCGCCCACGACACGCCCGGGGACCCGCCGCCGGTTCCCCGGCGGCGGGCTCGCACATCGGTACGATCGTCGAATTGTTGATCATGTGCCGCCGCCCGGCACACCCGGCGGGCGGCGGCACCAGGGTCCGTTCGGCTGCCGGGCGGGTGTACCGCCGGTGCCGGGGCCCCTACCTCCCCCGTCCCGCGCGGACCAGGGGGGAAGACTGCCGTGGGCAAGCGTGCCGCCGTCGCCGCCGCCGGTCGGGGGACCGGACGCAACCGCCGCGCACCGGGCCGCGCCGCCGTTCCCGGCCGCGCCCGGCGCTCCCCCCGCCCCGGGAACTCCCCCCGCCCTCGTGGGGAGAGCGGGCGGCAGGCACCGCGGAAGGACGCCGGAGGTCCCGGCCCGCGTGGGGGCCGCCGCCGACCCGCCGGGCAGCTCCTGCTCGCCGCGCTGGTCGCGGCGGCCTCCCTCCTCGGCGGCGCCCTCCTCGCCCACTGGCGGGGCCCCGGCGGCGCACCTCCCGCCGTCGCCGCTCCGTCGGCGCCTCCCGGCACCGCCGCGCGGGCCACACCACCCCCCTCGCCGGCGTCCCCGCCCGCGCCCCGCCCCTCGCCCCCGGCCTCCTCCTCCGCCCCGCCGAGCAGCGACCCGCCCCGGGTGCCCGCCTCCGGACCGGGCACCTTCACCGTCGCCCAGGCCGCCGGCGATCCGGTGGGCGGCAGCGGCACGCTCCGCCGCTACCGGGTCGAGGTCGAGGACGGCATCGACGTCTCCGCCCGCGGGGCGGCCGCCGAGATACAGCAGATCCTGGCCCATCCGCAGGGCTGGGCGGCCAACGGGCGCGGCCGCTTCCAGCTGGTCGCCTCGGGAGCCGACTTCACCATCCGGATCGCCACCCCGGCCACCGCCGACCGGCTCTGCCTCGCCCAGGGCCTCGACACCGGCGGTGAGCTCAACTGCGAGACCACCGACGGCGTCGTGGTGAACCTGCGCCGCTGGCTGCTGGGGTCCCCCACTTTCGCGGGCACACCAGCGGAGTACCGGCACCTGATCATCAACCACGAGGTCGGCCACGAGATCGGCATCCGGCAGCACCTGGGCTGCCCCGGCCCGGGGAGCCCGGCGCCGGTGATGATGCAGCAGATCAAGGGGCTGGACGGGTGCCGCTCCAACGCCTGGCCCTACACCGCGAACGGGACGTACATCACTGGACCTGCGGTGTGATGCTCGTCTTATGATGCCGGTGGGGACCGGGGCCCACACCTAGAGGGAAGGGGCGGACCGCTACCCGGACCGTCGAGGAGACAGCGATGTCACATGACGCCGCCCCGAATCTTGACTTCGCGGGCACCACTCCCTACGAGGACTACGTCCAGGCCGACGTCCTCACCCATCTCCAGCACCCCCTCTCGGACGACCCGGGAGAGATGGTCTTCCTGGTCACCACCCAGGTCATGGAGCTGTGGTTCACCGTCGTCGTCCACGAGTGGGAGACCGCCGCACGCGCCCTGCGCGAGGACGACCTGCCCGTCGCGATGGACGCCCTGCGGCGCTCCGCGCGGGAGCTGGAGGCGCTGAACGCGTCCTGGAGGCCGCTCGCCCAGCTCACCCCCGCCCAGTTCAACTCCTACCGCAGCGCCCTCGGCGAGGGCTCGGGCTTCCAGTCCGCCATGTACCGGCGCATGGAGTTCCTGCTGGGCGAGAAGTCGGCGTCCATGCTGGTGCCGCACCGGGGCGCGCCGCGCGTCCACGCCGAGCTGGAGAAGGCCCTGTCCGAGCCGAGCCTGTACGACGAGGTGCTGCGGCTGCTGGCGCGCCGGGGCCACGCCGTCCCGGCCGAGGTGCTGGAACGGGACCTCTCGCAGCGCTACGAGCCCTCCGAGGAGGTCGAGCGGGTCTGGGCCGGGCTGTACGGGGCCGAGGACCAGGACACCGAGCTGATGCGCCTGGCCGAGCTGCTGACCGACGTCGGCGAACTGGTCTGGCGCTGGCGCAACGACCACCTGGTGGCGACCCGGCGGGCCATGGGCTCCAAGGTCGGCACCGGCGGCTCCGCGGGGGTCTCCTGGCTGGAGAAGCGCGCCCGCAAGAACGTCTTCCCCGAGCTGTGGACGGCGCGCAGCCATGTCTGAGTCCCCGGCCGCACGGGCCGCGGCGCTCGACGCCGCAGACGAACTGGCGGGTGCGCGCAAGCTGTTCGCCCTGGACGACGGGGTCTACCTGGACGGGAACTCGCTCGGCGCACTGCCGGCGCACGTACCCGACCGGGTCGCCGACGTGGTGCGGCGGCAGTGGGGCGAGCTGCGGATCCGCTCCTGGACCGAGGGCGACTGGTGGACCGCGCCGGAGCGGGTGGGCGACCGGATCGCCCCCCTCGTCGGCGCGGCCCCCGGACAGGTCGTCGTCGGCGACTCCACCAGCGTCAACGTCTTCAAGGCCGTGGTCGGCGCCGTGCGCCTGGTCGGCGACCCGGCGCGCACGGACGTCCTGGTCGACGCGACGACCTTTCCCACGGACGGGTACATCGCCGAGTCGGCGGCCCGGATGACCGGGCGGCGGATCGTCCCGGTGGACCCGGGCGAGCTGACGGCGGCCCTGGGCCCGTCGACGGCGGTCGCCCTGGTCAACCACGTCGACTACCGCTCGGGACGGCTGCACGACCTGCCCGGGCTGACGGAGGCCGTCCACCGGGCGGGCGCGCTCGCGGTCTGGGACCTCTGCCACAGCGCCGGGGCGCTGCCGGTGGGGCTGGACGCGCACGGCGTGGACCTCGCGGTGGGCTGCACCTACAAGTACCTCAACGGGGGGCCCGGCGCCCCGGCGTACCTGTATGTGGCCCGACGCCACCAGGAGGCGTTCGACTCGCCGCTCCCGGGGTGGACCTCCCACCAGGACCCGTTCGCGATGAGCCCCGCCTACGCCCCCGCCCCCGGGGCGGTCCGCGGCCGGGTCGGCACCCCCGACATCCTGTCGATGCTGGCCCTGGAGGCGGCGCTCGACGTGTGGGACGGCGTCTCGATCGAGGCGGTCAGGGCCAAGAGCCTGGCCCTGACGGACTTCTTCCTGGAGTGCGTCGCCGCCTACGTCCCCGCGGGGCGCGTCGAGGCGATGACACCGGCCGCGCACGGGGAGCGCGGCAGCCAGGTCGCACTGCGCTGCGCGGACGCCCCCCGGGTGATGGAGGAGCTGATCGCCCGCGGGATCGTCGGGGACCTGCGCCGCCCGGACGTCCTGCGCTTCGGCTTCACTCCGCTGTACGTCGGTTTCGCCGACGCCGAGCGGGCCGCACGGGTGCTGGCCGAGGTGCTGGCCGGGGAGGCGGGGGAGCGCTGACCCCCGGCGGGGGGGGGGCGGGCGGGCGCCGCCCCCCCCCCCCCCCCCCCGGGCCCCGGCCCCCCCCCCCCCCCGCGGCGGGCAACGGGGGGGGACGCGCGCGGGGGGTAAGAAGGCAAAAAGAAAACCCCCCACGCGCGAG